>DIHE01000041.1 GCA_002420005.1 Holophagales bacterium UBA5704 | reverse complement strand
GGACCACGGCCCTGCGTGAATGGGTGTGTGGAGGGGAGGATCGACGGCCGCGGGAGTGTGGTGGAAGGGACGAAAAGGCAGCGTCCGCAGCACCTGCTCCCCCGGCACTTACTTTCCCGGATCAGCCGGCACCTCGCAAGACAGTCACCAACTCGGCAATCACCTTGACGTTCTCCTCGTCGTCGGCGTCGAGCAGGATCGGCTGGTACGCTGGGTTCGTCGGGGAGAGCACGACCCGAGTGTGCCGCCAACTGCTCTCGTCGGCCGCTGCCTTCTCGGACGAGTATCGCTTGACGGTGAACGTTCCGCCGGTGTCCGGGTCCTCCGGGCCACGGTACTGTGCCAGCACGATCTTGCCTTGCCGCGTGCCGGCCGGGTTGGCCCGGAAGACGATGAGGTCGCCATCGCGGATCGATGGCTCCATCGAGCGGCCGACGGCGCGGCAGACGAACATCCGTTCGTCGAGCTTTCCGACCCCCTCCGCCTCCAGCCAGCCCTCCGGCTCGACGGCCTCACCCCGGCCGAAGTAGCCGGCGGCAGCCTTGAGCGAGTACAGCGGCAGCAGGGTCTTGAACGCCTCGCGCTTCGCCCGCTCGTTTTCGAACGACAGCAACGTGAGCTGAGGCGCGGGCTGCGGAACGGCCAGGCTCTCGGCGAGCTCGGCAAGCGACTTCACGCCTGATGCCAGTGCCGCCTCGAGCTTCTTTTGTGGAACGAGCAGATCCCGCCACTGACCATATCTCGTGCCGCTCATCTTCTCGCACCAGATCCGCGCAGCTTCGCTCTTCAAAGCGGTGTTTGGGCGGATCTCACCTTTCGTCTCCGCCAGCCACATCACCTCACGGCCGGTGGCGTCCCGCGCCGCGATGATGAAGTCGGGGAAGTACTGCCGTGGCCGGTTGCTCTCGTAGTAGGTGACGGAGAACCCGAGTCGCTCGTTCTTGTAGTACCGCGTCACGTCTTGCGCATTGTCGAGGAAGTCCGCGAAGCGCTTTTCGAGATCCGTGTGGCAAGGCACTTTGGTGGTGTGGCAGCGCTTCCCTTCCGCCACGATACCGGTCCACTGGAAGCGGCGGAGGTTGACGGTGTCGAGCCACGCCGGCGAGCCGAGAATGGGCACTGCCTCGACGCCGGGCAGGCCTGCCCCCCGGATCGCGTTCTCCAGCACGTCCATCGCCTGCCCTCTCCAATAGGGAATGCCGATGTCCCTGACATCGCTCTTCTGCCCGCCTACTTCCATCGTGACCACGCGGCGCTCGACGTATCTGCGCACGACTTCCAGCAGCTCCTCGAAGGTTGGGCCGATGTTCAGATCTTCCGCAGAACCAGGGTTTGTCTGCTGGTAGAGCTCCTCGGCAATCTGGAACGCGCTTCTCAGCGTCGGCCACTCGGCCCGGAACTCTTCGAGGTGCATCACCGTTTCCGGCGCGCCTCCGACGACGGGCTTCATGCGCACGTCGGGTGGTGTCACCTTCGGGTTGATGTGGGTCTGCGGCAGATCCTCCACCCGCAGGAGGTCCGCCAGCGATTCGGTCACTCCGACCGCCCACGACCGGACGTTCGGCACCGTCACGCGGAACTTTGCTTTTTTCGGGTCCGGCTCGATCCAGTGCAGGTCCTCGCCCCACCTGCCGGTTCGCGCGCGCTTGCGTTTCTCCACCGGAAAGCCGACGAAGGGGATGCCGAAGGCGTCCACGGTCTCCTCGCCGCCATCGGGCCGTTCTTCGAGGGGCTGGTTCAGGATGTGGTAATTGGTGCGCCGCAGGCCGCGACCGATGATCTGTTCGGTCAGAAGCGGCGAACCGAATGCGCGGAGCCCCAGAATGTGGGTCACGCTCTTCACGTCCCAGCCTTCGGAAAGCATGTTCACGCTGACAATGCAGCGCACATGCTCACCGGGCTTACCCTTGGAGCCGACGGTGTTGACCATCTCGCGCAGTACGGCCTCGTTCCCCTTGTCGGCGTCGAACACCTTCGAGTCGATCGGAATCGTCACCCATCGCGTGCGATCTTCGTTATCCTGATTGCGCAACAGCTCATGCTCGCGGGTCAGATGCTCGAAGAGCCATGCCGCCCGCTGCGCGCTGTCGGTGACGCACAGGAGCACCGGGCTCGGACCGGGGCGCATCGTCTCGAAAATGCTCGCCCACTCGTCGTAGTCCTTTCTCCAGGACGAGTAGATGCTCGCAATCGCCCCCTTGCAGGCGCGCAGATACTCTTCCTTCGTTCTCGCTCCCTTGACGTCGTTCCAGAGGTCGAGATAGATGTTGCCCCTCTCGTCCGGATCTGGGAGCCGCACCACCTTCACGAGGCCCGACTCGAAAGCGTCGTACACGGAGAAATCCGACACCAGCCACTCGAAGAGTGTCCCTTCAGGCTTGGGCGAGCCCGAGCCATACCAGGGCGTCGCCGATAGATCGAGCACGAGGCTCACCCGGGCAGCTTTCGAGAGCCGTTCGAGGATCTTGCTCCACTTGATGTGCTCGGGGTCCTCGCCGGCGCGCGCCCGTTTCTCGCCGTAGACGTGGTGGGCCTCGTCGTTGATCACGATCAGGTCGCGCCAGCCACCGAGCAGCCGCCGGATCGGCGCGCTCGGGTCCTGCCGGGCGCGCCGCTGCATCGCTCGCAGCACAGCTTGAGGAATGAACCGTCCCTCCTCGAGCGGCACGTCCCCCTCGCCGATCCAGTCGTCGCGCTTCGCTTCGAGCGGGATGCCCTGCCAGTTGCGCACCAGCACGTTTGGCCGGAACTCCTCGCGGTACTCGGGCGGCACGATCTCGAAGGCCTCGTAGAGGTTGTGCTCGCCGGCAGGATCGAGCCCGTCTCCGCGCGGCTGCCCGCTCACCCGGTCGCGAACCGTGAGGTTCGGCACGAGCACGAGGAAATTCGTCGAAAGCGACGAGCCGCTGACCTTGCGCTTGTGCAGCGTCGCCCAGGTGACAATGAGAGCCATCACCATGGTTTTGCCCGTGCCGGTGGCGAGCTTGAGCGCGTAGCGCAGGAGGTTGCCGGTCTCGGGCATCTTGCGTCGGTGCTGGACCTCGTACAGATAGATGACGGCCTCGACCGCCTCCTGCTGACAGAAGAAGAACCGCTTGTAGACCTTCGCGCGCTCCTCGTCGCGCTCGAACCACCACTCGAGCAGCCGCCGGGTCACGATCGCTGTGCCGGGGTAGCCGGCCTCGCGCCACACGCGCACCTCGTCGCGAAGCTGGTTGACGAAGTCGTTGCGTTGCTCGGTGCTCGCGAGTAGGTCTTCGAAGAGCCCGGCTTCTTTGCCGACGATTCCCGCGATGCCGCCCTGCGTGGCCTTCGCAGAGGCGAGGAAGCGCATCGAGGGCCGCCGCCCCGCCGTGAGCTTCGAGCGGCCGCCGGTGAGAAGCTGGTAATGCCGCTCGGGCTCGCGGAAGGCGTCGCAGATGACGACCCGGTCAACAACGTAAGCCATGGGCCGCGCTCCCTACGCCAAGTCCCGCACGATGGTGGATTCGTTGCCGTACACGTCCACGACCTTTACCGCGATGCGCTTGTAGCCGCGAACCGGGAAAGGCTCGGAAGCGAGCTTCAACGTGAACTCGGACGGGTCCACCTCGGCCCTGAGCGCGGCCTTGATGTTCGGCGCCTTCTTGAAATCGAAAAACATCTGGCAATCCACGAAGCAGTCACCGTCGTAATCCTCGTCGAGATACCAGGCCGAGACGTAGCCCGAGTCGGCCGCCTTGTAGTCAGTGGTACGGCGTTTGCGGTCGAAGAGTGCCACTCCTTTGAGCGTGACCTGCAGTTGTTTTTCCGTTCCGTTCTTCGCTGCTGTGACCTCGATGTCCGGGAGAGCGAGCGGTGAGAACAACATTTCCGGCTGGGTTGCCTTGAGGCCCTCGGCGAGGGTGTCCGGGCGGATCATGATCAGCTCGACCTTGACCTTGCCGCGCCTTTCGAGTTGAGACTTCACCTCACCTACATTCGCTTCAAAAGCCCAACCAAGAACATGCACTTCGAGGATGCCCGAGGCAAGCGCGTCCTGGACGGCGTCGTTGATCTGCTTGGCCGTGACGCGCCCGGAGAGCGGCCCGACAGAGATCGCGATCTTCTCCTTCCCGTTCTCCGCAATCGCATGCACGAGCCCTGTCGCGCCCTGGATCGCCGCGTCCTTGCTGTAGAGGCGGCAGATCACCTCGATGTAGTTCTCGAGCTTCGCCGGCTCGCCGATGCCGGTCTCCTGGACGACGTAGCCTTTCCAGTCCTCGACGGAGTAGCGGCCCAGGGACATAACCTCGAAAGGGCCCGCGACGCGGATAGCCGACGCATCTTTGAGCGGCTCATCCACGAGCTCGACATGACCGGCCTCACGGCCGGAAGTGATGCTCCCCATCGTCACCCGTGGAAGTTCTCTGTATTGAAAGCCGGCCGACACGCGATCACCCTTAAAAACAAAGGCTGGGAGTACCGCACCGAGCAATCGCTGGCGTGTGATATTCACGGCGACGCGGGAAGTGTCACACACAATCCAGCGCCGACCGAGCGATTCCGCACAGTAGGCCGTAGTTCCACCACCAGAAGTTATGTCAAGGACCAAGTCGCCTGGGTTTGTTGTCATCGCAATGCATCGGGCTACCACCTTTGGGCTCGTCTGGACGACGTAGAACTTGCTGCCGGAGAAGCCGCTGATAATCGTATCTGTCCAAATGCTAGTTATTGGAAAAGCCTTGAAATCATCAAAATACCGAACGTAGCGAAGAGTCTTTCCGATCGGGAAAAGACGGCGAGCGTCCCGGAGCCGCTCCATCCCTTCTAGGTTTGTCTTCCACGTAGAAGCACCTGCTGGCCAATATTCCCGACCTTCAATCTTTACAGGCCATAATTCGTGATCTCTCCCTTGCCGAGTGCTAAATAGGTTATCTGGGCAAAATACTCGGGCTTCTTCGGGCAATTCCTCAGTACCTTCGAGTTCAGATTCCGTCATTCGCCGTCGAGTTCCGTCGCCAAGCTCAACCCACGTGTACTGGCCGGCACCCTCTCCTCCTAACTCTTTCTCCTGAAAAAGTTGATTGGGCTTACATGCATTCCTATCTTTTGCGTACCAGAGAAGATAGTCCACAGGAGAGGAAAGGAATTCGCTGGATTGACTGCTAGTCTTGAAAAAAGTAATCTGGGAAACAAAATTGCTAGCGCCGAAGACTTCATCTAGCAACGCGCGCACGCGGTGGATATTATCATCGCTGATCTGCACGAATATGCTGCCACTACTCATTAGCAACTCTCGGCAGAGGTACAGGCGTTCCGCCAGGTAAGATAGGTATGAATGAACACCAAGCGCCCATGTGTCCCGAAAGGCCTTGATCGTGAGCACATCATCAGCTTGGTCCCTCTCCTCGTTTTTCGTCGAGTCCACACGCTGTTGGAAGTTAGAGTCGTACTTGATGCCGTAAGGCGGGTCGATGTAGACCATCTGCACCTTGCCACGGAGGTTCTCGTAATACAGCAACGACTCCATCACGTGCAGCGAGTCTCCACAGATGAGCTTGTTTTTCCAGCCTTCCTCGAAGGTGTGGAACTGGACGCGCTTGCTCCGGTCGCTCTCGCGTAGCGCCTTCTCGAGGTCTGCGAAAAGGTGCCCCTGCCGCGCCGCGCCAGACTTCTCCTCAGCCGCCCGGCGCGCCCGATCGATGATTTGAGCGATGCGGGACTCGGAGACGATCTCGTTGCGTTGGAGTGGCAGGACCGGAACCTCACGCCGGTTTCGCTTCCCTGCCCAGAAGAGCACCGGGTCCGCGGCCGGGTCCATGTCCACGACTACCGGCCGCTCATCCTCCTCCGGCAGTGTCCCGATCACGACGGCCTTGCTCCAGCCGTTGTCCATCGGCAGGTTCACCACCAACTCGTCGGCTGGCAGCAGCGACGTGTGCCCGGTCTCCGGCGTGCGCGGCTCTCTGATCTCCTCGTAGGTGTAGCGGGTGACCTTTTTCTCGCCACGCGCCTGGCGCGAAGAGCGGCTGGAGGCGGGTTCTGGTTCCACCGTGGCTGGTGGTTCATCGGCTTTCAGCTCGAAGTCGGAAGCCGCCGGCTCCAAGAGCCGTGCGATGAGAGCGGCGCGCCGGCCCACGGAAGAAACGCCCAGCGTATCGCAGAGGTCCTTGACCGCGGTTTCCGAAAAGCGCTCCAAAAGAATCGCCGCGGTGGCCCGGTGCGCACGCGAGAGTCTGGCCCGCATGGCGTCGGCGCTGCGCTTGTCGACATCGGTGACGTCCAAGGCCTCGACGACCTCCTTGAGCTGGTCACGGGTCATCTGGCTCAGGATTTGGCGCTTCAGGTTCAAGGCTGGGTCTCCTCTCGTATTCCTACAGCGGCGGTGCACATGCCCTTGTAATCGCAGCCTGCGCACTTTTTCACCGAGGGGGCGGGGGGTAACTGCCCGCTACGCAGAGCGATCGCCGCGTCTCGCGTTCGGACCTTCACGTCTTCGACAAAGTCATCGTCTACCGAGCGCGGCTTTCTCTTGCGCTCGTCCAGCTCGTAAATTTCGACGTAGTCGGGCCGCCGGCCGGTGAGATCCTGGTAGCCGAGCGCGTAGACGTGGAGCTGCCTCTCGGTGACGTCCTCCGCCTGCGCGCGGTCGCTGGACTTCAAGTCGACAATCGTGGTCTCGCCGGTGTCGATGCGCCGTACGAGGTCGATACGCCCCACCACGCTAACGCCGTCGCCAAGGCTGATCTCGATCTGCTTTTCCGAGAACTCGATCTTGTCGAAGAGAGCCGCGTTGTCGTGCAGATAGTCGCACAGGACGCGCTCGGCCGAGGCCTCGAGTTGCTGGCGGAGCGCCGGGTAGGCGTATGGTGCGTGCAGGTGCGTCTCGACGAGAGACGGCACCTCGGCAGGGTCGGCCACATCGCCTCGGATCGCCCGAGCATGCACCTCGGCGAGCGCGTCATGCAGCGACTTGCCGTAGCCCAGCGCCTCGTGGATCGGCGCGTTGAAGCCGTAGAGCACGCGCAGCTTGAACTGGTACGGGCACTCGAAAAAGTACTTGAGGTTTGAAAAGGAGAACACGACATTCGCCACGCCCGCCCGGGGTGTGGGTGGGAGGCGTTTGCGCGACGAGTAGTCGGGCGCCTTCCGTTTGACGTGTTTCGAGACGAGAATGTCGTCCCAGAATTGCGAGCGCTTCTGGAAGAGCTGGTTACCCGGCACCGGCGCCCAGGTCAGGTGCAGGAACTTTTGGCTCCGGGTCATGGCAACGTAGAAGAGCCGACGCTCGTCCTCGATCGTGCCTTCAAAGCGCTGTTGGCCCTTGACGCCGTTGCGCGGAAGGAGATGCCAGACGGTGCGGCCGCCTTGCTTCTTCGCCGGGAATCGGTTCTTGAGGAGCGCGGGCACGAACACCACCGGCCACTGCATGCCTTTGGCCTGGTGGATGGTCGTGATGCGGACGGCATCGGGGTTCGCATATTGATTGTCCTGCCAGCCCTCGGGGTAAGCGTCCTCGGCACGGTATTGCAGGAAATTGGCAAACGCGGCGTACTTCTCAACCGGCTTCGAGTGGAAGTGGATGGTCTCGAAATCGGAGATGAGCTGGCTGAACTTTCCGAGATTGTAGAACACGACCTCGCCGCGGCCGTTCAGCGGGCGTTCTTCGCGGACTCCGGCCTGATCGAGGAAGTTGAGGAAGACACGTTGAATCGAGTACTGGCCCCAACGCTTCTGGTCCGGGTCTGTGAGGGCGGCCTTCGCCGCCGCGGCGCCCTGGATCGCAGCACGGAGCGCGGCGGGTTCGAGTCCGAGGTTCGCGTCCTTCCAAGCTTGCTCGACCGCCGCCTCGGCGGGCCCATGATCGCCGATGAAGTAGAAGAGCTGGCGGGCGGCCTCGGCCTCGGCGGTGCCGAACAGATTCGTCATCCCGGTGACCACGAAGGGGATGCCTGCCGCATGTAGTGCGTCGGTGATGGGAAGCGCGTTCGCCTTGACGCTGCGGAGCAGAACCGCCATGTCCGACCAGGCGAGCCCGCGCTCCTTGCCGTCTTCGGTGAAGGCCACGCCGCGTAGCGCCTGCGCGGTCTCGACGATGTGGCGCGCTTCCTCGGCCGGCGTCGCGAACGAGAGGGCAATGATGTCGCCGGATTCGGAGGCCTGTGCGCCGGTCGGCTTCATCGCCTTGGGGAGGCGCACGGTGTTTTGCTCGATGAACACGCGCGCGGTCTCGACGATCCCATTACTGGAACGGAAGTTCTCTTCGATCGGGATCTGGTCGACGCCCGGATACCGCTGGTCGAAGGTCAGGATGCTCTCGACGTCGCTGCCGCGCCATTGATAGATGGTTTGATCGTCATCACCAACGACGCAGATCCGGGCGCCCAGCTCGTGGAGCGACCAGACGATCGCTTCCTGTACGGGGTTCACGTCCTGGTACTCGTCGACAATGACGTACTTCACCCGCTCTGCGAGGCGCTCGCGAGGACCTTCCTCATTCGTCAGGACCTCGACCGCCTTCTCGAGAATCGAGGAGTAGTCGAGGTAGCTGTGTCGATCGAGCAGGTCTCTGTAGGCGTCGAGGCCGGCCAGGATCGAGCAGCCCTCAAGGTGGGTGTCCTCCAGCTCCGCCTCGCGCAGGACCGCGAGTGCATCGGTGTAGTGCTTGGTGTCCCGAAAGCGCTTGAGAGCTTCGCCTCTGAGATCGGTCGAGGTTGTGAGGCCACTCTGTTTGCTGAGCCGATCGACGAACAGACCCTGTTGGACTTCGTTCAGCACCTCGTACTTGAGGTACCGCGGCGTCTCGCTCTTGAGCAGCTCCAGGCAGAACGCGTGGACCGTCCCGACGAACATCTCGGCAAGGCCCGTGACCTCCCCGAGTGCTTCCCGAGTACGTGTGACAATCCGTTCTTTCAGCTCGGCGGCGGCCTTGTCGGTGAAGGTGAAGGCGACGACGTTGCGCGGCGCGAGCGCACCTGCGGGGCTGGGCGTCAGCAGATGGACCACGCGGCGTGCGACGACCTCGGTCTTCCCCGAGCCTGCGCAGGCGATCAGTTGAAGGTTGTGACCGGAATGAGTGACAGCTTGCTGTTGGGCGTCGGTGAGCTTCATCGGGCTCCAGGGAAAGTCGTGCGTCAGCACTACCCTCAGCCGCCGCACGCCTGCGCTGGCGGAATTTTGGCGTCGCCGGGGGGTAGCTGGCTCTCGGCTCGCACTTTAGCATGCTGATGGAGCGCTGTGCTACTCGTTGGATTTTTGGCCTTCAGGGTCGCGGCGAGGGAAAGCGAGAATAGCGGGCCGAGGTCATAGCAGGCGTATCGAGGGAGGGTAGAAAAATGTGCTTGCCGAGAACCACTTTTGGGCTGGCGTGTTGGGAGGAAGAATCTCCATTGCACCATGGCTGCCTGCGGCGGAGTCAGCGGAGAGCGGCGGTCGACGAAGGGCAGCTGCGATTTACGCGGCATTTTCACCGGCCTTGCTCGCCGCAGCCGCGCCTGCCACGACCGGGGCGCCCTGTCGCTATAATCCCTGGAGCTCGGACTGCGTACTTCGCCGAGAGGCTCGGAGAATTCGCTGCGCCGCCCTTGGAGCCAAGATGGAGGGTTCGGATTGAGCGTCTCTGTTGATCTCTGGCCGCATCGGCTCTTCTGGATGGGCGATCCGCGGGCGGTGGCGGTTTTCAGCGTGAAGGTGCCGCGGGACGAGCGAGGCCCCTGGCTCGGGATGGGGGCATGGCGTCCCTGGCGGCAACGCTCCACGTCGACGAAGCGGCTCGATTGGTGGCTTCTGAACAATGAGCCACACCTGCGCCAGGATGCGTTCGCCACGATCAACCGCTTCTATCGCTGGGAACGGGCTCAGGAGTATGTCGTCCGCCTGGGCGCGACGTTTGTCGACATCGACTGCGGCCGGGGGGCATTCGACTGCTCGGCCGAGGAGGCCGCGGACGTTCTCGGCGAGCTCGTGCTGGCCGGTCGGCTGGTGCTGCCGTCGATGTTGCAGTTCTCCGGCCGGGGCTTGTGGGCCTTCTGGCTTCTCCGCGACGAGGAGGACCCGAGCACGACGCCTTTTGCGAATGCCGAGAACCGGGAGTTGTGGACGGCGCTTCAGCAGGTCACGGCCGACGCCATCGCGAGGGAGTTTCCGGGCCTGCGACTCGACCGGCCGGCCGGCGATCTCGCCCGCGTGACGCGGCTGCATGGGAGTGTGAATCCTTCGGCCGAGCGGCGGGTCCACTATGAGCTGCTCCCCGGTCCAGACGGCGAGCCGATGCGCTACAGCTTGGCGGAGCTGGCCGACTTCTACGGTGTACGGCGCCCTGCCCGCTCCCGGTCTCGCAGCGAATCTGAGGAGGACCGGCGCGATGCGTCGCTCGAAGCGCACCGAAGGCTCTGCGACGAGCGGGAGGAGGGTCGCCAGCGGAGGGAGACTGCACGAGCAGGTGTCCATCCTCGGCTCTCGGAGCTGGGACGGCAGGGACACGTGAAGCTCTGGCGCAATCGCTTGCGATTCCTGGAGCGGGTCCGGGTCGAAGTTCATGGCGGTGTGATCCCCTGCGGGCGCCGGAACCGCATGCTCACGGTCTATGCGTATTGCTATGCGAAGCTGACGCGGGATCTTTCGGAGATCGCGGAAAAGGTGGTGACGATCGGGCGCACGTTTTGCGAGCAGCCGGCGGAGGACCGGATGACGGACACCGAGCTGCGGGGCATCACCAAGCATGCGTTGGAGTGGTCGAAACGCGGGCAGATCACGAATCGGAAGCTTTCGGTCTTTGCGGGGCTCGATCCGGTGGCAGATCGGGAACGGATCGAGGGGCTCGGGTTGAATCTCTCGACCGGTCCCAAGGGCCGGAACGAGCGCACGCGGACGCGGCGCGAATCGGCGCGGGAGATCGTCCAGGGGGCTCTCGATCGTGGCGAAGATCCACCGAGTGTTCGGGCGCTCGCGCAGGCGCTCACGGATCAGGGTTGCGCCACCGGTCGATCGACGGCGCATGCGCTCCTGGGGGAGATTTTAGCCGAGCTACGGCCTGGAAACGGCCCGGATTCGGTCTTGGAATAGCCCTCCGATCGGCACAGGCGCAAATGCGAAAAATTTTTTGAGCGGGTCGCGGACTCGCAATCAGGCCCGGGAACGGGCCATAGGGTCGCTAAAGCGACGCCCTGCCCCCTATAAGGCCGAAAGTTGGACAGGCAGAGAAGCAGGGCTTGCCCGGCGGCGGAATGTCACTGTATGCTTCGGGTGTGCGACGAGCCCTGCCCCTCCTGATGGTCTTTAGTCTCGCCTGGGCCATGCTGCCCGGGAGCACGGAGTTTTTGGAAAACGCCTACCACCTCACGGTGCATGGCGACTTTGCCCACGACCAGGCCCAACGGGGCCACACCCCGTTCAATCCTGAGCATGGATGCGGTGGCGGGTTTCATCTCTGTTCCTGCTGCCATGTCCAACCTTCGCTCTTCGAGAGCATGGTCTCTGACGCTTCTGGGGAAGCTCCCGGTGCGGCCTTCCTGCTGGTTGGCTCTTCCCACCTCCTGCCAGGCTTCTTCCCGCGGCTCGAAAATCCTCCTCGGGCCTGATCACCTGATTCCGGAACGCTGAAGCGCCGGGGCCATTGCGGCCACCGGAGAGGCCGAGGTCCACCCCCACAGACCGGCTCCGCCGGGTGGGCCGCCTCGGCGTTACCAAGGAGATCGGTTCATGTTGAAGCATTCTGCTATTGCTTGGGGGCTCACGTTCCTCCTGGCGTCGGGTTTGGCGGCCCAGGAGCCGGCCACCCCGGGTTTGACCCTGGAGCAGGCGCTGCAAACGGCCTTCGAGCGGAGTCCTGAGCTAACAGCGCGCCGCGCCGAGGTCGAGGAGTTCCGGGCGCGGCTGGTGACCGCCCGGACGTATCCCTACAACCCCGAAGTCTCGGCCGACGGCGCGCGCCGCAGCGGTCCCAGCGGGAGCAGCACCGACCGCGGCCTGGAGGTCAGCCAGGAGATCGAGATCGGCGGCCAGCGCGGCCGGCGCGTCGCAGTCGCCACGGCTTCTCTCACCGCCGCGGAGGCGCGCTTCCGGCGCGACCAGAGGGTGCTCGCTGGCCGCGTAGCCCTCGCTTTCGCGGAAGCGCTGCGCGCCCGCGAGTTGCTGCGGATCGACGAGGCCGACGCGACTCTCGCCCGGGACCTCCTCGCCATTGAGGAGAGACGGCTGGAGGCGGGAAAGGCGACGCAGATCGAGCTGAACCTGGCCCGAGCCGCCGCAGGCCGCAGTGTCCGCCGCGTCGAGCTGGCGAAGGGGGCCTATATGGAGGCCCGCAGCGCGCTCGCGGAGGCGATCGGCCTTCCTCCGGCCGCGCCTCCGGAGCCCCTGGGCGATCTGGCCGGTACTGCGGCGGGAATGTCCGGTCTGCCGCCGCTGGCGGAGCTGGTGCAGACGGCATTGGACAACCGCGAGGACCTCGCCGCCTTCCGCAGTCAGGAAGAGGCGGCCCGGGCGGAGATCGCGCTGGAGCAGTCGCTCGCCCGCCCCAACCTGGTGGCCAGCGCGTTTCAGGACCGGGAAGAAGGGACCGATGACATCAGCGGGGTCGGCCTGACGATCGGCATTCCACTCTTCAACCGCAACCGCGGCCGGATCGCCGAAGCTGGCGCCGCCGCCCAGCGGATCTCCGCCGAATCCGCGACCGCGCGGCTGGCGGTCGAGCGTGAGGTGGCGTCCGCCTATGCCATCTACCAAGCGGCGAACGCGGCCGCCCAGGGCTTGGGCGAGCAGGTGATCGGCAGCCTGGAGGAAAACCTCGGTCTTCTGCAGCGCTCCATGGAAGCTGGGAAGATCAGCCGCACCGAGATCTTCGTGCTCCGCCGGGAGTTCGTGGAGAGCCAGCGCGAGTATCTGGACGCTCTCAGCCAGGCCTTGCAGGCGCGGGTGCAACTCGACCTCGCCGCCGGCCACCTCCCTGTTCCCACACAAATCAACCGGAGCTTCGAGCCATGAATCGTGTTGTCCGATATCTATCGATGATGTTCGCCTTGACTTGCCTCTGCCTGACGTTTGGCGTCTCCTGTTCTCGATCGACCGGAGTCGGAAACGAGGGGAAGGGAGAGGAGCACGCAGAGGGAGAAGGGGAAGCCGCTCACGATGAGCACGGCGAAGAGGGCGGGGAAGAGAAACATGAAGAGGGAGTCGTCGAGCTCACTCCGGAAGCCCACGCCCGAGCCGGAATCGAGACGGCGGCCGTCGAGGCCCAGGCTCTCGGGGCCGTGCTGGACACCACCGGGCAGGTCGGGTTCAACGAGGACCGCCTGGCTCACGTGGGGCCCCGGATCTCGGGCCGGATCACCGCGGTGAGCGCCACTTTAGGCCAGCGTGTGAAGCGAGGAGAGACGCTCGCCGTGCTCGACTCGACCGAGCTGGGCCAGGCCAAGGCCGCCTATCAGCAGGCGCTTGCCCGCGAGACTCTGACCCGCGAGACCTACGAGCGCGAGAGACGGCTTGCCGCCGAAAAGATCTCCTCCGAGCAGGAGGCGCTCACGGCACGGGCCGCCCACCTCGAAGCGGCGGCGGAGCTGCGGCGGGCGGAGGAGACCTTGCGCCTCATGGGTCTCGCGGCCAGCCAGATGGGACAGGCCGGCTCGTCGCTCTCTCCCGTCACCTCTCCCTTCGCAGGAACGGTCGTCGAAAAGGAGGCGGACCTCGGGGAGATGGTCAGCCCGGAACGGAATCTCTTCACAGTCGCCGACCTGTCGCGGGTCTGGATCTGGATCGACGTGTTCGAGAAGGACCTGCGGCGCGTCCACCCGGACGATGACGTCTCCGTCGAGGTCGACGCCTATCCCGGCGAAACGTTCGAGGGGAAGGTCTCGTTCCTCGCCGGCAGCGTCGACACCACCACCCGAACCGTGCGGGCGCGCATCGACGTCAACAATGCGGACGGCCGTCTCCGCCCGGGGATGTTCGCCCGCATCCGCCTCACCGATCCGCACATTGCCCCCGCCGGCCCCGGCGTTCCGGTCGTGCCGGAGAGCGCGCTGCAGCGCCGAGGAGAGGAATTCGACGTCTTCGTGCCCGATGGAGAGCGCCGTTACCGGCGGCGCGAGGTCAGGACCGGGCGGAAGGCGGGCGACTTCGTCGAGATCCTGGAAGGTCTCAAGCCGGGGGAACGAGTCGTGGTGAAAGGGGCTTTTCTTCTCGCCTCCGAAGCCGCCAAGGAGACGATGGGTGAAGGCCACAGCGACTGAGGTGAGACCATGATCCAGCGCATCATCGATTTTTCTTTGAACAACCGCTTTCTCGTCATCATCCTCTGGCTGCTGCTGGTGGCTCTTGGGATCAACTCTCTGCGGACCCTTCCGATCGACGCCGTGCCGGACGTCACCAACGTCCAAGTGCAGGTGCTGACCAACAGCGCCGGCCTCGCGCCGGAGGAGGTCGAGCAGTTCATCACGTTTCCGGTCGAGACCGCGATGAGCGGCCTGCCGCGCATCGAAGAGATCCGCTCGGTCTCCCGATTCGGCCTTTCTGTGGTCACCGTGGTCTTCGAGGAGGGGACCGACATCTACTGGGCACGGCAACTCGTGGGCGAGCGGCTGATCGAAGCGCGGGAGGAGATCCCCGACGGCTACGGCGAGCCCGAAATGGGCCCGATCTCATCGGGCCTGGGAGAGATCTACCAGTTCGAGGTCAAGGGCGAGCCGATGTGCCGCCCGGGCGGGCCGGACACCGAGGCGTGCTATACGCCGATGGAGCTGCGGACGCTGCTCGATTGGGTCGTCAACTACCGCCTGAAGTCGGTCCCCGGCGTCGTCGAGGTCAACGCCTTCGGTGGCGAGCTGAAGACCTATCAGGTGAGCCTCGATCCGCAACGGCTCGTGGCCTACGGGCTCGCGGTGGGCGACGTGTTCGACGCACTGGAAGCCAACAACCGCAACGTCGGCGGCGGCTACATCGCCCACCAGGGCGAGCAGTACCTGATCCGTGCAGAAGGGCTGATGACCACACTGGAGGACATTGGAAACGTCGTCATCGCCCATGGCGAAGGAGGTACGCCGGTCTACGTCCGCAACGTGGGGACCGTCGAGCTCGCGCCGATGATCCGCCAGGGAGCCGTCACGCGGGATGGGCGGGGGGAGGCGGTGGTGGGCATCGTCATGATGCTCATGGGTGAAAACTCGCGCGTGGTGGCAGACCGGGTCACGGAGAAAGTCGCCGAGATCGAAAAGACTCTGCCGAAGGGCGTCACGATCGACACCTTCTACGACCGGACCGACCTGGTGCGGCGGACGATCAACACGGTGGCGAAAAACCTGACCGAGGGCGGGCTGCTCGTCGTCCTGGTGCTCCTGCTCCTGCTGGGGAGCCTGCGCGGCGGGCTGATCGTGGCTTCGGCCATTCCCTTGTCGATGCTCGCCGCCTTCATCGCCATGAAGGAAGCGGGGATCTCCGGTAACCTGATGAGCCTGGGGGCGATTGACTTTGGGCTCATCGTGGACGGCTCGGTGGTGATGATCGAGAACATCATCCGCGTGCTCCACGAGCGACACGACGACAAGGGGGTCTCCCACCTGGAGAAGGTGCGAGCGGCAGCCCATCAGGTGGCGCGGCCGGTGGTCTTCGCGGTGGGCATCATCCTGATCGTCTACTTGCCGATCCTCGCCCTGCGGGGTGTCGAAGGGAAAATGTTCCGGCCCATGGCGTTGACGGTGGTCTTCGCGCTCGCCGCCTCGCTGCTCTGTGCTCTGACCTTGATGCCCGTCCTCGCGAGCTTCTTCCTGAAGAAGGTCTCGGAGAAAGAGCCCTGGCTCTTCCGGCTGGCCAAGAGAGCCTATTTCCCTCTGCTCGCGCGGACGGTGCGACACAGGAAGATCACCGTGGCCACAGCCCTGACGGTGTTCCTGCTGAGCCTTTCCATCATCCCCTTCCTGGGTACGGAGTTCATCCCACATCTGGACGAAGGAGCGATCGCGATGCAGATCTGGCGCGTGCCGAGCATCTCGCTGGAAGAGTCCAACCGGATCAGCCAGATGGCCGAGCAGGTCCTCAAGGAGAAGTTTCCGGAGGTGGACACCGTCATCTCGCGAACCGGCCGCGCCGAGATCGCGACCGACCCGATGGGGGTGGAGATCAGCGACACCTACATCATGCTCAAACCGCGCGACACCTGGCGCTTCGGCAGCAAGGAAGAGCTGGTCGAGGCGATCGAGGAGGCGATGACCCGGAACGTGCCGGGGGCGATCTTCAGCTTTTCCCAGCCGATCGAGCTGCGGGTCGCGGAGCTGATCTCCGGCGTGCGTTCCGACGTCGCGGTCCACATCTATGGCGACGACATCAACACGCTGAAGAGCACGGCCGACGAGGTGGTGCGGGTGCTCTCCCGCGTGCCGGGGGCGGCCGACGTAAAGGCGGAACAGACCGTCGGCCTGCCGATGCTGCGGATCACGATCGACCGCCAGGCCATCGCCCGCTACGGGATCAATGCCCAGGACGTGCTCGATGTCGTGGAGACGGTGGGCGGGCGGCCGGTTGGCGTCGTGCTCGAGGGGCAGAGAAGGTTCAGCCTGCAGGTGCGTTTCGCGGGGGGAATCCGGGATGACCTGGATGCCCTTCGCGACCTGCGGGTGGCGGCGCCTGGAGGAAATGGCGAGCCTTCGCACCTCATCCCCTTGGAGCAGCTCGCCTCGATCCGCATCGAGGACGGCCCGGCGCAGATCAGCCGTGACAACGTCAGCCGCCGCATCAACGTGGAGGCGAACGTGCGCGGACGCGATCTGGGCTCCTTCGTCGTCGACGCCCAGGAGGCCATCGACCGGGAGGTCAAGCTGCCACCAGGCTGGTCGGTCGACTGGGGCGGGCAGTTCGAAAACCTGGAAGAAGCCTCCGCGCGGCTCGCCATCCTGGTGCCGCTCGCGCTGCTGCTCATCTTCGTGCTCCTCTACACCACCTTCGGCTCGCTACGCCTCGCGGCCCTGATCTTCCTGAACGTCCCTCTCGCGGTGACCGGTGGCATTCTGGCGCTGGCGCTACGCGGGTATGCCTTTTCCATCTCGGCCGGAGTCGGTTTCATCGCCCTTTTCGGCGTGGCGGTGCTCAACGGCGTGGTGCTGGTCTCCTACATCGTGCAGAAACGCCAGGAGGGGCTCGATCCCCAGGAGGCGGCGGGGGAGGGGGCGCGCATCCGCCTGCGGCCGGTGCTGATGACCGCGCTGGTGGCGTCGCTGGGGTTCATCCCGATGGCGCTGGCGACCAGCGCTGGCGCCGAGGTGCAGCGTCCGCTCGCCACGGTGGTGATCGGCGGCCTGGTCACCTCGACACTACTCACTCTTCTTGTGCTGCCGACGATCTTCCCCTGGTTCGCCGAGCGGCGGCCGGAAGTGGAGATCTGAGGAGAAAACGCGATGAAAGAGATCAAGGCGATCATCCAACCCTTCATGGTGGACAACGTCCTGCTGGCGCTCGACGCGATCACCGAGCTCCCGGGGCTGACCGTCTCGCAGGTGCTTGGTTGGGGGAGGCAGCGGGGCGCGACGGTGCAGGACCCAGTACGGGAGGCGGGGCACACCTTCGCCAAGAAAACGAAGCTGGAGATCGTGGTGACCGATGAGCTCGCGCCCCGGGTCGTGCAGGCAATCGTGGAGACCGCCCGAACCGGCCGGGCTGGCGACGGCAAGATCTTCGTTTCCGAGGTGAAGGAGGTGGTCAGGATTCGAACCGGCGAGCGCGCCGAGCCCTGAGCGACAAGATGACCCAGAAACGAATCTCCCACAGTCGCTCTCGCCTGTCTCCTAGTGCGAGCATTCAGCAACCCTCGAACCCTGGTGGTCTCGCTGCACTTGCCGCCTTGGGTGCCTTCAGCGCACTGTGGTCGCTCTTCTTGTGGGCGCAGTTGGTGGTGGCACGTTCCGGAGGAACAGCGTTCTGCGCCGCCGGTGAGGGCGCCGGCGGCTGTGCCGCTCTGTGGGATTCGCCCTTCGCTGCCACCGTCCACCGTTTCACGGGCCTTCCCCTGGCTGGATGGGGTCTGGTCTGGGGCGTAGCGGCCTTTGTGTTTCCTTTGCTCAGCCTCTTGCGCCTCGCGCAACGCCTGCCGGCGACCAACTTCGTTTGGGCCGGACGCTGGATGGCAGTTTCCGGGGCGGTCGTGGTCTTCCTCCTGATCAGCATCAGTGCCGCGGAGCACACCCTCTGCCCAGGCTGCGCCGTCGTCTATGCGCTGGTCACCGGATATGCGGGAGTCATTCTCCTCACCTGGCAGGAGATGTCGCGACAAGGTGCGCGTCGCGGCCTCTTTCTGGCTGCCGGAGCAACTGGAGTCCTTTCTCTGCTGCTTCTCCATCCTGGTCTCGAGACACCACGACGCTCGACGAGCGAAGCCGGGAAAGAGGCGCTCGCGAACCGTTCAGGAACCGGTGATCCGGAACGTGACCGGGAGATCCGCGCGCTTGTTGCCTCTCTGACCCCCAAGCACAAACAAACGCTGAGCGATTCGCTCTACATCTATCGAGCCTCGCCGGAGCTGGCGTTGCCCCCACCCCGTGCGCTCCTGGTACCAGCCCAGGGAGCGCTGGTGCGGATTACCGAGGTCACGGACGTGCTGTGCGTGCAGTGCGCCAGTCTCTACAGAACTCTCACGGCTCTCCAAGAGCGCCTTCCTCCGGGAAGTTTCACCCTGGAGCAGCGTCACTATCCGCTCGACACGGGATGTAACCCGCGAGCCCGGGTAAGGCATGGGAGGTCTGCCCGCTGTATGGCTGCCTCGGTTGCGATCTGCCTGGAGAGGTCCAAGAATGCAGCCGAGCTGGTGGGGGCGCTCTTTGAGAATCAGGCCGGCCTGACCGAAGAAAGAGTCTACGAACTGGCCACGCCGTATCTCTCGCGGACCAGCCTCGAGCGCTGCGTTGGCAGCCCGGAAACCCGGGCAAAGCTGGCGGATGACCTCGAGCTTGCGTACCGCTACCATGCCAAGGGGTTGCCTCTTGTGCTGGTGAATGGCCGCCGCGGCACGAGCTTCGGGCCATTTCTGCACGCGATGGTGCTCACCCGCGGGGCGGCGTTTCACCCGGCCTTCGAAGCTCTTCCTGAGCCAAATACCAGGGTTGACCTCCGCTGACCTGTAAATACTTGGAGATGATGCATGAAGAAAGCAGAGACCAGGATGGCGTTCAAGATCCGCGGCATGGATTGCGCCGAGGAGATCGCTGTGCTCAAGCTCGAGGTGGGGCCGTTGGTCGGAGGCGAGGACCGCCTCGGCTTCGACCTGCTCAAGGCGAGGATGACAGTGTTCTCCCCTCCTCAGGGTCTTGCCGAGCAGGAGGTCGTCCAAGCGGTCGAGCGTACCGGCATGGGCGCGCAGGTCTGGCGGGCGGGCTCCGATGAAGTGGACAAGGAAGGGGTCTGGCAACGCCGGGGGCGAACGATTCTCGCGGCGGTGAGCGGTCTCGGGGCTCTCGCCGGCTTCGCCACGCATGCCGTGCTGGCGGGCGGCAGCTCCAGGGCTCTGGGCTCGGAAGGGATGGGCGTCGCTGAAGCCGGCGTTCCCCTGACCGCCCGGGCTTTTTACCTGCTCGCGATCCTGGCCGGGCTCTGGACCGTGGCGCCCAAGGCCTGGTTTGCTGTGCGGCGTTTCCGGCCGGACATGAACCTGCTGATGACCGTCGCCGTGCTGGGGGCGGTCACAATTGGCGAATGGTTCGAAGGGGCCACGGTCGCCTTCCTCTTTGCCGTCTCGCTGGCTCTGGAGGCCTGGAGCGTCGGGCGCGCCCGCCGGGCCGTCGCCGCCCTGCTGGATCTCTCCCCGGCGACGGCTCGCCTCCTCCGGCCGGACGGACGGGAGGAAGAGGTACCCGCCGGCCAGGTTGAAGTGGGGGCGCGTTTCGTCGTCCGGCCCGGCGAGCGCCTGCCGCTCGACGGGCGGGTGGCTGCAGGGAGCAGTGAGGTCAACCAGGCGCCGATCACCGGAGAGAGCACGGCGGTCCCCAAGCAGGTGGGCGACGAGGTGTTCGCCGGTACGATCAACGGGGACGGTGCCCTGGAGGTGGAGTCCACCAAGCGGGCCGAGGACACGACGCTCGCCCACATCATCCGCATGGTCGAGGAGGCGCAGTCGCGGAAAGCGCCCTCCGAGCAGTGGGTCGAGCGGTTCGCCCGGATGTACACGCCGGTGGTCATGGGGCTCGCCCTGGCGGTTTTGCTGGTGCCACCCTTGATGTTCGGAGGCGCGTGGTCCGATTGGGTCTACCGCGCCCTTGTGCTGCTCGTGATCGCCTGCCCCTGCGCGCTGGTCATTTCCACCCCCGTGAGCGTCGTCGCCGCCTTGACGGCGGCAGCCCACCATGGCGTCCTGGTTAAGGGAGGTCTATTCATCGAGGCCCCGGCGCGGCTGCGAGCGGTGGCACTCGACAAGACGGGAACGCTGACCTGGGGCCGCCCCTCCGTGGTCGAGGTGATCCCTCTGGCCGGCCATGACGAGCGGGGTCTCCTCGAACGCGTTGGGGCCCTCGAAGCCCGGAGCGAGCACCCTCTGGCGCGGGCCATCCTCGCTTACGCCAAGGACCGAGGGATTGACGTCCGTCCCGCCGAGGACTTCCAGATCCTCCAGGGAAAGGGGGCGACCGGCCGGTTCGACGGCCGCGAGTACTGGCTGGGCTCGCACCGCTATCTGGAAGAGCGGGGGCAGGAGACGCCGGAGATCCACGACCGGCTCGAAAGCATGTCTCAGGCCGGGCAAACCGCCGTGGTGGTGGGGACCGGCGACCACGTCTGCGGGTTGATCGCCGTGGCCGACGCGGTACGGACGGAATCCCGGGGCGCGGTCCAGGCTCTCCGCGAGGCAGGGATCGAGACGGTCGTCATGCTGACCGGCGACAACCGGGGCACCGCCGAGGCCATCGGGAAGGAGACGGGGATCGACGAGGTGCAGGCCGAGCTGCTCCCGGCCGAGAAGGTGGCCGCGATCGACCAGCTCGTGGCGCGCTACGGCCAGGTCGCCATGATCGGCGACGGGGTCAACGATGCCCCGGCCATGGCCCGGGCCACGCTTTCGGTGGCCATGGGAGCGGCGGGGAGCGATGCGGCGATCGAGACGGCCGATGTCGCCTTGATGTCCGACGACCTTTCGAAGCTGCCCTGGCTGATCCGCCACTCCCGCCGGACGCTCCGGGTGATCCGGCAGAACATCGGTTTCTCCCTTGCGGTCAAAGCGGTATTCGTCGTCCTGACCTTCGCCGGCTACGCTTCTCTCTGGGCGGCCATCGCCGCCGACATGGGTGCGTCGCTGCTGGTCGTTTTCAACGGTTTGCGCCTCCTGGGGCGCGGAGACCAAGTATGAGAATCTCGTTTTGCCTGATCCGTCTTTGCATCCTGACGGCCCTGGCCCTGCCCCTGAACCTGGGCTGCCAGGCGTCGGCTCCTCGCGAAGGAAAGACCTTGCCCACGATCAAGGTGCTGCCCTTCGCCATCGAGCCGCAAGCTCTTCCCGGAGCTCCGGCCGACCCCAAAGACACCCTCCGAACGCTGCTGGCTGCTGAGGCTGCTTCCAGCGCCGGGGAGAGCCTCGCGCGCGGACGTCCGGGCGAGATCGCCGGAGCCGATTCGATCACCGGCGCCGTGCAGATTCCGGTCTCTCTGCCGCCGGATGTGCGGGGGCTTCGCGCTCGACGGCAAAAGGGCCGTCTGGCAGCTGCGACAGTGAGGCTTCTGGGGCCAGACGGAGAGACCATCCGGGAGGCCGAAGCGAGCCTTTCCTGGTGGGAGGTGCGGTGGCTCAAAGGGTCTCCGAGATCCCGCCGCAATCGGCCGCCGGAGGAGGTCCTCAGAGATGCCGTCGGTGAGGTCGTGGAGCGGGCCGTCGAGCGCCTGTTATCCTCGGTGACAGGCGCTCGACCGTGACTCTGACGCTGAAGTGGCTGGTTCCGGCCTTGGCCTTGATCGGGTTGGCTCTCTTGGTGACCGGACGGCTGCTCCCGCTACGGCCCCCGACCCGCGAGCTCCTGCCGCGGTTGCTCCTCAACGCGGCCATCTCGCTCCTGGCGTTCGGCGCCTCGGCGGCGCTGGTCCAGCCGGTGGCCCGGGCGATCCTGGGCTGGTCGACCGAGCGCGGATTCGGCCTGATCCCGGCTCTGTCGTTGCCGGTCCCGGTGGGCCCGGCTCTCGCCTTCCTGCTTCTGGACCTCTCTTTCTATTACTGGCATCGCGTCAACCACTCGATTCCGTTCCTCTGGCGCTTTCACAACGTCCACCACGCGGACCCGGACCTCGATGTCTCGACGAGCTTCCGCTTCCACTTCGGAGAGGTCGCGTTCTCGGCTGTCTTTCGGGCGGTGCAGATCGCGGTGATCGGTGTCTCGGGCTGGACGTATGCTGTCTACGAGATCATCTTCCAGCTCAACACCATGTTCCATCACAGCAACATGCGCCTGCCGATCCGGCTCGAACGGCTGCTCAACCTCGTTCTGGTGACCCCTCGGATGCATGGCATCCACCACTCGCAGGTGAAGCCGGAGACCAACTCCAACTACTCCGTGGTGTTTTCCTGGTGGGACCGGCTGCACCGGACCGTGCGCCTGAACGTGCCGCAGTCGTGTATCGAGATCGGCGTGCCGGGTTACTCGCGGCCGGAGGACAACGGGTTCGGCGCGGCGTTGACCCTACCTTTTCGGCGTCAGAGAGAGTACTGGAAGCGGCCGGACGGGAAGCCTGTCGAGCGGGATGCGGCGGTTCTGGGGCATGACCCAGGACAACTGGAGGAGTAGAGTGTCTGCCGCGTGATTTCCATGGCCGCGAGGTTCTTTCTCCGTGCGTTTGACCTCGCACGGCCCGATGCGCGACAATCGCGCCGTGCCGTTCCGCAAGCAACTCGCCGCCGCCCTTCTCCTTCTTGCCGCCGCTGCGATACCGCAGTTGTTTTGGCTGGGAGCGCACGTCTCCGAGCAGCATGGACACGCGGGGGATGCGGGCGGGCATGACGCGGAGTGGTCCGCGCTTGCGGAATCCCTGGTCCATGGGCATGAGCATGGCGAGGACGTGCCCGATCATGAGCACGGCCTCCAGCTCTCGCCGGCCTTCCGGCCGGACCCACCGCAAGATCACCAGGCGCCGGCCATCGCCTCCCTGGAGACTCCGAAGGCTGAGGACTTTCCGCTCTCCAGGGGCCGCCTGGGGCGAGACAGAATCGGGCTCTCCAGCTCCAGCCCGCCACGGCTGCATCTCCTCTGCACCCTGCTGATTTGATCCCCGCCTCCTAGTTCCGGCTTCCTTCCGGGATGTGCACGTGTGCCTTTGCCGAGGCGTTGCGCGCCTCGCTGCTGCCGAATCCCGAGATCGAGGCCAGTCGCGAGGAGCCCGACGGGGCCGCGCGGGAGACGGCCGCCGGGGTGACCTGGACGCCGCCGATCGACGGTCGCCGCGCTCTGCGCCGAGAAGCGGCGGAGAAAGGGTTGGCCGCGGCGGAGAGCCGTCTCGAAGCGGCGCGGCTCCGGCTCCGGATCGACCTCCGGGCGGCGGTCTACGCCGATTGGGCCTTCGCCTGGGAACGCAGAGAGCTGCTGGCCGCGCACCTCGCGCCCCTCGGCGGGCTGGCGGAACGGGCCCGCGCCCGGGCACAAGCCGGGGAGATTCCGGGCTTGGCCGCGCGCCGTTTCACCCTGGAGGAGGCTCAGGCCCGGATCGACCTCGGCCGGGCCGAAGCCCGCCTGGCCGTCGCACGGGTTGCCCTGGGGGCTTGGTCTCCGGGAATCCCTCAGGACGCCCGGCCCTCCGCTCTCCCTCTTCCCCCATTGCCCGCAGCGGTTCCGGATCTCGCGAGCCGGCCCGACCTCGTAGCCCGGCAGCGCGAGGTGGAGCGCGCCGAGGCGCTGCGGCGGCTGAGCGGCCGGATCTTCGAAGCGCCCGCGCTGGGGCTCGGCTGGAAGCGGATCGAGGACCGGTCGGTGGACCGGGCCGCGGCGGAGACCGGCGAGCTGCTGACCGGAGCAACGGCCGCCATCAGCTCGGCGAATCTGGGCTGACCGATCTGCTCGATACCCTGCGCGCCGCCCTGGCGGCCCGGATGACCGCGCTGGAGGTCCGGGAGGCCGCCCTCACTACGCAACGTGAATTGGAAGCCGCCACCGGGCGTCCTTTGACGGGGGACCTGCCATGAGCCGTTCCTCGATCCTGCTGTTGCCGATCCTGCTTTTCCTGCCGCTTCTGCCCGCCTGCCGGGACTCCGCTCCGGCGACTGACGAGCACGCCCACGACGGCGGAGGGAAGGGCCTACCACAAGAAAGAGGAGGCAGAGGGCTGGGCGGTGACTGCCTGGAGCGAGCACTATGAGCTGTTCGCGGAGACCGACCCGCTGATCGTTGGCCGGGAGGCCCCTTCGCACGCGCATTTCACCTATCTCCCGGATTTTTCGGCCCTGAACGAGGGCTCGGTCACCGGCATCCTGCGCTCCCCCGACGGCCGCGAGGAGAGCTTCCTCTCCATCCTCCGTTCGGCCGCACGGTGCGCCTGGGGGACGTGGCCCGGTTGCGGTTCGATCTCGGGCCGGGGCTGGTGCGGCGCGAGAACGTCGAGCGGGTGGCGATGGTCACCGCCAATGTCACGGGCGCCGATCTCACGGGGACGGTCGAACGTGTGCAGCGGACCTTGGAGGGCGGGCTCGAGCTGCCTCCCGGCTATCGGATCGCGTATGGCGGGCAGTTCGAGGAGGCGGCACGCAGTCTGCGCAACCTCGGCGCCCTTTCGATCGTCGTGCTGATCGGCATGGGCGGGTTGCTCTTCATCGCCTTCCGGAATCACCGCCATACCTTGATCGTGCTGGTGAACCTCCCACTGGCCCTGGTGGGCGGGGTGTTCGCGGCCGCTTTGGGAGGGGGTGTGCTGTCGGTGGCCTCGCTGGTCGGCTTCATCACGCTGTTCGGCATCGCCACCCGCAACGGGGTGCTCCTGGTCTCGCATTACCAGCACCTGATGAAGGAGGAGGGGCTGCCGCTTCTTGACGCGGTCGGCCAGGGATCGCGCGAACGGCTGGCACCGGTGTTGATGACGGCCCTGACCGCCGGCCTCGCCTTGATTCCTCTGGTGCTCGCGGGAGGTCAGCCGGGCAACGAGATTCAAAGCCCGATGGCTCAGGTGATTCTGGGGGGGGTTGCTAACCTCGACCCTCTTGAACCTGGTGTTGGTGCCGGTGCTTTTTGCGCGGTGGGGCGGGGCCGTGAGCGGGATCGATCTGGATGAACACGGATGAACGGAAACCAACGCAGACGACGGGCTTGGGTTCAGGGTGTGGGTAAAGTGATCACTTGACAGGCTCTGGCCTCACGAGTCAGGGTGTTGCCATGGACACAAAGGCTCAATCTGTCGCCGAAGAGTGGACGAGTGATCTCGCTATTCTTGAAGCTTGGACATCGTCTCTGGTCAGCGTTCGCGGGCGGTCGCTGGCGACCGTCGCGAGATACCGGCGCTTGGTGGAGCGGCTGCTTGAGGATGTGGCACAGCCGATTGCGCGGCTCGACCAGCGGCTGATCGAGAAGCACCTGCGGCGGCTGCACGTGGCGGGCCGTGGGGAGAGCGTGCGCCGCGGCGTGGTGGTGGCGATCCGGAGCCTGGGCGAGTGGTGCCTCGCGCATGGGCTGATTGCACGCAATCCTGGGGCCGCTCTGGCGGGGCCACGGGCGTACCGGCGGGAGATCAAGGTGCTGACGGTCGCGGAGGTGAGTCGGCTGCTCTGGGGGGATTCGCCGGGGGTGCTGCCGCAGGACGTGGTGGAGATGCGGAACCGGGTGCTGCTGGGGGTCGCGTACGTGGCGGGGCTGCGGGCGTCGGAGATCGGTCCTCTGGAAGCGGAGGGCGTGGTGTGGCATGAGGTCGGCCAGATCCTCAGCATTCTGGTGCGGCGCGGGAAGGGCTCGGGGCAGGATGTCCGGCTGCCGCTGGACCGGCCGGTGTCGCGGATGCTGGGGATGTGGCTGGCGGTTCGGCCGGCCGGGCGGTTTCTTTGGGGTCGGCCTCTGACGCGGGGGGCAATCCGTAACATCTTCCTCGAACGCTGCGCGGAGGTGGGGATCGCGGCGACGGGACGGCGGCTGTCGCCGCACATTCTTCGGCACAGCCTCGCAACGCATCTGCTGCAGGAGGGAGTCGACATTCGGCAGGTGCAGCTTCTTCTGCGGCACCGGTCGATTGCGACGACGGAGCTGTATCTGCATGCGGATGTGGACCGGTTGGGGTCGGTGTTGATCCGGAAGAGTCCTTTGGAGCAGGGGCGGCGGAAAAAAGTGGTGGCGGTGCGGCCGGCGCTGGAGCAGTTGCTGGGGGAGCTTGGGGGGTTGGGGCGGCCTGGCTGAAGGCAGAAGGTAGAAGGCAGAAGACGGAACACGGACTGGCACGGACAGGACACGGACTGAGGACGGACGGGGACGGACGACGGGGGCTCATCGCTCGGAGTCCTCACCCCCGTCCCCTCTCCCCTCTCCCGCCCTCCCCCCGCCGGGGAGAGGGGCGCCGCCTCCCAAGACAGAAAGCAGAAGGCAGGGGTGCCACCGCCCGAAGACAAGGCGGGGGTGAAACCGGGTTCCGGGGGTGGCACTGACCAAAACTCATGTTCT
>DIHE01000062.1:33743-36796 GCA_002420005.1 Holophagales bacterium UBA5704 | reverse complement strand
CCCGCCCAGTCGGCGCGGGCGGCCGAAGGGCCGCCCACCACCGCGATGCAGGACCTGCTGCGGCGCATCGCCGACAAGGTCTACGAAAAAGCTGGCTCCTTCGGCGAGCTGGTGGCGACCGACCTGCCGGGGATCTTCCGCGAGTTTCCGGAGTTCACCTCCAGCACCAATTGGCTGGGCTTCAACAGCCTGCGCAACATGAGCACCGCCGTCGCCCAGGCGCGCCGCGATCTGGAGATGGTGGACGGTGATCCCTGGAAGATCCGCATCGGCGAAGGCCAGGCCCCGGCGCAGCCCGGCGAGGTCTATCCGGAACGCGAGCGGCTTCCGTACACCCCGTTCCACCGTCCCCCGGCGGTGGATCATGGCCGCCTCACCGAGCAGATCCTCGAGTACGTGCGCAGCGTGGTCGCCGCCGCCGACTCCGCCGTCCCCATGGCCCGCGCGGCCCAGATGGTGATTAGCCGCTTCGGCGACTCCGTCCTCGCCACCCGCTGGGCCGGTGCCGGCACCTTCCGGGATCTGCTCGAAGGGCGCAGCAACCCCGGCTTCGCCATCTCGTCGCTCAAGCCCGGGTATCTCTACGACCCCGAGCAGCACCAGATACCGACCGACGGACGCCCGGATGAGCTCGCCTCGCTCGATCCCGCGCTCAGCTCGCTCGCCTACCGGGTCCACCAGCTCACCGACACCCCCTATCTCACCCCGCAGGAGTATGCCCAGGTCTTCCGTCACATCGCCGAGGAGGTCACGGAGCATGGCTACTTCCTCACCCGCACCTCGAAAGCGGTGCGCGACCGGTGTATCGAAGAGGGCGCGACGATCGCCCGGGCGAGCGTCAACTTCATCCTGCGCGGCATCACCTTCGGGGGCCACCGCTTCGCCCAGAACGGCGACGACCCCGGGACCCTCGGCCGCTGCTTCTTCCGCAATGTGCTGAGCCTCTGCGAGAGCGCCGGCCTCCTGCTCGACCCGATGGAGCGCGAGCGCCTCTCCACCTGGATCCTCGGTGCCCTGCGCCCCGACGAAGCCGCGCCCCTCGACCGTGAATTGACCGAGATCTCTCCTCTCGCGGCCTTCCCGAGGAACCTCGAAAGCGAGGACGACCTCGCGGCGGCGGACGGCCCCGATCTGGACGCCGCGGCCCCCCCGGACGAACCTATGGAGGCCATGGATGCATCCGTCGCCTGACACCCGCCGCGGGGCCGTCCTGCCCCTTCTGCTCTGCCTGCTTCTCCCCGCCTGCAGCGCCCGCGGCGGAGAACGGGCGCCGGAGCCTCCCCTGCGTCCTCACCAGGACATGCCGGGCGATCCGCCTCATCCGCCGGCCCTGCCGGCTCCGATGGCTCTCCCCTCTGCACCGGGCGAAGCCGGGGTCCGCGCCTTCGCCACCGAATTCATGGACGCCCGGCAGCGCGGCAACGAAGGGCTGGCCCGCAACTTCCTCTCCGCCGCGGCGTCGGAGGTCTATGCGCCGGGCGGTCTCAGCCTGACCGGAGGCGCCGAAGGGCGGAGCTTCAGCCGCTGGGAGCTCGCCTCCGTCGAACCGGCCCAGGACGGCGCCTGGAAAGTCCAGGTGCGCGTCTTCTATCCCGGAGGCTCCCAGGGCGACGTGGTCTTCACCGAGACCCTTGTCATCGGACCCGGCCTGGATACCAGCGACACCGAGCGCACCTGGATCGTGCGCGAAGCGAGCGAAGAATGAGCGAGCCCCTGCATCCGAAAGAGATGGAGGCGGTTCTCGGCCTCTCCGGCCAGGAACGCTACGGCTACTTCATCGAGAGGGTGGTGGAGCGAGAAGAGGTCTGGGGCCTCCAGAACGAGGAGGGCTGGGTGCTCATCAGCTTCCCGGAGGGCGACGCCTTCTGCCTCTGGCCGCACGCCGACTATGCCCGCGCCTGCACCCGGGGCGACTGGTCCGACTGTGCACCGGAGGGCATCTCTCTCGACGAGCTGATCGGCGAGCTGGTACCTGCGCTCCAACGCGACAACCTGCGCCTCGCCATCTTCCCCACCCCGGCCGGCGAGGCCATGGTGGTCGATTCCCGCGACCTCCAGGAGCACCTGGAGTCGGCCTTCGCCCAATTGAGGAGCCACGACCAATGAGCTGGGAGCTCGACGACGAAGAAAAGCGGTTGGCCCTCGGCCTCACCGCGCCGGAGCGGTACAGCTATTTCATCCAGATCGCCATCGACGAAGAGGCGGTCTGGGGACTGCGCAACGAGGAGGGCTGGGTCCTCGGGAGCGATCCCGAGAAGGGTGACATCCTGCCGCTCTGGCCGCATCCCGCCTACGCCGAAGCCTGTGCCCGCGGCACCTGGGACGACGCCAGCCCTGCCGAGGTCCCGCTGGACGATCTCCTCGACGAGCTCCTTCCTCTCCTCGACGAGGACCACATCACCGTCGCCGCCTTTCCCATCCCGGAAGGCGACAGCCTCCTGATCTCTCCCGGCCGGCTGGACCGCGATCTGCGCGCCGAGATCGAGCTGGGCCAGGGAGAGGTCGCCCCCGTACCGGACGATCCTGAGGACAAGCCATGACCGACCGTGAAGCCGTCGCCGCCATCGAAGACCACATCCGCGCCGCCTACGCCGTCGGCGACGCCGCCGGTGTCGCCGCCCAATACACCGACGACGCGGTCCTCATGGGGCCGAACCGTCCCGCCGTGGTCGGCCGGGAGGCGATCGAAGCGGGCTTCCGTCCCTTCTTCCTCGCCTTCCGCGGCGAGCTCGCCCAGGAGATCGAAGAGATCGAGGTGATGGGCGACCAGGCCTGGATGCGGGGCCGCATCCACATCAAGGTCACCCCGAAGACCGGCGGCAAGGCCACCGAGCTGCGCGGCAAGTACATCGCCATCGCCCGCCGCTGCCCCGACGGCGTCTGGCGCTTCGCCCGCGACATTTACAACTACGACCACGCCACCCCCACCGGCCGCTCGATCCTCGGAGCCCTCCTCGGCCTCTTCCGCCGCTCCTCGTAAGGAGACCCCGCTTTCCGCTATACTCCCCCGCCGTGGGCTGTTAGCTCAGCTGGTAGAGCAGCGGACTTTTAAT
>DIHE01000062.1:0-33528 GCA_002420005.1 Holophagales bacterium UBA5704 | reverse complement strand
TAGAGCAGCGGACTTTTAATCCGAAGGTCCAGGGTTCGATCCCCTGACGGCCCACCATTTGGCCATTTCGTTTCAAGGCCCTGGCGCTTGTCGGGCGGTCGTAGCAGCCCGGGAAAGTCCCTTCGGGGACACATGGGGGACACAGAGATGCTGACCCTCCTCCCTCTAGATCCCGAGTCTCTCCCGCTCCATCCAGATACCGGAGGAACGATCCGGGTCGGGCAGACTCGCGTTCTGCGCGGCTTTTTTGCGCTCGACGTTCGGATCGTCCTCGCACGCCTTGAGCAGCCGGAAGTAGGTCGCGTAGGTCGTGTAGTGCTTCAGCACGTCGAGGATGAACCCCTCCTCGATCGCCTGCCGCATCGTGTAGCGTTGAAGGGGAGGAAGTGTGTCGCGTCTCCGGCCAGCCGGCTGGTCATCAGCACCGACTCGGTGTCCGCGGCGAAGTGGACCAACCTCTACTCCAGGGTTGGCCCTTCAAAACCAGAGATGCCGTTCCAGGGCGACCCGGATCTCCGCCAGCCGGGCGGCCGGCAGCTGGCCCAAGTACTGGATGAGCCGGTCCCGAGAGACCGTCCGGATCTGCTCGCACAACGCTTTGCTCGCGTGATCCAGCCCGCCTTCTCCGGCAGGAACCCTGACCTGAAAGGGGAAGACGCGATCTGCCTTTGAAGAGACGGGAATCAGGGTGATCGTGGGGCTCGAACGGTTCGCCAGATTATTCTGCAACACAACCGCCGGCCGGGTTTTGCCGACCTCCGATCCCACCACGGGATCAAACTGGACGAGATAGACGTCGCCGCGGTGAATCACAAGCCGTCCGCCTCGACGCTTGCCCATTCAGGGTCGAGGGAGGCGGATTCTGCTTCCTGTCGGTATCCCTCTTCCATGGCTCGGCCGAGCTGTTCCCGTGCGATCTCCAGAACACGAAACCGGATCGCTTCCGCTGCGAAATCGCTGAAAGAGACATCGCCTGCCAAGCGCTTGGCTTCGGAGAAGAGGTCGTCGGGAAGGGAGATCGTGGTTCGCATTGTGCACCTCGGGTTGCATCCCGATTGTATGAAGAAAGTGGTGCGCTGTCGAGCCGGACTTTCTTGAAGCCTGCCCACGGGCGCAGACCGGTCTCCTCGGCGGCGGATTCGGTGTGGCGCTGGGGCAGAGGGCACCTCCTGTCCAGTCGAAGCTGATAGCCAACGTCATGAGCATCGAAAACGCGCTCCCAGGCGTCACTCCGGACTCCCCATGCCTGCTGGGCTGAACGGCCATTTGACCTCTGCGGGCACGAGGTCACCGGAAGTGCGATGCAGGGCAGGGATGGAAAGGCCCCGGAGGGGCCGCAAGAATGTAGCCCGGGGCCGGAGCGAAGCGACGGCCCCGGGTAAAGAGGAAATATGAATCCTAAGCCCCCGGAGGGGGCGGCAGCAGTACGATCCACGGCCGAGGCTGCTGCCGCCCCCTCCGGGGGCTTGGAAAACAAAACGGACTCCTTTCCCGGGGTCGCCGCTCCTTCGTCGCTCTGACCCCGGGCTCTATGCTGGCGCCCCTACCGGGGCTCGACGCGCGGGCAGGGGCAGGAGCACTGGTTCCTACCGCGGGTGCAGTCGTTCCTACCGCGGGTGCAGGCACTGCACCCGAGGGTGCAGCCGCTCCTACCGAGGGTGCAGCCGCTCCTACCGTGGGTGCAGGCACTGCACCCGAGGGTGCAGCCGTTCCTACCATGGGTGCAGTCACTGCACCCGAGGGTGCAGCCGTTCCTACCGCGGGTGCAGTCACTGCACCCGAGGGTGCAGCCGCTCCTACCGTGGGTGCAGGCACTGCACCCGCGGGTGCAGTCGTTCCTACCATGGGTGCAGTCACTGCACCCGAGGGTGCAGCCGCTCCTACCGGGGGTGCAGTCACTGCACCCGCGGGAGAATGACGTGGCTTACTCGGCCGGCGTGGCCTCTCCGGTCTCCTCGCGGAGCTGGTCGATGGTATCGAAGGCGTGGCGCAGATGCGGGATGACGATGCTGCCTCCGACCACCAGGGCGACGTTCAGCGCGTCATACAGCTCGTCGTTGGACCAGCCGGCGTCGACACACTGGTCCAGGTGGTAGTCGATGCAGTCGTTGCAGCGCAGAACCGCGGAGGCGACGAGGCCGAGCAGCTCTTTGGTCTTGCCGTCGAGCGCACCTTCCCGGTAGGCGGCGGTGTCCAGGTTGAAGAAGCGCTTGATGCCGAGGTGGTCGGCTTCCAGGATGCGGTCGTTCATCCGCTGCCGGTAGGCGCGGAATTCGTCGATGTTGCGGGCCATGGTGGGGTCCTCTCTCAACTCTTCTGCACAAACGTGCCGCGCTCCAGATCCTTGCAGACGCCCGGGAAGCGCAGGGCTCGCCCGTGGGCGACACAGTAGATGCCGGGGGGCAGGAGGCCGGTGGCGAAGAGGGCCTCGGTCAGGTTCTGGAGGGCGTCGGAGTGTTTCATTTCGAACGGACGCATGGCGCCGGTCAGGACGATCGGGATGCGTGGGCTCGGGATCTCGGCGAGAAGCCTTTCGCCGGTGGCGGCGAGGCGGTCGGTGCCGTGGAGGACCACGATGCCGGTGGCCGCGCTCTCCTCCACCGCTCCCTGGCTGCGGACGGCCTCGACGATGCGGGCGCGGTCGTCGTCGGTCATCTCCAGGCTGTCCTTGCTCATGACGTCGAGAGGCTCGACGTGGGTGTCTTCCAGGCGCAGCTCGGAGAGCATGCGGCGGACGATGGACTGGCGGTTGGCCAGCTCGCCCGAAAACTCGTCGTAGGTCTTTTCGATGGTGCCGCCGGTGGTGATCAGGATGACGTTGCGCACGGAGGGGAACTTTACAGCGTTCCCGGGCCGGGTGCGAGCCCATACAATGGCCGGTCATGAGACCCAACCGCCGCGAGGCCCTCGCCGGCGCCGCCGCCCTGGCGTTCGCCGCCACCCTCCCCTCCTCTCTCGCCGCGTTCCCGGGGAGCTCCCGGCGGCTGCGCACCGTCCGGCCCGGCCGGTTGCGCCCGGGAGACACCGTCGGGCTGGTCAATCCGGCGGGCGTCACCTGGGAACCGGTGGACGTCGAGATCGCCGTCGAGTCGCTGGCGGCTCTCGGGTACAGGACGAAGCGGGCGCCCCACCTGCTCGCGCGCCGCGGCTATTTCGCCGGCACCGACGAGGAGCGCGCCGCCGACCTGCAAGCCCTGTTCGCCGACCCGCAGGTCCGGGCGATCCACTGCCTGCGCGGCGGCTGGGGGTGCGCCCGCCTCCTCCCCCTCCTCGACTGGCGCCTGCTGGCGCAGAACCCGAAAATCCTGCTCGGGTACAGTGACATCACGGCGCTCCTCCTCGCGCTGCACGCAAGAACCGGGTTGGTGACGTTCCATGGACCGGTGGGGACGTCGCCCTGGAATCCCTTCAACGTCGGTTTCCTGAAGCGGGTTCTGGTGGATGGCGAGGCGGTCCTGTTCGAGAATCTGAAGGAGATCGACGAGGACGCGCTCACCGTGGTCGAGAACCGCGTGCAGACGATCGCCCCCGGCACCGCCCGGGGACGCCTGCTCGGCGGCAATCTCACCGTCCTGACCGCCCTCCTCGGCTCGGCGTATCTGCCGGACTGGCATGGTTGCGTGCTCTTTCTGGAAGACGTGGAAGAGGCGCCGTACCGGATCGATCGGATGCTCACCCAGCTGCGTCTCGCCGGGGTTCTCGAGAAGGCGCGCGCCGTGATCTGGGGCACGTGCAGCGATTGCAGCCCCGGCCGGGGCTATGGCTCGTTGACCGTGACGGACGTGCTCGACGACCACCTGCGGCCTCTCGGTGTGCCCGCCTGGCAAGGTGCCATGATCGGGCACGTCGAGAAGCAGTTCACCCTGCCGCTGGGGGTCGAGGTCGAGGTGGATGCCACCGCCGGCACCTTGCGGCTGCTGGAGCCGGCGGTGGCGTAGCCGCGTTACGCCCTACGGGCAGGTGGCGGCATAGAACGTGTAGTTTTCATCGTAGACCCCGGCACAGGTGGCCGGGGCGGCCACCGCGCCCCCGTTGAGGTGGGAGGCACCGACCTTGAAAGTGCCCGTGCCCCCAAGGGTGTTGGCCGAACCGGTCACGATCGAGCTCCGCACTTCGACCGTGTGCTCACCCTGGGCCCAGATCCCTGTCTTGGTGCCGGCCCCGGCGGTCTTGACCTGGGAGTGTTCCAGATGGAGGCTCACCAGGCCCCCCTTCAGATAGATTCCGTACTTCGTGCCACTGCCGGTCTTCGCCTCGATCAGGGACTCCCCGACGACGAGGGTCGCGCTGGTGGTCAGATCGATGTGGAGCCCGTAGTTGGCCGTTCCGTTGGAGGCCTCCACTCTCAGATCCTGCAGCACGGAGGGAACCATGCCGTCGCGAATGGCGATTCCGTGGTTGTTCGTGGCGTTCCGGGCCAGAACGCTCACCCGCTCGATCGCCGGACTGCCGACAGGACCGCCGAGAGTGGCCCAGTTGATGATCCCGTAGTTGTAGTTGCTGCAGACGGTGCGGACCTTGACGTCGGTGACCACCGGCGAGCCACCCCGGATGGAGATGCCGTCACAGTTCACTCCCGCGTCGATGTTGACGGAGAGCCGCCTGAGGCTGGTCGAGGTCTCGGCGAGGAAGATCCCCATCTGGATTCCGTCGGCCGGCGTCGGATTCGGTGTCGCGCCGATGGTGAGCTCCCGCAGCTCCGCATTGTTGGCGCCGAGGACCGTTGGCTTCAGATAGGCCGTCGGACCGGGGCCATAGCTCGTGATCAAGGTCTGACCCTCGCCGGAGCCCTCGATGTCCACCCATTCCCGCATCTGCACATACGTGTCCTGGCAGTCGTAGGTGCCGGGCTCGACCTTGAGCAGCCACCGGTCGGTGGAAGACGGAGAGGGGATGGCCGCCAACGCGGCTTTCAGATCATTGCAGCTCGCCACGGGGTTCCCGGGAACCGGCGAGACGACGACGGTGCGGATGGCGGCCTGCGAGGCCGGGGTCAGAACGAACAGGCTCGACAGAGCCAGGGCGAGAGAAGCCGTCAGGGTTTTGCAGCGAGACATCCTTTGTTCCTCCTTGGTCGTGCGCTCATGCGCCTTGTTTCCTCGGCTCCACCGCACGAGGCCGTGAAGCCATCTGGTCTGTATCGCGCCAAAAGGGGAGGGAGTTGATCACCGTCACCCGGTCAACCCGGGCCGGTGATACGCTTCGCGGCATGGACGGCATTCTCTGGCAGAGCCACCTGCCCGGACTTCCCCAGCCGAAACGGGGCAAGGTGCGGGACGTCTATGACCTCGGCTCCGAGCTGCTCCTGGTGGCCACGGATCGGCTTTCGGCGTATGACCACGTGCTGCAGCCCGGCATTCCGGGCAAGGGCAAGATCCTCAATCAACTGTCGAACTTCTGGTTCGAGCGGCTCGCCGGGCGGATTCCCAACCATCTGCTCGCCACCGAGCCGGAGGACTTCCCGGCCGTCCTCGCGCCGCACCGCGAGCTGCTGCGCGGCCGGGCGGTCGTGGTGCGCAAGGCGCAGGTGATCCCCTTCGAGTGCGTGGCCCGCGGCTTTCTCGCCGGCAGCGGATTCCGCGAGTACCGCGTCAGCGGCCGCATCTGCGGCATCGAGCTGCCACCGGGTCTCGAACGGGCCAGCCGGCTCCCCGAGCCGATCTTCACCCCGGCGACGAAAGCCGAGACGGGGCATGACGAGAACGTCGGCTTCGCCACCCTCGAAGCCGCCCTCGGCCCCGAGCGGGCCGCCACGCTGCGCGACCTGACCCTCGACCTCTACCGCTTCGGCGCTTCCCACGCCGCCGCGCAGGACCTGATCCTCGCCGACACCAAGTTCGAGTTCGGCACCGGCGACGACGGCCGGCTTCTCCTCATCGATGAGGTGATGACCCCGGACTCCTCGCGCTATTGGGATGTGAAGCTCTGGAGCCCCGGCACGGAGCCGGCCTCCTTCGACAAGCAGTTCGTCCGCAACTGGCTCGACGCATCCGGCTGGGACAAGGAGTCGCCTCCCCCGGTCCTGCCGCAGGACGTGGTGCAAGGCACCCGCGACCGCTATCTGGAGGCCTTCCGGCGCATCACCGGACGCGAGCCGGTTCTCTAGCGAGCCCCCGGCGATGGCGCGCCTCTGGCCCTTTGGAGCCGCTCAACCCCCGGCGATGGCACCGATGACCAGAAACGGTTCTTCCCCACGCACGACCGGATCGGGCAGCGGGGTGTCCTCCGGTTCCAGGGACAGGTCCTGCTCGCAGGCGAAGTAGCGCAGGAAGGCGCGGCGCTTGCGGGTGGTGTGGTCGCGGATCGTCCCGCGCAACACCGGATGGGCGGCTTCCAGCGCGTCGAGGACCGAGCGCAGGGTCACCGGTCCCTCGACCGCAAGCGTCACCTCGCCTTCGACGCGCGCCAGGTTCCGCAGATGGAAAGGCAAGGCGACACGGATCATGGCAAGGTCTGCACCTCGACGGACAGGACGGCCGGCAGGTCGCGGACGATGGGCGCCCAGGAGTCGCCGGCATCGGCCGAGGCATAGACCTGCCCGCCGGTGGTGCCGAAGTAGATGCCGCAGGGATGGTGCGCATCGACCGCCATCGCATCGCGCAGCACGTTCACGTAGCAATCGCTCTGCGGCAGCCCCTCGGTCAACGCCTCCCACTCGTTGCCCCCCGTCCGGCTGCGGTAGACGCGCAGCTTCCCCTCCGGCGGGAAGTGCTCGGCGTCGCTCTTGATCGGCACGACGTAGATGGTCTCCGGCTCATGGGCGTGCACGTCGATCGGAAATCCGAAGTCGGACGGCAGGTTGCCGCTCACCTCGTGCCAGGATTCACCGGCATCGTCGCTGCGCATCACGTCCCAGTGCTTCTGCATGTAGAGCACGTCCGGACGCGCCGGGTGCATCGCGATGCGGTGGACGCAGTGGCCGACCTCGGCCTCCGGGCTGGGGAGGAACTCCGATTTCAGGCCCCGGTTGACCGGCCGCCAGGTCGCGCCGGAGTCGTCGCTGCGAAAGACGCCCGCCGCAGAGATGGCGACGTACATCCGCCCGGGATGCACGGGGTCGAGCAGGATCGTGTGGACCCCCATGCCCCCCGCGCCGGGCATCCATTGCGGCCCCGAGGGATGCTCGCGCAGACCGGCCAGCTCCTGCCAGGACCGGCCACCATCCACGCTGCGGAACAGGGCGGCATCCTCCACGCCGGCATACACGGTGTCCGGATCGGTCAGCGACGGTTCGAGATGCCAGACGCGCTTGAACTCCCAGGGATGCTGGGTGCCGTCGTACCACTGGTGGGTGCCGGGGGTGCCGGCGTAGACGAGCTTGTTGTCGACCGCCTCCCAGGTGGCGCCCCCATCGTCCGAACGCTGGATCACCTGCCCGTGCCAACCGGTGGACGGGGCCGCATACAACCGGTTCGGATCGGCGGGCGAGCCCTTGAGGTGCCAGACCTCCCAGCCTGCAAAGTGAGGACCGTCGACTTTCCACCGCCCGCGGCGGCCCTCGGAGGTCAGGATGAAGGCGCCCTTGCGTGTACCGACCAGAACCCGTGCTTCACTCATTGCGGTGATCCTCCCTGCGTCGTCGTCTGGCGTGAGAGTCTAGACGATTTTCGCCGGAACTGGAGCCCGCAGGTACGAAGAAGCGGGGATCAGCCGCCCGGCAGCAGGTGCTTCTGCACCTTGCCGAGCGCATTGCGGGGCAGCGTCTCGATCACCTGGAACATCCGCGGCACCTTGAAGCCGGCGATACGGGCCTTGCAGAAGGTGATCAGCGCGCTCACGTCGATCTCTCCCTCGGTGACCAGGAAAGCCATCGGGACCTCGCCCCATTCCGGGTGCTTGCGGCCGACGACGGCGGCCTCGCGGACGCCCGGAAAGGAGGTGAGGACCTCCTCGATCTCGCGCGGATACACGTTGAAGCCGCCGGAGAGGATCAGCTCGTGGCGCCGGCCGAGGAGGGTGAAGACGCCGGTCGCGGGATCGCGGCTCGCCAGATCGCCGGTGCGGAACCAGCGCCGCCCCAGCTCGTCGTGGACGAAGCTCTCCGCGGTCTTTTCGGGCGCCTGCCAGTAGCCGGAGAACACATTGCTGCCGCGCACGAGGAGCTCCCCGCTCTCCTCAAGGCGCGCCGAGACGCCGGGCAGCGGAGTGCCGACGGTGCCCGGGAGGCGCTCGCCGGCGTACGGATTGCTCAGGTTCATCCCCGTCTCGGTCATCCCGTAGCGTTCCAGGATGGCATGACCGGTCAGCTCGCGAAACGCAATGAACGTCTCCGGCGCCAGCGGCGCGCTGCCCGAGCAGAACAGCCGCATCCGGGCGAGGCCGGCCGGGACCTCCCCGCGCCGCAGCTCCTCCACCAGACGCACGTACATGGTGGGGACCCCGAAGAACAGCGTCGGCTCGCCGCCGCCGAGATCCGCCACCGCGGCCGGCGCCTCGAAGCGGCGGCGCAGCAAGACCGTGGCACCCGCCGCCAGCGCGGTGCACAGGCCCACCACGAGCCCATGGGTGTGGAAGAGAGGAAGGGTGAGGAGCAGCGCGTCGTCCGCCTCCCAGGCCCAGGCGGCGAGCAGGCCGGTGACCGTGGCGAGCACGTTGTCGTGCGAGATCATCGCCCCCTTGCTCTTCCCCGTGGTGCCGGAGGTGTAGAGCAACAGGGCCAGGTCGCCGCCGTCCGGCCGGGCCGGCGCGAGGGGGGCATCCGCCGGCCAGGCCGCCAGGTCCTCGGCCAGGACGATCTCGACACCCGCCTTCTCCGCCTCCTCCAGCTCCTCCAGGAAAGGCAGCTGGCTCCGCTCCGTGAGCAGGAGGCGGGGCGAGGCATCGCCCAGCATGTGGGCGATCTCGCGGCGGCGGTAGGCGAGGTTGATCGGCACCAGGGCCGCGCCCAGGTGGAAGAGCGCGAGGAGAGAGGTGACGAATTCAGGCCGGTTGCCGAGAAAGAACGCCACCCGGTCCCCCGGCTGCACGCCGCGTGCGGCAAAACCCGCCGCGATCCGGCGCGCCGCGACGGACAGCTCGGCATAGGAGAGGTCGAGCGTGCCGCCCTCCTCGGTGCGAAACCGCAGGGCGGGCTTGGCGGGGGTCTCCTGGAGAGGGATGGCGAAAAGGTCGAGGAGGTTCATGGAGTGGAGGCCATCGGGGGTAGAATGCAGGGCAAGACCATGACTTCAAAGAGCCTAGCACGTCCGTCCGCCCTCGTCCTCCTCCTCCCGCTGCTCCTCGGCGCCTGCGGCACATCGCGTCCGGAGACGGCCACGGGTCTGACCATCCCCGCGGGGTTCAACGCCTGCGCCATCCTGCCGCCCGAACGCGCCCACGCCATCTCGGGCCAGGCGGTCGCCGGGATCACCAGCACGCTGGAGGACGAGCGAGGCCGCGGCGCCCTCTACTGTCCCTACAACGCGGGGACCATCGAGCGACCGCAGATCATCGGCCTGGAGGTGCGCCCGGGCTTGTCCGCCGAGGTGATTGCGGAACGGATGGAGGCGGCCCGGCCGTATCTCGAACGGCTGTCCAAGAAGAGGATCGCCAAGGTCGAGGGGATCGGCGATGAAGCGTATTGGGTGCCCGGAATGCAGCAGCTCCACTGCCGCAAAGGCCGGGTGCAGATCATCGCCACCGTCCAGGCGGGAGCCCAGCCGCTCGACGATGCCAAGCGCCTCGTGGAAGACTCCTTCGCCGCCATGGAGAAGGCGGCGGCGGCCGAGGCGCAGAAGAAAGGGAAGGCGGGGGCCTAGCCCGGCCTAGCCCACCACCTTCAGCACCACCACCGTCCGGTCATCCGCCGCCTCCGCGGCCCCGGCAAAGCGCTCCGTCGCCTCCAGCAGCGCCTGGGCGATCTCGGCGGCGGAGGCATTCGCGAGCCGTTGCAGGACCTGGCGGATGCGGTCGCTCCCAAAGCCCTCGCCGGCGGGGTTGCGGCTCTCCTCCACGCCGTCCGAGCAGAGCGCGACCACGTCGCCCGGTTGCAGATGGAGGACGGTCTCCTGGTACTTCGCCTGCAACACACCCAGCGGTGTGCCGCTGACCGAAACCTCCGCCGCCGCGCCGTCGTGGACCAGCCAGGGGTAGGGCAGGCCGGAATTGGCGAGGGTGAGCGTGCGGTCGCTGCTTTCGTAGACCGCGAAGACCATGGCCAGGAAGCGGCGGTCGATCCGCATGCCCTTCAGCCGGCTGCTCAGGGACGCCAGAAGCTGCGCCGGGGCGACGGAACCGCGTCCGCCCAGCTCGCGGAGCATGCCGATGGCGAACGAGCCATAGAGCGCCGCCGCCGTCGCCTTGCCCGCCACGTCTCCCACGGCGATGCCGAGCCTCCCCTCGCTCCAGTGGAGAAAGTCATAGAAATCCCCTCCCAGGTCGCGCGCCGGCTCGTAGGCGAACCCCACCTGCAACCCGGCGATCCATGGCGACGCCTTGGGCAGCAGGTTCTCCTGGATGCAGCGGGCGGTGACCAGCTCGTCGCGCACCCGCTGCTCGTCGCTGCGCAGATGCTCGTAGAGCCGTGCGTTCTCCAGCGCGATGGCCAGCGTGCCGGCCAGGGTCGAGAGGAGCTGCTCGTGCTGGGCCGTGAAGGCGTCGTAGCGCAGGCTCTCCAGGTCGAGCACGCCGACCAGGAGGTCCTTGTGGGTCATCGGCACGACCAGCTCGGAGCAGGTGGCGAAGTGGTCCGAGCAGGAGACGAAACGCGGATCGAGCCGGACGTTCGGCACCCGCAGCGACTGGCGCAAGGCCGCCGCCGTGCCGGTCAGGCCCTGGCCGAGGCCGACGCACTGCCCGCGGCCGAACGGCAGGCCGTCGCCGTCGAACGCCACCCAGGGATCGAGCGTCTGGGTGTCGTCGCACCAGAGCAGGACGCTGAACAGATCGTAGTCGATCAGCCGTTTCAAGAGCTGGGCCACGCGCTCCAGGAGCTGCCGACGGTCCAGGATGGCGCCGATCTCGCGGCTCACCTCGTGGAGGAGGGAGAGCGTGCGCGCCTGCTCGCGCAGGTTGCGGTAGATCTGCGCGTTCTCGATGGCACCGGCGAGGACGCCGGAGAGGGAGGTCAGGTAGGCCTCGTCGGCCGCGGTGAAATGGTCCGGCTGGTGGCTGCCGACGTCGAGCACTCCCACCGTCCGGCCGCGCGAGATGAGCGGCACGACCAGCTCGGAGCGGGTCGGTGCCCCGGCGCGGATGTAGCGCGGATCCTCTCCGACGTCGCCCACCCGCAGCACCCGGCCGGTCTGGGCGGCGGTCCCCACCAGCCCCTGCCCCATGCCGAACCGCCAATGCTCGGCCACCTCCGGCGGCAATCCCACCGACAGCTCATAGCGCAGCTCCCGCCCAAGATCGTCGAGCAGCAGGACGCTCAGATTGTCGTAGGGGATGCAGCCGCGCAGCAGCTCCGCCACCCGCGCGAGCCCGGAGCGCAGGTCCGGCGCGGCATTGAGCTCCTGGATGACGGTCAGCAGCCCGGGAGTGCCGTCGGCCTCATTCATAGCGCAGCGCCTCGATCGGGTCCAACCGCGCCGCCCGGCGGGCCGGCCAGAGGCCGAAGAAGATGCCCACGGCGGCGGCAAAAAGAAAGGCGATGACGATGGCGTTCACCGAGAGCGCGGTGTTCCAGCCGGCCAGCTTCTGGAGCGCCACGGCGCCTCCGACGCCCACCAGCACGCCGACGGCGCCTCCGGCGAGGCACAGGACGAGGGCCTCGATGAGGAATTGCAGCAGGATGTCCCGCTTTCTCGCTCCCAAGGCCTTGCGGACGCCGATCTCCCGGGTCCGTTCGGTCACCGAGACCAGCATGATGTTCATGATGCCGATGCCTCCCACCAGGAGCGACACCAGGGCGATGCCGGCGAGGAGGAAGGAGAAGGTGCGGCTGGTCGACCGGAAGGTTTCCAGCAGTGTCGTCTGGTTGCGGATGGAAAAGTCGCTGGGCTGCGCGAGGCGCAGGCGGTGGGCGCGGCGCAGGACGGCGTCGATCTCGGTGATCGCCGGCTCGATCTCGCGGTCGCTCAGGGCCTGCACCAGGATCGAGCCCACCCGGTCGGTGCCGAAGACGCGCAGCTGCGCGGTGGCGAGCGGGATGAAGACCTCGTCGTCCGGATTCTGGAAGCCCGTCGAGCCTTTCGACGCGAGCACGCCGATCACCTCGAAAGGGATGCCTCGGACGCGGATCGTCTGCCCCACCAGCGCCAGCGTCTCCGTCCGCAGCGAGTCGCCGACCGCGGCGCCCAGGACGGCGACGCGGCGGCGGCCTCTTTCTTCCGGGTCGGTGAACAGCCGGCCGGCGGCGAGCTGGTGGTTCTGGATCTCGAAGAAGCTCGGCCAGACGCCTTCCACCGTGATGTTGCCGTTCGCCCCCTGGTACTCCACCTGCAGCCGCTGCTGCATCTGCGGGCTCACGCGCAGGATCGCCACGGGCTTTTCCAGCAGCGCCTGGGCATCCTGGGGGGTCAGCCGCGCATCCCCGCGGTCGACGCCGCCGAACAGCTCCTGGCCGGGCCGCACGGTGAGCACGTTCGTCCCCAAGCCCTGGAGCCGCTCCTGCACCATGCGCTGCGCCCCCTCGCCCAACGCCACCATGGCGATCACCGCGGCGATGCCGATGATGATGCCGAGCGCGGTCAGGAACGAACGCAGCTTGTTGGAACGCACCGCCGCCAAGGCGACGCGGAAGATCTCACCGAGCAGCATGGAAGGCCCTCACTGCCCGCCCCGCCCGCCGCCGCCCGGCGGTCCACCTCCCGGACGCTGGCCTCCTCCCCCACCGCCGAACATGCCGCCCCCGGCGCGCTCACGCATCCGCGAGGTGAACTGGTCCTGCTGCTGTTGCAAGCGGGCCACCGAGATCAGATAAACCTCCTTGCCCGGCTCCAGGCCGCGGACCACCTCGGTGAAGTCCCAATCGGAGAGTCCGAGGACGACCGTCTTCGGCTCCGGCCCCTGCGCTCCCTGCACGAAGACGACCCCGGGCCGCTCGTCCCCTTCTCCTCTTGCGCCTTTCGCCTCCCGCTCCGGGCGCAGCGCCGCGAGGCTCTTCCGGACGTCGGCGTCCTTGAGCCCGAGCACCGCACCGGCCGAGGGCGCCTCGCGCAGCGAGACGACGGCGCCGTTGGGGACCGCCACGACGCCGGTGCGGCTGGCGATGTCGATCGACACCTCGGCGTTCATGCCGGGCTTGAGGAGCCTCTCCGGATTGTCCAGGCGGACGAGAACGGGGAACATGGTGACGTTCTGCTCGACGACGGCCTTGGGCTCGATCTTGGTGACGGTGCCTTGGAAGGTGCGGCCGGGATAGGCCTCGACGGTGACCGCCGCCGCCTGGCCGGGATGGATGCGGCCGATGTCGATCTCATCCACCAGGGCGCGCGCCTGGACGGTCCCCAGGTCCGCCATCTTGACCAAGGTCGTGCCACCCGAGACGTTGCCGCTCGCCGAGGCCACGATCTGCCCCTGCTCCACGCCCTTCTCGATGACCGTGCCGGTGATCGGCGAGCGGATCGTCACGTCGCCGGTCTTCTCGGTCGCCAGCCGCAGGTTGGTCTCGGCTTTGAGAAGCTGTGCCCGCGCATTGGTCTCGGCGAGCTGGGAATTCTCCAGATCCTGCGGGCTCAACACGCCGGACCCGGCCAGGCTCTCGACCCGCTTGCGCTGCGCCGCGGAGGTCGCCACCTGGGCGCGTGCCACTTCGAGATCGGCCGTGGCCTGTTCGAAGGCATTGCGCACGTCGCGCGGATCGATCTCGGCGAGGAGCTGCCCTTGGCGCACCTCGCTCCCGGTCTCGACGGTGATGTTCTTGAGCTCACCGGCGACGCGCGACTTCACCTCGACCACCCGGAGCGGCTCGATCTGCCCGGTCGCCTCGGCCCGGATCTCCAGGTCCCGCCGCTCGGCCGGCGCCCGGTCGGCCGTTTTCTTCCGGACCTCCTGCGTCTCGCCCTTCTGGCCGCAGCCCACGGCGGCCAGCGAAAGAAGCCCGACCACCCCCAAGAACACTCCAAAGATCTTCAATGCCGCTCCTCCTCGTACCGACTGTATCAGCACCTCACGGCACAACAGTTTCCCGGTCTTCAAGCTTCCAAGGCGATACCGGAGCCCGCGCAGATCGTGCGATGATCCCGCCTCTGGAAGGAGATCCATCATGGCCGAGGCCCGCTGGTACGACCTGGGAACCGTCGAGGAGCTGAAGAAGCAGCCGCTGCAACAGATCGCCGTCGGCAGGAACCGCATCGCCCTGTCGTACCGGGACGGCACGTTCGGCGCCATCTCCGGGCTCTGCAACCACGCCGGCGGGCCGCTCGGAGAAGGACGGCTCGACGGCGACTACGTCGTCTGTCCCTGGCACCACTGGAAGTTCCATGCCCGTACGGGCGAGGGCGAGCCGGGGTTCGAGTCGGATTGCGTGCCGCGCTACGACCTGCGCGAGGAGGACGGCCGCCTCCTGGTCAACCTGACGCCCGCCACCCGCCGCCACAAGAACCCGCACGAGCCCCACCCGCTCGCCCGCCGCCCCGAGCGTGCGCCGGGACCGGTGCGCGTCCTGGGGATCTCGACCACCGCGATGGACCCGCAGTTCCCCCGCTACTCCACCTCCGAGGCCCTGCTCGAAACCGCCCTCGCCGCGGCCGGCGGGCGAGGGGCGGAGACGCGCCTCCTGCGCCTCTCCGATCTCCGCTTCCGGGCCTGTGAGGGCTATTACTCGAAGAGCGCCCACGCCTGCACCTGGCCCTGCTCGATCACCCAGATGGACCCGGAGGACCAGATGGAGGCGGTCTACGAAGGCATTGTCCACTGGGCGGACGTGATCCTGGTCGCCACGCCGATTCGCTGGGGCTCCGCCAGCTCGCTCTATTTCAAGATGGTCGAGCGGATGAACTGCGTGCAGAATCAGGTGACGATCGGCAACCGGGTGCTCCTGCACAACAAAGTCGCCTCGTTCATCATCACCGGCGGCCAGGACAACATCCAGGCCGTGGCCGGCCAGATGCTCGGCTTCTTCGCCGAGATCGGCTGCCTGTTCCCGCAGTTCCCCTACATCGCCCATTCCCGCGGCTGGTCCGCCGAGGACATGGAGCACAACATCGAGTACGTGAGGAAAAGCGCCACCCTGCACGACGGCGCCCGCGCCCTGGTGACCCGGGCGATCGATCTCGCCAACGTCCTCCTCGCCGCCCACCAGGACCCCGACCGCGTCGAACGCGCCGGCCGCAAAGGATGCCCGGCGGCTCTCCCGGAGCCCCCGGCGGCGGTGGCGGCGGCGGTGGAATAGGGTCGCCCGGGTACAATGGTCCGATGCGCTTCTTCAACACCGCGGGCCCCTGTGATCCGTCCCGGCACTACATGTTGCCGCCGGAGCGGCGTCTCGCCGGGGTCCGGGACCTGATCGACCGGCAGTATTACTTCGTGCTCCACGCCCCCCGCCAAACCGGGAAGACCACCTGCTTCGCAGCCCTGGCCCACACCCTGACCGCCGAAGGCCGGTACACGGCGCTCCATGCCACCTGCGAGAAAGGCCAGCCGGCCGGCGGCGACATCGACCGGGGCGTGCGGGCCGTGCTCCGTGACCTCGCGAGGGCGGCGAAGAGCCTCCCCGCCGAGCTGCGGCCGGCTCCCTTGGAGGAGCTGGCGGGAATCGAGGGCGAGAGCCTCCTCGACGCCTATCTCGCCGCCTGGAGCGAGCGGTCACCCCGCCCCGTGGTGCTCTTCCTGGACGAGATCGATGCGCTCTACGACGAGACGCTCCTCTCGGTCCTGCGGCAGCTCCGCGCCGGATACCCGCACCGGCCACAGCGCTTCCCCCAATCCATCGCCCTGATCGGCTTGCGGGACGTGCGGGACTATCGCATTCACTTGCGCCCGGAGACGGAGAGCCTCGGCACGTCCTCGCCGTTCAACATCAAGGTCGAGTCGTTGACCCTGCGCAACTTCGTCGCCGCGGAGGTCGCCGAGCTCTACGACCAGCACACCTCCGAAACCGGGCAGGCGTTCACGGCCGAGGCGAAGGACCTTGCCTGGGAGCTCACCCGGGGCCAACCCTGGCTCGTCAACGCTCTCGCCCTGCAGGTGGTCGAAACCGTGCTGCCCGACCGGGCGCAGACCATCGAGCCACGCCACGTCGACCGCGCCAAGGAGATCCTCATCGAGCGGCGCGACACCCACCTCGACTCCCTGGTGGACCGGCTGCGCGAGCCACGGGTCCGCCGCGTCATCGAGCCGATCCTCGCCGGCGAGATGCTGTCGCCGGACGTGCTCGACGACGACATCCAGTTCGTCGAAGACCTCGGCCTGGTGGCCCGCTCCGCCGGCCTGGAGATCGCCAATCCGATCTATCGCGAGATCATCCCGCGGGCGCTGACCAACGTGGTGCAGCGGTCGCTGCCCCTGCCCCAGGTCGCGTTCGTCGCCCCGGACGGCAAGCTCCGCCGCGACGTGCTGCTGGACGAGTTCCGCACCTTCTGGTGCCAACACGCCGAGTTCTTCCTGGAGCGCCAGCCCTATACCGAGGCCGCGGCGCAGCTCGTGTTCATGGCGTACCTGCAACGGGTGGTCAACGGCGGAGGCTTCATCGACCGGGAGTACGCCGTGGGCAGCGGCCGGATCGACCTCTGCGTCCGTTGGCCCTTCCCCGGAGGCGTCGAGCGTTGGGCGCTGGAGCTCAAAGTCTGGCGCAAAGGCCGGCCCGATCCGTTACCCGAAGGCCTGGAGCAACTGAGCACCTATCTCGACCGGCTGGGCCTCGCCGAGGGGACCCTCATTCTCTTCGACGGCCGGCCAGAGTCTCCACCTTTGCCCGAACGGTGCTCGCGCGGCGAGCTGGAGCACCAGGGGCGGCGGATCGGGGTGGTGCGGTTGTGAGGCGGCACAACTGATCCAAAAGCGGCTCGCTTTGAGCCGCCTCGCGCACCATCCCTTCAGAGGCTTTCTCAAGAAGGAGGAACAAGCCCATGATGAAGAAAGAGCCCAAGAAGCTGACCCTCCACCGCGAAACGCTGCGCGCCCTCGAGGACAACCGTCTCGGCAGGGTGCGGGGCGCCGGTCGGACAGAGAACACGTGCGACAACACCGGCTGCCTCGAGTGCCCGGCCACTTTCACCGACGGGTGCTGGTAGCCGGTGGCACCAAGCCGGCGCCGGGCGCCGGCGGCCTTCAGGAGCGGCGCGAGCCGGCCTGCGCCTGCGCAGGCCGCATCTCCTCCCGGAACCCCGGCCACGCATCGACCAGATACATCCCGAACGGGATCCACCAGAGAAGGTCGTTGGTCAGGCAGAGGACCACCGTGGCCGGTGGCCAGGTGCCGCGCAGGATGAGCACACCGAGACCGATCGGCCCCAGGACCTTGCCGACGAGCCCGACCGCCGCGAGCAGCCAACCCCGCTCCGGCCGCCGCGCCACCTCCAGATAAAGGATGCCGTACAGCCCCACCACCATCGCCAGGCACGCGAAGATCTCCGGATACGGCGAGAACGGCATCCCCGCAAAGCGGAACAGCCACTGCGGGTCGAGCGCCGAGAAGATCCCCCAGCCGATGTTGTAGAGCCCGGCGAGGACGAAGACGGCGCGGTGGAACCGGCGGCGGGGAAGCATGCGGAAAGCTACCCCCGGCGCCCCTTCAGGTCAATCCTCGCCCCGCCCACCACCCGGGCAGACGATCCTTGGAGGTGTCACCCCAGGTCTTGACACCACTGCATGACCCGCCCTACAGTCTGCCCATGTAACCGATTACATCGCTTCCGGGCGATGCGATCCTCAGCCACCGCGTCACTCGTCCGCCTGCCATCAGGCGCCGGAGGGCTCTTCGGCCATGAGCGCCACGATCAAGGAGGTTGCCCGTGCATCCGGGGTCTCGGTGGCCACGGTGTCCCGGGTGTTCAACCAGAAGGGACCGATCCGGGACGAGACGCGCCAGCGGATCCTGGAAGTGGCCGGGCGGCTCGGCTACTCGCCGCATGCCATGGCGCGCAGCCTGATCACCAAGAAGACGGGCACCGTGGGCGTCTTGCTGCCCGATCTCTACGGCGAGTTCTTCTCCGAGGTCATCCGCGGCGTCGACCTGGCGGCGCGGCACGACGGCTACCACATCCTGGTCTCCAGCTCGCACAGCGACCGCAGCGAAGTCGAGGCCGTGCTGCGCGCCCTGCGCGGCCGGATCGACGGGCTGGTGGTGATGTCCCCGGAAGCCGACGCGCGGGTTCTGGAGGCCAACCTGCCGGAGACGCTTCCCATCGTCCTGCTCAACTGCCGGGTCGAAGGCACCGCGTTCGACTCGATCAACATCGACAACGAGGGCGGCGCGCGCGCCATGGTCCGCCACCTCGCGGGCCTCGGGCATATCCGGATCGCCCACGTGAAGGGCGCTCCGGCGAACAACGACGCCCTGGAACGCCTGCTCGGTTACCGCGAAGAGATGCGGACGCTGCTTCACGAGGACACCGAGGCGCTGGAGATCGCGGGGGACTTCAATGAAGAGTCGGGCTACCGCGCCGGCAAGGCCCTGCTGCGCATGGACCCCCGCCCCACCGCGGTCTTCGCCGCCAACGACGCGATGGCGCTCGGTGTCCTCTCCGCTCTGCAGGAGGCCGGGCTGCGGGTGCCGGAGGAGATGGCGGTGACCGGCTTCGACGACATCCCCATCGCCCGCTACCTGACACCCCCGCTCACCACCGTGCGGCTCGACATCGCCGACCTTGGAGGTCTCGCCGTGCGGCGTCTCCTCGAAGCGATCGCCGAAGGCGAGGACCGCGAACGCCGCCACGAGACCCTGCCCACCACCCTGGTGGTCCGGGGGTCCTGCGGCGCCCAGATCTCGCAGCCAGTTTCCATCCAAGGAGGAGGGTCATGAAACACTACAAGGCAGCTCTGCTGCTCCTGCTGGTCGCCGCGCTGGTCGCATCGGCCGCCGGAGCGCAGACCACCGCCGCGTCGATTCGCGGCGTGGCACGCGACGAAACCGGCCCGCTCGCCGGAGTCACCATCGAAGCGGCCGGCGCCGACAGCGGCTTCAAGCACACCGCCACCACCGGCGCCGACGGCAGCTTTGCGCTCGCCGGTCTCCAGCCGGGCGTCTACACCGTCACGGTCAGCTCCCCGGCCTATGAGCCCCAGCAGCAGACGCTGCAGGTGCTGATCGGCCAGGACGTGATGCTCGACTTCGTGCTCGCCCCGGGCGAGGTGTTCACCGAGAACGTCAGCGTGATCGGCGAAGCCGTCCAGCTCCTGGTCGACACCCGCAGCTCCGAGATCTCCACCAACGTCACCCCGCAGCAGATGGAGGCGTTGCCGCAGAACAACCGGAACTTCCTCGGCTTGGCCGCGCTCGCCCCGGGCGTCCGCTTCACCGACGACCAGGACGGTACGGCGAAATTCCGCAGCGGCGGCGCCGACTCCCGCCAGGTCAACGTGTTCATCGACGGCCTGTCGTACAAGAACGACCTGCTCCAGGGCGGCGCGTTCATGCAGGACTCCAGCCGCGGCAATCCGTTCCCGCAGAACGCGGTGCAGGAATTCCGGGTGCTCACCCAGAACTACAAGGCCGAGTATGAAAAGGCCGCCGCCGCGGTGATCACCGCGGTGACCAAGTCGGGCGGCAACCGGCTCTCCGGCGAGGCGTTCTACTTCTTCCAGGACAAGGACCTCGTCACCCAGGACGACTTCTCGAAGGACCGCGGCGACAAGAAGCCCGAGTACGAGCGCAAGCAGCTCGGCCTGGCGGTCGGCGGCCCGATCATCCAGGACAAGCTGCACTTCTTCCTCTCCTATGAATCGAACGATCAGGACCGCCTCGCCACGGTCTTCCGCGGTGGCTCGTACAGCTCCGCGCCGGCCAACGTGCAACAGTTCCTGAACGGTTTCAAGACCGGCGTGCTGACCTCTCCGTTCGAGTCGGATCTCTATTTCGGCAAGCTGTCCTGGCAGCCGAGCGCCGGGCAGACGGCCTACGCCACCTTCCACCGCCGCGACGAGCAAGAGGTGCGCGGCTTCGGTGGCCAGCGCACGCTCGACGGCGCCGAGAGCTTCGAGATCGGCACCGACGCGTTCGTGGCCAAGCACACCTGGGTGATCGGCAACGTGCTGAACGAAGCCACCGCCTCGTTCCAAAAGCTGCAGTGGAACCCCACCGCGATCGCATCCAGCACGCCGCGCCTCAACTACTTCGGCCTCCTCGACGTCGGCGGCAAGGACGCCACGCAGGACTTCGTGCAGGACAAGATCGGTCTGCGCGACGACGTCTCCTACGCCCTCGACTGGCACGGTGCCCACACGCTCAAGGGCGGCCTGTCGCTCAACTGGCTGGACTACGAGGTCACCAAGAACCTGTTCGAGAACGGTCTGTTCGAGTTCCGCAGCGACGAGCAGTGGCAGTTCCCGTTCCAGGCGCGCGTCGGCTTCGGCAATCCCTCCCTCGAGTTCAGCAACACCCAGGCGGGCCTCTACCTCCAGGACGACTGGCAGGTGACGGGCAACCTGACGCTGAATCTCGGCGTGCGGTGGGACTACGAATCGAACATGATCAACAATGACTACCGGACGCCGCCCGAGCTCACCGCGGCGCTCCAGAACGCCTGCCGCACCTACAGCTCGCCGGTGGGCGGCCAGACCACCTGGTGCCTGCGCGACGTCCTCGATCTCGGCAAATACACGACGGACGGGAGCGACCGCGATCCGTACTACGGCATGATCCAGCCGCGCCTCGGCTTCTCCTGGGACGTGCGGGGCGACGCCAAGACGGTGGTCTTCGGCGGCTGGGGCAAGTACTACGACCGGGTCAACCTGAACGACATCTTCGACGAGCAGTACCGGCAGCAGTACAAGATCTATTCCTTCTGCTTCTCCGCCGACGGCAGCCCGACGCCGGGTTGCGGCGTGCCGGCTCTCGCCTGGCGCCCGGAATACCAGTCCGGCGAGGCCCTGCGCCAGCTCGTCGCGCGCGGCGCGGCCCCGGGGCCGGAGATCTTCCTCATCCCCAACGACATGAAGCCGCCGCGGTCGGACCAGTGGACGCTCGGCGTCCGCCAGCAGCTCGGCTCCTGGCTCACCGGCCTCTCCTACGTCGGCGTGCGCGGCTACAACAACATGATGTATTTCTTCGGCGACCTGCCGCCGGGCACCCGGTTCGGCGACCGCTTCGGCGGCAACATCGGCGTGCCGGGCTATGCCCGCGTGTTCTACGCCTCGACGACCCGGCGCACCTGGTACGACGGCCTGCTGTTCAACCTCGACCATCCTATGGCCGGCGGCAAGTGGGCGTTCAACCTCGCCTACACCTATGCCAAGGCGAAGCAGACGGGCACCGACAACCCCGGTGAGGGCGTGGCCTTCGGCGCGTTCGACTACCTGAACCCCGCCAGCTTCAAGAAGTTCGACGGCACCAACGACGAGCGGCACCGGCTGGTGATGAGCGGCACCGTGGCGCTGCCCGCCAACTTCCAGGTGTCGTCGATCATCACCCTCGGCTCGGGTGCTCCGTTCACCATCTTCGACGACTCGGTGGATCCGTTCACCGTGCGTTGGAATGAGGGACGGCCGAAGAAGTACGACTTCATCATCCCGGACGCCTGGGCGTATCGCAGCGTCGACCTGCGCCTCGAATGGCAGGCACCGACGATCGCCGACACCGTCCGCATCAGCCTGGTCGGCGAAGGCTTCAACGTCTTCGACTTCGACAACAACGGGTGCTTCGAGTCGTTCAAGCCCCGCCTGCCCTCCACCAACGCCCGCTTCGGCGAGGCGAACTGTGAATTCAACACCCGCCGCCTCCAGGGCGGAGTGCGGATCGGATTCTGAGCCGATGACCGCCACCCCCTCCCCGACCCTCCCCCGCCGAGCGGGAGAGGGCGCCGCCTCCCACCCAGGTCCCGGACAAGGGCTCCGGGGCGGGGGTTCCCCTCTCCCGCTGCGCGGGGGAGGGGCCAGGGGAGGGGGTCTCGCGCTTCTCCTGCTGCTCGTGCTTGCGAGCTGCGTGCCGCCGGCTCCACGTTCCGCGCCGGACCTGGTCACCGATCTCCAGGAGCGGTCCTTCCGCTATTTCTGGGATCTGGCCGGCCCGGAGAACGGCCTGATCCCCGACCGCTGGCCCACCCCGTCGTTCTCCAGCGTCGCCGCGGTCGGATTCGGCCTGACCTCGGTTCCCATCGGCATCGAAAACGGCTGGATCACCCGCGAGGAAGGCCGCGCGCGGGTGCTCCGGACGCTCCGCTTCCTCAAGAATGCACCGCAGGGGCCGGAGCCTTCCGGCCGCACCGGCTACAAAGGATTCTTCTACCATTTTCTCGACATGCAGACCGGCACCCGTTTCGAGCGGGTCGAGCTGTCGACGATCGACACCACGCTTCTCCTGGCGGGAGCGCTCTTCTGCCAGTCCTATTTCGATCAGAAGGTTCCCGAGGAGGAGGAGATCCGGGCGCTCGCCGAGGAGCTCTACCGGCGGGTGGACTGGACCTGGGCGCGTCCCCAACCGCCCCGCCTCTCCATGGGCTGGCACCCCGAGAGCGGTTTCATCGACTACGAGTGGATGGGCTTCAATGAAGCCATGATCCTCTACGTCCTCGCCCTCGGCTCCCCCACCCATCCGGTCGATCCGGCGGATTGGGAGGCGTTCACCTCCACCTACCGCTGGGGCACCTTCTACGGTCAGGAGCACGTGAATTTCGCGCCGCTCTTCGGTCATCAATATTCGCACGTCTGGATCGACTTCCGCGGCCTGCAGGATGCGTACCTGCGCGGCAAGGGGATCGACTATTTCGAGAACTCCCGCCGTGCCACGCTGGCGCAGCGCGCCTATGCGATCGCCAATCCATCGGGTTTTCGCGGCTATGGCCCGAACGTCTGGGGCCTCACCGCCTGCGACGGACCGTTCGACGGCGACCTGGAGATCGACGGCCGCCCGATCCATTTCATGACCTATGCGGCGCGCGGCGCGGCGCTGGGCGAGATCCGCGACGACGGCACGATCGCCCCCACCGCCGCCGCCTCGTCGATCGCCTTCGCCCCCGAGGTCGCGATCCCGGCGATCGAGGAGATGCACCGCCGCTGGGGAACGCATCTCTATGGGCGGTATGGCTTTCTCGACGCCTTCAATCCGACGCTGACCCGCGAGAGGAAGACCTACCACGGCAAGGTCGTCCCCGGCGTCGGCTGGTTCGACGGCGACTATCTCGGTATCGATCAAGGGCCGATCGTGGCGATGATCGAGAACCACCGGACGGAGCTGATCTGGAAGGTGATGCGGAAGAATCCGCACATCCGGCGGGGACTGGAGCGGGCCGGGTTCACCGGAGGGTGGCTGGAGTGAGGGCTCGGTGGGGCCTCTTTCTGCTGCTCCTGCTCAGCGGCTGCGGCGGTTCCGGCGACGGCCGCACCACCGTGCGCTTCTGGGCTTTCGGCCGGGAGGGCGAGGTGGTGCGCGCGCTGGTGCCGGCGTTCGAGCAGCGCCATCCGGACATCCGCATCGAGGTGCAGCAGGTCCCCTGGACGGCGGCGCACGAGAAGCTGCTGACCGCCTTCGTGGGCCGCTCCACCCCCGATGCCGCTCAGCTCGGCAACACCTGGATTCCCGAATTCGTTGCGCTCGGCGCCCTGGCGCCTCTCGACGAGCGCATGGCGCTCTCGGGCTTCGCGGGACGCACCGATTCGTTCGCCGGCATCTGGGACACCAACGTGGTCGACGGCACCACCTGGGGCCTTCCCTGGTATGTCGACACCCGCCTGCTCTTCTACCGCACGGACCTGGTGGCCGCCACGGGGCTCCCCTGGCCGCCGCGGAGCTGGGCGGCGTGGCGCGCGGTGATGCAGCGCATCAAGGAGCAAGGCGGCGCGAATCGTTTCGCCATCCTCCTCCCGATCGACGAATGGACGCAGCCCGTCGTCTTCGGTCTGCAGAACCGGGCGGGCCTGCTCGCCGACGGCGGCCGGCGCGGCGCGTTTCGCGATCCGCAGTTCCGCAAGGCGATGGCGTTCTACCTCGACCTGTACACGGCCAAGCTGGCGCCGAGCCTCGATCTGCAAGGCGTGGCGAACCTTTACCAGCAGCTCGCCGAGGGCTATTTCGCCATGGTGATCACCGGCCCGTGGAATCTCGGCGAGTTCCGCAAACGCCTGCCGCCCGAGATGCAGGACCGCTGGGCCACCGCGCCCCTGCCGCCGCCGGAGGAAGGCGGGGACTATCCCGGCCTGTCGCTCGCCGGAGGGGCCAGCCTGGTGCTGTTCAAGGAGGCCCGGTCTCCCGAGGCGGCGTGGACGTGGTTGCAGTACCTGGCGGAGCCGGAGCAGCAGGCCCGCTTCTATGCGCTGTCCGGCGACCTGCCGGCCCGCCGCTCCGCCTGGACGCTCGCCGGTCTGGCGGACGATCCCCGGACGGCGCCGTTTCTCACCCAGCTCGGGCAGGTGGCGGCGACGCCCAAGGTGCCGGAGTGGGAGCAGATCGCCACCCGGGTGGCCGAATGCGCCGAGCAGGTGATGCGCGGCGGCAAGGACCTGGACACCGCGCTCGCCGATCTCGACGCCGACGTCGACCGGATGCTCGAAAAGCGGCGCTGGATGCTCGACCAGGAGGCCCGTCGTTGACCCCCGCGGTACCTCCGGACATCGACGAGACGCGCGGCCTCCCCGCCGAGCGGCGGGCGGCGTGGGCTCTGCTCACCCCGGCGCTCGGCGCGATCGGCCTGTTCTTCGCCCTGCCGCTCCTCGCGGCCCTGCTCCTCTCGCTCACCGATTTCGACATCTACGCCCTGGCGGACCCGCGCAACGCGCGCTTCGTCGGCGCCGACAACTACCTGCGCCTGCTGCGCGATCCCCTGTTCTGGAAGGTGCTGCGCAACACCCTCGTCTTCGTCCTCCTGGGGGTGCCGCTGACCCTCCTCCTCGCCCTCGGCGGCGCGCTGCTGGTGCACTCCCGGCTGGCCCGGATGCGCGGTCTGTTCCGCACCGTGTTCTTCGCCCCGGTGGTCACCACCCTCGTCGCCGTGGCGGTCGTCTTCCGCTACCTCTACCACCCGCGGTACGGGCTGATCAATCAGATGCTGGGCGTCCTCGGCCTGCCGCCGATCGACTGGCTCGGCGACCCCGCCTGGGCGACCGCCGCCATCACCCTGCTCGCCGTCTGGCGGAGCTTCGGCTATGCCCTGGTGATCTACGTGGTCGGTCTCCAGGCCATCCCGGTAGCGCTCTATGAGGCCGCGGAGCTGGACGGGGCGAGTCCCTGGAGGATGCTGCGCCACATCACCTGGCCGCTGCTCGGGCCGACCACCCGCTTCGTGAGCGTGCTCACCACCGTCGGCCTGTTCCAGATCTTCGCCGAGCCGTACGTGATGACCCGCGGCGGCCCGCTCTATGCCACGACCTCCATCACGCTCCTCATGTACCAGCAGGGGTTCCGCTGGTGGAACCTGGGGAACGCCGCGGCGATCGCCTTCGTGCTGTTCGCGCTGATCCTCGGCGCCACGCTGGTGCAGGAGCTGCTGCAAAGGAGGAGGACCTGATGCGCAGGCCCCTGGCGTTCCTGGCGGTGAACGGCGCGCTCCTCCTGCTCGCCCTGCTCACCGCGTTCCCGCTCCTCTGGATGCTCTCGGCCTCGCTGATGCCCACCGGCGAGGCGACCGCTCTGCCGGTGCGTTTGGTGCCGTCGCATCCCACCCTGGAGCACTACGAGACGCTGTTCACCCGGCTCGACCTGGGGCGGACGTTTCGCAACACGCTCTTCCTGGCCTCCGCGGTCACCGCGGTCTCGCTGCTCTGCAACTCGATGGCCGGCTATGCGTTCGCCAAGCTGCGCTTCCGTGGCCGCAAGCGGCTGTTCGCCCTCCTCCTCGCCACCCTGGTGGTGCCGCCGCAGGTCACCGTGCTGCCGCTCTTCCTGGAGATCCGGGCGCTCGGTCTCGTCAACTCGTTCGGCGGCGTGCTGGTCGCCGGCATCGCCACGGTGTTCGGGATCTTCCTGATCCGCCAGTTCGCCCAAGGGCTTCCCGACGAGCTGCTCGACGCCGCCCGCCTGGACGGCGCCTCGGAGCTGCAGATCTACTGGACGATCGTGCTGCCGCTGCTGCGCCCGATCCTCGTCACCCTCGGGGTCTTCACCTTCCTCTCCGCGTGGAACGACTTCATGTGGCCGCTCATCGTGCTGACCGACGAGAGCAAGTACACTCTGCCGGTTGCGCTCGCCAACCTGTCCGGCGAGCACGTGCAGGACACGGAGCTGATGATGGCGGGAGCGGTGGTCACCGTCCTGCCCGGGCTCCTCCTGTTTCTCTTCCTGCAGAAACAGTACATCGAGGGGATCACCCTGGGGAGCGTCAAGGAATGAACGGACGACGGTGGATCTGGCTGTGTGTCGGTGCCGGCCTGTTGTGGATCGGTGCCTCTCCCGCACCGCGGACACTCGACGGCTTCGAGGAGGCCGCGAGCTGGACGGCGGCACCATCCGACGGCGTGTCTCTCCAGCTCGCCGCCGCCGAGGGCCTCCACGGCCGGGCCCTGCGCCTCGACTTCGACTTCCAGGGCGGCGCGGGCTACGCCGTGGCGCGCAAGGAGCTGCCGTTCGAGCTGCCGGAGAACTACGAGATCTCCTTCCGGATCCGCGGCGAGGCGCCGGTCAACAACCTGGAATTCAAGCTGGTCGACCCGTCCGGCGACAACGTCTGGTGGGTGAACCGCAAGAATTTCGCCATCCCTCGCGAGTGGACGGAAATCCGTTCCAAAAAGCGGCACATCCAGTTCGCCTGGGGACCGGCCGGCGGCGGTGTCCTCAAGAACGTGGCGGCGGTGGAATTCGCGGTCACCGCCGGGACCGGCGGCAAGGGATCGGTCTTCCTCGACGACCTGACCTTGCGCGAGCTGCCCCCCGAGCATCCGTACACCCTCACCCCTGTCACCACCGCCACGGCCCAGGGAATCACCCAGGACTTCCTCGAAAGCCGCCCTTTCAGCGGCCTCGTCGTCGACTGGGGCACCGGCCCCCACGCCAGCCGCTACGAGGTGCAGATCTCGGACGACGGCGCCGCCTGGACGACCCTTCGCACGGTCGACGGGGGCAACGGCGGCAAGGATCCGTTCCATCTCCCTGAGACCGAGGCGCGCCATCTGCGGCTGCGGTATCTGGAGGGCACGGGCTCCCCCACTCTCGACGTCAAACCTCTGGATTGGGCGCCCACGCCGGAGGCCTTCTTCCAGGCCGTTGCGAAGGAGGCCCCGCGCGGTCTCCACCCCCGCTGGCTGACCGGCGAGCAATCCTATTGGGCGGTGGTCGGCGTCCCGCGCGACACGGCGGAAGGGTTGCTCAACGAGGACGGGATGCTGGAGACCGGCAAAGGCGGCTTTTCCATCGAGCCCTTCCTGACCCAGGACGGCCGCCTCGTCACCTGGAACGACGTCCAGACCGCCCACTCGCTGGCCGGCGGCTACCTCCCGATCCCCACGGTCACCTGGACGAGCGGCGACCTCGCGCTGGAGATCACCGCCTCCGCCGGCGGCGAGCCCGGCGCGTCCGTGCTCCACGCGCGCTACCGCCTGCACAACCGGGGCAGGACGGCGGCAAGCCCGCGCCTCCACCTCGCCGTCCGCCCGGTCCAGGTCAACCCCGCCTGGCAATTCCTCGGCGATCCCCCGGGAGGCCTCTCGCCGATTCGCGACATCGCCTTCGCCCGGCGCGCCGTCACGATCAACGGCAGGCACACGGTCACGTTCTCGACCGCGCCCGGCGCCGCCGGAGCCGCCCCGTTCGATCAGGGAGCGATCACCGAATTCCTCGCGCGCGGCGCCTTGCCGGATCGCAAGAAGATCACCGACCCCACCGGCGCCGCCTCCGCCGCCGCCTCCTGGGATCTGCCGCTCGCGCCGGGCGAGACGAAAGAGGTCGAGATCTCCCTCCCCTTGCACGGGGAGGAGGCGCCCAAGGGAAGCTCCGCTTTAGACTGGCGCGCGCAGCTCGACCGCGTCGAAATCCGCATTCCGGCCGCCGAGGACCTCGTCCACACGCTGAAGAGCAACCTCGCCTACATTCTGATCAATCAGGATGGACCGGCGATCCAGCCCGGCTCGCGCTCCTACGAGCGGTCGTGGATCCGCGACGGCGTGCTCACCTCGACGGCCCTGCTGCGGCTCGGGCATCCGGAGGAGGTCCGCGCCTTTCTCGACTGGTTCGCCCCCTACCAGTTCCGCGACGGCAAGGTGCCGTGCTGCGTGGACCGCCGCGGCGCCGATCCGGTGCCGGAGAACGACAGCCATGGCGAGCTGATCCATCTGGTCGCGCAGTATTTCCGTTTCACCGGTGACCGGCCGACCGCCGAGCGTCTCTGGCCGCACGTCGAGAGCGCCGCCTCCTACATGGAATACCTGAGGCAACAGCGGCGCACACCCGACTACCGGACGCCGGAGAAATTCCCTTACCTCGGGCTGCTCCCGGAATCGATCAGCCACGAAGGGTATTCCGACAAGCCGGTCCATTCCTATTGGGACGACTTCTTCGCCCTGCGCGGCTTCACCGACGCCACCTGGCTCGCCACCCAGCTCGGCCGCACCCAGGAGGCCAAATACTGGGGCGCGATCCGCAACCAGTTCCGCGCCGACCTGTTGACCTCGCTCCAGCGCACCATCCAGCTCCACCGGATCGATCACCTCCCGGCGTCCGTCGAAAAAGGGGATTTCGATCCCACCTCGACCGCCATCGCCCTCGCGCCGGTCGGCGAGCTGCGCGACCTGCCCCCGGCCGCGCTGCGCCGGACGTTCGACCGCTATTTCACGGAATCGATCGAACGGCGCGACGGCACCCGCACCTGGGAGAATTACACGCCCTACGAGCTGCGCAATCTGCGCGCCCTGCTCCGCCTGGGGCAACGCGACCGCGTGCACCAGCTGCTCCCCTTCTTCCTGGAAGGCCGCCGCCCCGCCGGCTGGAACCAATGGGCCGAGGTGGTGTGGAAGGACCCGCGGACGCCGCGGTTCCTCGGCGACATGCCCCACACCTGGGTGGGCGCGGAATTCATCCTCGCCTTCCTCGATCTCCTCGCCTACGTCCGCGACGCCGACGGTGCCCTCGTCCTCGGCGCCGGTCTGCCGCCCGCCTGGAACGAGGTCCAGGTCAAAGGGCTGCGGACGGAATACGGGCTTCTGGAGTACACGGTCACGCCGGCAGGAACCGGCGTGCGCTATCACATCGCCGCCGGCCTCACGGTTCCGCCGAAGGGCATCGTGGTGCGGTGGCAGGACAAGGAAACCGTCGTGCGCGAGCTGCCGGCGACGGTCGAGCTGACGCCCTGAAATCTTTCTGAACGCTCGGGAGGGATGGATCGCATGACCGCCTACGGTCACTTTTCTGACGACGGCACCGAATACGTGGTGACCGATCCGCGGACGCCGCGTCCCTGGATCAACCTGATCGCCAATCCGCGGGTCGGCCTCGCCGTCTCCCAGACCGGCAGTGGCTTTTCCTGGATCGACAACTCGCAGCTCGCCGTGCTGGTGCGCTGGCAGCAGGAATTCGCCGACGACCGTTCCGGCCGCTTCCTCTATCTCCGGGATCTGGACACCGGCGAGCTCTGGTCGCTCGCCCCCTCCCCTTGCCGGCCGGACTACGACCGCTTCGCCTGCCGTCACGGCCTCGGCTTCACCACCTTCGAGACCGAGCTCCACGGCCTCCGCGCCCGCTGGACGTTGTCGGTCGATGCGGAGGCGCCGGTCGAGCTGTGGCGTCTCCGTCTGGAAGACACCGCCGGCCGGCCGCGCCGGCTCGCCGTCGTCGCCTGTCTCGAATGGAATTGCGGCGTCGCGCCGGCCCCCCGCCGCGAGTTCCAGAAACTGTTTCTGGAGACCGCCTGGGACCCGGAGCAGAACCTGATCCTCGCCGGCAGCCACATGTGGGACGTCGGCTCGCCGCGCTGGGGCCATTGGAACACCGGCTTCCCCTACCAGACCGCCTTCGCCGCCACGGCCCCGGTCGCCGCCGCGGAGGGAGACAAGGCCGCCTTCCTCGGCCGCACCGGGGACTGGAGCCGGCCGGCCGCGCTCACCGGTGACGCCCCCTGGCCGACCCTCTTCGGCCGCCACTACGATCCGATCGCCGCCCTCTGCTGCCCCATCGACCTCGCCGCCGGAGGCGCCGCCGACCTCGGCTTCACCCTGGCCACCGCCGCGACCCGGGAGGAAGCCGTCACCCTGGCCCGCGCCTTCGCCACCCCCGTGGCCATGGACGCCTCGCGCACCGCCGTCACCACCGCGTGGCGCAACCGCCTGGCGGCTCACCGCATCCGGACTCCCGAGCCGCTCTTCGATGCGCTCACCAATGACTGGCTGCGCTACCAGGCCATCGCCGCGCGCCTCTGGGGCCGCGCCGGCTACTACCAGCAGAGCGGCGCCTACGGCTTCCGCGACCAGCTCCAGGACTCACAGGTCTGGCTCACCATCGAGCCCGAGCGTTGCCGCGAGCAGATCCGCCTGCACGCCGCGCACCAGTTCGCCGACGGCTCGGTCTACCACTGGTGGCACCCTCTCTCCGAGCTGGGGCACATCACGAAGATGACCGACGACCTCCTCTGGCTCGCCTTCGTGATCGCCAACTACCTCAAGGAGACCGGCGACCTCACCGTCCTGGACGACCAAGCCCCGTACCTGGACGACCCGGCGCCGCACACCCTGCTCGATCACGTCGAACGCGCCTTCGCCCGCGTCTTCGAGAGGACCGGCCCGCGGGGCCTTCCGTACATCGGAGGCGGGGACTGGAACGACGGCTTGTCCGCGGTGGGCCTGCAAGAGCGGGGAGAGTCCGTCTGGCTCGCCCAGTTTCTCGCCGGCCTGCTCGCCGACTGGAGCGAGATCCACCGCCGCCGTGGCGCTCCCGAAGCCGCCGCCGCCCTCGCCGAGCGCCGGGAGACCCTGGTGGCCGCGATCAACGAGCACGCCTGGGACGGCGCCTGGTACCGCCGCGCCACCCGCGACGACGGCACCTGGATCGGCTCCGCCGAGAACACGGAGGGCCGCATCTTCCTCAACGCCCAGGTCTGGGCCCTGCTGAACGACATCGCCCCGCCGGAACGAGCCGCCGCCTGCTTCGCCGCCGTCAAGGACCACCTGGTGAGCGATGCGGGAGCGCTCCTCCTCGCGCCGGCCTACAGCGTCCCGGACGAGACGATCGGCTACATCACCCGCTACGCCCCGGGCCTGCGCGAGAACGGAGGCGTCTACACCCACGCCGCCACCTGGGCCATCGCCGCCGCCGCCAAGATGCGCGACGCCGACCTGGTGCAGCGGCTCCTCACCGCGATCGATCCCACAAACAAAGACCCCGAGCCCTACTGGGCCGAGCCCTACGTCCTCCCCGGCAACGTCGACGGCCCGTTCTCCCCCTACCACGGCCGCGCCGGCTGGACCTGGTACACCGGCTCCGCCGCCTGGCTGCCAAGGGTCGTCTCCGAATGGGTCCTCGGCGTCCGCCCCACCTGGGAAGGCCTGCGCTTCGACCCCTGCCTCCCCACCGGCTGGCCCCATGCGGCCATGGACCGCCCCTGGCGCGGCGCCACACTGCACGTCGAGATCGAACGGGTGGCCGGGTGGGCACGCGGCCGGGTGGAGGTGACGGTGGATGGCGAGGCTCTCACGGACGGAGTGCTTCGCGAGGTACGGGCGGGGGCGGAGGTGCGGGTGGGGGTGCGGTGCGGGTAAAGCGGGGCCACGACCGGAGGGGGCATTGCCGCCGCTGACCGGCCAGAGAAAGAGCAGGGCGGAGGCGGCCCAACGGGCCGGGAGAGACCAGCCCAGGGATGAGGCCACCGGCCGATTCCCTGGGTCACAGGAGTCGACCCACCCCGCGGCCTGACAGACCGCGAGAGCATGTGGTGCCCAGCGCCTTGCCGCCGCCGCACCCGCCGCCGCCGGGCGTGACCATCCGGCCTTGGAGGGTGGCCGTCCGGGCCTGCGCGATAGCTGAGTTTTTCAGCTTTTCCCTGGAACCTGTCTGGCAGGGGCCCAGGCGTGCGCTCAAGAGGAAGGGGGCGCCACGCGCAATCGGCCGATCAAGATGTGAACGGCAAGAAAGAGAGCTACACAAGGGCCGAACCAACGGATCCCCCGCCGATACTCGTCCTTCTGGGCGTCGGACAACCAGTAGTCGTCGAGGATGGCACGATAGAGACGGAACTGAAAGAAGAAGCACGCCGGGAGCGCCACGAGCAGCAGCCCGGGAAGGTCGATAAGAAACATTGACCACGAAGCGATCAGCAGAAACACGCTGAATGTGACCGCCCAGAGTCGGACGGGCGGTTCACAGAATGGCTGGGCGCGGGTGGCGGGAGCGTTCATCGCAGGGTGTGGGACCGAAGCGTAACGCTTATGATAGTAGGCCTGCAGGCGCTGGCGGTCAAGCCGCCGCCTTCACTGCGCCGGCCCGCGCTCAGAGCACCTCTCTGGCCCCGGAACTTACCACGCGCCTTGACGTTCACGCTACGGCGAGCCCTGCGCCGCTGTCTCGCGTCGCACCGGGAGGAACTGATGGAGGGGCTCCTGCGAGAAGACGTGGAGTGGGGCCTTCATGGCCGAGACTGACACCTGGCCACTGGTCGTCTGTGACGCTGGTCCCCTGGTGTGAAGCCGGCGCCCTCGCCGGCCGCGTTACACCATGATCGCGCTCCGCTTCACAGGAGCCGCTGAGCCGCTGCTCAGGTGGGCTCTCAGCCCCGGCTCACGTCACGAGACATCGCCGACCCAGAGCATGTGCCGCGCCAAAGGTCCCGACTTGATTGCGTCAAAGAAACGGCGATCTGCCGTTACAAGTGGAAGGCTTCTCCGGATCGCCAAGGTGAGGTAAGAACAGTCGTAGACCGAGCGACCCGTGCCGGCAGCCAGCTCAAAGGCATCCGCGAAAAGAGGACCGGCGCCCCACAGAGAGATGGGAGCTTCAGCCAGGGCTGCGATCGCCTCCCGGGCCACGGCTACTTCGAGCTGTCCTCGAACCACGTGCTTCCAGAGCCCGCTGGCTGTCTCGAGAAGCAACAGATCCGGTGCATGCCCTTCGAGGTCTGGCGTGCGGAGCCGCCGTGCTTCTTCGGACCACGGCTCGGGGAGAAACCACTTCAGAACAACTCTTGCGTCGAGGACGTAAGCGCTCAACGTTCCCGGTCCTCGCGAATCAACTCCGAGCTGTCTTCAAAGGTACGACCGGCCAACTCTTGCCGAATCCTGTCGGTTCGTTCCCAGAAAGCTTCCCAGCTCGGGCGCAGGGCATCCTGAAGCACTTTCCGCGCCGATTCTTCAAGACTTAGACCTTCCCTTTCGGCTCGCGCCCGCAAGCGGTCGGCCGTCAAGTCATCGATTCTGAAGCTCAGGGCAGCGGGCATATGAACTCCTTGCCTCTTCCGGAGGCTGGATCATCATCATTCTACCCGAGAGGTTTGCACAGGGAGAAGCTGGCTCCGCCGACGAAACACCTCCGCCACTGCCCGGACAGTCTGCCAACCGGATCCCCCCGACGACAGGTGCGGCCCCATGGTGACGTGGTGGCGGCTGACTATGATCTCGGCCCGGTTCATGGGTGACCGTCCGGTCCTGGGGGATGACCGTCCGGCCTTG
>DIHE01000050.1:3704-4009 GCA_002420005.1 Holophagales bacterium UBA5704 | reverse complement strand
GCGGAAGCCGCGCACCTTCACCTGGCGGTCGATCCGCCCGAGGTATTCGAGATCGCCGTCCGGGCGCCGGCGCGCCAGGTCGCCGGAGCGGTAGAGCCGTTGCCCCCCAGAGGAGAAGGGGTCGGGCACGAACCGCTCGGCGGTCAAGGCGGGGCGGGCGAGATACCCCCTCGCCACCCCGGCGCCGCCGACGTGGATCTCTCCCGGCACGCCGAGCGGCACCGGCCGGCCGCCGCGGTCGAGCAGGTGGAGCGAGAGGTCGGACAGCGGCCGGCCGATGACGCTGCCCGGCCGTGCCAGGTCGC
>DIHE01000050.1:3188-3406 GCA_002420005.1 Holophagales bacterium UBA5704 | reverse complement strand
GCGAGCGACGCAAGATCCAGCGCCTCGCCGCCGAAGACGACCAACCGCAGGTCTGAAACCATTGCCTCACCGCGCGCGAGGGCCGTCTCCTCGGCCCAGAGGAGCTGCCGGAAGGCCGAGGGGGTCTGGCTGAGCACCGTCACCCGCTCCTGGCGCAGCAGCTCGTAGAACGCCTCGGACGAGCGGGCGGTCTCTCCCGGCACGATGACGAGACGCCC
>DIHE01000050.1:0-2863 GCA_002420005.1 Holophagales bacterium UBA5704 | reverse complement strand
GGCGGAGGGCGGCGAAGAGCCGCGCGGCGTTCGCGTGGCTGACCTCGACGCCCTTCGGCCGGCCGGTCGATCCCGAGGTGTAGATGACGTAGGCGAGGTCGCCGGGGTCGCTTTCCCGCCGGGAGAGGGGGAGAGAAGGAACAGGGCCGAGGCCGGCGAGCGCGTGCAGACCGACCCCCCGCGCAGCGCCCGCCGGCAGGCGCTCGTGCAGGCGCTCCTCGGCGAGGAGGATCGGTGCTCCCGCGTCGGCGAGCGTGGAGGCCAGGCGCTCCATGGGATGGGAGGGGTCGAGCGGCAGATAGGCTCCGCCGGCCGCGAGGATCGCCAGCACCCCCAGGACCAGCTCGGGGGAGCGCTCGGCACAGAGCCCGACCAGCGTGCCCGGCCCGACCCCGAGGTCCACCAGCCGGCGCGCCATCCGGCTCGACCTGCGCGCGAGCTCGCCGTAAGTCAGAATCTGGTGATCGGAGACCAGCGCCACCGCGTCCGGCCGCTGCGCCGCCTGCGCCGCGAAAAGCTCGTGCACCGGGGTGGTTCCGCCCGCCTCGGGGACGACGGGCGCCGCGTCGCTCCACTCGTGGAGGAGCTGGTGCCGTTCCGCCGCCCCCAGCAGGGAGAGCGCCGACAGCCGGGCTCCGGAGCCCGCCGCCACCCCTTCGAGCAGGGCCCGCCAATGATCGAGCAGCCGGACCATCGTCGGCGCGTCGAACAGATCGACGTTGTACTCGAGGATGCCGCCGATCCCACCACCCCCTTGAATCCCTTCGCCCTCTTCGGTCAACGACAACGCCAAGTCATACTTCGCCACCGTCTCGCTCCCGGATGCCGGCGGCAGGGGCCGCATCGTCAGGCCCGGCAGCTCGCTGCCCTCGCCCATCGGCACGTTCTGCAACGCGATCATCACCTGGAAGATCGGCGTGTGCGCCTGGCTGCGCTCCGGCTTGATTTCCTCCACCAGCTTCTCGAACGGCAGGTCCTGGTGCGTGTACGCCGACAGCGTGTCCTCGCGCACCCGGCCCAGGAGATCGACGAACGACGGATCCCCCGACAGGTCGGCGCGCAGCACCAGCGAGTTGACGAAAAACCCGATCAATCCCTCGAGCTCCGCTCGGTTGCGGCCGGCGATCGGCGTCCCCACCGCCAGGTCCTCCGCCCCCGCGTAGATCCCCAGGAGCGTCTCGAAGCCCGCCAGCAGCACCATGAACAGCGTCGTCCCCGTGGCGAGGGCCAGCGCCGACAGACGGCCCGTCAGCTCCGGATCGAGCCTCAGCGGCAGGCTCCGTCCACCGAACGTCTGCACCGGCGGACGCGGCCGATCCGTCGGCAGCTCGAGAAACGGCGGCACACCCGCGAGCTTCTGCCGCCAGTGCTCGATCTCGCGCTCCAGCGTCTCCCCCGTCAGCCGGCGGCTCTGCCACACCGAGAAGTCCGCGTACTGCACCGGCAGCGGCGGCAGCGCTGCGTCCAGGGGCCGACCCGGTTGTCCCGGTCGTCCAGCCATCGCCGCCGCGTAGAGCGCCGTCACCTCGCGCACCAGCACTCCCAGCGACCACCCGTCCGAGATCACGTGGTGCAGGGTGAGCAGCAGCGCGTGTTCCCGGAGGGCCAGCCGCACCAGCGCCCCCCGCAGCAGCGGGCCGGAAGCGAGATCGAACGGGCGGAGCGATTCCTCCGCCACCCGCCGCGCCAGCTCCCGCCGGCGCTCCTCTTCACCCAGCGCCGACAGGTCGATCGACGCGAGCGCGAACGGCCGTGCGCCGGCCGGGGGCATCGAGGGCATCGGGTGCACCACCTGCAGGGGGCCGTCGGTCCCCGCAAGGAACGTCGTGCGCAGCGTCTCGTGGCGCCGCGCCAGCTCGCCGAACGCCGCCGCGAGCTGCTCTGCGGCCAGCTCGCCGTCAAGCAAAAGGGCGAGCGGCATGTTGTACACCGCGCTCCCCGGATCGAGCTGATCGAGAAACCAGAGCCGCCGTTGCGCGAACGACGCCGGGAACGTGCCGCCGCCCTCCGCGTCCCGCGGCAGGACGACGATCGGCTCCTCGCCCCCTCCCCTGCCGAGGCCGGCGAGGAGCCCCGCCAGACCGGCGATCGTGGGCTGCTCGAAGAGCGCGCGCACCGGCAGCTCGACCCCCAGCCGGTCGCGCAGCCGGGAGACCACCCGGGTGGCGAGCAGCGAGTGCCCGCCCAGGGCGAAGAAGCTGTCGTGCACCCCCACCCGCTCGCGGCCGAGCAGGTCGCCCCAGATCCCCGCCAGCATCTCCTCCATCGCCGTCCGCGGTGCCTCGTAGGCAGTTCCCACCCCCCCGAACGCCGTCGCCCCCGGTGCGGGCAGCGCCTTGCGGTCCACCTTCCCCGTCCGCGTCCGTGGCAGCGCCGCCAGCTCCACCCACAGCGACGGCACCAGGAACGACGGCAGACGCGAGCCGAGATAGGCGCCGAGCGCCGCCACGTCGAGCGGTGCGCCCCCTTCCGTGGCCACCACATACGCCACCAGCCGCCGGTCTCCGGAGATGTCCGCCGGGGCGGTCACCACCGCCTCCCGCACCGCCGGATGCCCCGCCAGCGCCGCCTCAATCTCCCCCGGCTCGATGCGGAAGCCCCGCACCTTCACCTGGTGGTCCATCCGCCCCAGAAGCTCGAGCGTCCCGTCGGAGCGCCGGCGGGCCCGGTCTCCCGTGCGGTAGAGACGGGTGCCAACCGATCCGCCGAACGGGTCCGGCACGAAGCGCTCCGCGGTCAGGTCGGGCCGGTGGAGATAGCCCCGCGCGAGGCCGGCTCCGCTCAGAAAAAGCTCGCCGGGGACGCCGGGCGGCATCGTCGCGAGGGCGCCGTCCAGGACGTAGGCCCGGGTGCCGGTGATCGG
>DIHE01000204.1:427-6312 GCA_002420005.1 Holophagales bacterium UBA5704 | reverse complement strand
GGGTCGGGGAGGGGGCGGGCGGGGGGTCTCACCTCTTCCCCACCTCGATCCGCGCCCCCGGCGAGGTGCCTTCGACCGCCGCGTCGTACATCATCTCGGCGCGCGCCGCGGGTTGCACGTAGCTCCCTTCGATCTGGGCGCGGGTGCGGAAGGAGAAGTCGTAGGTGCCCTTGGGCAGGGTGTCGTAGTAGAAGGCCACCTGGTCATCCAGATAGGCCACGTAGGACGGCTCCAGGGTGAGCGTGCCCTCCGGCTTCGCTTCCGGCGGTGCGGTGGCGAGGCGCGGGTTGAGCGGCTCCATGCCGGCGGCCAGGGGGACGACGACGGCGACGAAGTGGCGGTCCTTCGGGTTCACCACGCGGACGTGGTCCTCCACGACGTCGCCGACCCGGAAGGCGTGCTTCGTGCCCGGCGCGGTGAGCGGCGACCGCTCCGCCGGCCCGTCGCCGCGCACGCGCAGGATCTCGCGGCTCACCACGAAGCCGTTCGCCTTCGCCGCCTCCTGCGCGCCGTCGCCGGAAGGCAGGTAGGTGGTCTCGACGCGCACCAGCACCGGTCCCTTCGCGCCAGATTGATGCAGAACGCTGCCGGTGCCGCCGTCGGTCGCGATCACGCCGAGGATCGGCGCTTGGGGTCCGAGGGTGAGGGCGCGCGGGGCGGCGTCGCCGAAACGCAGCTCCAGGGCATGCGGCGAGCTGCCGGGATAGGGCGGCTTGAGCGCCTCGCTCAAGGCGAGGAGGGCGGCGGCGTTGGCATTGGTGGAGCCCCAGCCGTCGTCGCGGCCGAGGGTGACGAGGGCGTCGAGGAGACGCGGCAGGCGCGGGTTCGCCCCCTCCTTGCGCGCCAGGGCACGGGTGACCTCGGCGAGGCTGCGCGTCTCGCTGGGGAGGATGAGGGCGTTGCGCGCCGTGGCGCTCTTCTGCAGGCCGCCGTAGATCTCCTTGCCCTGGAAGAGGCGGAAGACGAGACCGTCCCAGAGCTGGCGGGCGAGCACGTCGGTGGCCGGAGAGGCGACGTCGCCTCCCTTGGCGAAGGCCTGGAGCACCTGCGCCGCTCCCTCGACGTCGAGGTATTGGGCGCGGCGCGCCAGCTCGGCGTTGTAGGCGGGATCGCCCTTGCCGGCGGCGGCCAGGGCGGACAAGGCCCAGGCGCGCTCGGCCCAGGCTTCGCCGTCGATGAAGCGGCCGTAGTCGGAGCGCAGCGACTGCTGCAGCGACCGGGTGAGCCGGTCGAGCAGCGCGTCGTCCACCCGGAAGCCGGCGGTCTTCGCCTCCACCAGGAACTGCACCACCCAGGCGGTGAGCGAGACGTAGCCGCGCGAGCCCGGCCAGTAGGCGACCAAGCCCTTCTCATCCACCGTCTGCGGAATCCACTGCAGCGTGTCCTCCACGGAGCGGCGGATGCGCTCGTCGTTGCCTTGCTGGTGCAGCAGGTCGCGGAACTTGCGCAGCGCGATCTCGGCGCGGGCGCGGCTCAGCCGCTGCTCGGTGCAGCCATAGGGATACTCGGTGAGGAAGTCGAGACCGGCCGCCATGCGCACCAGCGAGGCCTGGTCCGACACCACGATCGAGCGGCGCACCGAGCCCGGCCGCGCCGGCTCGGGGAGGGCGGGCAGCGGCAGCGAGGCCCCGACCGCCAAGTCCTTCATCAGGCGGATGCGCACCGCCCGCCGGTCGTCCTTCACCGGCAAGGACACCTCGAAGGCGTCGGAGGCGCTGTCCGCCGTGCGCTGCACGCCGAAGCGGAAGGTCACCTTGTCGTAGGAGAGCGTGCCGTCGTCCTTAAAAGGAGGCGTCGGCACGGACACCGGCACCTCGACGCGGGTGGGCTCGGCGGCGTTCCAGGTGAACGTCTGCTTGGCGGCGGCTTCGAGCTTCACCCCGTCGGCGCGCACCTCGGCGGCACCGGGTCCGCCGTCGCCTTCGACGATGCGGCCGATGCCGGCGGCCAGGAAGCGGTCGCCCGGGCGGACGAAGCGCGGCAGCGAGGGCTGGATGATCACCGGCAGGCGGACGGCGATCTGGCTGGTGCCGAAGCCGAAGCGGTCGGGTCCGCTCGCCGCCTTCGCACGGATCTTGAACACGGTGAGATCGTCCGGCAGGGCCACGGTGACCCGCGCCGTGCCGTCCGGTCCCACCGGGATCGCCGGGTTGAAGTAGGGGACCGGCTTGAAGTTGCGCCGGATCGTCGCGCGGTCGAGCAGGTTGCCCGCTGCGAGCGCGCCGCCGTCGCCGCCGGGGTTCTCGGCGAAGGGCAGGAAGCCGAAGACGAGGTTGCGCGTGTCGCGCAGCGTCCAGTAGGAGGAGACCTGGGTGATGAAGTCGGGCAGCGGATCGAGCCGCTGCTCGCGGCCGAGCGCGAGGACGGCCTGATCAACCAGCCAGAGCGTCACCTCGCCCGGCCGCGGCCCACCCTGCGGATCGCGCAGGTCGATCTGGATCTGCACCTTGTCGCCCGGACGGGCGACCTCGGCGTGCGAGAGCTTGACGTCCACCCGGTTGTCCACCGGCTCCACCTTGAGCCAGGTGGTGGCGGCGAGGGTCGCCGGCTTGCCGAGGTCGGTGGCGTTGCCCGGCTGCGGCGCGGTGCCCGGCACCCGGCCGCGCATGAGGACGAAGTGGACGGGCAGGCGGGGCGCCCAGGTGCCGAGGACCGGCAGCTCGAAGGTGGCGGCGCCGCCCTGGACGTTGATCCATTCGTAGCGGTTGCCCTCCGGCGCCTCGATGACCGCGAGCGCCGCGGCGTTCTGGAACGGGCTCTGCAGCACGAGCTTCGCCACCTCGCCGGGACGGTAGGCGGCCTTGTCGCTCGCCACGGTGAACACGCCGGCCGGCGGCTTCGCCCAGGTCACCGGCTGGTCGCCCCCGGCATAGAGGTCGACCGCCACCACCTGGGTGCGGCCCAGGCGGTCGCTCGCCTCCAGCTCGACGACGTAGACGCCGGCGCGCGGCAGGGTGAGCGGCACGGAGACCGGCCCGGTGCCGCTCTTCACCCTGGTTTCGGAGACCTTCTCATCGACCACGTCGGTCATGTAGCGGGCCACGCCGTCGGAGAAGTCGCTGGCGCGCAGGTGCGAGTGCCATTGCCGTTGCAGCAGGCGGACCTTCACCTCCAGCCCGGCGATCGGCTGGTCGTCCGGCCCGACCACCAGCAGCTCGGGCCGCAGGCCGGCCGCCTTCTCCAGATACCGCGGCACCTTGAGACCGAGGACGAACGGCGGCAGTGCCACCACCTGGCGCACGGCGGTGACCGTCTGGTCGTCGGCGCCGGTGACGGTCGCCTCCACGACATAGGTGCGCGGCTGGGCGGTGGGCTCGATGGCCGGATTGAGCACCAGGCGGGCGCCGCCTTCGGCGTCGGTGGTGTCCTGGGTCTCCAGGCGCGGCGACGACTGGAAGCTGTCGGTGCGCGAGAAGCGGCCGTCCGACGAGTAGAGGAAGCCGGAGCGCCGCTTGGGCGTCCAGGCATAGGGGAACTGGGTGACCCGCCAGGTCACCGGCCGGCCGCCCACCCGGCCGCCGGCATAGTAGGTGGCGGTCAGGCCGACGGTGAACTCCTTGTCGAGCGGCACCCGGTCGGCGGTGTTCAGGCTGACCTGGAAGCGCGGCAGGCGGTAGGCCTCCATCTTCCAGGAGACGGTGCCCCAGCGGTCCTTCCGGGTGTCTTCAAACCAGGCCGAATAGATGCCGGTGGGCAGCTTCTGCTCGCTGAACGCCTTGTAGAACGAGCCCGCCTCGGTCAACTGCACCGGGTAGCGCCAGATCAGGTCGCCCGGGCCTTGCACGACCACGTGGCCGATGCCCCGGCTCGGGGTCAGCCGGCCGCGTTCGCGGAGGCGCAGGTAGCCCTTGATGTGCACCGTCTCCTCGGGGCGGTAGACCGGCCGCTCGGTGAACAGGTGGCAAAGGGTCTCCGCCTGCGGGCCGCGGGCGGTCAGATCGTCCTCAAACGCCCAGCCGAGCCAGGTCGAGTAGTCCGGGGAGAGCCACTGGCCGTCGCTGTAGTGGTCGGGGATGCGCATCGGCGTCGGATCGAGCACCAGGGTGTCGGCGCCGCTCTGCGCCACGATGCGCCGCACCGCCACCGTGCGCCCCTGCCGGCGGCCCGGCGGGTTCCAGATCAGGCGGCCGGCGACGTCGGTCTTGCCCTCGAACAGGGTGACCCAGCGCGCGCCCTGGCCGTTGCCGGAGATCGTCTCGCCACCTTCGAGCCGGACGGTGGCGCCGATCACCGGTTTGCCGGTGGCGAGCGAGGTGACGCCGAAGACCACCCGCTGCGGCTCTTCGGCGACGGAGAGCGACAGGTCGGTCACCTGCACGCGGATCCAGGCACGGCTGCTGGAGCGGTCGAGCCGGCGCAGGCCCACCAGGTAGGTCCCCGGCGCGTTCGGGCCGGCGAGCTTGTCCACCCACGGCCCGAGGTCGAGGCCGAAGCGGGCCGAGCTGCCCTCGCGGCGCAGCGGAAGCTGGAGGAGCGTCGACACCGGCGGCGAGCCGAGGGAGCGGATCTGTTCGGTCAGGTGCGCGACGTCCACCGTGCGCTCGGGATCGGTCCACGGCCGCGGCTCTTCGCCGGGACCGGGCGGGCGCACGGATTCGTCCACCTGCACCGGGGTCTCGGGGAACGGCCAGAGGGAGCGGTTGAGCGGATCGATCTTGTAGACCCGCAGGTCCATCCGCTCGTCGCCGCGCCCTTCGACCGGCGCCATGCGCGGGCCGAAGCGCTCCAGGATTCCCTGGCTCGCCCCCCAGCGCAGGTAGCTGTCGCGGCGCGGGAAGACGAGATGGACCTCGCTGGGGCCGGTCAGGTCGAGCCGGCGGCCGTGGGTGTCGGCGATCGCCCTCGCCGCGCCCGGCGCCAGGGTGACCTTATAGAGGGTCTCGCGCCGGAACGGGCCGGTGATCTGCAGATCGCTCCCGGCGACGGCGAAGCTCAGGCCGGGCACGGCCGGCTCGAAGCGCACCAGGTTGCGCGCCTCGATCGGGCCGAGCGCAGCCGGCGGGGCGGAGAAGGTGACGGTGACCTGGGCGTTCTCGGCCGGGCAGCGCAGCGGCTCCTCGCGGCTGTAGCGGGTGCCGCCCGGGGTGACCGGCAGGCGCGGACCCTCGCAGCCGACGGTGGTGATGCGGAACGGCTGCGCGGTGCGGAAGGACATGTCGAGCGCCGCTTCGGGCGCCGTTTCCGCCAGGGAGAGGCGGAAGTGCAGGGTCGCCCGCGAGCCCAGCGGCACCGGCGCGGCCAGGGTGACCACGTAGACCGCCGGATCGCGCCGGGTCTTCCTCTCCTGGGCCTTGATCGTGAAGTCGCGCGCGGTGAGCGTGCGCACCGGCGCGTCGGCGGAGCCGGCGCCCTGCGCCAGCCCGGGCAGCGGCCGGATCTCGATGCTCAACATGCGCCCGAGCGTCGCCAGGTCGAGCGGCGCGGCGAGCTCCAGGGTGATCGTCTTGACCGGCGCCGCGACCTCCTCGCCGTCGCCCGGCTGCATCGAGACCGGCGGCGCCATCAGGGTGTCGAGGGTCGCCGTGGCCCCCGCCGCGACGAGGCGGAAGCGCTGCAGCGGCGGCCACGGCTCGGCCGGCCGGAACTGCAAGGTGCGGGCGTCGAGCCAGGTCCAGGCCCCGGGATGGGCCGGCGCCAGTTGCACGAAGCGCTCCGCCTTGTCCTCGGGACCGGGCTTGCCGGTGGGCGCCGGAAAGAAGACGGTCACCGGGTCCCACAGACGCAGGAAGCGGTCGGGGACCACGGTGGCGGTGGCCGCTTTGCCCGGCCCTGTGGGCTTGGCGCCCAGGAGGGGAAGGACGACCAGGACGGCAAGGACGGCAAGGACCCGTCTCCCCGGACCCTGTTGTCCCTGCCGACCTTGTCGTCCTTGGCCTTTTCTTACT
>DIHE01000204.1:0-335 GCA_002420005.1 Holophagales bacterium UBA5704 | reverse complement strand
GGGGACCACGGTGGCGGTGGCCGGGCCGGCTGCCTTTCCCGCGGGCTTGGCGCCCAGGAGGGGGAGGACGGCGAGGACGGCAAGGACGGCGAGGACCACGGGGACGGGGATGCGGCGGCTCATGACTCCCTCCCGGATGCGCTCTCGGGGGCGTCTTCGGTTTCGGTTTCGCCGGGGAGGGCTTCTTCCTCGGCAGCTTTCTGCAGGTACTGGCGGATCACGTCGTCGGGCGGGCCGGTGTCGGGCGGCACGACCCCGGCGAGCGCCGGGCGGGCGGTGACCGGCGGGCCGTCCGCGGGTGCCCGCAGGGCCAGCAGGTAGTCGCCCGGCTCCAG
>DIHE01000083.1:3944-7180 GCA_002420005.1 Holophagales bacterium UBA5704 | reverse complement strand
GGGCGCCCTCTCCCGCTTCGCGGGGGAGGGACGGGGAGGGGGTTTGCGATAAGCTCCCTCGCACCATGCGCGACGCACAGAGCCAAACCGTCTGTATCACCGGGGGAGCGGGGTTCATCGGATCACATCTGGCCGAGGCGTTCGTCGAGCGGGGGCACCGCGTCCTCGTGGTCGACGACCTGTCCGGCGGACGCAGCGAGAACGTGCCGGCGGGAGCCGAGCTGCATGTGCTGGACATCCGTTCGCCGGAAGCGGCGCGGCTGGTTCAGGAGGCGGGGGTGGACGTCCTCGTCCACCACGCGGCGCAGATGGACGTGCGGCGCTCGGTGGAAGACCCGGTGTTCGACGCCGACGTCAACGTTCTCGGCGGCCTGAACCTGCTGGAGGCGGCGCGCCGCGGCGGGGTGCGCCAGGTGCTGTTCGCCTCGACCGGCGGCGCGATCTATGGCGAGCAGGACGTCTTCCCGGCGGCGGAGGACCACCCGGCGCGGCCGGTCTCTCCCTACGGCGTGAGCAAGCTGGCGTTCGAGCGCTACCTGTTCTTCTACCACGTGGCCTACGGTCTCGACGCGACCTGCCTGCGCTATGCCAACGTCTACGGCGAGCGCCAGAACCCGCACGGCGAGGCGGGGGTGGTGGCGATCTTCCACGACCGCCTGCTCGCCGGCCGCGTGCCGGTGATCAACGGCGACGGATTGCAGACCCGCGACTACGTGCACGTGTCCGACGTGGTCCACGCGAACCTGGCGGCGGTGGGGAAGCCCGGCTTCCGGGTCTACAACGTCGGCACGGGGATCGAGACGACCGTCGTCGAGCTCTACCGCGAGATCGCCCGCGCCCTCGGCCACCCCACCGAGGCCGAGCACGGCCCGGGCAAGCCGGGCGAGCAGCGGCGATCGGTGATCGACGCCGGCCTGCTGCGCCGCGAGCTGGCGGTGCCGGCGCCTCTCTCCCTTCCCGCGGGGCTGGCCCGCACGTCGGCCTGGTTCCGCGCGCGCAGCGGGGAACGGCCGGAACTTTCCGCGACCACCCCCCGTCTATCCTGATCACAGGGGGCGCGCCCCGGTAACTCTCTCGAAGCCCGACGGTTGAGCCGGGCGATGAGAGGCAACCGGTCCCAAGGTTTCGGAGGTGTGCCCATGTTCGAGCAATCCCTGATCGAGTTGGAAGCGAAGCAGCACCCCCGCCGGCGTTGGGCTCCCCTGCCGGTGGCGGTCGGGCTCCATGTGGTCGTTCTGGCGACCGTGGCGCTGGCGCAGGTCTGGGGCGTGGACGCGGTGAGGGAGCCTCAGGTGGCCGCCGGACCTTATTTCGTCCAGCTGATGCCGCCGCCTCCACCTCCCGCGCCGGCCGGAGGCTCGACGCAGCAGACGGCGCCCACCACACCCAAGGATCCGGTGCCGGTGCGCCAGCCGGACGAGCGCAGGATCCCCGACGAGCTGCCGCAGAACCCGGGGATACCGGAGCCGGCGGGAGGGCCGGTGGTGGCCGGGGCCTCGGAGCTCGGGGTGGTGGGCGGCGTCACCGACGGCGTGGACGGTGGCGTGCTCGACTCGACGGGCCCCGGCGTCATCGGCTGGGGAGGACCGGTGGTCGATCCGGAGCCGCGCCAGGAGATCGTCCGGTTCGACGGCGGCTCGATGACGCGCCCGGTGCTGCGTAGCGGCCGGCAGCCGCGCTACACCGAGATCGCGCGCCGCTCGGGCACCGAGGGCATCGTGATCCTCGAAGCGGTCATCGACAAGCAGGGGCGGGTGAGCAACGTGCGCATCGTCAAGCCGCTGTCGATGGGGCTCGACGCCGAGGCCGTCGCCGCGGTGCAGGAGTGGATCTTCGAGCCGGCCCGGCTGGGAGGACGCCCGATGGCGGTCTACTACACGCTCACGGTGACCTTCCGGATCCAGCGTTGACGTTCGGGGGAGGGAGGGGGGTGTGCTATAAGTAACGAAACCGCTGTCTCTGACGCCTGACGCGGTATGAACCCCCTCTCTCCCTGTCCGGAGGCCCTATGAGCGAAGCCGAAGTGTCCTTCGATCCCCATGCTCCCGTGTCGAACGTCGCCGCACCCGTCTTCTTCCGCCAGCCCCCCTTTGCCGGCCCGTCCGGGACGGAGTCGGGGGATGAGGCGCCCCCGGCAACACCGGAATCCGGCGCAGTGGTCGCCGAGTCCTTCGAAGCTGCGGAGGCCGAGCCCGAGAGCGCTCTTCTGGACATCGGTGCCGCCTCGTTCGGGGAGGGCTTGGTGCTTCCGGAAGCGGTCATCGGATCCGATGACCGGGTGCAGGTGACCGACACCGCCTCCTACCTCTGGCGGGCCATCGCGTCGCTGCGTATCACCGCGCGTGACGGGTCGCAATGGATCGGCACCGCCTGGTTCATCAGCCCGCGGACGCTGGTCACCGCCGGCCACTGTGTCTATATCAAAGGAAGCGGCGATCCCAACCGAGACGGCTGGGTGACCGGCATCGACGTCATGCCCGGCCGCAACGGCGCCTCCCGTCCGTTCGGCACACTCAAGGCGAGGACGTTCTGGAGCGTCCGGGGGTGGACGGACAGGGGGGACCAGAACCAGGACTACGCGGCGATCGTCCTCGACGAGCCGTTCGGGATCAACACCGGCTGGTTCGGTTACGCGGTCTATCCGGATGCACAGCTCGTCAACGTGCCGGCGCACGTGGCGGGTTATCCCGGCGACAAGCCGTCGGGCACGCTCTGGCGCCATTCGCTGCCCATCGCTTCGGTCGGTCCCGAAAAGGTCTTCTATGCCATCGACACCGCGGGTGGGCAGAGCGGTACCGCCGTCTACCTGCTCGAAAACGGTCAGCCGGTCTCGGTGGCCGTCCATGCCTATGGCGGCTCGGTGTCGAACTCGGGCACGCGCATCTCGGCGCCGGTCTACCGCAACCTCCGCCAGTGGAGCGCTTGAGGGGGGATCGGCGGTGACGCGGATCGTCCTCCAGGTGACGGACGCGCACGGCGGGAGGATCGCCGAGGCGTCGGTCTACTTTCTGACCGGGCCGGTCCCGTTGCCCGACGTCGCCCAGCTCACCAACGACGACGGGGAGGTCCGCCTGGCGGCCCCCGTGCCGGGCACCTATCGCATCGGTGTCCGCGCCGGGGGCTTCGAGCCGGGAGAGGCGGTGGTGGAGGTCCAAGGCGACGCGGAGGTGGCGGTGGGGGTCGCGCTCACCCCCTCCCCCTGAGGGCTCGTCACGAAATAACTGCGTCGGCTCGGG
>DIHE01000083.1:374-3672 GCA_002420005.1 Holophagales bacterium UBA5704 | reverse complement strand
GCCCGGGCATTCATGCCCGGCGTAGGATGCGGCTCGCCACGCAGTTGCCGAACTGATTCCGTCGTGAGCCCTGCCCTATCGCGTCGCCGCAAACGTGTCGCACTTGTCCGGGTCGCCGGTCTCCATGCCGACCCGGAACCACTCGACGCGCTGCTCCGAGGCGCCGTGGGTCCAGGTCTCGGGATTGACCGCGGCACCGGCCTGCTGCTGAATGCGGTCGTCGCCGATCGCGGCGGCGGCGGTCAAGGCTTCCTGCACGTCGCCGGGATCGAGGACGATCCCCTCGCTGGTGTCGCGGCGCTTCGACGCCACGTGGCCCCAGACGCCGGCCAGGCAGTCCGCCTGCAGCTCCATGCGCACCGAGTAGAGGTTGGCCTTGCGCGGGTTCTCCTCCTGCATCTCGCGCACCTTCTGATCGATGCCGAGGACCTTCTGGATGTGATGCCCCATCTCGTGGGCGAGCACGTACGCCTGGGCGAAGTCGCCCGGGGCGCCGAAACGATCCCGGAGCTCCTGGTAGAAGCCGAGGTCGATGTAGGCCTTCTGGTCGGCGGGGCAATAGAAGGGCCCCATGGCGGCCTCGCCGATCCCGCACCCGGAACGGGTGGAGTCGGTGAACAGCACCAGCTTGGCCGTCTGGTAGGGCTGGCCGGCCTCGGCGAACTGCTGCTCCCAGGTGCCCTGGACGTCGTTGAACACGGCGGAGACGAAATCCGCCATCTTGTCGTCCGCGGGCGGCGGGCCGGCCGGCGCCTCGCCGACGGGAAGCGAGCCGCCGTCGCCGCCAGCCCCGACGAGGGCGAAGAAGTCCTTCTTGAAGACGAAGCTCAATACGAGCAGGAGGAGGAATCCGCCGATCCCGAGCCGGCCCGCGGGGCGGCCGAAGCCACCTCCACCGCCGCCCCGTTGTCCCCGGCGATCCTCGATGTTGTCCCGATTGCCACCCGGCGTCCAGCGCATCCGTCAACCTCCGTTTCGCGCATGTTGAGCGGATTGTAGCGCGACCGGAGACGAAAAACCGGGACCCCGGGTCTGGGGATGAGGGGGGAGGATACGACCCGGGGCCCCGGAAGGGGGACTCAGTGCAGCGTCACGGAGCGGACGCCCCAGTTGAACGCTTCTTCGTTGAGCGCGATCATCGCGCACTTGTCTTTGAGCGCCTGACGGATGGCGGTCAGGAAGGTCTCCTTGGGGAAGATCTCCGTCGCGGCCTGGAGAGCGCCCAGCGCCACCACGTTCTTCACCACCGAGCGGCCGAGATCCGAGGCGATCGCGGTGAACGGCGCGCCGCAGACCTTCACCCCCTCGGCGAAGTGCGGCAGCTCGTGGATCACCGAGCTGTCATAGATCACCGTGCCGCCCGGCTGCACCGCCGGGCCGAACTTGGTCAGGCTCGGTGCGTTGAAGGCCACCAGGATGTGCGGGCGCGGCGAGGCGGGGGAGAGGACCTCGTCCTCGGCGATGTGCACGTCCGCGTAGGAGGTGCCGCCGCGCGACTCCGGCCCGTAGCTGGGGATGTGGGTGGAGTCGAAGCCTTCGTTGATCGCGGCGCGGGTGATCAGAAGCGCCGCGGTCTGCGCGCCGTCGCCGCCGGCACCGGCGAGCTTCAAGGAGACGTCGCCCGGTGCGATGCGGGTGGGGAAGCCGGTGGCATGGCGCGGTGCGCTCTCGGACGTGCCGCCCAGGGTCTCGGCCACGCGATCCGGGTCGAAGCTCGGCAGGGGGATCTGAGGCAGGGGCTCGACGGTCAGGTCCTTCTTCACGCCGAGCGGGAAGTTCTTGACCATCTCCTCCTTCACCCACGCCTCCGCCTCGGCCGGCGTCATCCCGAGATGCGTCGGGCATTCGGCGAGCACTTCCACGAACGCGAAGCCCTTGTTCTCCGCCTGGAGCTGGATCGCCTTCTTGATCGCCTTCTTGGCGCGCGTGCGCTGCTTGGCGTCGAAGAGCGCCACCCGTTCCACGTACACCGGGCCGTCGAGCTGGGCGATCAGCTCGGCCATCTTCATCGGCTGGCCCATGAAGCGGTCGCGCCCATACGGCGAGGTGGCGGTCTTCTGGCCGATCAGGGTGGTGGGGGCCATCTGGCCGCCGGTCATGCCATAGATCGCGTTGTTGACGAAGATCACGGTGATCGGCAGGCCGAGCTGGGCCGTGCTGACGATCTCGGCGAGACCGATCGAGGCGAGGTCGCCGTCGCCCTGGTAGCTGATCACGATCGAGTCGGGATTGGCGACCTTGTGGCCGATGGCGACCGCCGGGGCGCGGCCATGCGCGGCCTGCGTGTTGCCGACGTCGAAGTAGTAGTAGAGGAAGACGCTGCAACCCACCGGGGAGACCGCGACGGTGCGGTCCTGGATGCCGAGCTCGTCGATCGATTCGCCGAGGAACTTGTGGGCGAGGCCATGGCCACAGCCGGGGCAGTAGTGGGTCGAACGGCCCTTCAAGCCTTCGCCGTGCGCGTGCCGCTCGAAGCGGTCATAGAACACCGAGGTGGTCATACCGGAACCTCCGCGAAGTCGAGGATGGCGCGGACGATTTCGTCCTGCTGCGGCAGCACGCCGCCGTTGTGGCGGACGTGGTCGATCGTGGCGAGATGCACCACGCCGCTGTGGCTGAGCGCCAGGCGCAGCTCGTCCTCGAGCTGACCCTGGCTGGCTTCGACGACGACGAAGCGGTCGATGTGGCCGAGGTACGGCTTGAGCAGGTCGATCGGGAACGGCCACAGGGTGATCGGGCGGAACAAGCCCACCTTGCCGCCTTCGCGGCGCAAGGCCTCGACGGCGCCCTTGGCCATGCGGGCCGGCGTGTTGCAGGCCACCACCACGGTCTCGGCATCCTCCATGTGGAAGAGGTCGGCGCGCTGCTCGGCGGCGATCATCCGGTCATATTTCTCTTCGAGGTGGTCGTTGTGCGCTTCGAGCTCGCTCTCGCTCAGGAAGATCGAGCAGACCAGGTTGCCCCGGTGCATCTGGTCGCCCCACACCGCCCAGGCGGGGAGGCCGGGCTTGACCATGTGAGTGGGGAGCTTCACCTTGCCCGTCATCTGCCCGAGGTAGCCGTCGCTCAGGATCACCACCGGGTTGCGATACTTGAAGGTGAGCTCGAAGGCGAGGATGGTGAGGTCGAGCATCTCCTGCGGCGTCGACGGCGCGAAGACGAGGCCGTGCGTGTTGCCGTGGCCCAGGCCGCGGCAGGCGAGCTTGATGTCCGACTGCTCGGGGGCGATGTTGCCGAGGCCGGGTCCGCCGCGCATGACGTTGACGAACACGCCGGGCAGCTCGGCGCCGATCATGTA
>DIHE01000083.1:0-166 GCA_002420005.1 Holophagales bacterium UBA5704 | reverse complement strand
GCAGCTCGGCGCCGATCATGTAGGAGATGCCTTCGAGCATCAGGCTGAAGCCGGGCGAGGAGGTGAACGTCATGCAGCGCAGGCCGGCGCCGCCGGTGCCATACATGTGGTTCACCGTGGCGACCTCGCTGACCGCCTGCATAAAGACGCCGTCGAGCTTCGGCAG
>DIHE01000084.1 GCA_002420005.1 Holophagales bacterium UBA5704 | reverse complement strand
AGGCGGTTCGTGGCCTGGAGCAAGGAGGCCAGGTTGTTGAGGTCTCTGGCGACGTTGGGGTGTTCCGCTCCGAAGCTCTTTTCGTCGATCGCCAGCGCCCGGCGCATCAACGGCTCCGCCTCGGCGAGGCGGTTCGTGGCCTGGAGCAACAGGGCGAGGTTGTTGAGGCGTATGGCAACGTTGGGGTGTTCCGCTCCGAAGCTCTTTTCGTCGATCGCCAGCGCCCGGCGCTTCAACGGCTCCGCCTCGGCCCACTCTGCCAACTCATGGAGTGTTCTACCGAGCCAGCTCAGCAGAACCGGGTCTTCACCTCGCAACGCCACGGCTTTTCGGAACGCATCGGCCGCGGCACGATACTTCGCCTGCTCGTACTGGGCGGCACCCAGGTAACGTAGCGTCTCCACGAAGTCGCTCGCCTGCTTTTCCGCCGCCTTGTTCAAGAGTTCTTCGGCCTGGGAGAATTCGCCCTCCAAGTACGCCGCAATACCCCTGTCCTGGGAATCTTGCGTCTCCGCGAACGAGCGAAGAGCTGTCTCCAACTGGTCCGCTGTGAGACCATGGCGCGCCGCCGTTTCGACGAGGACTCGTTTCCGGTCCTCCGACGTCAGCTCGGCCCGGTCAGGCGCCGGCTGCCGCGACGCATCGCGAGCTTCCGCGGCGATCTGGCGGAAGGTGCTCCGGCGCATGAGCACGACTTCCGCCTGAGCACCGGGTGCCGGGATGTTGACCAGCGGGTTGACGAGAAACCATTCATCGGCCTGCCGATTCTTAGGGACGAGAAGAAGGATTTTGACCGACTGGCCCGGCCGATGCTCGGGCGGCAGGCTCAGCTCCGTGGCGCCGGCTTGGCTGGTCGGCAGGGTCTCAAGGCCCTGGTACGCAAAACGGAAGCCGGAGAGCGGATGCTCTTCGTGGTCGCGCGCCACCAGCAGCATGCGCAACCCGGCGGCAGGGGCCGCGTGTGGCATGGCCAGCAGGAGCATTGTGAGGAGCCCAAACAGCCTTGGTCTCATGGTTTCTCCAGGACAATCGAACAGGTATCACGGCCCGCGAAGCAGAACGGCTCATTGGGCTCCATGCCTTTGAGCTCGGCCCGCACCCGAACGCGGGTCTCGGGCGGGACCGGGAGCAGGAGCGCGAAGCGGCCTTGAGGGTCTGTGATCGTCTCTCCCGGCGGGCCGCCCTGGATGGAGACCCGGGCATCTGCCAGGCCGTGACCTTCTTCGTCCACCACTTGGCCGCGGAGCCAGCTCTCCGGCTCCTTCAGCCGAATCTCGACCTGGACATTCGGATCGGCGCCCAGGCGCAGGTCCTTCCGGTTTCCTCTCCAATCCGGATGCTCCGCCCACAGGGTGATCTGGCCGCCGGCCGGGACTTTGGCTGCTGGGATTTCGACTTCCCACCAACCGTCCGGCGTGCGCTGCGGCTCGTTGCCGGCCGAGGTGCGAATCGTGGAGCCGGTGACCGGCAGACCTTGCGGGCTGAGCACCTGGACGCGAACCGCGTAGATTGCCGGCCTGGAAGGTGGTGGGGGAGGCTCTGGTGAGCGTGGTAAGAGCCAGGCGGCGAGCGTCAGGAGAATGCCGAGGAGAGACAAGGCGATGCCCCAATTCCACCAGACCCTCCGGAGGGAGGTCACGGCGGCGGGGACCGGCCTGGCGCTCGCGTCCTTCCTGCCGGTGATGCCCCAGACCAGCCGGTCGAGGCCGTCGTCGGTCAGCCCTGGGCGCAGATCGACCCAGGTCATGGCTTCCAGGAAGAGGGCGAGCTGCGGGGAGTCCGGGCAACCGGGGAGCAGGACCGGGATCACCGGGATCTCTTCCTTCTTGGATCGCGCGAGGAAGGCCCGCATCTCCGGCGTCTGCCAGGCGCCCATCCCGTCCGCCCCGACGAAGACCGCGACCGAGCGCGAGGCGCGGACACCTTCTTCGAGCCCTTCCTGCCAGGGGAGGCCCGGCCGCAGCTCGTCCTTGTCCAGCCAGACGCGCAGGCCCCGGCCGCGCAGGTGCCGGGCGATCTCTTCGACCGCCGGCTTGTCCTGGCTGCTGTGGCTCAGAAAGACATCGAATCCATCCGGCATCCGCGGGCCTTTCGCAGGGTCTTGTTGTGTTGTCGCGACTCGGCAAGTCTAGCGCAGGTACGGGAGGTTGGTGAAGAGCGTCGGGCGGATGGCGCTCATCGCCGCGGTCGCTCTCTCTCGCGGCCCTTCAGGCCGCGGTGTGGGGTCGCCGTCATGACCCAGGGAATCGGCCTTCGGCCTCATCCCTGGGCTCCGCTCTCCCGGCCCCCTGGGCCGGAAAGAGAGGCACCCCGGGTCCCCCACCCCGCCGGGTAGTCTTCTTGCCCGTATGACGCCCGTCATATCGGGCGGCCGGGCCGCGGCGGCACTCTGGGGCCACCATGACGATTCCGGTGCATCTCCCCGAGCTGGAAGACTGGAAGGCGCAGGTCAAGTGCCAGAGCGGTTGCCCGGTGTCGACCGATGCCGGCCGCTATGTGCAGCTCATCGCGGAGGAGCGGGAGGAGGACGCCTATCTGGTGGCGCGGGCTCCCAATCCGTTCGCGTCGGTCTGTGGCCGCGTCTGCGCGGCTCCCTGCGAGGATGCGTGCCGGCGGGGCTCGATCGACGCGCCGGTGTCCATCCGCGCCCTCAAACGCTATGTCTGTGAAGGATTCGGGGTCGAATCGATCCGCCCGCTGACGCAGGACCGCTTGGCCGGTGGGCCGCTCGCGGAGGGCAACCGCTTCGTGGGGCATGCGCCGCTCCTGCCGGTGCTTCAAGAGAAGAGGACGGAGAAGCGGACGCCGCGCGGTCCCAAGGTCGCGGTGATCGGTGCCGGGCCGGCGGGGCTGTCGGCCGCGCATGACCTGGCGCTCCTCGGCTATGCGGTGACGGTGTTCGAGGCGTCGGAGGAGCCGGGCGGGATGATGCGTTTCGGCATCCCGGAGTACCGCCTGCCGCGCACCCTCCTGCGCGCCGAGATCGACAAGATCGCGGGGCTCGGGGCGGAGCTGCGCCTGCGCGCGCCGCTCACCCACGAGCGCGGGCTGCGCGCGCTGAAGGAGGAGGGGTACGAAGCCGTCTTCCTGTCGGTCGGCGTGATGCAGGGGCGGGACCTGCAGGTCCCCGGCGTCGAGCTCGACGGGGTGGTCAAGGCGATCGACTTTCTGCTCAACGTCAACCGCGGCTTCCGGCTCGACCTCGGCCGGCGGGTGGTGGTGATCGGCGGCGGGTTCGTGGCGTTCGACGCGGCGCGCACGGCGCTGCGCCTGGGCCGCGAGGAAGAGATCGCCGCGCTCGCCGAGATGGGGCGCGAGGAGGATGCGCGGCTCAAGGAGGCGCTCGACTCGGCGCGGGCGGCGCTGCGCGGCGGGGCCACCGAGGTGACCATCGTCTCGCTCGAAACGTTCGACGAGATGCCGGTGCTGCGCACCACCCAGGGGCACGAGGAATTCGAGGAGGCGGGCAGCGAAGGCGTCCGGTTCCTCACCCGCCGCGGTCCGGCGCGCTTTCTCGGGGACGGGCGCCTGGAGGCGGTCGAGCTGCGGCGCGTCGTCTCGGTGTTCGATGCCGACGGGCGGTTCGCTCCGGTCTACGACGACGAGGACCGGCTGCGGCTCGAAGCCGACGCCTGCATCCTCGCCATCGGCCAGCGCCCGGATCTGTCGTTCTTGCGCCCGGAGGACGGAGTGACGCTGACGCCGGGGGGGACGATCAAGGTCGATCCGGCGACGCTCGCCACCACGGCGCCCGGCATCTTCAGCGGCGGCGACGTGGCGTTCGGGCCGCGCAACCTGATCGAAGCGGTGGCCAACGGCAAGCGCGCCGCGCGCTCGATCCATGAATACCTGGCGCGCGAGCTGGCGCGCCGCGAGGTGTTGCTCGAGATCGAGAAGATCCCGACCGGACGCTATCGCATGGCCGCCGGCTTCGAGCTGCTCGACCGGGAGGCGCCGCCGACGCTCGACCTCGAACGCCGCACCGGCATCGCCGAGGTGGAGACCGGCTATGGCCGCGAAGCGGCGCGGCGGCAGGCGGAACGCTGCCTCGTCTGCCACGTGCAGACGATCTACGACCCGGAAGCCTGCGTCCTGTGCGGGCGGTGCGTCGACGTCTGCCCCGAATATTGCCTGGCGCTCGTGCCGTTCGAGGATCTCGACCTTCCCGAGGACGAGCGGCGGGCGCTGGCCGAGCGGGCCGAAGGGGACGGGTTGCCGCTCGCCGCGATGATCAAGGACGACGAGCGCTGCATCCGCTGCGGCCTGTGCGCCGTCCGTTGTCCCACCGATGCGATGACCATGGAACGGTTTTCCATCACCGAACGCTGGGCCGAGCCCGCGGAGGAGAAGCCATGAAAGCACTGAGCAGCCGGCGCGAGCTCCTGCTCCGGCTGGGGACGGGGGCGGGGGTCGCCGCGCTCACCGGGCAGGCGGTGGCGTCGCTGCGCTCGCTGGTCCCCAATGTGTCCTATGACGCGCCGACCACGGTCAAGCTCGGGCCGACGGCCGAGTTTCCCGATGGTCTCAAGTTTCTGCCCGAGCAGCGCCTGTTCGTCTTCCGCGAGGGCAAGACCTTCCACGCCATCTCCGCCGTCTGCACCCATCTCGGCTGCACGGTGCGCGCCGAGGCCCTGGCGCGGCCCGAGGAGAAGGCGGTGGAGGGCGGCACGCTGCGGTTGACGCACCGTTTTCTCTGCCCGTGCCACGGTTCCGAATACTCCGGCGACGGCGGCAACGTCGCGGGGCCGGCGCCGCGCCCCTTGACCTGGTATCGGCTCTCCGTGTCACCCGACGACGAGCAGCTCGTCGTCGATCTGGCGGACCCGGTCGAACCGGCCGATCCAGAGGGCCGGCTCAACCTCGCCTAGAGAAAAGGACGACGCCATGGCCGAACCCGACCTCCGGACTCCCTCCGCTCCCCCCACCGCCCCCGGGGTGCATCCGAAACCCTTCTGGAGCTTCCGTCCCCGCTCCGACCGCGAGTCGGGGGATGCGGTGGTTTCCAACTTCATGCTCCATTGGTTCCCGGCCAAGGTCTCCAAGGCGTCGCTCGACTGGAGCTATTCCTTCTGGCTGGGCACCGCCTCGGCGGCGCTCTTGCTGCTGCTCGTCCTGTCGGGCATGCCGCTGTTGTTTCTGTACGTCCCGTCGGTCGAGCGCGCCTATGCCTCGGTCAAGGACATCGAGTACGTGGTGACCTTCGGCTCGTGGATCCGCGCCGTGCACCGCCTCTCCGCCCATCTCATGGTGGTGGCGGTGGTCCTGCATCTGGTGCGGGTTTTCCTCACCGGGGCCTACAAGAACGGCGTCGGCCGCGGGCAGCGGCGGCCGGTGAACTGGGTGCTCGGCGTGGCCATGCTGTTGCTCACGTTGTTCCTCTCGTTCACCGGCTACCTGTTGCCCTGGGACCAGCTCGCCTACTGGGCGGTGACCGTCGGAACCAACATTGCCAGCTCGATCCCCTGGGTGGGAAACACGATCCGTGAGCTGCTTCTGGGTGGGCGCGAGATCGATCAACCGACGCTGATCCGTTTCTACGTGTTGCACGTGATCGCGCTGCCGGGGCTTCTCGGCATCCTGTTCGTGTATCACATGTGGCGGGTGCGCAAGGACGGCGGGCTCGCCCGCGCCGACCGCGAAGGCGTTCTGGAGCAGAAAGCCGAGGCGCCGCCGGGCCCCACCAAGACCTATACGCTCCTGGGGGTCGCCCGCGGACAGGCGCCGGCGATCCGCGCCTCGTCGCTCGAAGCGCGCGACACCACGGTCAATGCGGTGCCGGACCTGGTGCGCCGGGCGGCCATCGTGGTTCTCGGCACGATCGCCGTGGTCGGGATTCTCTCGGTGTTCTTCCGCGCGCCGCTCGAAGAGCCGGCCAATGCATTGGTCACGCCGAATCCGGCGAAGGCTCCCTGGTACTTCCTGTGGCTCCAGGAGATCGTCACCGACACCACGGTTCACATCGGATCGTTCACGATCAACGGCGCTTTTCTCGGCGGCGTGCTGCTGCCCGGTCTTCTGTTGACCGTGCTCACCCTGTGGCCGTGGTGGGACAAGAGCCCGGCCGCGGCGGCGGGGGTGTGGCTGGGGCAGAGCCGGCGGCGGCAGAACCTGGTTTTCCTCGCCGTCTGCGTGGTGATCCTCGTCTTCACCTTCATCGGCACGTTCCTGCGCGGCCCGTACTGGCATTTCTACTGGCCGTGGGAAGCCTGGCCGGAGATCCCGGGGAGGATCTGAGATGGAACAGCGCACCGATTCGCCGTATCCGCGGCGCGACCGTCCGGTCCTCGCGCTCGTCGGCGTCGCCCTGGTGGTGGGGACCCTGCTGTTCGCCTGGAGCGACCGGCAGCACGACTGGCGCTACTACCAATATGAATTCCGCCGCACCGTGGCCGACAAGCTCGGCGCGGAGAAGGCGGCCACCGTGCCGGAAGGCATCCAGCAGCATTGGGTCGCCGACCTCGGCCGGGCCGACCGTTGCATCACCTGCCACCAGGCGATCAGTTGGAAAGGATTCGAGCAGGCCGAGAACCCGTGGCGCACGCATCCGGTGGAGCCGCTGCGCGCGCATCCGGTGGAGCGTTTCGGCTGCACCCCGTGCCATGGCGGCCAGGGGTGGGCGATCGACACCGACGCGGCGCACGGCCAGGTGGCCCATTGGGAAGAGCCGCTGCTCGGCCCTTCGCTCGGCGAAGCCTATTCCCTCGCCGCGAACAAGGGCGCTCTGCTGCAGATGAACTGCAACGTGTGCCACCGCTACGACCGGGCCACGGCGGGGATGGACGAGATCAACCTGGGCAAGGAGCTCATCCAGACCAAAGGCTGCCGCGCCTGCCACGTGGTCAACGGCCGCGGCGGCACCATCGGACCCGACCTGACGTTCGTCGGCGACAAGGCGCCGGAGCAATACGACTATGGTCGGCTTTCGGGGCAGAAGACCGCCTTCGCCTGGCACGTGGCGCATTTGAAAGATCCGCGCGCCCTGGTGACGGATACGGTGATGCCCAATTTCCACCTGACCACGCGCGAGGCGCAGGCGCTCGCCATGCTCACCTTGTCCTGGCGGCGCTCCGAGCTTCCGGCCGCGTATTTCGCCGGCACGCCGCGCACCGATCCGGAAACGGAAGAGGAGCGGCTGCTCGAAGTGGCGCGCGAGAGCGGGCCGGGCGCCTGGTTCGTCAAGACCGGTTGTTTCGTCTGCCACTCGGTGCAGTCGTTGGGCGTCAAGAGCCCGGCGCAGATCGGACCTGATCTGTCCACCGCGGTGGAAGACGTGCAGAGCCGCTTCGGCAGGACCATCGACGACTTCCTGCGCGAGCCCACCGGGACGATGTCGGTCGTTCTTTCGCGTCAGATCATTCTGACGCCCGAGCAGAAGGCCGTCGCCGTCCAGAAGCTGCGCGAGGCGTTCGAGGAGCACCTGAAGCAGAAGAATCAAAAAGGAACGGAGACAGGAGCCAACAGCATCAGTTCTTCGGGAGGAGAACATGAATAGTCAACGCACCAGACAGTGGATGGCGTGGGGCATCGCCCTCGTCGCGATCCTCGCGGTTCTCGCTGCAACGGGCTGTGCCCCGAGCGCGCCCAAGGCGCGCGAGGCCGGCGTGGCCACCTCCGACATCGCGGTGGCGGCGCAGAAGACCTATGTGCCACCGGGGGACCTCGACGAATATTACATGTTCGCCTCCGGCGGACACTCGGGCCAGGTGTACGTCTACGGCCTGCCGTCGATGCGGCACATTTCCACCATCCCGGTGTACACCCCGTATCCGGCGACCGGCTATGGCTTCGACGACGACACCAAGGCCATGCTGGGCGGCCTGACCTGGGGCGACGTCCATCATCCCTCGCTGTCGGAAACCAAGGGCGACTACGACGGACGGTGGCTGTTCGTCAACGACATGAACGGCCGTGTCGCGCGGGTCGAGCTGCGCGATTTCAAGACCCATCAGATCCTGGGACCGATCCCGAACATTTCCGGCAACCACGCCTCGGCGTTCGTCACCCCGAACACCGAGTACGCCATGATGGCCTCGCGGTTCTCGATCCCCATCCCCAAGGGGACGCCGCTGCCGGTGGAGAAGTATGCGACCGATTACAAGGGCGTCGTCGCGGCGATCAAGATCGATCCGGGGAGCGGCGAGATGTCGCTCGGCTGGGAGATCCTGATGCCGCCGTTCGACTACGACCTGGGGGACGCCGGCAAGCTGGCCTCGGACGGCTGGATGTTCTGGACCTCGTACAACACCGAGCGCGCCACCGGATCGCTCGAGGTCACCTCGACGCAGCGCGACCGCGACTACATCGCGGCGATCGACTGGCGCGCGGCGGAAAAGGCGATCGCCGAGGGCAAGGGAGATCTGATCGGCGGTGTCAAGGTGCTCGATCCGAAGAAGGTCCCCGGGATCGTCTACTTCATGCCGTGCGGCAAATCCCCGCATGGTGTCGACGTCTCGCCCGACGGCAAGTACATCATCGGCTCCGGCAAGCTCCAGGGCGTGACCACGGTGTTCAACTTTGAAAAGATCCAGACCGCGATCCGCAACAAGGATTTCACCGGCGACGAGGACGGCATCCCGGTCCTCAAGTATGAATCGATCAAGGACGCCGAGGTCGCGGTGGGCCTGGGACCGCTGCACACCCAGTTCGGCCCGGACGGCTACGCCTACACCTCGCTGTTCGTCGACAGTGCGGTCGCCAAGTGGAAGCTCGGCACCTGGGAGGTCGTCGACAAGGTTCCGATGTCCTATTCGATCGGCCACCTCACGGCGGCCGAAGGTGACACCGTGAGCCCCGACGGCAAGTACCTGGTCGGGCTCAACAAGCTCTCGCACGGCCGGCATCTTTCGGTCGGCCCGTCGCAGCCGGAGTCCTCGCAGCTCGTGGACATCAGCGAGGAGAAAATGAAGCTCCTCTATGACGCCTTCACCGAGCCCGAGCCGCACTACGCGCAGATCATCAAGGCGGACAAGATCAAGGCCATCGAGGTCTATCCGAAGGAGGAGAACAAGCACCCCCTGGCGGTGTGGGACGTGAAGGATGCCGGCGTCACCCGGCAGGGCGACAAGGTGACCGTGAAGGTGGTCGCCGTGCGCTCGACGATCACGCCGACGGCGATCACGGTCAAGAAAGGCGACACGGTGACGGTGGCGGTGACCAACATCGAGCAGACCACGGACGAGCTGCATGGCTTCGGGCTGCTCGACTACAACATCAACATCGTGGTCGACCCGGGGGAGACCAAGACGGTCACCTTCAAGGCCGACAAGGCGGGTGTCTTCCCGTACTACTGCACGAATTTCTGCTCGGCTCTCCACCAGGAGATGCAGGGGTATCTGATCGTCAACGTCCAGTGACGCCGGAGGACGGCGGGAGCGCCGGTGGCGCTCCCGCCGCTTTTTCTGGTGGAAGGGAGAGCCCGATGGCTCACCACGACCGGCCGGTTCCACGGCTTCTCGCGACTCCGCTCGGCCCTGCGGCCCGTGTGTTCCTGATCGCCGCCGCGCTGCTGATCCTTCCCACGTATTTCTTTCCGCTGTGGAACATGACCATGTTCGCCCCGCAGTACCCCGACGGCCTGCGGCTCCACATCTACAGCCACACCCTGGAGGGCGGCAATGGCGGCCAGGACGTGAAGGAGATCAACGTCCTCAACCACTACATCGGCATGCACGACCTGCGGCAGGCCGATTTCACCGAGCTCAAATGGATGCCCTTCGCCCTGGGTGTTCTGGCGCTCCTGTTCCTGCGCGCCGCGGTGCACGGCGAGCTCGCCCAGCTTCTCGACGTCCTCGTGCTGTTCCTCTACTTCTCCGGTTTCTCCCTGTGGTCGTTCGGCTACAAGCTGTACCACTACGGGCATGACCTCGCGCCCACGGCGGCGGTCCAGGTGGAACCGTTCATGCCTCCGGTTTTCGGCGCCAAGCAACTGGCGAACTTCGAGGTCTATTCCTACCCCGGCCCCGCGTCCTATGCCATCGGCCTGGTGGCGCTGCTCCTCCTCGCCGCCTTCTGGATCACCTGGCGGCAAGGCCGGCGCGCTCTGGCGGCGGAGGCCGCGGCGTGAGCGGGAGCCTCTGGGCGGCGTTGGCCTTGGTGGCCGTGGTGGGCGGCGACGACGCCGCGCCGCCGGCCGCCGGGCTGGAAGGGCGGCCGTCGGCGGGGCAGGTCTCGCCGCTCCAGGCGCGGATCGACGCGGCGCCGGCCGGTGCGACGCTCGAGATTCAGCCCGGAACGTACGAGGGAGACCTGTTCATCGACAAGCCGCTGCACCTCGTCGGCCGCGGCCGGCCGGTTCTGGTGGGGTCGGGGGAGGGGAGCGTGGTGCGCATCCGGGCGGCCGGTGTGACGCTCGAAGGGTTCGACGTCGATGGCCGCGGCGGCGGTGACCTCGGGCGGGACACCTCGGGCATCCATGTCGCGGCGCCGCGGGCGGTACTGCGGGATTGCCGGATCGTCCGTTCGCTCTTCGGCGTCTACCTGCGCGAAGCGGATGGCTCGGTCGTCGAGCGCTGCACGATCGAGGGGATTCGCGGCAAGGACCCCGGCGAGAAGGGCTCGGGCATCCACGTCTGGAACACCCAGGGTTTTCGCCTGCTCGGCAACCAGGTGACCGACGCCCGCGACGGCTTCTACATCCAATCCTCGGCGCACGGCGTCGTCCGCGGCAACGCCGCCCGCGACCTGCGCTATGGGCTGCACTACATGTTCGCCGACGACAACCTGTTCGAGGACAACGTCTTCGAAAACGGTGCGGCGGGTGCGGCCCTGATGTATTCGAAACGCATCGTGTTCCGGCGCAACCGCTTCCTGCACAACCGCGGCTTCGCCTCGGTGGGCCTGCTGCTCAAGGCGTGCGACCGGGTGACCGCGGAGAACAATCTGATCGCCGACAACGCCCGTGGCATCTTTCTTGAGGGCTCCTACGACAACGTGTTCCGCGACAACGTGATCGCCGGCTCGGACACCGCGGTGATCCTCTACGACTCCTGCGCGCGCAACCGGTTCCACGGCAACTCGTTTCTGGCGAACCTGTCGCCGCTCCTGCTGGTGGGCCGGCGCACCGACACCGATTTCGCGGGCAATTACTGGTCCGGCAATCCGGAGCCCGACCTGGACGGCGACGGCCGCACCGACCGGCCCTACCGCCTGGTCTCGGTGTTCGATCACTTCCGGGGGAATTTGACCGCGGCGGACTTGATGACCCAGGGCACGGCGGCCCTGGCGTTGGCGGCGGCGGAGGAGTCGTTTCCGGTGCTGCGGCCGATCCCGGTGGAAGACCCGGCGCCGCTCGCCGCGCCGCAGGCCGTGGTGCCGTCGGCGACGGAGATTCGTGCCGTGCGCAGCCTGCCCGGCGTGCTCGTTTCGGTCACCCTCGTCGCCCTGGCGCTCACGGTGCTGGCGCGGGGACGGAGGAAAGCGTGATCCATTACGAAGCCTTCACCAAGCACTACGGCCGGCTCGCGGCGGTCGAGGCCCTCGACCTGCACGTCGAGGCCGGCGAGGTCGTCGCCCTGCTGGGGCCGAACGGCTCGGGCAAGACGACGGCGCTCAAGGCCGCGGCGGGGCTGGTCCGTCCCACCGCGGGCCGGGTGCTGCTGGGTCCGGATCGGCAGCCGGCGGACGACCCGGAGGCGCGGCGCCGCCTGTCGTTTCTGCCGCAAAAGGTTTCGTTTCCCGATTCCCTGAGCGGCCGGGAGGTTCTGGAGTTCTACCGCCGGCTGCGGGGCGTGCCCGAGGCGCGCATCGCCCAGGCGCTCCATTTCGGTTCCTTGAATGGTGCAGGGAGCCGGGCGGTGGGCACCTATTCCGGCGGCATGCTGCAGCGCCTGGGCCTGGCGGTCGCGATGCTCCCGGATGCCCCGATCCTGCTGCTCGACGAGCCCACCGCGGCCCTCGATCCGGACGGCTTGAGCGCCTTCTACGGCGTCGTCGAGCGCCACCGCGGCGAGGGGCGCACCGTCTTCTTCACCTCCCACCAGCTCGGCGACACCGAGCGCCTCGCCGACCGCTTCGCCGTCCTCGTCGAAGGCCGCCTCGCCGCCGTGCTCACCCAGGCCGAGCTGTCCGACCGCTTGGCCGAGCGCGGCCTGCTGCGCCTGCGCCTCGCGGGCGGGCTGCCGGACGGCGTCCTCTCCGAGGTGCAACGGATCGCGCCGCGCGCCCACCGGGTGGACGATCAGCTCCTGATTCCCGGAGCCGCCCGGCAGCGTCCGGCTCTCCTGGAGCTGCTGATCCACCGCGGCGTCGAGCTCTCCGGCCTCGTCACCGAGGAGGGGCGCCTGGATGCGCTGTACCGGGAGATGGTGCGGGCCGAGCGGGGGGAGGCATGAGGGCGGTCTTGCTCCTCGGGCTCGTCGCCCTCCTCGGCCTCGCCGCCTGCACCCAGGGTCCGCCGCAGCCCGTGCCGCTCGACACGGCGAACGAGGCGTGCCGGCATTGCCGCATGATGGCGTCGGACGTCCACTACGCGGCGCAGATCGTGGCCCCGGCGGAGGAGCCTCTGTTCTTCGACGACGTGGGGTGCCTGCGCGATTTCCTGGCCGGGCACCCGCGCCTGGGGGAGGGAGCGATCGCCTACGTGGCCGATCACCGCACCGATGCCTGGGTACCGGCGGCGCGGGCGGTCTATACGAAGGACGAGAACCGCGCGACCCCGATGGGCTCGCACCTGATCGCCCATGCGGACGAGGCCTCGCGGCAGGCCGATCCCGCGGCGGCGGGCGGCGTCCACCTGACGGCGCACGACGTGTTCGGGCCGGCCGGCCCTCCGGGAGGGACTCCATGAAAGAAGCGACCTCGCTGCTCCTGCTCTGCGCCCGCCAGGAGCTGGTCCTGGCCGTCCGTTCGCGCTGGACGCAGATCTTCGCGCTGGTCTTTGCAGCCCTGGCGCTGGCCGTGGCCGGCTCGGGCTACATCCTGACCGGCGGGCACGGCGTGCAGGATTTCGGGCGCACTGCGGCCTCGCTGGTGCAACTGGTCCTGCTGCTCGTCCCCTTGACCTCGCTGCTGATGGGAGCCCTCGCCTTGACCCCGGATCGCGGCGCGGCCGAGCTTCTCTTCTCGCAGCCGGTGGCGCGGCGGACCCTCCTCCTCGGCAAGCTCCTGGGCCTTTTCGAAGCGCTCGCCGCCGCCCAGGCCCTGGGTTTCGGCGCCGCGGGCGTGCTGATCTTCCAGCAGGCGGGGAGCGACGGGCTCGGCACCTTCCTCCTCCTCGGCCTCGGCTCTCTCGTGCTGACCGCGATCTTCCTCGGTCTTGCCGCCCTCCTGGCCGCCGGCTCGCCGGCCCGGGGACGCGCGCGGGTCCTGGCCTTGGCGCTCGTCGTCTGGTTCGTGCTGGTTCTCGTCTTCGACGCCGTCGCCCTGGGCCTCGCCTCGTTCCTCCCCTCCGGCGCCGCCTCGCGCCTCCTCATCGTCTCCGTCCTCCTCAATCCCGCCGACGCCGTGCGCACCGGAGCCCTCCTCGCCGCCGAAGGGACCACCGCCTTTGGCGCCGCGTCGCTCGCCTTCCTGCGCTTCACCCATGGCCCGGTGGGAGCCGGGCTGCTGCTGGCGGTGTCGCTGGTGGTGTGGATGGTGGTGCCGCCGGTGCTGGCGGTGCGGCGTTTGGGGCGGAGTGACGTGTAGAGGGGGAGACGGAGAGGAGCGGCTGCGGCATGCAGCTTGCCGCAGCCCCCATCCGCCCGCGGTCAGTTGGCCGGCTGCGCCGCAGCCTCGGCCGGGGCCGGGGCTGGGACCGGGGCAGGGGCCTCGGCCGTGAACAGAGGAGCCTCGCTTTCGGCGGGGGCACAGGCCGGCGCCGTGGTGAGACCGGCGGAGGCTCCGCAATTCTGAATGCAGTCCAGTGCCAGAGCTCCGCAGGTCGTATAGGGGAGGCCTGGCGCGGGCCGGCAGAGCGTCGCGCACGACACGGAGCAGGTACAGATGTCGTCACAGGTCAGGATGATCGCCTGGGACGGCGCCGCCAAGAGAGCGAGCCCGACGAGAAGAAGCCAGCAAACCTTTTTCATGGAGTCTCCTTTCAAAATAGACCTTTTCCGAGGTCTGACGTTGACCTACCCTGTGTTCCGTTCTGCCGAGTGGCGTCCTTCCTTACATCTTGTACTGCGCCGTCGGCTCAGGATTTCGGTCATACGGGTTTGGTGACGGGTGCGCCGTTGGAGCTGTGGTGTCGCTGGTGGTGTGGATGGTGGCGCTGGCGATGCGGCGGTTGGGGCGGAGCGGCTCCCGGCCGACCCGTATTGCTGCCGAGCCGGCCGGGTGCAGCCAACGTCGTAGCCGATCCAGGTCGGAACACTCCAAGATCTCCGCCCGCTGTGCCTGAGTCACCGTGACTTCGCGATCCTCCGGGCTCACCGCGATCTCGCGGTCCTCCCCGAGGCGGCCTCAGCCCCCCTCCCCGACCAGCGCCTTGCCGTGGACCAGAAAGTAGTTCATCCGCCCCTCCCATTCACGCATGAATTTCTCGTAGTACTCCGCGGTGAACGTGGCGAGAAACGCATCTCCTTCCGATCCGAGGCTGGTGTGGCTGTAGCTGATGATGGCGTCGCTGCCGCCGTCTTCCGCCGCACGCACCTTGATGGCGAGCCGGCAGGCGGTGACGTCCGGTGTGATCTTGAGCATCTCGACGAAGGCGCTTTCCGGTTCGTGCCGGGTGATGTACCAGATGGCGTTGTGGGGCGTTGCCGGGGTCAGGAACACACAGTCCGGCTCGGCCACTCCGGAGTGGCTTTGCACGAGGAGCGGATCCCAGCCGTCCAGCCACTCCGCCTCGCGAACCGGACAGAGAAGCGGAAAGACGCGGTGGGGTCCGGCCACCAGGTGCTGCGTGTAGGTATGGGTGACGCGATGGGGGCGAACGATGTGCATGGAAGGGCTCCTTGGTCAGATCCAAGTCTATCCAACAGCGTCAGCCTGCGCGTGGCTGTAGAATCGGGCTGTCTTGCCCCGAGGAGGCGCCATGATGAGAACCTTGTGCTTTTCGGCTGCGCTCGCTCTTGTCTTGTCTCTGATCCCTATGCAGCTTTCTGCTCAGCAGGCTCCCGAGGAGTCCTTCTCGCGCTGGAAAGTGGACCTGCAGACTCAGGAAGAGCGGCTGCGCCGGCAGGAATGGAACGCAGTGGCGAAAGCGTCTCGTGGCTTGATCGAAGAAATGGTCGACGGGATGGTGGCGGGGGAGGCGACCTCACCGATGCTCGCTCTCGCTTTGGTGCAGCAGGCGGTGGCCGAGTCGGCCCTGGGGAACCGGGAAGAAGCTGTCTGGCTGTTGCATCTGGGGCAGAACTTGGATGCCCGGTTTCGCGAGGTGTCGCTCGCTTCCTATGGACCGGCCGGTGCCGGTCTCGAGCGCTTCCGGCTCCGGGAGCCGGGCGGAGCCCCTGTGGCCGGGCCGCCGCTCCCGGCCGCGGGTTCCTACGAGCCGCCGCAGGTGCTGGGCCAGGAAGATCCGAGGGCGCCGAAAGCGCTGGCCGACTCCTGCATCGCGGCCGACGTCGAGGTGGAAGTGATGATCGGGGCCGATGGGCGGGTCATCGAGCCGGTGCTGCTGACCGGGCAGAAATTCCCGAGCCTCGCCTTGGTGGCTCTCGAGAGCCTGCGCAGGTGGCGGTTCGAGCCGGCCCGTGCCGACGGTATGGCGGTTCCGGCTCTATTGCGGACGCGCATTTCGAACCGGGGGCTTCGGCAGGCGGCTGCCGCACCCCCCGAAACTTTCCAGTGCATCGTGATGCGGCTGGCGGATCTCGACGACCGGCTCCGGAAAGGCGAAGGCGATACGGTCCTTCCGGCGGTTGAGAAGCTGGTCTCGCGGCTCCGGAAGCTACCGGAGCCCGGAGTGCTGGCGGCAGGGCTGCGGACCTTGGCACTGGCGGAGGCGGGCACGGGCCGGAAGGCGGAGGCGTCCTGGCACTGGCTCGTCTCGCAGAACCTTCAACCCGGATACGACCTCGATCTGGGGGCCCAGGGAGAAGCCGGCGCCTTTCTGGCGCAGCACGTGCTGCGCCGCAGCGGAGAGGCTCCCGCCGGTCTGGAGGCGGTCGCGGTCGCAGATCTCCCACCCGGCTCGACACCGCCCCGGAAGATCGAGGGCGAGGAACCGGCCATTCCTGAGTTTCTGAGCTCGCCACAAGCCCCCCGGTGGGTGCGGCTCCAGCTGGTGATCGATGCCCAGGGGAGGGTCGTGGAGCCGCGGGTGATCGCCGGACGGCACGATGCGATGCGCTGGGCGGCGCTGGAAGCGGTTCGGACCTGGCGCTTCGAACCCGCCCGCCGCGATGGGCAGCCGGTCGCCGTTTTCCTCGACGTCGAGCTTCCGCCGCGTGTCGAGACGCCGCTGGCGGAGATCGCTCCGCTCGCCGGAGCGTGGGGTGAGGTGCATGCTCTTCTCTTGAAGCAGCAGTGGAGCGAGGCACGCAACCGCGCCTTGGCCCTGGTCGGGAGGGTCACCGAGGAGGGCGGAAGCGGTGATCCCGTGCGCTCGGGGGCCGCCGTGGCCTTCCTTGCGTTGGCCGACGCGGGTCTGGGCGGTTCCTTGGGGGATTGCTATTGGCATGTCGCCCAGAGCGTTTCGGGCGGTGCCCTCTACCACGCCGATCTGTCCGCCTATGGAGCCGCCGGGGCCTTGCTGGAAGCGGGCAATCCCTGGCTGTTGGACAAAAAGGTCTTCCGTGCCGGTGCGGCGCCGACCGGTGAGACCGTCGAGCGGCCGAAGAAGATCCCGGGTGGTGGGGTTCCTGAATACTCGACCCGGGATCGCCTCGCCCGGATCCAGGGCACCATCATCGTGGATGCGTTGATCGCCGAGGATGGACGGGTCGCGCAGCCCTGGGTGGTCAAAGGCCTGACCCCGAGGTTGGATCTCAAGTCCCTGCTCACGCTCTGCAACTGGCGGTTCCAGCCCGCCACCTTGGACGGAAAACCGGTCAGCGTGTACTATCAGTTGAGCGTTAGTTTCAGGGTCGACTAGCGGGGTCGATGGCCTCGCAGAAGGCGGCGATCTCCGCCGCCACGTCGGCGGTCGAGGCCGGGGCCGTCCGGCACTGCGGGAGGTGCCGGGCGTAGAGATCCGAGACCTCGGCCGGATGCAGGGGATCGTCGCCGCGGACGAGAAGGGTGGGGAGGCTGATCGCCTCCAGGTCGGCCGCCGTGGTGAACGGCTGTGCACCGGAGGCGATGAAGTGGCTGGTCGCCACGACGCTCGCCGCATCGAAGCCTTCGATCATGGCGAGCGCCTTCTCCCGGATTTCCGGCGGCAGGTTGGCGTACAAGGGCCGCAGGACCTGAACCCCCTCATCGAGCGCCCGGCCGGCGACGGCGTCCATCCCGGCGAACGTCTGCTTCTGGGCCGCGGTGTATCCCAGCTCCTCGCCGCCATGGACGGGCTTGACCAGCACGAGCCCGGCCGTCCGCTCCCGGTGCCGCAGCGCGCAACGCAGGGCGACCCCGGCGCCTCCCGAGACGCCGCCGATCACGGCCCGCTCCACACCGAGATGATCCAGGAGAGCTGCGACGTCGTCGGCGAGGCGGTCGAAGGTCAGGGGAGAGCCATCCCGGGAGCGGCCATTGCCCCGTACGTCGGGGGTGACGACCCGGAAGCGCGGGATGAGGGGAGCGACCAGGGGCAGGCTCGCCACGTGGCTGGCCATCCCCCCGTGGAGCATGACCACCACCGCCGGCCCGGCACCGTCCTCAACGGCGAACAGGCGGGTTCCGGTGCTCTCGAACCAGATTTCGTTCATGGGTTCTCCGCGTCCTGCGAAGCCTTCCTCCGGCCCCGGCCCATTGCAGCCCGGCGGCGAGGGAGCTATTCTTCGATGATCATGGCAGATCAAGGCCTCTTGTCACGGTTCATCGGGCGCATGCGGTTTCCCCAGCTGTTCTTCCTCGCCGCCCTGCTCCTGGGAGCAGACCTCGTCATCCCGGACTTCATCCCGTTCGTCGACGAGGCGCTGCTCGCCCTCTTGACCGCCATGCTGGCCATGCTGCGGCGCCGCGATCCGCAACCCGATCCGGGTCAGCCGGACACCCGGATCGAGAAGAACGTCACTCCGCGCTGATCTGCGCCGCCGCCCGCCGGCGCAACCTACTCCATCGCGCACTCCGGAACTTCCGGGAACCACCGCGCCTTCTGGGCCGCCTGGCCGAGCTTGGTCGCGGAGCAGCAGGCGACCAAGGCTTTGTAGAACGGACGGGCGGCGTCTGCGTCGCGGGCTTTGAGCCAGGTTCCGGCGGTGGCCAGATAGAGCGCCTTCCGATCCGTTCCGTCGGGGAGGAGCGCGGCGGCCTGGCGGGCCAGCTCGGCGGCGCGGTAGCGGTAGTGGAAGCGTTTGAGCGGATCGGGCGCGGCGCTCGCCACGGCCTGCGCTTCCCCGGGTCCGGGCTTCAGGTGCGGATTCTTCTCCCGCCAGGCCAGATCGCCCGGCGGGAGCTCGAGCTCGTATTCACCGAAGAAGAGGGCCCAGTCTGGACCCAGCTCGGTCCCCATCAGCTCCAGGCCCAGCTTGCGCGTCACGCAGGCGGCGCGGAACAGGCTGCCGGCCCGCTGCTCGGCGGTGCGGCCGGCGTCGTTGCCCTGGCGCAGGGCGTCGGCCAGGGTGGCCAGCGTTCCGTCCTGCCCTCCGGCGGCGAGATAGATCCGGGCGTCGTTGTAACGGCCGGCGCGCACCAGCCGGCGGCCGAGGAGATAGCGGAGGTCGCGCGCCACCAGATTGCCGGGCGCCTCCGCGAGGCCCTCGTTGTAGCTGGGATATTCAGGAATGTCCTTGACCAGGTCGGCCGGCCAGTTGGCGTCCACGTAGGCCTTCAGCTCGTCGACGGTGAGGACCTTCTCGGCGAGGTGGGCGGCGTCCATCCAGAAGCCGCTTCGAACGAAACGGTCCAGCGCCTCGGTGTACTTTCCGGCCGTGGTGAGGAGAACCGCGGACTCGCCCATCGCGAGGGAAGGTGTGGCGATCTTGCCGCCCACCGATTCAGCGTTGTGGTCCCAGACCTCCTCCTCGCTCAGCTTCGGGTCCGGCAGCGCCTCCGCCGTCGCGTCGAGGAGCTTCTGCGCTTCGGCGAGCTTGCCGTCGCGCAGCAACAGCTTGGCGCGGACCCAGCGGCCCATCGGTGCGTCGGCCGGTGCCCGGTCGAGCCACTGGCGGGCCGCGGTGAGATCGCCTCCCTGGTAGGCCGCCCAGGCGATTCGGTCGGCCCCCTCCACGTCCTTGACCCCGGCCTTCTGCAACGCCGCGAGCCAGGCGGCGACGTCGGGATCGACCGCGGGTGCGTCCGGCCCGGCGGCCTCCTCGGCTTCGTCGAGCTCCCACTCTTCCCACGGCGCGCTCGCATCGGAGACCAGGAAGGCGGTCAGGATGCTGCGGGCCTCCGCCGACTTGGCGATCGTGGCGAGGGCTGCCGGCCCGGCCTTGAACGCCTGGCGGGAGACGAGCTGGACGGAGCTGGAGGCTCCCGGAATCGTGGCTTTCGCCTGGCGGGCATAGAGCACCAGCGCCTTGTCGAAATGCCCCAGATCGCGCTCGGCCCGGGCTTCCCAGCCGAGGCTGTCGGCGGCGAGGCCGAGGCTGTCGGCAAAGTCCTTCCCGCCGGCGATCTCGCGGGTGCGTTGGAACCAGGTGATCGCCTGCTGCGGACGCGCCTGCCGCAGATGCGTCTTGCCGAGCATGTACGCCGCCCAGGTGGAGCGCAGGCGCCGCTCGCCCTCCGGCCGCTTCAGCAGCTTCTCCCAGGTGGCGGTGGCCCGCTCGAGATCGCCCCGGTGGTAGGCGAGGGCGCCGGTCAGGTAGTCGGCGATCTCCCCCGGCAGCCCGGCCGGCACGGCGAGGTCCGCGGGCAGCTCGGCGGGCGCGGTCTCCTCACCCTCCATCTCCTCCTCGGGATAGAGCGGCTCGCTGACGTTCTCGAACACGACGACCGAGGCCGCGTACTGCTGCAGCGCATTGCGCACCGCGGTGTAGCGTTCGAGCGTCGCGCTGCGCTCGGCCGCCGGCACCTTCGCCGTCTCCAGGGCGTGCGCCACCTCGGCGAGGTCGGCGTCGGTCGTCTGCTGCCAGGGATCGTCCGCGGGCAGCGCCTTGGGGATGGGGGCCAAGGTCAGCCGGCCGAGCTCGAAGCGCAGCAGTCCCTCCGGCGCGGGGACGAGCAGGCGCTCCGATCCCAGCAGCCAGCGCGGGATGAACGGCCCGCACGCCCACAGCGCGGCGGAGCCCACGAAAAGAGACGACACGACGGCCACCACGCGGCCGAGCCGGCGGGGGAGGAGGGGGAAGGTTGGATTCACAGAGGCTCCTTTGGATGGGACCGGGAGAGTCTAGCGCAGATGGAGGACGTGCGGGGAACCTTGATACATTGCGCCGCCATGGCGCGAAAAGGACCTCCTCCGCCCCCCGATCCCGAGAACGGCCAGTGGCAGGGCCGCTCGGTCGCCCGCCGCTTCGTCTCCCCCGACGGGCTGACCGTGCTCGTCGGGCGGACGGCGGAGGACAACGACGTCGTCTCGCTGCACCTCGCCGAGCCGCGCGATTTCTGGTTCCACACCGCCGGGGAGTCGGGCTCGCACGTCATCGTGCGCAATCCGGACGGGCTCGACCGCCTGCCGAAGGAGACCGAGCGCTTCGCCGCCTCGCTCGCCGCCGGCTATTCGAAAGCGCGCAAGGGAGGCCGGGTGGCGGTGCACATGTGCCGCGCCGAGGACGTGAGCAAGCCCCGCGGCCTGCCCCCCGGCAAAGTGCAGATCGAGCGCTTCAAGAGCGTCCAGGTCGCGCCCTGGCGGCCGGACATGGAGACGGGCGAGTAGGGAGCGCTCCCCCGCCCAAAGACCCTCACCCCCGTCCCCTCTCCCACCCGCACTCCCCCCACCCGGGAGAGGGGCGCCACCGCCCAAGACCAAGGCCAGCCCCGCATCCTCCTGGATGAAGGCGAGGCGGTCGGCCGGGTAGGCGGGATCGAGCGGCACCCAGGCGGCGCCGGCCTTCCAGACTCCCAGCATGGCGACGGCGAGATCCGCGGTGCGTTCGAGGCAGAGGCCCACGCGCGCCCCGCGGCCGATCCCCCGCTCGACCAGGCCGGCGGCGAGGTGGCTCGCCAAGCGGTCGAGCTCGCCGTAGGTCATCTCACCGTCCGCGGTGAGGAGCGCCGTCGCCCCCGGCGTGCGCGCCGCCACCGCCGCCACCAGCTCGTGCACCGGCGCCGCGGGCTCCGCGACCTCGGTATCGTTCCACTCGTAGAGCACCTGCTGGCGCGCCGCCTCGCCGAGCAGATCGAGCGCGCTCACCCGCACCTCCGCATCGCGCCCCACCTGCAGGACGACCCGCGCAAACGCCGCGGCGAGCCGCTCGGCCGTCGTGCGGTCGAAGAGATCGCGGTTGAATTCGAGGAAGCCGCCGAACCCCTCGGCGCTTTCGAGCACGGCGAGGCCGAGATCGAACCGCGCGACGTCCTCCTCCAGGCGCACGTTCTCCAGCGTCAGCCCGGGCATTTCGAACGACGTGGTGTCGGTGTCGAGCACCAGCAGATTCACCTGCACCAACGGCGCCCGGCTCGGATCGCGCTCCGGCCGCACCGCCTCGACGAGCTTGCCGAACGGCAGGTCCTGGTGCGAGAAGGCGCGCAGCGCCGTGCCGCGGGCGCGCACCAGAAGCTCGCGGAACGTCGGATCGCCCGTCACGTCCGTGGCGAAGACGAGCTGGGTGAGCAGGAAGCCGAGCAGCCCCTGCGTCTCCGTCCGTCCGCGGTTCGCATTCGGCGAGCTGATCAGGACCTTGCCGGCGCCGGTCAGCCGTTCGAGCAGCGCCCCCCAGATCGCGAGGAGCGCCATGAACGTCGTCGCCCCCTCCTTGCGGCCCACCGCCCGCAACGCCTCCACGTCCGCCGCCGCCACCCGCAACCGGGCCATGCCGCCGCGCATCGACAGAAACGCCGGGCGCGGCCGATCCGTCGGCAGCTCCAGCGCCTGCGGCGCCCCGGCGATCTCCTGCAGCCAGAAATCCAGGTAGCGTTGCAGCGCCTCGCCGTCCATCCATGACCGTTGCCAGACGGCGAAATCCGCGTACTGGATGGGCGGCGGCGGCAGCGGCGACGGCTTGCGCTCCTGAAACGCCAGATAGAGCGCGGCGAGCTCGTGCCAGGCGAGCTGGAACGACACCCAGTCGGTGACGATGTGGTGCACGACCAGGACGCACAGGTGCTCCTCGGGGGCGACCCGGAACAGCCGCGCCCGCACCAGCGGCCCGCGCTCGAAGTCGAACGGCCGCCGCGCCTCCTGCCGGGCCAGGGCGAGCGCCCGGCTCCCCGCGTCCGCCACCGCCGCGAGATCGATCACCGGCAGCGGCACGTCGAGCCGCGGGAGCACCACCTGCACCGGCCGGCCGTCGACCGCCGGCAGCACCGTCCGCCACGCCTCATGGCGCCGCACGATCTCCTGGAGCGCCGCGGCCAGACAGGCCACGTCGAGCGCACCGCGCAGGCGGGTCACCGTGGTGATGTTGTAGGCGGTCTCCCCCGGATCGAGCTGATGGAGAAACCACAGCCGTTCCTGGTCGAACGACAACGGAGCCGGCCCCCCCTCCGCCCGGCGGGGAATCGCCCCCGGCGGCGGCCCGAGGGGGGCCGCCTTCTTCGGTTGGCTGCTCTTGCGCAGAGCCTCGAACATCGCCCTCTGTTCGGGCGTCAGGGCCGCGATCCGGCCGGACAGATCCTTCATGGCGTGCAAGGTACCATTCCCACCCGCCTCCAACGAAACCTCCGGCGGCTTGCCCTCACGGGGGCAGACATCGCTTGTCTGATGGAGAGGACGGGGGCTGGCGCGGCTGATCGGGGTCAGCGGGCGAAGCGCTTCTGCAGATGCGCGGCAATGAGCTGCCGGAAGACGGGGACCAGATCGACCGGCACCTCCATCACCGTGTGCCTGGCCGGAGACAGAGCAGCCTCGTGCTCCGCGACCGCCTCGTCCTCGGTCTGGCTCTCGTAGTACTCCAGAACGTCCCGCACCCTCTTCTCATCCCAACCCGTGGGGAGCTGGCTTGTTCTTTTCATGGTCATGGTCTCTTCCGCCTCTTCCGGCGCCGGAAAGCCATCAAGGCTTTCCCCTTCAGATCATACGCCGTCACCACGAAAACAGCGTACCCTTCCGGGTCAGGGACGTAGACAACCTGAAGGTGGCGCCCCGCCTCGGTCTGGCCGAGGGCGATCCGAGAATTGTTGCGGCCGGGGAAATCGTCTCCCGGATACCGGAGAACCTCTTCAACTTCTTCCTCCCGGACATCATGCCTGTAGATGTGCGGCTCACCGGTAACAGGGTCTATGTAGAAGCGAAGCGTTTCCCGGCATCGAGAGCCAGCCCGGCGTCTGCGGCGGTGAGGCCTGCATCGTCCGTACCCGGATTCCGGTCTGGGTGCTCGTCCAGGCCCGCCGATTGAACACCAGTGAGGCCGATCTGCTTCTCGCCTACCCTACCTTGCGCGCCGAAGATCTGGCCAACGCCTGGGCCTACCATCGTTCCCATCCCGAAGAGATCGAGCGGCAGATCCAGGCCAACGAAGCGGCTTGAGTGGATGGCCCGGCTCCAGGCCGTGCGCACCTCGGCCTAGCCTTGACGGCCCCTGAGCCGCTGGCCCCAGGAGAAGCCCGCAGGGCCGGGCTTGCCCAAGCTGCCGAGCGCCTGGACGGAGCTGTGGATCGCCTGCGGCAGGCCAGGGCCGAGGAGTTCGTCGCGCGCGGCCTCCTGGATCGTGCCGCCTTCCGGCGGGTTGACGGCAACTTCGCGGGAGCTGCAGCCGACCTCACCGAAGCCATGGAGATCGCCGAGCGCGGGCCGATGCGGCTCCATGAGTGCGACGCGCACCTGGAGTGGGCGCGGCTGTGCCGGGACCAGGGTGATCTCGCGGCGGCGCGAGGGCATGTGGCGCGGGCACGGGAGCTCGTGGAGGCGACAGGGTATGGGCGGCGGGCGCGGGAGGTCAGTTGGCTGGAGGGGGTGGTGGGGTAACCTCGGTCTCGGACGGAGACAGAGCGGCCTGCCGGCCCAACGGGCCGGGAGATTGGAGCCCAGGGATGAGGCCACAGGCCGATTCCCTGGGGAATGAAAGCGACCCCTCACCGCGGCCTGAAGGGTCGCGAGAGAGGCGCCCGGGGTCGATCCGGCCTCCGTGCTCATGCCGGCGCCCAGGCTGGCCGTCCTCCGCGCCGCGGCGCAGGTCCTTCACGCCGCGGCGCAGGTCAACGCTGCCCCGCAGCAGCCATCTGCGCCGTGGCGCGCAAGAGCCACGCCGCGGCAGGGGTCTCTCGCGCCGCGGCGCAGGTCGTCCACGCCATGGCGCAACCCACCCACGCCGTGGCGCAGGTCCACGCCAGCCGGGAGCGGTCGCCTGCGCCGCGGCGCAGGTGACCTGCGCGGCGGCGTGAGAGACCTGCGCCATGGCGCGGGCTCGCAGCTTCCGGGTGGACACCGGCTCCGCCCCGGCGTAGTTGCCCAGCGCCAAGCTTCACGGTGGCCACACCTCGGGAGAGCGCACCGCCGCCTCCACCTTCCCCTACAATGCTCCCCCATGACGACCCACGCACCCTGGCGCCCCCTGCTCACCGGCGAGCTCGCCGACCGTGCGATGGAGGCGGTTCTCGCCATCGCCGAGGACATTCCCGTGCGGCCCGGCTGGCTGCACCCCCTGGTGGGAGAGAGCCATGCCGCCGCCTGGCGCGGCAGCCTCGCGTCCGGCGCCGCCGGGCAGGCCCTTTTCTATGCCTATCTGGCCCTCCACACCCAGGAGGAACGCTACGCCGACCTCGCCCTGGAACGGCTCGACCAGGCCGCCGAGGCCGTCGCCGCCTCGCCCATGTCGGAGAGCCTCTACTCCGGTTTCACCGGCGTCGCCTGGGTGGGCGACCACCTGCGCGGCCGGCTCTTCGAAGGCGAGGCCGACGAAAACCGGGAGGTGGATGAAGCTCTCCTCTCCGCCTTCGCGCACTCCGGATGGCCGGCGGACTACGACCTGATCAATGGTCTCGTGGGGCTCGGCATCTATGCCCTGGAAGGACTGCCACGCCCGACCGCCCGCGCGCTCCTGGACAAGGTCGTCGCCCGGCTGGGAGAACGCGCCCTGGAGGAGCCGGAAGGCGCCACGTGGTTCAGCCCCCCTGAGACCCTGCCCGAGCACCAGCGGGCCGAGCAGCCCGGCGGGCTCTACAACCTGGGCGCCTCACACGGCATGGCCGGCGTTCTCGGCATCCTCGGTGCGGCGCACGGCGCGGGCATCGCCGGAGCCCGCCCCCTGCTCGACCGCGCCATGGCCTGGTACGGCGCCCGCCGCCTGCCGGCGGAGGCGGGCTGCGCCTTTCCCCATTTCTACGTCCCGAATGTCGAGCTGCGCGGCAGCCGCCTCGCCTGGTGCTACGGCGATCCCGGCGTCGCCGCCGCCCTGCACGTGGCCGGCCGCGGCGCCGGAGAGCCGGCCTGGGAAAAGCTCGCGTTGGAGGTGGCCCGCGCCGCCGCCGCCCGCCCGACCGAGACGTCGCGCATCCAGGACGCCGGCCTGTGCCACGGCGCCGGCGGCGTCGCCCACCTCTTCCACCGCCTCTACAGCGCAACCGGCGAGGAGGTGCTCGCCGACGCGGCGCGCCTCTGGTACGCCAAGACGCTCGACTACCGCATCCCCGGCCTCGGCTTCGGCGGGTTCCGCGCCTGGTCGACCGGCCTCGGCGACGATCTCGACTGGTGCGATGATCCCGGCCTCCTCGAAGGCTCGGCCGGCGTCGGCCTCGCCCTGCTCGCCGCCGTCTCCCCCGTCGAGCCCGCCTGGGACCGCCTTTTTCTCGCCTCGGTGCGCCACGAGCCCGCGGTCATTTCGCCAATGAATTCTTCGCGCTGATCATCCCTTAGAATGGTTGCGGCCGGCCCGGCCCGCCCCGGCGTCCGGGCGGGGAGCCGGCGACCTCCACCTTTTCCGAGGAGATGCTCAGCATGCCTTCCCTTCGCAACTCTCTGGCGGCGCTCCTGCTGCTCGGCCTGGCGCTCGGCGCCCAGACCGCGGTGGCGCAGACCCCTCTCGGGGCCACCCTGGTGTCCGGCGGCGTCCAGTTCGCCGTGTTCTCGCAAAATGCCACCCGCATCGAGGTGTGGACGTTCTCCACCCCGACCTCGTCCACCCCGCTCAACCGCTACACCCTCACCAAGACCGACACGGTGAATCACATCTGGACCGTCACCGTCTCCGGGCTCGGCGCCGGGACCCTCTACGGCCTCCGCGCCTGGGGACCGAACTGGCCGTACAACGCGAGCTGGACCGCCGGCAGCAACATCGGCTTCCTCTCCCATGTGGACGCGAACGGCAACCGGTTCAATCCCAACAAGCTCCTGACCGACCCGTACGCCAAGGCGGTGACCGGTGAGCCGGTGCGCGTGCTCTCCGGCGGCAACTACCACTACTCCACCGCCATTCTCGGCGGCACCGACACCTATGGCTTCGTCGACAGCGCCGGCGCCATGCCGAAGTCGATCGTCATCAACGACGCCTCGTTCGACTGGACCGGCGACGTGCGGCCGAACAAGGCGATGAAGGACTCGGTCCTCTACGAGGTCCACCTGCGCGGCTTCACCAAGAACGACACCTCGGTCACCTCCACCCTGCGCGGTACCTATGACGGCTTCAAGGCCAAGGCCTCCTACTTCACCGACCTGGGGGTCACCGGCGTCGAGCTTCTTCCGGTCCACGAGTACCCGCAGTGGGACGATCCGGTGGGCGGCGCCACCGCCGACCGGGTGAACTACTGGGGCTACATGACCACCCAGTTCTTCGCGCCGAACCGCGAGTACCTCTGCCCGGACCTGGCGAGCTGCACCTACACCGCCGGCCAGCAGGTCAATGAGTTCAAGGAGATGGTCAAGGCCCTGCACGCCCAGGGGATCGAGGTCTTCCTGGACGTGGTGTTCAACCACACGTTCGAAGGCGGCGCCTGCTCCGGCAGCCCGGTGCGCTACATCAACCTGCGCGGCCTGGACAACGCCACCTACTACACGCTCGCCGACAACAAGACCTGCTACTGGGATTCCACCGGCACCGGCAACAACCTGAACGCCAGCCGCCCCGCGGTGCGCCGGTTGATCATCGACAGCTTGAAGTACTGGAACAGCCAGATGGGCGTCGACGGCTTCCGTTTCGACCTCGCCTACACCCTCGGGCGCGAGGGGAGCGACGGCCGGGTGTTCAATCCCAATGCGCAGACCCTGATCGAGATCGCCCAGGCGGCCCAGGACAACGACTTCAAGATCGTCGCCGAGGCCTGGGACACCGGCGGCTACGGCGTCGGCGAGTTCCCCTCCGGGTGGTCGGAGTGGAACGGCAAGTGGCGCGACAACGTGCGCAAGCTGGTGAAGAGCGACGCCTCGCAGGTGGGAGGCCTCGGCTCCTCGATCACCGCCACCTGGAGCGGCTTCGTCGCGCCCGAGGAGAGCGTCAACTTCGTCACCGCCCACGACGGCTTCACCCTGAACGACCTGGTCTCCTACAACACCAAGCAGAACGGCACCGGCGCCTGCAACCCCACCGGCGCCGATGCGTCGAGCGGCAGCGACAGCAACGACAGCTGGGACAGCGGCGGCGACGAGGTGCTGCGGCGGCGCCAGATCCGCAACTTCGCGACCCACCTGTTCGTCCACCACGGCGTGCCCATGCTGCTCGCGGGGGACGAGTTCCGGCAGACCCAGAACGGCAACAACAACGCCTACATGGCGGACAACGCCTGCGGCTGGATCAACTGGCAGAGGAAGACGGACAACCCCAAGACGTACGACTTCTTCAAGCGGATGATCGCGCTGCGCAAGGCCCATCCCGGCCTGCGCCGCACGGTGGCGGTGGGCGGCGCCGACCACGACGGCGACGGCTACAAGGACTTGACCTGGCACGGCACCACCCCGGACACCCCGGACTGGAGCAGCACCTCGCGCACCCTCGCCTTCCTGCTCGACGGCTCGGCCACCGAGACCGGCGGCGCGGCGGACGCGCCGGACCTCTACGTCGCGTTCAATCACTACTGGACAAACCTGACCTTCACCCTGCCCACCGCCCCCAACGGCAAGTGCTGGTGGCTCGGCGCCGACACCGCCGACTGGGCGGAAGGCACCGGCAACATCTACTACAACCCGGCGGTCTCCGTGTGGAATTCACAGGCGCTGCCCAAGATCACCGGCGCGACCTACGGTGTGCAGGCCCGCTCCGCGCTCCTGCTGCTCGCGCGCCCCTGCAACGCGACCGAGGCCGTGCGGGTCGACTTCACGGTGAACAACTACGTGACCTCTCCGGGGCAGGACCTCTACGTGGTGGGCAACGTCGCCGAGCTGGGCAACTGGGACGTCACCAAGGCGGTCAAGCTCAACTGGGTCGACAGCGACACCTGGAGCGGCCCGGTGTTCTTCTCGACCAGCAAAGGGGCGGCGATCCAGTACAAATACATCCAGCGCCAGGGCGGAACCACCACCTGGGAGAACGGCGCCAACCGCAGCTACACGGTGCCGTCGACCGGCACCGGCACGCGCAACGACAACTGGCAGTTCTGACCCACCCTACGGCTCCTGCGCTCGTTCGGTGAGGAGGCGACGCAGCAGCTCTCGCTCGCGGGCGGCGTCCTCCTCCACCGCGACGAGCAGGGCGCCGACGCGATGGACCTCGCCGCGGCGGACCAAGCGGATGAGGTCTCCCAGGGAGTCGGGAAGGCGGGGCAGACCCAGCGTCGCACTGGCTCCCCGCAAGGCATGGGCCACCTTTTCGATGACGGCGGCGTCGCCCTGCTCCACCGCCTGCTGCAGGGTCTGGAGCTGGAGATCCAGATGAACCAGAAAATTCTCCATCAGGCGGGTGGTCTCCACCGGATCGAGGCGCCACAGCTCGTCGATCATCGGCGTTGCGGGCGCTGCGCTCTCCGACTCCGGCGGCGGGGCCTCTTTTTTCGCCCGCCGCAGCGCCTCGGCGAGGACTTTCAGATCGATCGGCTTGCTCAGGTATTCGTCCATCCCCGCCGCCAGGCAGCGGTCGCGGTCCTCGCGCATGGCGCTCGCAGTGAGCGCCACGATGCGCGGGCGCTTCTCGGGGGGCCAGCGCGCCACGATCCGCCGCGTCGTCTCCAGGCCGTCGAGCTCGGGCATCATGACGTCCATCAGGATCAGGTCGTAGGTCTGGCGCTCCAGGGCGGCGAGGACCTCCAGGCCGTTCGCCGCCAGGTCCGCGGTCTGGCCGAGCCGGCCGAGAAGAAGGCGGGCGACTTTCTGATTCAGCGGATTGTCCTCGGCGAGGAGAATGCGCAGCGGTTCCGGGCTCGGCGCCGGGCGGGGTGCCGGATCGCGGGCGAGCATGGTGGCCGAGGCGAGGTCCGCCTCGGATCCACGCCGGAAGCGGAGGGTGCAGGTGAACGTCGAGCCGTGCCCCGGCAGACTCTCCGCGCCGATCTCCCCCCCCATCCGCTCCACCAGGCGGCGGCTGATCGCGAGCCCCAGACCGCTGCCGCCATAGCGCCGTGAGGTCGAGGCGTCCGCCTGGAGGAACGGGCTGAACAGCTCCTCGATCCGGCCCGGCGGCAGCCCCACGCCGGTGTCGCGCACCTGGAAACGCAGGAGCAGATCGTTCTCCCCTTCCTCGGCGATCGACACATGCAGCGTCACCTGCCCCGACGCCGTGAACTTGACCGCGTTGTAGAGGAGATTGAGAAGGATCTGCTGCAGCCGCGCCGCATCGCCGCCCAGCACGTCCGGACAACCGGGCTCCACATGCCAGGAGAGCTTGAGGGCTTTGCGGCGCGCTTCGGGTGCCACCAGGTCGAAGGCGAGGGCGATCCTCTCGCGCAGCAGGAACGCATGCTCCTCCAGCGGCATCTTCCCCGCCTCCAGGCGGGAAAAGTCGAGAATCTCGTTGATCAGGCCGAGCAGGGACTCGCCACTGCGGCGGATCGTCTGCACCCAGTCGCGGTGCTCCGGCGACAGCTCGTTGCTGAGCAGCAGGCTGGTCATCCCGATCACCGCATTGAGCGGGGTGCGGATCTCGTGGCTGACGTTGGCGAGGAACTCGCTCTTGGCGAGGCTCGCCGCTTCCGCCGCCTCCTTCGCCTCTTCCAGCGCCTCCTCCATCCGGCGGCGCTCGGTCAGGTCGAAAAACACCAGCACCGCCGCCGTCTCGCTCCCCGGCGCCTCCAGCGGCGTGACGGCGTAGGAGACGTCCACCACCGAGCCGTCCGGACGGCGGAACATCGAATCCTCCACCCGCACCGCCGCGACCGAGCGCGCCGCCGGATCCTCCGCTTCGTCCTGGTCGGGATCGCGCAGTGCCCAGGCGAGAAAGCAGCGGCCGGCGAGATCCTCGGCGCAGCAGCCGACGATCCTCTCCCCCTCAGGATTGAGCGACAGGAGCCGTCCCGCCGCATCGAGCTGGCCCACGCCCGCCCCCAGCGAGGCGACCACCGCGCGCAGCTTGTCCCGCTCGGCCGCCACCCGGCTCTCCGAGGCCTCCTGCAGGGCCTCATAGAGCGACTGCATCTCCTGCGACGAGATGGTCAGCGACTGTTCGAGGAGATAGCGGTCCTGGTCGGACGTCCGGTAGGTGCGGTCGACCAGCTCGAGCAAGCCCGAGACCGGCGGCTCCCAATCTTGCGAACCGTCCAGGCCGAGACGCCGGATCTGCCGCTCGAGGAGGGGGTGGCGCAGCCCCATCATGGCTCGGAGAAGGTGGTCAACGTCATGGTCTGGTTGTGCAGCTCGCAGCGGCCGTCCGAGTACGGAGAGATCTCCCCGTAGGAATAGAAGCCCACGAGATGGCTGCGGGGCGGCAGGTTCTCGGCGGTCGCCTCCAGCTCTTCTTCGGTGCGCTCCCCGAGGACGAGCCGCCGCCCGACACAACTGATCGCCACCGTCAACACGTCGGTGTCGCCGGGCGTGTTGGCCCGGGTGGCGAGCGCCGCGTGCGAGGCTCCTTCCACCAGCCGGTCGAAGTTGGCCTTCATAAGCTGCGCCCGCCCCCCCACCGGCACGTCCCCGGCGAACGTCATCGAGCTCCCGGCCTCGTCGACGCCGAGCACGGTGCGCACCGTGCTCCGCTCCTCGCCCGGCAGACGCACCGCGAGGGGAAACAACAGCGCCGTGGCGGGGAGGCCGGCCGCCAGCTTGCCCAGATAGGTCTTGTAGACCTCCAGAGCCGGCCGCCCGTCGAGCTCGTAGAGCACGTTGCCGGCCGAGCGCGTGATCCGCCGTTCCGGCCCGAAGATGTCCCAGCCCCCCTGCGAGCCGTGGCCGATGTGGATGCGCTCACCATAGAAACCCACCGCCACGACCCCGCCGGTGCACAGCTCCTCGCCACCGATCACCCAGGTCCGCTCGAACCGGTCGCCATCCGCCGCCAGGCCGCCGGTGATGATGATCCCTTCGGGCAAGGCGGAGCCCAGCCCGCGGATGAGCGCGGTGCCGTTGACCGCGTGACCGTCCGACAGAACGAACACCCCGCGAAGGTCCGGCCCGGCGAGCTGCTCGCCCACCGCGCGGCCCGCGGCAAACGAGCCGTCGCCCCCCTCCACCCGCGAGAACGCCCGCTGCAAGCCGGTGTGCTCGAAGCGCACCACGGCACAGGCCAGACCGTTGTCGCGCAGCTCGGTGCCGGCGATCTCTCCCGCGGTGGAGCACCCCAGGACGTGCGAAGATGGAAAGGTTTTCAGCAGCTCGTCGATCGGGCCGCGTGCATCGAACAGGGCAGGTGCGCAGAAGGCCAGCACCAGGGTCTGCGGCGAATCCAGAGCTGTCGGCAAGGGCTGCGACCAGCCCTCCCGCCAAGTACAGCCGAAAACCTTCATTTCTCTGGAAGTGTACTCTGTGCGACAAAGGGGGACAATAGACCCGCGGTGCGCAGAAGCCCCGGCCAGCGCGGGTGGTCGCGCAGCGGGTCGTAGACCGACCAGGTGGCGAGGAAGGGGACGAACCGCGAGCCCTGCCGGCACGCCTCCTCCAGGCAATCGATCGCGCGCTCCTGCTCCCCCAGGCCGGTCCACAGGAAGGCGAACAGGCTCGCTTCGACGAACTCGCGCCCGGCGAGCTCCTCCAGGTCCGCGAGGATGCGGCGCGCCTCGTCGCCGCGGCCGGCCAGGGCGAGCGCCTGCCCGAGCACCGCCTGCATCACCGGATTACCCCGGGCGAGGCGCGAAGCCTGGCCGAAGGCCGCCACCGCTTCGTCCAGCCGGCCCTGTTGCTGCAGGGCGAAGCCCAGCTCGAAATGGGCGTAGGCGAAGGACCCGTCGAGCTCCAGGGTGCGCCGCAGCTGCTCCTCGGCGGCCGGATCGCGGGCGAAGCAGAGGACCATCCCCAGATCCGAATTGATCACCAGCGAGAGCGGATCGAGATCCCGCGCCCGGCGTGCCGCGGCGACCGCCTCGCCGTGCCGGCCGCGCGCGGCGAGCAGGAAGGCGTACCACTGGTGCGCCGTGGCATAACCGGGCGCCAGCTCCAGCGCCCGGCGGAACCCCCGCTCGGCCTCCTCCCAGCGGCGCTCGAAAAGGAACCGCGCATAGGCGAGCGAGGTGTGCGCCTCGGCCAGGGAATCGTCGAGCGCCAGGGCGCGCTCCGCCGCCGCGATCGCCTGCGGGAAGACGTCCGCCGGCGCCAGCGCTCCGTACAGCGGCAGGAGCACCTGGCAGTCGGCGATGCCGGCATAGGCGGCGGCCAGCTCGGGATCGAGGGCGATCGCCTTGCGGAAGGACTCGATCCCCTTGGTGAGCCCCTCGAAGGTCCGGCGGTTCCAGAAGTAACGCCCGCGCAGGCAGGCGTCATAGGCCTCCGGATGGCGGGTCGCCCGGCGCGCCAGACGGTCGCGCTCCTGGTTCGACAGGCGCAGTTGCAGCTCCTCGGCGAGCTCCTGCGAGATCTGGTCCTCCAGCGCGAACAGGTCGGTCACCCGGGTGTCGAACCGGGTCGCCCAGGAGGGCGCGTCGTCGCGCACGCTCACCAGTTGCACACCGATGCGCAGCCGGTCGCCGGAGCGCCGGATGGTGCCGTCGAGCACCGCGTCGACCTGAAGCAGGCGCCCGGCCTCGGCCGGCTCGCGCTCCCCCCCGAGAAAACGCCGCACCGCGCTGGTGGGGCGCACGGAGAGGCTCCGCAGATTGGACAACCGGGTGATCAGCGCATCGGCGAGGCCGAACGCGAGATAGGCGTCGTCCGCATGGCCGGCGATCGTCTGGAAGGGGAGGACGGCGAGGGAGGCGATGCGCGCCGCCTCCGGCTCCACCTCGGGAACGCCGGACGGCGCGGCCCCGGCGAAACGATAGCCCCGGCGCGGGATGGTCTCGATGTACGACCGCCCGCCCCCCGCCTCCTGCAGCGCCTTGCGCAGCGTGTAGATGTTCTGGGTGAGGATCGCATCTTCCACGAAGGCTCCCGGCCAGACCCGCGCCAGGAGGTCCTCCTTGGTCACCACCTCCCCCGGGCGTTCGAGCAGGGCGGCGAGCGTGTCGAACGCCTTGGGCGTCAGCGGCACCGGACGGCCGGCGCGCAGGAGGAGACGGTTTTCGACGTCCACCGTGAAGCCGTCGAATTCCAGGAACCGCCCGTCGTGCATGGCCGCCTTTGAGATCTCTTTGATCCTTCCTTGAGGCCGCTTCTGAGGACTCCGGAGGAACCCGAGCCCTACTGTTGCCTGTGTCTCGGGGGTCGCGGATGGACCGCTCGCCCGCCAGTCTACCACCGGAGCCCGACCATGCCCCAGGCTGTGCCGTTTCCCGCCTTCCCCGCCTCCACGGAGGAGAACGATTTCGCCCTCCTCCGCGAAATCGCCGCCGGGTCCGGCGAGGCGCTCGGCCGCTTCTACGACCGGCATGCCGCGCCGGTCCTGGGGCTCCTGTGCCGCCTGCTCGCCGACCGCCAGGAGGCGGAAGAGATTCTGCAGGAGGTCTTCCTGCAAGTCTGGCGCGATGCCCGGCGCTACGACGCCGCGCGGTCCTCCCCGCGCGGCTGGCTCCTCCTGCTCGCCCGCTCCCGTGCCCTCGACCGCCGGCGCGGCACCACCGCCCGCCGCCGCCGCGAGGACGCTTCCGCCCGCGCCGCAGCCGCCCGTGCCGTCGCCCCTCTCGGCACCCGCCGCCTGGAACACCAGGAGAGCGCGCACCGCATCGGTTCCGCCCTCGACCGCCTGCCCCCCGAGCAGCGCCGGGTCGTCGAGCTGGCATTCTGGCACGGGCTCACCCATGTCCAGATCGCCGACGCGCTGGGCGCCCCGCTGGGCACGGTCAAGTCCCGCGTCCTCCTGGCGATGAAGAAGCTCCGCCAGATCCTCGCCGAAGAAGACGACGCGGTGCGCCTGCCGGCGTAGGCCTATTTCACCAACAGGCTCCGCCCGTCCAGCTTCTCCGCCGACTTCACCTGATAGAGGTCGAGAATGGTCGGCATCACGTCGCCCATGTTGGCGCTCGTGCCGTCCAGCTTGAAGTTGGCGAACAGGATCCCCTCCACCAGCGGCGGATACACGGAGCAGTGGTCACCGCTCCAGATCTCGGTGTTCGGCTCGACGATCGTCTTGCCGATGCCGCCCAGGCTGTCCTGCCAGCCCACCCGGAACCCGGCGTTGTTCGAAGGGATGAGATCCGGGATCAGCACGGGATCATAGGTGCCGTACGCCTCCTCGCGGGTGAAGACGTAAGCCACCGGCTTCTCCCCCGTCTCCTCGTCCACGAAGCTCTCCAGCCCCTGCTTGATCGCCTGCGCCACCTGCTCATACTCGGCACCCGGCTCGACGATTCCCTTCGCCTCACGGCCCTTCAAGTTGATGTACACCTGGCCGAGGCCCAGGGCGTACGCCTTCGTCTTCGACCAGTCGACGTTGACGAAGAAATCCCCCTGGTCGAACAGGTCTTCCAGGTTCTTGCGGTTCGGATCCTCGCCGGTCAACGTCATGAACCCGTTCTTCGCCAGCCAGGTGTTGTAGTTCATGCTGCGACGGAACGACGCGAAGCCGTGATCCGAGACGATCATCAGCTTCGTCCCCGGCGGCATCTTCTGCATCACCTCGCCGACGATCGCGTCCATCTGCTGGTACGACTCGAGGATCGAGCCCGCCCACTTCTTCGAGCCCTCCTCCGTCCACAACGGATGTTTCGGGTCGAAGAAGCGGAACATCATGTGCTGCACCCGGTCGGTGAACTCGAAATAGTGCACCAGCACGTCCCAGTCGGCGGCACGGTCCAGCTCGCCGCTCAGGATCTCGCGCTCCTTGTCGACCGTCATCTTGACGTCTTCCAGGAAGACCTCCTCCGGCACCGTGCCGTTGGAGATCGACCAGGTGTCGATCATCCAGCCCATGGTCTTGAACAGGCCGTGGTGGCCGGTCAGCTCGTCGATGAAGCTGTCCGGCGTGGTGATCGCGAAACCCGGCGGCAGGTTCTCGGGGTCGAACTGGATCGGGCTCAGGTAGAGCCGCACCTCGGGCTCCACGGAGAGCACCCGGAAGCGGCCGATCCCCTGCACCTTGATGATGCGGTTGAACGGGAAGGTGAAGCGCACCCAGTCGCTCCACTCGCCCGGCTTGAGCGTCAGGTCGTTGCCCGAAACCTGGATCTGCAGCGACTTCTTGTCCTCCGGCACGGTCAGCTTCATCGGGATCTTGATGAACTCGCTCTCCTCCGGGAACAGCTCGTTCGGCGGCCCCTTGATCTCGGTGTCGATGACGCCCTTGTTGTCGACCAGCTCCACCACCTCCAGCGAGAAGTCGCCGCCGCCCTTGGGCTGGAAGAACAGCTCCGAGGTGAAGTAGAACGGCTTGCCGATGCGCCCGGAGAGGTCCGGCGTGCCGAGGCCGGTGAGCAGCTTGCCTTGCGGATAAGCGACCGCCGGGAAGGTCACCGGGATGCGCATCACCTGCACCCGCTTGCCCTGCTTGCCGAGGAGCGCCCAGAACGTCTCTCCATGCTGGCGGTTGACCGCCACCGGCCTCTCCTTGGGCAGCAGGCGATCCGCCGCCACCCCCGTGCCGCCGGCCGCGGCGAGCGCCAGCACCAGCGCCACCGCGAAGGCGATCGCCGTGCGCACCCGGAAGAGCTTGAGCGCCAGGAAGAAGAGCAGCAGGAACGCCACCGCCGCCCCGGCGCCGACGATCCACGGCGTCCGCGCCCCCCAGAGGAAGGGCTCTTTCTCCTGGTCGAACGCGGCGAAGCTCGGCGTGTACGTCTTCGGGTCGCGCTTCAGGAAGTCGAAGATCCCGTGGCGCCCCGGGTTCAGACCGGTCGAGAAGGTGGACCAGGAGACCGGGGTCTGCGACGGGATCGTCGAGCGCAGGGGCGCGAACGTCCCCTCGCCGCGCAGCTTGGCCAGGTTGGGCAGCTTGCCCTCGTCCATCCATTGTTGGGTGAGCTTGGCGTCGGCGCCGTCGAAGCCCAGGATGATCAGCTTCGAGTCTCCCGCCGGCTGGGCGGACAGCGCCGCGGCGGACAAGGTGAGGGCGAGGCAGGCCACGAGGACGGACGGGATCGTGCGGAAGGTACGGTTCATAAGCTCGATCTTGAAAAAAGTCTCCGGAGACAGACCGGCGACCGGGCGGTCAGGAGGGCGCATTGTAGCAAACCGGCCGCGGGCGGGTTGCACAAGCCCTTGGCTCGGTCTCCTGTGCCGCGGTACCCCCCCTTGACACCCCAACCCTTCGAGGCATTTGATAGCCGTCTTCGACCGGCTCGGGCCCAACCAGCGGTTCTACGTGGCGGCCGTGCAATACGATCCCGGCACGCCGGTCTCCGCCTCCATCTGGCTCGCCGTCTCGCGCAGCGCCAATCCGGCGAACCTGGACCCGGCGAGCTGGTGCATCTACAGGATCAACTCCCTGCGCAACGCAGGCACCGCCCATGCGAGCTGGTCGGATTTCCCCGGCCTGGGCGTCGGCGCCGACACCCTCCTCCTCACCACCAACCAACACCGGTTCTCCAACCGGATCTTCAGCTACGCCATCCTGCGGGCGATCAACAAGGCGACGCTGTCCAACAACGCCGCAACCTGCCCGAATCTGACCTCCCGGGTCTACCAACCCTCCACCACCATCGACAACCTGAACATCTTCACCATCCAGCCGGCGGTCCATTCGACGGCCCCCTCGTCCTTCCCCGG
>DIHE01000192.1 GCA_002420005.1 Holophagales bacterium UBA5704 | reverse complement strand
CCGGATCTCGCGCGAGGAGCCCCCGGTCCTTTCCTTCGCGCAGCAGCGCCTCTGGTTCCTCGACCAGCTGGAGCCGGGCAGCCCGCTCTACAACGTAGCGGTGGCGGTCGAGCTCACCGGGCGGCTCGACCCGGCGGCTCTGGAGGCGGCGCTCGGCACGGTCGTGCGGCGCCACGAGGCGCTGCGGACGACCTTCCGGGCGGTGGCCGGCGAGCCGGTCCCGGTGGTGGCGCAAAGCGTCGATTTCACACTGCCGTTGATCGACGTCGCGGACCCGGAGGAGGAGCGGCGCCTGATGGCCGCAGAGGCGCGGCGGCCCTTCGACCTCGGCCGCGATCTGCTGCTGCGTGCGCTGCTCCTGCGGTCGGGGGCCGGGCGGCACGTGCTCCTGCTGACCCTGCATCACATCGTGAGCGACGGCTGGTCGATGGGCGTGCTGGTGCGTGAGGTGGGAGTGCTGTACAGGGCCTTTTTGCAGGGCCGGCCGAGCCCGCTGCCGGAGCTGGCGTTCCAGGCGGCGGACTGGGCCGCCTGGCAACGCCGGCACCTGTCGGGCGGGTATCTGGAGGAGGAGCTGGCCTGGTGGCGCACGGCGCTCGCGGGGTTGCCACCGGTGCTCGATCTGCCGGCGGACCATCCGCGGCCGGCGGTCCATGCGTCGCCGGGGGCGGTCCATGCTTTCGCGATCGGGGAGGAGGATCTCGCCTCCCTGGCGGCGCTCTCCCGGCGGCATGGGGCGACGCTGTTCATGACCCTCCTCGCCGGCTTCGCCGCGCTGCTGCAGCGCCTGACCGGCCAGGAGGATCTGGCGGTGGGGACGCCGGTGGCCGGGCGCACGCGGGTGGAGGCGGAGCCGCTGATCGGCCTCTTCGTCAACACCCTGGTGCTGCGCATGGATGTCGCGGGAGACCCCGGCTTCGCGGTGCTGCTCGGCCGGGTGCGGGAGACGGCGCTCGCCGCCTATGCCCACCAGGAGGTGCCGTTCGAGCGCCTGGCCGAAGAGCTGGCGCCGGATCGCGACCTCTCCCGGCCGCCGCTGGTGCAGGTCCTGTTTGCGCTGCAGAATGCCCCCGCGGCCCCCCTCGCGCTGCCGGGGCTCGCGCTCGCGGCCCGCGCCGTGGAGACGGGGACGGCGAAATTCGAGCTGACCTGCACGCTCGCCGAGGCGGAGGGCGCCCTGGCCGGAGCGCTGGAGTACCGCAGCGACCTGTTCGAGGCCACCTCCATCGCGCGGTGGGCGGGCTCGTTGGTGCGCCTGCTGGTGGCGGCCGGGGCCGCTCCGCAGACATGCCTGGCGGAGCTGCCGCTGTTGTCGCCGGCCGAGCGCCAACAAAGCTGCGTGGAGTGGAACGACACGGCGAGCGCCTTTCCGCGCGAGGCGAGCTTGCCGGAGCTGTTCACCGCCGCCGCCGCCGCATGGCCGGACGCTCCGGCGCTCGTCGTCCCCGGGGAGACCGCCGAGGCGTGGAGCTACCGGCGGCTCGACGAAGCGGCGAGCCGCCTGGGGCGCCATCTTCAATCCCTGGGCGTGGGCCGCGGGACCCCGGTGGGTGTCGCGCTGGAGCGCTCGGCGGAGCTGATCGTGGGCATCCTCGCGATTGTCAAGGCGGGCGGGTCGTACGTGCCTCTCGATGCGTCCTATCCGGACGAACGCCTGGCGTTCATGCTCGCGGATTCCGGCGCCGGCATCGTCCTCGTGCACGCCCCGACGCGCGAGCGGCTCGCCGCCGCTCCCGTGCGGCGGGTCGCGCTGGACGAAGCCGGCTGGGAGAGCGACGAGGGCGGCCCCCTGGCCGTGCGGGTGCCGGCGGAGAGCCCGGCGTACGTGATCTACACCTCGGGGTCCACCGGCCGGCCGAAGGGGGTGGCCGTGCCGCAGCGGGCCGTCGTCCGCCTGGTGCGGGAGACCGACTACATGCGCCTGGGGCCGGGGGGGCGCGTCGCCCTGGTGGCGAACATCAGCTTCGACGCGGCGACCTGGGAGATCTGGGGTGCGCTGCTCAACGGCGCCGCGCTGGTGGTGATCCCGCGCGACGTGGTCCTCGTGCCCGCTGCGCTCGCCGCGGTGTTGCGGCAGGAGCGGGTGAGCGCGCTGTTCCTGACCACGGCGCTGTTCACCCAGATGGCCCGCGAGGAACCGGAGGCCTTCGCGGGGGTGCACGATCTGCTGTTCGGGGGCGAGCAGGCCGATCCGGCCGCGGCGCGGGCGGTGCTCGCGGGGCAGCCGCCGCGGCGTCTCCTCCACGTCTACGGGCCGACCGAGAGCACCACCTACGCCTCCTGGCACCGGGTCCGCGAGGTGGCGCCGGGTGCCGCCTCGCTGCCTATCGGCGTGCCGCTTTCCAACACGTCGCTCTGGGTGCTCGACCGCCGGCTGGCTCCGGTGCCGTCCGGCGCGCCGGGCGAGCTTTCGATCGGCGGTGACGGCCTGGCCTGGGGCTACTGGAACCGTCCGGAGCTGACCGCGGAGCGCTTCGTGCCGCATCCCTGGGAACCCGGCGGGCGCCTCTATCGCACCGGCGACCTGGTGCGCCGGCGGCCGTCCGGCGATCTCGAGTTCCTCGGCCGCATCGATCAGCAGGTCAAGATCCGTGGCTTCCGGGTCGAACCGGGAGAGATCGAAGCGGCGCTCCTGGAGCATCCGGCGGTGGGCACCGCGGCGGTGGCCGTGCTCGAAGGGGCCGGCGGGGCCGCGGATCGCCGGCTCGCGGCGTACGTGGCGGGCACCGGCGGCGTCCGGCCGGACGCCGCCGAGCTGCGCCGCTTCCTGCAGGGGAAAGTGCCGGCCTGGATGGTGCCGTCGTCCGTCACGGTGCTCACGGCGCTGCCGCTGACGCCCGGGGGCAAGCTCGACCGCCGGGCGCTCGCCGCCCTCGTGCCGGAGCGCGCCGCGAGCGAGACCGCGGTGCCGCGCACGCCGGCCGAAGAGCTGGTCGCCGGCATCTTTGCGGAGGTGCTCCAGGTCGAGCGCGTGGATGCCGGGACGAGCTTCTTCGCCCTGGGCGGCCACTCGCTGCTCGCCGCCCGGGTGGTGGCACGGGTGCGCCGGGTGTTCGGCGTCGAGCTGCCGCTGCGCACGCTCTTCGAGGCCTCGACGGTGGCGGGCCTGGCGGCGGAGATCGCCGCGCTCTGTGCAGAGGCCCCGGCGCAGCCTCTCGCCGCGCTCCTCCGGGTGGAGCGGGAAGGCCCCCTGCCGCTCTCCTTCGCCCAGGAACGCCTGTGGTTCCTGCACCAGCTCGATCCCGGCTCGGCGGCCTACAACATGCCGGTCGCGGTCGATCTCGCCGGGGCGCTCGACCGCGCCGCCTTCGCCGCCGCGTGGGCCGAGATCGTGCGCCGCCAGGAGTCGCTGCGCACCACCTTCCCGCTGCACGGCGGTGCTCCCTGCCAGAGGATCGCACCGCCGGCCGATACGCCCCTCCCGTTCATCGATCTCTCGGCCCTGCCCGCCGGCCGCGGGGAGAGCGAAGCCGAAGGCCTGGAGCGGGAGCATGCGGCCCGGGCGTTCGATCTGGAGCGCGGGCCGCTCGCCACGGTGCTCCTCGTCCGCCCCGCCCCGGAACGCCACCGCTTCCTGCTGAAGCTCCACCACACGATCGCCGACGGCTGGTCGTTCGGCGT
>DIHE01000056.1 GCA_002420005.1 Holophagales bacterium UBA5704 | reverse complement strand
CGCGCGCGGTCCTGGCGCGCGAGATCACGGTCCTTTACAACGCCTTCCGGGAGGGCCGTCCGTCCCCGTTGCGCCCGCTCGCCGTCCAGTACCAGGACTTCGCGCGCTGGCAACGGTGGCGGCTCCAGGGGGAGACCCTGGCCCGCGAGGTGGGCTTCTGGCGCGAGCACCTGGAGGGCGCCGTGCCAATCCGTCTCGGCGGCGACCGGCCGCCGCCGGCCCCTCCGAGCTTCGAGGCCGGCATGGAGGCCGTCGAGATCCCCGGCGCGCTCGAAAAAGAGCTCGAAGCGTTCGCGGCGGAGCACTGCGTGACCCTGTTCATGACGCTTCTCGCCGCCTTCGTGCTGCTGCTCCATCACGAGTCGGGAAAGGACGACATCGTCGTCACCTGTCTGTTCGCCAACCGCGACAAGCTGGAAACCGAGGGGCTGATCGGCAACTTTTTTGCGGGGCTGCCGCTGCGCACGCGGCTCGCCGGAGTGCGCACCTTTCGTGAGCTGGTGGAGCGGGTGCGCGACACGACGCTCGCCGCGGCCGAGCACCCGGACATCCTGTACGAGCCGGTGCTCGCGGACGCGGGCTTCCTCGCGCCGGGAGAGCACGGCGGGCTCGCCAGCTTCCGCATTCTCTTCCAACTCGCCAAGCTGCCCGCGGCCCAGGCGGGCCTGTCCGGCCTCTCACTTGGCCACGTGCCGTTCGACACCGGCAAGATCCGGCAGGACCTGAGCCTGTTCCTCTCGCAGTCGGATCGGCTCGCGGGACGTTTCAAATACAATCGCGACGTGCTCACCCCGGAGAGGGTCGGCCGCCTGCGCGACCGTCTTCTCCAGATCCTCGCCGCCGCGGTGGCCGGCGGCGACCTCCCGCTCGCGGAGTTGCTGCAGCCGGATCATCCAGTGGAGATTTGATGTGCGACACGAAAGGGTCGTGAAACGAGTGGCCTTGGTCACCGGAGCGAACCGGGGGATCGGGCTCGAAATCTGCCGCCAGCTCGGCCGGGCGGGCTATTGTGTGGTGCTCACCGCGCGGGATGCGGAGCGGGGTGGCGAGGCCGCTGCGGGCTTGCGCGAGGAAGGTCTGGAGGTGCATTTCCACCAGCTCGACGTGGCCGACCCGGCCGCCGTCGGCGGCGCCGCCTCTTTCGTCGAGAGCCGGCTCGGCCGCCTGGATGCGCTGGTCAACAATGCCGCCCTCTCGCTCGACCTGAATGCATTCCTGGAAACCGTGGACCTGGGCTTGATGCAACAGACACTCGAGGTCAACTTCCTGGGAGTGCTCCGCTGCTGCCAGGCATTCCTGCCGATGATGCGGCGGCAGGGGTACGGCCGGATCGTCAACGTTTCGAGCGGTCGGGGCTCCTTCTCCAAGCTGGCGGCCGGCGGACCCTGCTATCGCATCTCGAAGGCCGCCGTGAACGCGCTCACGGTGATTCTCGCCGACGAGCTGAAAGATACCAATGTCCTGATCAATGCGATGAACCCGGGTTGGGTCCGGACCCGCCTGGGAGGGATCGAGGCTCCCCGGTCGACCGCCGAGGGAGCGGAGGCCGCCGTCTGGCTGGCGACTCTCCCGGACGACGGCCCGCGTGGCAAGTTCTTCAAGGATCGCGAAGAGTTTCCGTGGTAGGCGGCAAGAGCCGTGCCCTCCCTCCCGTAGGTCCGGCTGTCGGCACTCGAACCGGCCGTTCAAAGGGTGATGACCGGCGGCGCCGGGCCGGCGCTCAACCTTCCCCAGAAGTCCTCTTCCAGAAGGTCGATCTCGGCGGATCTCTCGGTCAGGATCGCCGTAACGGTTTCGACCTCGGTGGGTTGCACTTCGGGTTCGGGGCCGATCTGAAAGAAGACCCGATCTTCAATGCGGCCACCCCACCACTTCTCGAACGTGTCTTCCCGGCGCCCGAGGAAGGGCCGGATCCATTGCCGCAGGTGCGTCAGCTCCTTGGCCGCCCCTTGGAGGCGGTCCAGTCCATCGGTGAGAGCCAGGAAGGCTCTCCCTTTCTGCAGGTGGGCGAGGGGCTGGAAGGCAGGGTTGAGCGCCCGTAGGCGGAGGGAGGGGTCCAAGACTGCCGCCTGCGCCTCGCGCAGAGTCTTCTTCTCGGCGCGGGCCTCCTCCCGTTCCACGCGGGCCAGGATGGCCAGGAGTGCCGGCGTCGCGGGCAGGGCGTCGAGCGCCGAGAGGATCAGGTTCCTGGCTTCGCTCCAGCGCCCGGCATCGAGCCGGAGGAGCGCTCGTTCCGCGAGTGCCTTCGCATCGTGGGGCCACAGCGAGAGGACCTGGTGCAGCAGCTCGTCGGCGTGGTCCCGGAGCGCCTCCGGTGACCTGTCCGGGCCGGTTCCACCTCCGGTGCGCGCCCAGCGCCGGTAAAAACGCGCTTCGCTGCTCCACCGTGCCCGGTCCTGACGGTTCCTGCGGATCGGCAAGCCGTAGGCCGCGGGGGTCTCGCGGACCTCCGAAGGCAGGCTCGGTACCAGAGGGTAGACATCGCTGGGGGCGTGAACAGAGGCCTTCACTGCCCCGGTATCTCTTGCGGTCCTCAGCTGGGCCGCGGACGCTGTGCCATCTCGCAGGGGGCTCTCTCTTGTGAAAGTCTCTGCTCCCTGCGTTTCCTGGTGGCCCTGGGCGTAGGCCTCGGCAGCTTCCTCGAACCGCCCCATGCGTTCGAGGATGCGGGCCTTCTCGGCGAGAGAGTCTTTTCTCCCGGGCTGCTTCTTCAACACGCCGTCCACCAAGTGGAGCGCCTCGTCCAGGAAAGCGGGCCCCCGCAGGCGCAGAACCGCCGCCAGCCCGTTGAGCGCCACCACATCGCTGGGGAACCTGTCCACCGTTTCCCGATAGACCTGCTCTGCCTCCTCCAGTCGATCCATGACCTTCAACACCTCCGCCAAGCCGGTTCGCGCGTGGGCATTGTCGGGGAACCTGTCCACCGCCTTCCGATAGACCTGTTCGGCCTCCTCCAGGCGATCTGTGGCCTTCAACACCTCCGCCAAGCCGGTTCGCGCGTGGGCATTGTCGGGGAACCTGTCCACCGTCTCCCGATAGACCTGCTCGGCCTCGTCCAGGCGATCGGTGGCCTTTAGCACTTCCGCCAGACCATTTCGCGTCGTCGCGTCCTCCGGAAATCGCTCGACCGACGCCCAGGCGAGAGGAAGGGCCTCATCGGCGCCCCTCCACTCCGCGAGTGCCTCCACCAAGGTGGTCCAGGAGTAGGCATTCCAAGGTTCCCACCGCCGTGCCGTGTCAGCCCACCGAACCGCTTGCCGCGGCACGGTCTGGCGGGCGGAGCTTGCAAAGTTGCACAGTGAACGAACAACATTGTAGCTATCGCCCGAAATCTCCGCGTACCTCTCTTCTTCCGCAAGGAGCTCCTCTGCAGCCTGGAGAGCTGCGGGGCGGTTCCTTCGCAGCTCCCCGGCGATCCGCTGGGCGCGGGCCTTCCAACCGGCGTGGTCGAAGCGCCTGCTCGGCGTCTGCGCCTCCGCCTCCTGCCTCACCTCCAGGCGCCCCGGCAGCAGCTTGTCCAGCCAATGAAAGCAGCGCTCACTGGCTCGCGCCGCTGATTCCGTGAAGACCTGCCCCCAAGGCTCGGGAAAGGGAAACCGGGCCATGGCCAGGCGGACGATCGACCGCAGTGCACCTTCCGCCCGCTTCTCGGGGAGGACACCGCGCTCCACCAGGCGATCGAAGGCGCGCGCCAGGGCCACTGCGCCCCGAGCGACTTCCTCGCGAAACCCTCCCGCTTCCTCCTCCAGGGGAGGGAGACCGATCAGGCCGGCCATCGCGTAGGAGGCGTGATAGAAGGGTGTGTCATCCCCCAGGTCGCAGAGGCGCCACCAGAAGGGCGCCAGAGAGCGGTCCTGCTGGTGTGCCGCGAGGGCGTCGAGATAGCGGCCCAGAGGGTCCTGGGACGGGCCGACCGACAGGGCGCCGAGGTATTCGTCTTTCTCCTCGAAGGCCCGCCGCAGGGCATCCACCGTTCTGGGCAGACCGTCCACGTTCTTGACGACGTGAGCCAGCGCCGACCATGCATCGGCCAGCCGCCTGGCGCCGCCTCCCGTGCCACCCGCTCCCGGGTGCTCGCCCCAGGTGCGCTCCACCCAGAGAGCGAGCGCCCCGTCGAGCGTCTCGAGGAACTCTTCCTCCGCGGACATCCAGAGTGCCCAGTCGATCAGCAGCTCCTCGGGCTCTTCCACGTTCAGAGGGCCGAAATAGAAGCGCCGCCAGAGGAGCGCGTCGACCGCCCGATCCGGCTCGGCTTCGAAGAACCGGAGCCACTCGGGGACCGGCTGCGGCGCGAACAGGTCGTCCAGGCGGCTCATGCGAGGTCTCCGTCCGTCGTGGCGGCGTAGTCGTCGCGCCCCGACATCACCCGAATGGCGAGCAGATGCGCCGCGCGGGCTTCCTCCACAGGCTTGGCCGGCGCCCGGCGGATCACGCCAACCCGCGCGAGGAGCTTCACCTCGGCGGGGAAGAACGGATGGAGCACCTCGCGCGACGGTTCCCGGTAGGAGGCAGCCAAGTCCACGACGCGGCCGTAGGCGTCCTCCATCGGCGCCGGGCAGAACGCTTCCGAGAGCTGGCCGTCGAGGACCGTGGGGACCGCGAGGGCGCGTTCGTCGCGGAGCCCGAGCCGCCGCGGAATCCGGCGGATCGGATAACGGAACACGAAGATCGGCAGCTCCTGGCCGGGCCGGCGGGGCGACAGGTGGAGGAGCCCGAGGCGATCCCGCAGCACGTCGGCCCAGTCGGGCGGGCCGCCGTCCAGGAGGTCTTTCTGCTCTTGCCAGAATCCCGCGAAGACGGGCCGCAGGTCCAGCCGCGGATGCCACTCCGCCAGCGCCGCCTCCAGGGCCTGCCAGGCGGCGCTGTCCGGGTCCTTCGTCGCCAGTGCCTCGTGTGCCCAGGCGACCAGCTCGGTTTCCGTCGCCAAGCCGGCCGGCAGCTTGCGGACCACGCCGCCGACGGAGACGACCCGCACGAGGTCCAAGTCGGGATGGGCGAGCCCCAGGGACCGGAAGGCCTCCGGGTGGCGGAAGGTCTCCGGGCAGGAAGGGTGGGTGGGATTCACCGTTTCCGGTGCTCCGCCCGCCGGCTGGTCGAGAAAGACGAAGCGCTTCAGATAGTCGTCGTGCCGGCCGGCCCAGGCGGAGACGTCCGCGTGATCCGCGGCGGCACCCGCGCGGGCGTAGGACTCCAGCCGGGTCTCCACCGCGCCCTCGTCGAGCAGGAAGTTCCGGGCGAGAAACCGGCTGTCTCCCAGGCTCGCGGTCTTGCCCGTCCGTTCGAGAAACACGGAAAAAGGCGGGCCGGCCCCGGCGAACGGCGGCGTCTTGGGTGCCATGGAAGTCATCTTATCAGGGATCGTGCCCCCTCACTCCAACGTCTTGCGGAACCGCAGCACCGCCAGCCCCAGCACCGCCACCCCGATCCCCAGGAGCACCAGCGCATCCGGCCACAGCACCTCCAGCCCGGAGCCGCGCAGGAAGATGCCGCGCAGGATGTTGGCGTAGTAGCGGACGGGGATGGCGTAGGTGGCGATCTGGAAGCCTCGGGGCATGTTTTCGATGGGGAAGATGAGGCCCGAGAGGTAGATCATCGGGACCATCAGGAGGAAGACGCAGAAGCCCATCGCCTGCTGCTGGGTTCGCACCACGGTCGAGACCAGCAGGCCGAGGCCGAGGGTGGTCAGGATGAACAGGAAGCTCAGGCCGATGAGCAGGAGGAGCGAGCCGCGCAGGGGGACTTTGAAGAGGAAGACGGCGAGCGCCGTCACCACCAGCAGGTCCGCCATCCCCACCGCGATGAACGGGGTCAGCTTGCCGAGGATGAGCTGCCAGGGACGCAGCGGGGTGACGATGAGCTGCTCCAGCGTTCCGATCTCTTTTTCGCGCACCACGGCGACCGAGGGGAGGATCATGGTCACCAGCATCAACACCATGGCGAGGATCGCCGGCACGTAGTACCAGCGGGTCTTCAGGTCCGGGTTGTACCAGATGCGCGGCACCAGCTCGTACGTCCCCACCCGGGCGGTGAAGCCGGGGCGGCCCGCGGGGAGGGCGGCGCGGCGGATCTCCATGCCGGCTTCGGTGAGGATACGCGAGGCGTAGCCCAGGCCGAGGCCGGCGGAGTTGGAGTCCGTGCCGTCCGCGATCACCTGCACCGCCGGCTGCCGGCCCGCGGCGAGCTTGTCGCCATAGCCCGCGCCGATCACCAGGGCGAGCTGGGCGCGGCTGTCGAGCAGCCACGGGTCGATGCCCGCCGGGCTGTCCTCGGTCGCCACCAGCTCGAAATAACCGGAGGCGAGAAAACGGTCGACCAGCGCGCGACTCGCCGCGGAGCGGTCCTGGTCCACCAGGACCAGCGGCACGTGCAGCACGTCCAGGTTCGCCGCATAGCCCAGGGCGAGAAGCTGGATGATCGGACCGAGGACCATCGCCGGGATCACCTTCCGGTCGCGCCGGAGCTGCTGGAGCTCTTTTCTGATCACCGCCAGGAGCTCGTGCATCTCACACCTCCTTGCGCGACAGGCGGACCCAGGCGAGGGTCATCACGACCGTCGCATAGATCGCCAGGAACAGCACGTCCTTCGGATAGACCGAGAGCCCCGCGCCTTTCAGGATCACGCCGCGGAGCACGACGTTGAAATACCGCGCCGGCACGATGTAGGTGATCACCTGCAGGGCGGCCGGCATGGAGCGGATGGGGAAGATGAAACCCGACAGGAAGATCGCCGGGAGCATCGAGCCCAGCGTGCCGACTTGAAACGCGATGGCCTGGTTGTCCACCAGCGACGAGACGAGCAGGCCGAACGCCAGGGCACCGATCAGATAAAGCAGGGTGACCGCGAACAGATCGAGATACGGCCCGCGCACCACGACGCCGAACAGGACGCGCGCGGCGGCGAGGATCGTGGCGGTCGCGGCGAGCGAGATGCCGAGGTAGGGGAGGATCTTTCCCAGGATCAATTCCCCCGGCTTGAGCGAGGTCACCCGGAGCTGCTCCAGGGTGCCGCGCTCCTTCTCGCGGACCACCGAGAGCGCGGTGGAGAGAACGCCGGTGAGCATGAGGATGAATCCGATCAGTCCGGGCACCAGAAAGTGCGTCGAATCGAGCTCCGGGTTGTACCAGACGCGCGGCTCGAAGGCGATCGGTGCAACCTCCAGCCGGCCGCCCGCCGCGACGCGGGCCGCATTGGCGGCGGCGACGATGGCGGCGGCGTAGCCCATCACGGCGGAGGCGGTGTTGGCGTCCGCGCCGTCCACCACGAGCTGGATGGGAGCGTTGCGGCCGGCGGTCAGGCGGTCGCCGGTCCCCTCGGGGATCACCAGGATCGCCTTCGCCTCCCGCCGCTCGGTGAGGTGCTCCAGGTCTGCGCCGGCCGGCAGGTCCGCCACCTGGGTGAAATACTCGTTGTTGACGAACGAGGCCACCAGCTCGCGGCTCTGCGGGCTCTTGTCCAGATCCTGCACGGCGAGGCGGATGTGGCGCACGTCGAAGGAGAGCGCGTAGCCATAGAGCAGGAGCATCATCGTGGGCACGCCCAGCAGCATGGCGAGGCTCAGCGGATCGCGCGCCGCCTGGATCAGCTCCTTCCAGGCCACCGCGCGGATCTTGCGCGGGCTCATGCGGGGCTCCCGGCGGCTTCCGCCGCGGCACGGTCGGCGCTCTCGATCGAATGGATGAAGACGTCTTCAAGAGACGGCACGATCCGCTCGATCGACACCGGCGCGTTGCCCTCCGCCTCCAGCAAGGCCTGGATGCGGCGCTTGCCCTCCTCCGGGTCGGCGACCACCACGTGCAGGCGGTCGCCGAACAGGGAGGCTTCGAAGATCCAGCTCTCGGTTTCGAGCCGCTGTTGCGCTTCGAGGAAGCGCGGCGCGGCCACCTCCAGCACGGCGCGGCCGGCGAAGACTTCTTTCAGATCGCCCACCGTGCCGAGGGCCACCAGCCGGCCCGCGTGGATGAGCGCGATGCGGTCGCAGCGCTCGGCTTCGTCGAGATAGTGGGTGGTGACGATGAGGGTGACGCCTTCGGCGGCCATCGCATCGATCAATCCCCAGAAACGGCGGCGCGACAAGGGATCGACGCCGCCGGTCGGCTCGTCGAGGAAGAGGACGCGCGGCCGGTGGAGCACGGCGCAGGCGAGGGCGAGGCGCTGTTTCCAGCCGCCGGGCAGCGACTTGACCACCTTGTCTTCCATCCCGGTGAGGGCGCCGGTCTCCTTGGCCCAGGCGATCCGCTCCGCCTTTTCCTTCCCGCGCAGGCCGTAGATGCCGCCGTAGAACTCCAGGTTCTGGGCGACGCTCAGGTCGTCGTACAGGCTGAAGCGCTGGGTCATGTAGCCGATGCGGCGGCGCACCGCTTCCGGGTCCTTGGCGGTGTCGACGCCGAGCACCCGGGCGGTGCCGGAGGTGGGGCGCAGCAGGCCGCAGAACAGGCGGATGAGGGTGGACTTGCCGGCGCCGTTGCTGCCCAGGAGGCCGAAGACCTCGCCGGGCTGGACCTCGAAGGAGACGTCGTCCACCGCGGTGAACGGGCCGAAGCGTTTGACCAGATGGTCGGCGATGAGCGAGCTCATCGTCCGACCGCCCGGTCGAGGCGGGCCAGGGCCATGTGGAGGCGGGTGACGGCGGCGGTCTGGTCGAGGCCGACGCGCAACAGGGCGGTCTCGGCGTCGAGCAGCTCGGAGGAGGGGATCACCCCTTCGTGGTAGCGGTCGCCCGCCACCCGCAGGTTTTCGCGCGCCGCATCCAGGCTGTGCGCGATGACCGGCAGCGTGGCGCGGGCGTTGGCGAGGTCGAGCCGGCGTGCGGTGACCTCCTGGCGCAGGAAGCGGCGGATGGCTTCGAGCTGCTGCTCGAGCGCCTCGGCCCGCGCTTCCGCCTGGGTGACGGCGGCGGCGGTGCGCCCGCCGTCGAAGGCGTTGAAGGAGAGGGTGACGCCCGCGCTCCAGGTCCCCTCGAAGGCATCGCGCAGCGGCAGGATGCGGTTGTTCGGCCGGGCGTAGTCGTAGCCGAAGGAGAAGCCGGCTTGCGGCCGGGCGAGGGAGCGCTGGAGGTCGACCGTCGCGCGGGCGGCGGCGATGCGCTGTTCGAGCGCCGCAATCTCCGGCCGGTTGGCGAGCGCGGCGGCGACCAGGGCCTCGGTGTCGTCCCCGGGGTTGTCTCCGGGGTTGGCCTCGGGGTTGGCCGGGGCGTCGAGCGGCTCGGTCGGCTCGATCGTGGTGCCGGGCGGCAGGCCGGTCAGGCGGACGAGGTTGGCCTCGGCCACCGCGGCGGCGTTCTCGGCCGACAGGCGCGCCAGCTCGGCGCGGTCGAGCTCCACCTGCACCGCGAGCACCTCGTTGCGCGCCGCGATGCCGAGGTCGAGCCGGTCCTGCGAGGTCTTGCGGTGCGCCTGGTAGGACGCCACCGCCTCGGCGAGCACCCGGGCGCTCTCCCGCGCGGTGACGAACGACCAATAGGCCTCGCGGGTCTCCAGGGTCAGCTCGTGCGCCGCGGAGGTGAGATCGAGCCCCGCCGCCTGGAACAGCCGGTCGGCCGCGGTGATGCCGCTCTCGATGCGGCCGGAGGTCCACAGCGGCACCGTGACGCCGGCATGGGCGCGCCAGGTGTCCGGGATGTTGGGGAAGAGCGTGCGCGTCCCCAGACCGGGGAGGGTGAGGGAGAGCTCCGGCACGTCGGAATTGCGCGCATAGCCGGCCGCGAGATCGACCCGCGGCATCCGCTCCGCCTGCGCTCCGGCGAGCCCCGCCTCCGCCGCCCGCCGTTGGGCATCCAGCTCGGCGAGCCGCGGCGAGGCGGCGCGGGCGCGTTCGAGGGCCTCGGCGAGGGAGAGGGGGAGCGGGGTCCCCGCAGCCGGCCCGGCCACGGACATCGCCGTCAACCAACAAAGGACGAACCATCTCATGCGTGCACCTCCCCGGCTTGCATCCGGGCGATGAACAGATCTTCGAGCGTCGGCGGTACCGGACGGATCGCCTCGACCTCCAGCCCGGCGTCGCGCAGGGCGGTGCCGAGGGTGCCGGCGGTCTCCGCGGCGCGGGCCGCGGCGGCGGGGTGCAGGGTGGCGTGCAGGCGTTCGCCGAACGACTCGATGGCGGCCACCTCGGGACGGCGCAGCAGCAGGTCCTGCGCGGCGCGCTTGGGGCGGGCGATGACTTCGAGGAGGGCGCCGCCGGCCCGGGCCTTGATGGCGGCCGGCGCGTCCAGCTCCAGCAGGCGGCCGTGATCCATCATGCCGATGCGCTGGCAGCGCTCCGCCTCGTCGAGATACGGCGTGGTGACGAGGAGCGTCAGGCCGGCGCGCTGGAGGTGGGCGAGGATCTTCCAGAAATCCCGGCGCGACACCGGATCGACGCCGGTCGTGGGCTCGTCCAGGATGAGCAGCTCCGGGGTATGGATCAACGTGCAGGAGAGCGCGAGCTTCTGCTTCATGCCCCCCGACAGGCGGTCGGCGAGGCGCTTCCTGAACGGTGTCATGCGCAACAGATCGAGCAGCTCGTCGCGCCGCGCCTTCCAGCCTTTGACGCCGTGGATCGAGGCGAAGAACGAAATGCTTTCCTTGAGCGGGTCCAGGCCGCAGGTGCGCACGCGGCCGGCGTGCGGCTGGAGCAGACCGAGGAGCACGCGCAGCGTCGTCGTCTTGCCGGCGCCGTCCGGCCCGATCAGGCCGAACATCTCGCCGCGCCGCACGGAGAACGACAGGCCGTCCACCGCGGTCGTCTCCCCGAAGCGGCGGACCAGGCCGTCCACCTCCACCAGGGTGTCTGCGGTGGCGGTCATGGGGCGCTCCGCTCCGCGCTGCCGCCGCCCGCCACGGGGGTGAGATCGAGCTGTGCCTCGGCGGGCATGCCGGGCTTGAACAGGCCGTCGCCGTTGTCGAGGGCGATCTTGACCTCGTAGACCAGCTTCACCCGTTCATCGCGCGTCTGCACGTTCTTGGGGGTGAACTCGGCCTGCGAGGCGATGAAGCGGATGCGTCCCGGGCGGCTCTGGCCGTCGTCGGTGACCACGGTGGCGGTCTGGCCGAGGCGCAGCCGGCCGAGCGCCGGGCCGGGTACGTAGACGGTCAGCCAGGCATGGACGAGATCGGTCACCACGCACAGCGGCGCCCCGGGCTGCAACAGCTCGCCCGGCTCGGCGAGCTTTTCGGTGACCACACCGGCCAGCGGGCTGGTCACCGTCGCATCGCGCACCTTCTGATCGAGCTGGGCGATCGCCGCGTCGGTCGTGCCCAGGCGGGCGCGGGCGGCGGCGATCTCTTCCTTGCGGCTGCCGGCCTGCAGGCGGCGCAGCGCTTCTTTCTGGCTCTCCAGGGTGGCCGCCGCCACATCGCGGCGGGTGCGCGCGTCGTCGCGCGCCTTGGTGGTTCCCGAGCCGCGGTCGAGGAGCCCCTGCATGCGCTCCAGATCCTTCTCGGCTCCGGCGAGATCGGCCGCGGCGCGCTGCACATTGGCCTTGGCCTGGCCGATCTCCTCGCGGGTCGCCCCGGCGAGCCGCAGAGCCAGCTCGGCCTCGGCCGCCGCGCGCTGCGCCCGGCTCTGCGCGATGGCCAGCTCGACGTCCACCGTCTCGATCTGCGCCAGCTCCTGCCCCGCCGTCACCGCGTCGCCCTCCTGGACGTCGAAGTGCTCCAGCCGTCCCCCCACCTTGGTGGAGATGCGGACGTCGGTGGCCTCGACATGGCCGGAGACGGTAAGCCGGTTCGGGTCCTCGGCGGTCTTGGCACAGGCGAAGAGGGTGAACGGAAGCAGAGCGAACGATAGAAGCAGCCAGGTGCGCATCGTGGGAGTCTCCCGGGGGATTGGTGACATGGGGCGATTGTATGCCGCTGGGAGGAGAGCGGCAGGCCCGTCGTCCACGAGGCCCCGTACGAGCGCCCCTGGGACCGCCGGGCGGAGCCGGAGCCTTCCCCCGCCCAAAGACCCTCACCCCCGTCCCCTCTCCCACCCGCACTCCCACCCGCCCGGGAGAGGGGCGCCCCCACCCAGAACCAAGAAGAATGCATCGCCCCTCAGAGTGCCGCCTCGCGCCCCCTGGGAGCGCTGGCGTCTCGCCGGCATTCAAGACAAACGGGCCGCAGGCCCGACCTTTGAGAACGGAGCCTCCCCGCCCGCGGGTGCGGCGCAAGGCCTCCGCGCCCTGACTGCGACGGCTCGCGCCAGAAAGCAGCAGGCTGACGCCCCAGCGTGGACCCTGTACGCCGTGGCGCAGGTCCTGTACGCCGCGGCGTGTGCCATCCACGCCGCGGCGCCGATGAGCGCTGCCGGTCCTTGTCAACCTGCGCCGCGGCGTACACGACCTGCGCCGCGGCGCCGATGCTCTGCGCCCTGGCGCGGGTGACTCACGCCGCGGCGTATGCCAACCGCGCCAAGGCGTAGCTCGTGCCTGCCGGGAATTGTCGACTTGCGCCGCGGCGTGGATGACTCGCGCCGCGGCGTGGAGGACGCCGACCATCCCGCAAGCTGTTAAGATCCTCCTCCAGACCATGCCTCTCCGCCCCTACCTCCTCGCGGCCACCGCCGGGTGGCTCGCTCCGGTGTCCCTGCTGGCTCAGACCGCCGGCACCGGGAGCACCGCGCCGCCGGAGAGTCCTTTCAAGGACATCGTTGTCCCTGTGGTCGTCGCCATTCTCTCCTCGCTCCTCACCCTGCTCTTCGTTGAGCCGATCAAGGAGTTTCTCAGCAGGATCGCCGCCTGGGCCGCCTCCTTCTTCGGCCGTCTGGGCTTTCGGTTCCGCAAGCGGTATCTGGAGGCCCTGGCGGAGAAGCACCGGTGGCTCAAGCTGATCGGGGTCTACAACTCGGCCGATCTCCATCCGCCGCGCCTGCAGGAGGTCTACGTGTCGCTGCGCCTGGCCGCCGCGGCCGGCGGGGCGGAGGACGATCCGCGGTTCGAGTGGCACCAGATCTTCCAGCCGGCGAAGAACCGTCTGGTGATCCTCGGCAGCCCCGGGGCGGGCAAGTCGACCCTCCTCGACTACCTGGTCCTCGTCCTCACCGGCCAGGTGCCGCACGCGCTGCGCGGCAAGCTCGGCACACCCTTCCCCCTGTTCGCCCGCCTGCGCGAGCTGGGGACGGAAGGGGCCGGCACGCTGCGCGATCTGCTCGCCCGGTCGGCGCCGCTGGAGCGGGTCCCGGCCGATTTTCCGGCGCGCTGGCTGGAGGGCGGTGGGTGCGTGGTGCTTCTGGACGGGCTCGACGAGGTGCTCGATGACGAGCGCCATGCGCGGGCGGTCGAAGAGATCGGACGTCTGGTCAACGAGTATCCGGACAACCACTACGTGGTCACCTGCCGCATCGCCGGTTGGCACAACCAGCTCCCGGGCTTCGCCACCTACGAGGTGCAGCCGTTCGCGGAGGACGACGTCCGCCGGTTCGTCGGGGTCTGGTACCGCGAGGTGCTGCGCAAGCAGGAGGTCAACAAGCTCGGCCCGAGCCCGGCGCCTGACCGGCTGCGGGAGGTGGAAACGAAGGCGCTGGCCGAAGCGTCGGCGCGCACCGCGGCGCTCTGCCAGGCCTTGGAGGGTCGCAGGGATCTCCTGAGCGTCGCCACCACGCCGCTCCTGTTGTCCCTGATCACGCTGGTCCACTTCCACCGCCACACCGACCTGCCCAAAGGGCGGGCGAAGCTCTACGAGCAGTGCGTGGAAATCCTGGTGGATCTCTGGGATCGGCAGGACAAGCGGCTGGATCTGCCCAAGGTGCCCACGCTGAAAGAGAAGCGGATGGTGCTGGAGGCGATCGCCTTCCATTTCCTGATCGAGGATCGGCTGGAGGCGGATCTGGCGATCCTGCGGCCGGTGGTGGAGCCTCTGCTCTCCCGCATCGAAGCCCAGGTGACCGTGGAGGATCTGATCCGCCAGATCTGGGAGCGCTCGGGCATCCTGCAGGAGCAGCGGCTGGGCTGGTACGGCTTCGCCCACCGCGCGCTGTACGACTTCCTGGCCGCGGCGTACGTGGTGGCGCATGAAAAGGATGATCTTCTGCTCGACAAGGCGGGGGAGGAGCGCTGGCGCGAGGTGATCCTGATCGCCGCTGGCTTGGCCCCGTCCGGGCGGGCGGAGCGCCTCGTCGGGTCCCTGCTCACCCGGTCGGGTGACTCCGGGGCGGAGCTGGAGATGGCGGGCCTGACCCTGGCCGAGGACGTACAGCTTGGCGCAGACCTCCGTGCGGAGGTCCGGAAGCGGCTGCTGGACCGGCTGGCGCAGGAAGAAGTGGCGGGGCCTTTCCGGCGCCTGGCGGGGGCGCTGATGGCGACGGATCTCGGCGCGGCCCGCGATTGGATGGCTAATGAGCTGGGCGGGGTGGACACCCTGAGGACGCGGCGGATCCTGGAGCTCCTCCCAGGGATGGGAGAGGAGCATGCGCGGCCGTTGACCTCGCTGATCTGCCGGCTGGGTGAGGAGGGCTCAGCGCTGAACCTGCGTGTTCGTGCGTTCCGGACCCTCGCGAGCTTGAAGAGCCCATTGGAGAGCGAGGTGCGGCAGGTGTTGGAGAAGGGGCGGCAGGAACGGGCGCCGGAGCTGAAGAACGCCGCGGCCTGGGCATGGTGCGAGCTGGGCCGGCCGGAGGACCTGGGGTTGGTGAAGGTGCCCGCCGGGGAGTTCTTGATGGGGAGTGCAAAGGGGAAGGGGCGCGAAAACGAGGAGCCTCAGCATCGGGTGCACCTGCCGACGTTCTACATTGGAAAGTTTCCCGTGACCGTGGAGGATTTTTCTACGCACCTGCTGGCGAGCGGGGCCAAGGTCGAGGATGAAGAAGCCTTCCGCGCGTGGAACCGGCAAGCGGACCATCCGGTCGTCGTGGTGAGCTGGTTCGAGGCGTTGGAGTATGCCCAGTGGCACGGAATGAGCCTCCCCAGCGAGGCGGAATGGGAGAAAGCGGCGCGAGGGACGGGCGGCCGCCAGTACCCGTGGGGTGATGAGTGGAGGGCGGGCCACGCCAATACCCGGGAGCACTGGGAAGGAGGGCGGCGGATTCTCAGCTGGCTGCGGCTTCGTTCCGGCGTCGGTACGACAATGGTGGGCGCGTTTTCTCCGCAGGGGGATTCGCCCTACGGCTGTGCCGACATGACAGGGAACGTCTGGGAGTGGACGCGGAGCGTGTTTGCGCCCTACCCCTACGAGCCGGCTGATGGGCGTGAAGATACTTCAGCACCGGATCATGCCCTCCGGGTGTTGCATGGGGGCTCTTCTATCGACTTCTTCTGGCACGCCCGCTGCTCCTACCGCATCAGGTACGAACCGGCCAGCCGGTACTCCGATGTCGGGTTCCGGGTCGTGTTGGCCCCATTCTCCTCTGATCTCTGATTTCTCTGACCTCTGAAACTCTGGACTCTTTGCTGTAGGGGCGGGGGGAGGTCCGGAGGGGGGTACAGCCTCCGGTGGCTGCGGAGGCGATGGGGGTTGGGGTGCGCGCTTTCCGAGTTTTTCGGCGCACCGTTCCCGGATCGGGAAGGATCGTTCCCGAATTGGGAAGGCGCAAGCCGACCCGTGCCGGCCTCTGGAGATCCTGGGTGGCGGAGCGCCCCTTGGGGGCGCCGGCCCGTAGACCCGGGTTTCAACCCGG
>DIHE01000037.1:461-33004 GCA_002420005.1 Holophagales bacterium UBA5704 | reverse complement strand
GTGGCCTGCGCCGAGTTGCCCGACTCGCAGGTGGCGCTGTTCGCCGCACGCACCACGTAGTAGTACGCGGTGTTGCAGGTCAGGCCGGTGTCGGAGAAGGTGGTGCCGGTGGCGACGCCGACCTGGGTGTACGGGCCGCCCGAGGTGGTCGCGCGCAGGACGTGGTACTCACTGGCGCCCGCGGAGGCGGTCCAGGAGAGGTTGTTCTGGCTGGTGCTGATCGCCGTGGCGGTCAGGCCCGTGGGCGCCGCGGGCGGCGTGCAGGGGGCGGCCGCCGGGGTGACCGACAGGCAGGTCGAGGGCGCCGAGGCGCAGGACTCGTTGCCGCTCGGATGGGCGGTCACCTGGTAGTAGTAGGTGAAGCCGTTGGCGACGTTGCTGTCGTTGAACGTCGTGGTGGCGTTGTCGTTGGCGGCCTTGATGAAGCCGGAGTTGCAGCCGATCTCGTTGCGATAGACGTCGTAGACGCCGGTCGAGCCGCTGATCGCCACCGAGACCGAGTTGCTGCCCGGGGTGAGCGTGATCGACGGGGTGGCGGGCTGGGTGCAGCCGCGGAAGCTGGTGCTGGCGCCCGCATCGGTGGTGCAGGCGATGCCGTGGCGGTTGAACGCGGCATAGAGAGCCGCCGAGCTCGGGGTACCGTTGGTCAGATTGCCGTCATCGTCGTCCACGGCGCGCATGGTCTTCCACAGCGAGCCGGTGTTGCAGCCGTTGGAGGTCCAGGTGCCGGTCGCGGTGCAGGCGAAGGCCGAGGTGGCCGTCGAGCGCGACAGGTACCAGAGGCGCTCGCCGATGGACCACGCGGTGCCGCTGCCCGGCGAGGGCAGGTCGCGGTTGACGAAGTCCCACAGCGCCTCGGAGGAGATGTAGGACTCGCAGTGGCCTTCCCGGCCGCAGGGTCCGATGTAGCCGGTGGCGCTGGTGGGGCACTTGGCCTGGGTGAAATTGGCCACCGTGTGGGCGACGCCGGAGGCGTGCTTGGCCCAGTCGATGTCGCGCACGCCGGTGCAGGAGGTGCAGGCGTCGCCGTAGCTCGCGCAGTTGGTGGTGCGGAAGCCGGCGCCGATGCAGGAGCTGTGGGTGCCCAGGGCCGCCGTCCAGTCGCCGTAGGTCTCGCCGGTGCCGTTCTCGGGCGAGGAGCCGTTGCCGTCGTTGGTGTCGAGGCCGTGGCCGTACTCGTGGAGCGAGACCGCCTCGATCTCACCGGTGTTGCCGCAGCCGCCGCCGGAGCGGTAGAAGTTGACCGTCGAGCCGTTCCAGAAGGCGTTGCAGGTGAGGTTGATGTTGACGTTGGCGGTGAGCTGGGAGGTCAGCCAGGTGCGGGTGATCCAGCCGCGCGCCTGCTCCTTGGCCCGGTTCAGATGGTAGAACTGCGTACGGGCGGAGTGGGTGTTGCCCGCGCCGCCGGAGCCGGGGGTGGTGCAGTCGGTGCCGGTGGAGGTGCCGAAGAGGATGTCGCCGGAGGCATTGGCCGCCTGCGAGATCGCGCCGCAGTTGTCGGTGATGCGGACGTACTGGCCGGCGAGGGTCGAGGTGACCGTGCCGCCCGGGTAGCTGTAGACGCCGGCCGAGTTGGTGAACCCGCCCGAGGAGACGTTGGCGAAGGGCATCGGCACGACGACCGCGGTGCCGAGGAACTTGGCGCCGCCGGTGACGCCGGCATATTCGTTGATGTCGCGCAGCGCGAGGACCTCGCCGGTCCCGGCGTCGACGCGGGCCTGCCAGGTCTCGCTCTCGCCGGCGCGGCGGAACACGAACTGCCAGATCGCGGCGAGGCCGCGGCCCTGGCCCGGGGCATAGCCCTCGGCGTACTTGGCGTTGTCGACGCGCACCGGCACCAGGCGCAGCGAGCCGCCGTCGACGAAGGAGTCGGCCGCGGAGAAGCCGCCGATGAACGCGGCCAGGCTGGAGAGGGCCGCCTTGCGGTCGAGCTTGGCCGCCGGGACCTTGGTGCCGGGCGACGGCAGGTTCTCGCTGCCGAACTGGATCAGGTTGCCGTTGTTGACGCGGAAGACGACGCGCGCGCCTTCCACCACCATGCCGCCACGGACCACGTCGAAATCGACGAACCAGAGGTGGGGGGCGGGATGGCCGGAGCGGCCTTGATTGAGCTGGAGCTGCTTGGGATCGACGCCCAGCAGGCCGGCCACCTGTGGCAGGAAGCCGCGGGTGATGCTCTCCATCGTGGCGAGGTCCACCGCCCGCTTGTCGCCCAGATGGGCGGAAAGGTCCGCCATCCGGAGCTGGTTGCCGCGGCCGGGGATGAACGGCACGCCCTGGCCTTCGGCGATCTCCAGCGCACCCGTGCGCTTGTCGATCACCGCGTTCCACTCGCCGTGCGCGGCACGGAAGCTGTCCCAGGTGTTGACCACGGCGGCGCCGGTGATCGACCGCACGTCGTCGATCGACTCGGTCTCGGTGAACGCCTGGAGGCGCTCGTTGACGAACGCCAGCGAGCCGAGGGAGCTGCCGTTCTCGGCGGGCACGATGGCACCGGCGATCCCGGACAGCGTGAGCAGACCGATCAGCCCGAGGGTGATCGGCAGCGCTCTGGATCCTGAAATCATGATTGCAATCTCCTCTAAAATGACAACAATGGTGAGCGGTGGGCTCCCGGAAGCGTCCCCGGCGGGCTGCTATACTCCTCAGCCGCCGATGAGCGCACAACCTTCTCCTCCAGGCCCTTCGCGGGGCGGGTGAGGTCAGGATCTGAGGGCCACCATGATTACAAGTGCTTCTCGCGGGCCAAAACGAGCCGGTTTCCGGTGGTTTGCCGGAATGGCCCTCCTGGCCGCCCCCTTCGCCCTCTGTGCCGCCCCGGTGGTCCGGCCTCCGGAGCCGTCGCCGGTCGTCCTCATCACCCTGGACACGACCCGGGCGGACCACCTGGGTGCCTGGGGGTGGACCCATGCCCGCACGCCGCACCTGGACGCCCTCGCCCGGCGGGGCACCCGGTTCGTCCGCTGTGACACCGCGGCACCGGTCACCCTTCCCAGCCATGCGACGATCCTGACCGGCCTCTTCCCGCCGCGGCATGGCGTGCGCGACAACGGCACGTTCGCTCTGGCGGAGCGCTTCGAGACGGTCGCCGAGCGGCTCGCGGCCCGCGGCTGGGACACCGCCGCGGTGATCTCGGCCGTCGTCCTGGCCCGCCGGCATGGGCTGGGTCAGGGTTTCCGTCTCTACGACGACGACCTCGGCGGCGGCTATGCCGCCGGCACGGAGGTCAGCGAGCGCCAGGCCGAGCAGACCACGGACGCAGCTCTCGCCGCCGCCGGCCGGCTCAAGCCCCCGTACTTCCTCTGGGTGCACTACTACGATCCGCACGACGAGTATCGTCCCCCCACCCGTTTCGCCGGGGACCCGTCGGCCCAGGCCGGGCCGCACCGCCTCTACGACGGCGAGATCGCCTACATGGACGAGCAGATCGGCCGGCTGCTGGCCGGCTTGCCGCGCGACGCACGGGTGGTGGTGGTCGGAGATCACGGCGAGATGCTGGGCGAGCACGGCGAAGAGACGCACGGAGTGCTGCTCAACCGGGCCTCGCGGCGCGTGCCGCTCCTGCTGGCCGGGCCGGGCATCCCCGCCAAGGTGGAGCAGTGCCTGGTGCGCACCGCCGACGTGGCGCCGACGCTCCTCGCGCTCGCCGGGGCGCCGGTGCCCGCCGGGCTGGACGGTGCGAGCCTCCTCGGCGGCAAGGTCTGCGGCCGGACGAGCTACAGCGAGAGCTTCCTGCCGTTCTTCGCCTACAAATGGTACCCGCTGCGCTCCCTCTCGACGGATCGCTTCCTTTATCTTCATGCGCCGCAGAGCAGCATCTACCAGCTGCCCTCCGATCCGGGGGAGACGGCGGACCTGGCCGCGCAGCAGCCGGGGGCCGTCCGCCTTTGGGAGAAGCGTCTGCGTGCTCTTCTGCAGGCGGCGGGGGAGACGCTCGATGCGCCGATGCGCACCGAGAGCGCCCTGAGCGAGGAGCAGCGGCGCCAGCTCTCCAGCCTGGGATATCTGGCCGGAGGATCGGGAGGCGCCGTCCGGCGGGACCTGCCGGACCCGCGGCGCCGGATGGACCTGGCCAACGCGCTCCATGCGGCGTCGGCCCTGGTGCAGCAGAACAAGTGCCCGGACGCCTTGCCGGCCCTCCAGGACGTGGTGCGGCGCGATCCGCACAACGTGCCCGCGATCCGCCTGACCGGCTTCTGCCTGGAGCAGGCCGGCCGGCTCGAGTCCGCCCTCGCCGCCTACCGCCAGGCGAGCCGGGAGAACGAGCTGGCCGCCGAGCCGCTGGCGAGCGCCGGCGCCTGCCTGATCAAGCTCGGCCGGCGCGCCGAGGCGGAGATCGAGCTGCGGCGCGCGCTCACCCTCGATCCGACCCTCGGCCCGGCGGCGGCACAGCTGGGGCGCTTGCTCCGCGAGCGGGGGCTCAAGACCGAGGCCCTGCGTGTGCTCGACGCCGCTCTGGCGGCCGGCACGCACGAGGAACAGGTCTACGAAGAGCGCGGCAACGCGCTCGCCGAGCTGGGCCGGCTGGACGACGCCCTGCGCGACTTCCGCGAAGCGGCCCGCCGCAACCCGCTCGATCCGCTGCCCCTGGAGAAGGCCGCGCAGATCTCCTACCAGCTCGGCAAGCCGCGCGACGCGGCGCTCCTCTACGAGCGCCTGCTGCAGATCCAGCCGAACCGCCTCGACGCCTGGAAGGCGGCGGGTGCGCTCTATCTGGAGACGGACGACAACGAGAACGCCGTCCGCTGTTTCCGACGTGCTCTGACCTTGGAGTTCGACCCCGCGGAGAGGGAGAAGCTGGCCGCCCTGGTAAAGGAGCTGGGAGGGTAGGCTTGCTCCCAAGCCCCCAATGGCCGCACAATACGGGCGCCTTTAGCAAGCAGGTCCTGAATTGGAGGCGTTTTGCGGAGAGACTTCTTGCGGAGCATCAACCTGTTTCGAGACATGGATGATGCGCAGATTCAGCGGCTCGAGGAGATCAGCCGGGAAGAGTCGGTTCCCAGCCGTAGCGTCATCTTCCGGGAGGGAGATCCGGTGGATGCCTTCTTCCTGGTCAAGGACGGTCTCGTCACCGTCTTTCGCGAGGAGAAAGGCAAGCCACTTCAGGTCCTGGCCCGTCTGGAGCGCGGCGGCTTCTTTGGAGAGATGGGGCTGCTCAACGACAAGGCCCGCCGCATCGCCTCGGCGCGCACCGCCCTGCCCACCGTCCTGCTGCGCATCGAGAAGGCCGACCTGATCGCGCTGCTCACCGACAACCCGATGCTGGAGCTCAAGTTCCGGGCCGAGATCATCCGCCGCCACGGGATGAACGTCTCGGCGCTCCTGGGGCTCGCCGGGCAGCGGGACGTACGGATCCACCTCGACACCCCGGCGCGCATCGTGCTCGACGACGGGACGGCGCTCGACGTGATCCTCGAGAACCTCTCCCTGGGTGGCATCGGCCTCTCCGGGGTGCCGGCCTCCTGGCACGTCGGTCAGCCGGTGCGCTTCAGCCTCGCCGTGCCGGGCGAGCTGCCGGTCCTGCGGGTGATCGGGGTGATCACCTGGCAGGAGAACGACGCCGTCGGCATCGCCTTCGGTCCCGACGCGGCCGGCGACGCCGGCCTCATCCACCGCGTGGTGCGGATCTTCCTCGAACGGCGCAAGTGAGCCGCCGGCTTACCGCGGCTTGCTGCGCCGCACCTCCACGGTGACCAGATCGGTCGCCGTCGTCGCGCCGTCGCCCACCCGCAGCTGGAAGACGTAGGTGCCCGGCAGGTCCGGCCGGAAGGTGGCCTGTGCCTGGTTGCCGTTGAGGATCTTGACCGGCACGCCGTCCACCTGGGACCACAGGTAGGTGAGCGGCGCCGGAGCGGCGTCCGGGTCGGACGAGGCGGACCCGTTCAAGGTGGCGGTGGCGTTGGTGGCGGCGATCTGGTCCGCGCCGGCGTTGGCGAGCGGATGCTGGTTGCCCGGGCTCACCGGGAAGTCGCCGGTCGCCACCAGGGCGAACGGCTGCGGGCCGTTCGGCACGTTGAACGACCGCACGGTGATCGAATAGGTCCCCGCGACGGGCGCGGCGAGGAGCACCTGCTCCAGCGTGTTGCGGCGATCCGCGTTCCCTCCGGTGGTGGAGACGCCACCCGCGAAGACATTCCCACGGAAGGTGCCGGACGGCCCCGAGACGATCAGGTCGAGATCGTTGTTGAGGTGCGGATTGGCGGCCGGGGTCGAGGGGAAGTCGGTCCAGGCGAGCGTCACCTTGAGCGGCACGCCGCTGCTGTTGACGGTCACCGGGAAGACGAAGCCGTCGTTCGACGAGCCGGGCGGAAAGCCCGCATCCTCAATGGCGAACAGCTTGCGTGTCTCGGCGGCGGCGCTGAAATACAGCGTGTTGTCGAGCAGAACGCGGCCCCAGCCCTGGCAGTTGGCCGGCATCACGGTCGTCCCGGTCATGTTCTGGCCGGAATTCACCAGCGAGGCGCGCAGCAAGGCGGCGGAGGGGGTGAAGCCGTCCGCGGCGTTGGCGGCGCCGGAGGGGTACCAGCCATCCACGTAGTACTGGCGGATCAGCGCCGTCAGCCCGGCGGCGCCGGGCGTCGCCATGCTGGTTCCGGAGGTGCTCTTGGTGTTGCAGTTGTTGGTGGCGGTGTTGTTGTCGGCGTTCGCCGAGATGATCGACGAGCCGGGCACGGTGATCTCCGGTTTGATCCGTCCGTCATCGGTCGGGCCGCAACTGCTGAACGTGGACATCGAATCGGCGCTTGTGCCGCGCAGGGTGGAGCCCACCGAGACCGCGCTCTTGGCGGTCGACGGAGTCGATACCGTGGCGTTGTTCGGGCCGGAGTTGCCGGCGGCGAAGAAGACGAGGAAGTCCTTGTGGTTCCACATGAACTCGTCGACGTCCTGGCTGCCCGCCGAGTAGTTGTTCTGCACCGCGGCGTTCTCGTTGTCGCCCCAGGAGTTGGTGTGGATGCGCGCGCCCTGGTCGTAGGTCTGCTGGAAGAGCGGATTCAGATCGACCACCGGGCAGCCGATCCCCGGCAGGTCGCCACAGTTGTCGATCTGATAGCCGCCGTCCTGGATCACCAGCTTGGCCCCCGGGGCCATGCCGTCCGCGGTGTTGTGCAGCAGCAGATTCGCGAAGTCGTCCCCCGCCGCCGTGCCGGCGACATGGCTGCCATGGTCCTGGGTGTCCCATTCCGTGCCACCGACGCCGCCGGCGCACTCCGTGGCCCACAGGAAGTTGACGGCGATCACCTTGCGCTGCGCCGGGTCGGTCACCGTGCCGCCGTTGCAGGCATTGACCGGCGGCAGGCCGAGGGCGGTGTCGCGGAACCAGCACATGTCCGCGTCAAGGCCGGTGTCGAGCACCGCGATGGTCTGGCCTTCGCCGTAGATCCCGCGGGTGAAGACCGGCGTCGTCTGTCCGCCGGACAGGCCGGACTGGCCGACCCAGATGGTGGTGTCGTTGAGCAGCCTGCGGCGCGGCTCGAAGTCGATCCAGAACACCTCCGGCAGGCGGGCGAGGTCCTCGCGGAAGCGGACGACGTCCTCGTCGGAGACGAGCAGCCGCAGGCGGGAGAAGAATGCGTTTTTCGCCTGCCCGGCGACGTCGTCGATCCCGAGGGCGAGCAGGGAGTCCCGCAGCGCGCCGAGGTCCGCGTCGGGATAGACCTGGAGGAAGAGCGACCGGTACTTGTTCTTGGGCGTCGGCTTGCCCGAGGCGCGGGTGCCGGCCACCTGCCGGGAGATCTTGTAGGCCGGGTGATACGGCCCCGTCCAGCTCGCTCCGACCGCGGAACGGAATCCATCCTGCGCCGCCAGCCCGACTGGAAGGCGCACCAGGAAGGTGTCATGGGGGAGATAGGTATAGATCCGTGCCCCCGCAGCCTTGAGAGCGGCGAGCTGCAACCCGGTCACCGGCCCGGAGAACTTGACCAGGACCACCTCGCTGACGTCCCCGGCGCGCGGCCGGAAGCTGAGCGCCTCCGGCACCGCCGCTGGCGCCCGGGTGTCGATCGCCCAGGAGTTGAGCGAGATCAGCCGGGAGCGATCCCCCGGCAGCTCCTTGGCCGGAGCGAGCGCAGATGCGAGGAGACCGAGAAGGACGGCGCAGCCGAGGACGCGGTGCCTGCTGTTCATGAGGGGGAACGGTAGCATGGAAGCCGGGGGCGGCGGAGCCCGGGCCGCTGTAGCTACGCCCGATCGCGCCACAGACCGGGGGGCGCCTCTTCGCTCTGACCCCCGGGAGGCTGGAGACCAGCCGGGGGCCTTGAGTCCTCCGGTTTCGGAGAGTAGAGTAGCTGACATGAGCAACGGCCGGGGCCTCCGGGTTTTTCTCAGCTATGCCCAGAGCGACCGTGCCTGGGCCAGGAAGCTCACCGAGCTCCTCGGTGCTGAGGGGTTCCGAGTGTTCGACCCGGGAGATCTGCTCCCGGGTGACAACTGGTCCCTGGAAATCGGGCAAGCTTTGGACTCGTCGGAGGCCATGATCGTCCTGATCTCTCCGGCCAGCGTCAGCTCTCCCTGGGTTCAGCGGGAGATCCAGTATGCTCTGGGGTCGGAGCGATTTCAAGATCGACTGATCCCTGTGGAGGTGGTCCCGACGCGAGACTTCCCCTGGGTTCTTCGCCACCTTCCGTGGATCCGGCTCGAAGAAGGTCTCGTTGAGGCGGGTCGGCAGCTCGCAGAGATCCTTCATGCCTCAAGGACAACTGGCGCTCATGCCGCTGCCCACTGAGATTTTTCTTTCCCATTCTTCCGAAGACCGAGAGTTTGCCACGAGGATCGGTGACGTCCTCCAGGCTCACGGCCTTCCCTTCTGGTACAGCAGGCGGAACATCGTCGGCGCCCAACAGTGGCACGACGAGATCGGCGCAGCTCTTTCCCGCTGTGACTGGTTTCTCTTGGTGTTGTCCCCGGCAGCTGTCGATTCGAGGTGGGTGAAGCACGAGCTTTTGTATGCGCTCCAGGAAAAGCCCTACGAGGGCCACATCTGTGTGGTAGACCACCAACCGGCGGAGTACAAGAAGCTCTCCTGGACGTTGCGTAACTTTCAGTGGGTGGATTTTCAGCAGGAGTTCCCGGCTGGTTGCCGGGAGCTTCTGCGCGTCTGGGGCCTGGGTTACCGAGGTTGATGAGGTGGACCATGAGGGTTGATGGGGGGGCGGCCCCACCGGAGGGTGCGTGATGGAGCGAAGAGTCCTTGAGGTGGTCGCTTACAACCCGGAGTGGCCCCAACGCTTTGAGGCGGAGCAGGCCCTGCTGCGGGAGGCGCTGGGTGGGGTCGTGGTAAAGGTCCACCACATGGGGAGCACGGCGGTGCCGGGTCTGCCGGCCAAGCCGATCATCGATCTCCTGCTGGAGGTCTCGGATCTCCAGGAGCTGGACGAGAGGACCCCGGAGTTGGAGGCCCTCGGTTACAAGGCCAAGGGCGAGAACGGCATCACCGGCCGGCGCTACTTCCAGAAGGGCGGTTTGCAGCGGACACACCATCTCCACGCCTTCAAGACCGGCGATGCCCAAGTGGTGCGCCACCTGGCATTCCGGGATTACCTCATCGGTCATCCCGAAGTGGCGAGAGAGTACGCCGATCTCAAGATGCGGCTGGCCGCAGGGGGGACCAGCGTCGCCAAGTATCAGGAGGGGAAGGAGGGCTTTCTGGCCCTCCATGAGAGATTGGCGCTCACAGGAGGAGTCATATGCGTGTGATCGTCATCGGAGCGACCGGAATCATCGGCCGGGCCGTCGTGGCGGCCTTGGCGGAGCGCCATGAGGTGGTCTCTGCGCATCGGCAAGGAGACCTTCCGGTCGACATCACGTCGAAAGAATCGATCGAGCGCTTCTATGCCGCCGCGGGGCCGTTCGACGCCCTCGTCTCGGCGGCGGGGGATGGCCGGTTCGGCCGCCTGGAATCCCTGACCGATGAGGATTTCGCCTTCAGCCTCTCCAGCAAGCTGATGGGGCAGGTGAACCTCGTCCGGGCCGGGCTGGCCCGGGTGCGCGACGGCGGCTCGTTCACTTTGACCAGCGGGCTCCTTGCCCGGTATCCGGTGGTGGGGAGCGCGGCGCTCACGCTGGTCAACGCCGGTCTCGAAGGCTTCGCCCGCGTCGCCGCCCTCGAAGCGCCGCGCGGGGTGCGGGTCAACGTGGTCAGCCCCACCTGGGTCCGCGAGACCCTGCTCGCCATGGGCCGCGACGGCTCCGGCGGCCTCCCCGCGGCCACCGTGGCCCGGGCTTACGTCGAGAGCGTCGAAGGGACCCGGACGGGCGAGGTGCTCGACGTGCGGGACTTTCGCTGATGAAGTGACAGCCCGGTGGGCTGCGCCGACCCCTCTCCCATCTCCCGCCCATCCCCCGCCGGGAGAGGGGCGCCACCGCCCGAAGGCAGGGACGCCCGAAGGCACTGCCTCCTCCGGGGACCGGATCGCTGCGCGCCCGTGGGTCTCTTCCCGAAATCGTCGGGAGACGTTATCTTTGACGGACCTTGAACGGCTCCTTATACTCACCCTATGGCCGAGCCTGCCTGGAAGATGCTGTCCGCCAAGCCCTGGGAGCCGGGAGGCGGAGCCGTGGAGGCGCTCGAAGAGCGATCCGCGGTGCAGCGGTGGGTGGAAGGCCCGGGCGGCGAGCTGGAGCTGCTGGAGCTTCCGCTCACGCCGGAGCTGTTTCTCAACCCGGAGCTCGGCGACAAGAGGACCCAGGGTGAATGGCATGACCTCACGGGCGGCGAGATCAGCGTCATCCTGCGCAGCTGGCTCAAGTCGCAGCCGGGCGCGGCGCGCGTCTTCCACGATCTGAAGCACCTGCTCGGTCCCGGGCTGCCGGCGCCTGCACCGGATGTCTCGGTCGTCCACGGCCTCCTCGATCCGACCCCGCTGGACAGCCTGGACCTCCAGAAGGAGGGCGTGCGGCCCTCGCTGGTCCTGGAGGTCGTCTCGCCGTTGAGCGCCCGGGTGCGCCAGACCGACCTGGAGAAGAAGGTCGCGCTCTACGAGAGCGTGGGGATTCCCGAGTACCTGATCGTGGACACCTCGGCCCGCAAGCGGGCCGCGCGCCGGTACACCTTGCTGGGCTATCGCCTCGACGCCGCGGGCCGGTACCGGCGGATCGTGCCGGACGCCGAGGGGCGCTTGTTGTCCGAGACGACGGGAGTGCTGTTCCAGATCGCCGCGTCGGGAGACCGGGTCCTTCTGTTCGAAGCCGCCACCGGCCGGAGGCTGCTCAACCTGGAGGAACAGGAGGAGCGGGCGGATCGCGAGGCCGAAGCCCGCCGGGCCGCCGAGGCGGAGCTGGTTCGCCTGCGGGCGGAGATCGACCGGCTGCGCGGCCACTGACCAACCCCTTGTACCCCCCGGCCGGATGACGATGCGCGGTTTCCAGCTTCCCTACCAACCGATCCGCCCCGGTCTCTACACGCCGGACGAGCTGTTGAGCGGTTTCGATCCGCTCGACCCGGCGAGCTTCGTGCGCACCCGGGACTTCGAGATCTTCCGCTCCTACGTCTCCGACGGCCGGGCGGCGACGGAGAACTTCTTCGCGGGGATGATGCAGAGCCTCCATGACAACTCCATCACCCAGGCGGTGCGCGGCCTGCTCGCCGGAAAGCGGTGCGTGGCGATCATGGGGGCGCACCAGCTCCGTCGCGACGAGCCGCTCTATGCCCAGATCGCCGAGCTCTCGCGCGCCTTCACCCGCTCCGGATTGCTGGTGGCGAGCGGGGGAGGACCGGGGGCGATGGAGGCGAGCCATCTCGGCGCGGCGCTCGCCGGCTCGCCGGACGCCGCGTTGCCGGAGGCGCTCGCCCGGCTCGCCGGGCACCCGAGCCTCCCCGGGATGCTCAAGGACATGATCGCCGACGACGGGAGCTACGGCCTTCCGGCGGTCCACGCGGCGCACGGCTGGTACCGTCCGGCGATGGAGATCTGGCGCGGCCTGGAGGCCCCCGGCGAGAGCCTCGCGGTGCCCACCTGGCACTATGGCCATGAGCCGACGAGCCCGTTCGCCACCCACATCGCCAAGTACTTCCAGAACAGCATCCGCGAGGACGGCCTGCTCGCCATCGCCACCCAGGGCATCGTGTTCGCTCCGGGCAAGGCCGGGACGATCCAGGAGATCTTCCAGGACGCCACCCAGAACTACTACCGGGTGTTCAAGGTGTTCAGCCCGATGGTCCTCCTGGGGAGCGACTACTGGACCACCACCCATCCGGTCGTGCCTCTCCTGCGCTCGCTCTTCCATCCGGCGGATTTCGCGGCGCTCGTAAGGATCACCGACTCGCTCGACGAGGCGCGCCGGTTCATCGAGTCGTTCCGGCCCTGAGCTGTCGCGCCCCGGGCCAGGTTGGCGGCCACGGTACCCGGCAGCTCAGAGGGATGCGGGCGCCTGTACCAGAAACGGCTGCCGGAAGAGGGCGGCCAGGGCTTCGAGGTCGGCGAGGCGCTGTTGTGTGCTCTCCCGGGCGAAGCTGCCCCGGGCGATGTGGGCGTCGAGCCTCCAGGCCGATGCGCCCTCCATCCCGGCCGTGAGCCAGGGAGCGGCGATGGGGCGCAGCTCGGGCCGGGCGACGACGGACCACCCTGCCGGCAGGGTCAGAGAGAGCTCGGCGCGCAGGCAGAGCGAGGTTCCCTGATATCGCGGCTCGGCCTGCCAGGGGACCGGCGCGCGCTCCTGGGATGGGGGCCGGGCCGGGATGATCGCGGGCAGGCCGAGCACCTGGCCGAGCAGGGTCGTCGGGAAGGGGAGCATGAAGTGGGTTCCGTCGGCGGGGCGCAAGGCTGCGGGGAGAGAGCCTCCGAGGGTGACGCGCACCGGCCGGAGGGCCCGGGCATCGGGCGGCTCGAAGCGTGCCGCGGTGACCGCGAGCCCGGGCAAGGTCGGCCGGAGCAGGTCCTGAAAATGCCGCCGGAGCTGCCCGGCGTCCTCCTGAAGGAGGCTGCTCGCGGTGAGAGAAGCGCGGAAGTCGCTGTCGCCGGTGGCGGTCAACGTCCATTGCGCCTCTCCGGAGGAGGAGAGCTCGACGGCGAGAGCGGCTTCGATGCTGGAGCAGCCCGGCCGGCGGGTGTGAATCGGAAAGAGCCCTCCTCCAGGGCCGAGCCAGAGGCCTGAGCTCCCTTCCAGATTCGAGGGCGGCAGGCCGAGGGTTGCCAGAGAGTCTGTCGGGTCGAACAACAGCCAACCCTCTCCGGGGCCGCCGGTCAGGGCACCCGGCTCGGCTGCGGACTCCGGGAGATGGATCGCGAGGACGACATGATCGAACGCGAGCAAGGTGGGGACCACCGGCGCGTCTTGATAACCACCGGTGGCACAAAGGACAGGGACGGATTCGATGCCCGCCGTGCTCAGCAGGGCCTGGAGGAGGAGGACCTTGCCTTTGCAGTCGGCGGAGAGGCTGCGCAGGGTCTCGCTCGGTGGCGCCGGGTGGTGTGAGGCGAGGCCCCAGGCGATGTCGCGATAGGTCAGGGACTGGACGAAAGACGCCAGGCGCGCCGCAGTGTCCAAGCCCGGTGAGGCACCGGCCGTGAGCCGGCCGGCCGTGGGGGTCCAAGCCCCGGGCGGATCGGCGGCGAGGACCTCGGTGAAGAAGGACCGCGCTTTCGCCGCCAGGCCCGGCCAGTCCTTGCCGGCCGCCGAGCCGGTTCGCAGCAGCACGTATGGGAGCGCCTGGAGAGGCGCCGCAAGGAAAGGGTTCTCCTCGTCATAGACGTCGAGAAGGGCCGGCAGGTCGCGGAGGACCACCTCTGCGCCTTGCGGATCGGATGCCGGTGCGCCCGGCAAGACGAGCCGGAGCTCGGGGGGATCGCCCCCCTCCGCCGCGCCGGAGGCGCGCGCGGCCCACTCGGCCGCCGGATAGAAGCCGAAGGGCTCGAGCACCTCTTCGCCGAGCAACGGTTCGCGGTCGATCACCTCCCATTGCACGATCGCCAGGTCGGCCGGCGCGAGCTTCTCGGTGGCGGCGAGGTACAGCCGCTCGCGGCCGGTCCCCGCGAGGGGGAGCGGCAGGTCGGCGAACGACTGCGCGAGGCTCACCGACCGCGTGCGCCGGCCGCTGCGGACCCAGAGCTGCGGCGGCACCAGACGCTGGTTTTCGTTGTAGGGGGTGAAGATCGTGAGCTGTCCGGTCGAGCGGGCGGTCGGCGCCAGGACCTGGCGGAAGACGCGGCGCAAAGCTCCGGAGGCTCTCACCTCGACCTCGATCTCGGAGCGCAGGGCCACCCATTCGGCCTCGGCGAGAAAGGAGCCGCCCGGCAGGGGGCGGCCGAGGTAGGGGACGGCCCATTCCCAGGGAGGGGCCGCGGCGTGCGCCGCCGTGGCCAGAGCGGCGACAACGAGACCGGGGAGGAAGGCAAGGAGGCGCATGGTCAACCCGCCGTTTTCAACAGCAGCCGCGTCTCGGCCGCGCGCTGCAGGTCTTCGAAGAATCGCCGTACCGCCGGATAGTCGGTGCGCGGCAGGAAGCGCGGCAGGTCCAGGGTCAGCCGGGTGGTCAGGGCTGGCGGTTGGAAGGCGACCTCCAGGGTATAGGAAAGGCCGCCGGGACCACTCTTTTCGACCCGCGGCGGGACCGCCGCAGGCTCGGTACCGGCCGGAAGCTCCCAGGCCAGGGCGACCTCGACGTGCCCGCCCGGCAACCAGAGCGGGGTCTCGCGGCTCTCGGCGTGGAAGACGTTCTGAAACAGGGGTGTCTGTGGCAGCGCCGGGACCAGGATCTGCCCGCCCACGCGCTGCAGATCGGGTTGCCAGGGGACTTTCAGGGTAAAGGACAGCGGCTCGCGCACCTTTTCATCGGGGTTGAGGACCGGCGGCTCTCCCGGCAAGGGCAGTTGGACCCAGGAGTCGACCCACTGCCGCAGGGTCTCCTGGCGGCGAAGCCGCTCGGCGTCGGTCAGCGTCTCCCCTTTCTGCATGCCCAGTTGCCAGCGAAAGTCCCGGGCGGCGTTGTCTTTCAGGGTCGCCGCGAGAGTCAGGTCCGTGGGCTTGCCCTCCGGGTCCAGCCGGGAGGAGGCCTCGATCCGGGTCGCGCCGGCCACCGGCAAGTCCGCCGGGAGCCGGGCCAGCGTCCATTCCTTTTTTCCCTTCGCGGGCTGCCGGAAGGCGAGGCCGCCGGCAAGGTCCTCCGGAGAGGTGCCGAACGTGGCGTAGCGGTCTCCGGGGGAAAGATAGATCGTCTCGCCGGCCGGCCCGACCTCCAGCAGGAGCTGTGGCCGGAACGCGGCCAGTGGCAGAAAGGGCTGAAAAGGGGTTGCGCGGCTGCTCAGCGCCAGCAGGGGACGGGCCGGGATGCCGGCCTTCTCCAGCAGGAAGCGGGTGTACAACACCACGTCGGTTTCTGCAGCCCGGCCGCCTTTCAGGAGGTCATTCAGGTCTTTGGCGAGCTCGGCCCCGGGGTCCGGCTTGAGGCGGCTGCGCACATAGTCGTAGAGGCGCCGGGCGCGCTCCTGCCACGGGAGGTCGGGAGGGGCCATGCGGGCGAGCGACGCCGCGTCCATCGCGCGCGAGGAGCGCCGGAGAAAATCGTCGAACCGGAAGTCGACCAACCCGAGGAACGCCTGGTGGGACGCCATGAGCGGGTCGTCGGCCGGCCAGTCCGGCAGGGGCTGGAGGGCCAGCTCGTCCAGGCGCACCACGGCCTGTCCCGGATCGAGGTCGCGTTCGATGATTCTCGTCTCCACGTCCTCGGGCGGCGCTCCTTGCGGCCCGAACAAGATCAGGTTTTTGTGCCAGTCGCGGGCGTTTCGCCGGTCGGTGATCCCGAGGGGGCGGGGCAGCAGGCCGAGCACAGGGTTGGTCCGCACGCGGGCCGGGCTCCACGGCTCGTCCGGGGCCGGCGCGAGATCGCGGACCTCCAGTTGGAGATTGAATTCGCCGTCGATGCGCGCGTGAGCGCGCTGCGGGATCGGGCCGAGGAAAAACGGGACCCAGAAATAGCTGTACTGAGGACCGCTCAGGATCAAGGCCATCCCGGTGCTCATCTTCATCAACAGACCTTGGCTGCGGAGGCTCAGCCGGCGAATCGGAAGAATCTCCTGGAGGGGGACCACCAGGAACGCCGGGACCTCCTGTGAGGTCTCGCTCCACTGGAGATCGAGAACGGCTCCCGGCTCGACATGGGGGAAAAAGACGGTCTGCGCCGACTCCTTGCCGCCCGGGCCTTTGACGTCCAGGCTCCGCACGTCGCGGCCGGGATCGAGGGGGATGACCTCGCCCTGTGCCGTCACGGTTCGGCCTTGGATTTTCGAGAGGGTGCCCTGGGACCCGGAGGTGCCGAAAAAGGAGTGCTCGCGGAGCTGTTCGCCGCCTCGGGCGTCGAGCACCAGATACCGCATGCGCCGGTGCTTGAGTGTCCAGGGATCGTTCCCGGTGGGGGTGACGTGCCCTGAAAGCTCCATGACGCTCTCGAGGATGACGGCTCCCGCCTGCCGTTCGGCCTCATTCTGGGCGGTGAGCTCCGCGGGTGGCGGCAGAGGAGGGAAATCCGCTACGGCCTGTGCCCGGGCTTGCGAGCCGCAGGCCGGAAGCAGGAAGCTCAAGCCGAAGACCACGCACCGAAAGGATTGGCTCATCGAGACCTCCTTGGGGAGACGGCTTCGGTATTGTACCTCTCCCTGTGAGTCGACAAGCCGGTCCAACGGTCCGAGAGCGCCGCGCATGCTCACGGATGGAGACAGGGTCTCTGAAGTCGTCTTGAGACGTTATCTTTGACGGACCCTGAATGACTCCGTATACTTTCGTCATACGATGGCCCGCATTCATCTTCTCCCGGACTACCTGGCGAGCCAGATCGCCGCCGGCGAGGTCGTCGAGCGTCCGGCCTCCGTGGTCAAGGAGCTGGTCGAGAACGCGCTCGATGCCGGAGGGCGCGAGATCGAGATCCAGCTGGAGCACGGCGGCAAGAGCCGCATCCAGGTCGCCGACGACGGCTCGGGGATGGGGCGTGACGACGCTCTCCTCGCCTTCGACCGCCACGCCACCAGCAAGATTCTCACCTTCGACGACCTGGAGCGGGTGGCGACACTGGGTTTCCGCGGTGAGGCGCTCGCCTCCATCGCCTCGGTGGCGCGGGTGGAGATGACCACCGCCGAGCAGCCGGGCGACGGCCACCGCGTGTCGATCGAAGGCGGCCGGGTGCGTGGGGTCGAGCCGTACGCCCGGCCGCGCGGCACGACCTTCGATGTCCGGTCCCTGTTTTTCAACGTCCCCGCCCGGCGCAAGTTCTTGAAGTCGCCGCAGACCGAGCTGCGCCGCTGTCTGGAGGTGGTGCAGGGCTATGCGCTGGCGCGGCCGGACGTGCGTTTCCTGGTCCTCCACGAAGGGCGCAACCTCCTCGACGTGCTGCCGGCGGGAGCCACCGGGCCGCGCGAGCGCATCGGGCAGATCTTCGGCACCGAGCTGGCCGGCCGGCTGGTGGCGATCCCCGAGGTCTCCGAGGCGGGCCGGGGCGGGGAGCGGATCTCGGGGTTCCTCGGCGATCCCGAGACCGCCCGGGGCCGCCGCCAGCTCGTGTTCGTGAACCGGCGCCTGCTGCGCGACCGGGCGGTCCTGGCCGCCTTCTACCGCGCGGTGCGGGAGGAGTGGAGGAGCGAGGACTTCCCGGCTCTCTTCCTCTTCCTGGACATCCCGCCGGAGGACGTCGACGTCAACGTCCATCCGCAGAAGGCGGAGGTGCGGTTCCGCGATCCCGGCCTGATCGACCGCGTCTACGACGCCTTCCGCCGCGGCCTGGAGCGCGCGCGGGGCGAGGAGCCGGCACCGCTGCGCCCGCCGGTCAGCGAGCCGTACGTCCCCTTCGCCTGGCAAGGGCTCGGCCAGATGACCCAGCCGGAAGCCTGGCGGCGTGGAGCGACCACGGACCTTCCGGTGCAGGTGACCGGGGCCTCCACCTCCAGCTGGAGCCCGCCGGAGCGGCTGGCCGCGGCGTCCTACGCGCCGGTCGAGCGGCCCATGGTGCCACTGTCCGGGCGGCATGGCGAGGCACGGCCGTTTCGCCTGCTCGGCCAGTACAAGGGGACGCTCATCCTGCTCGAAGGCCCGGACGGCCTCTATCTGATCGACCAGCACGTGGCGCACGAGCGCATCCTCTATGAACGGTTGCGCCGCTCGCTCTTGGCGGAGACGACGCCTGTGCAGCATCTGCTGACCCCGCTGTTCCTGGAGGTCGCGCCGGACGAGCACCTGCGTCTGCTGGAGCTCGCGCCGGCTCTCGACCACTGCGGATTCGGGCTCGCCCCGCTCTCGGGCAACACGCTGGGGGTGACCGCGGTGCCGGCGGTGCTCGGCTCCGCGGAGGCGGAGGCCCTGCTGCGCACGTTGGCCCATGAAGACCACGAAGGTGCCGCTGCCGAGGACCTGCGGCGGCGCATCCTGGAAGCCCTGGCGGCGAGCCTCGCCTGCAAGGCGGCGGTCAAGATGCACCACCCGCTGGCGCCGCAGGAGATGGAGTCGCTGGTCGCCGAGCTGTTCACCGCCGAGCAGCCCTACGCCTGCCCGCACGGCCGGCCGGTGGTCCTCCAGATGTCCGACGCCGACCTGGAGCGGCGCTTCGGGCGGCGGTGAGGGAGGCGGGTGACCGGTGGGACTGGTGATAGCCTCCCTGCGATGATCTTCGGCCGCCGACCTGCAACAGACGTGGAGAAGAACCTGGGGCACCGGTTCAAGCGCGCCGATCTTCTCGAGCTGGCGGTGACCCACCGCTCGTGGGCCAACGAGCAGGGGAGCCCCGAGCATTACGAACGCCTGGAGTTCCTTGGCGACGCCGTGCTCGGGATGATCGCCGCGGAGTGGCTCTACCAGACGCATCCCGAGCTGCCGGAAGGGGAGCTCTCCAAGCGCAAGGCCCAACTCGTCAGCCGGCCCACCCTGGCGCGCCACGCCGAGACGATCGGGCTCGGCGCCACGCTGCGCATCGGCATCGGCGAGGACCGCTCCGGCGGACGCACCAAGGCGTCGCTCCTGGCGGACTCGATGGAGGCGGTGTTCGGAGCCGTCTACCTCGACGCCGGTCTGGAGGCGGTGCGGGCGGTCATCGTGCCGATGCTCGTCGACGCGGCGGTCGAGCCGGTGCAGCTCCTCGCGGCGGATGCCAAGACGCAGCTCCAGGAGATGACCCAGGCGCTCGGCCGGGACCTCCCCGAGTACCGCCTGACCGGCGCCGCCGGGCCGGATCACAACAAGGTCTTCTCGATCGAATGCTGGATCGCCGGCGAGCTCGCCGGCCGCGGCGAGGGACCGAGCAAGAAGATGGCGGAGCAGAAGGCCGCCACCGAGGCGCTGGCGGGGCTCCTCGCCAGGGAATGACACCGGGGGCACGGATGAAACGACTCCTGTCGGAACCCCGGACCTACGTCGCTTGGCCGATCCTGCTCGCGGGCGTTCTCGCCGCCACGTATGCGGGCGATCCCTACGTCTTCGCCATGGCCGTGTTGGTGCTTGGTGCCATGACGGTCCTCTTGGGAGGGGCCGGGCTCTTCTTCGTCCTGAGAGGCCCGAGCGCAACCCGGCCCGCCAAGGCGGCGGTGCTGGTGTCGTGGCTGCTGGCTGTCGGGATGGACCTCTTGGCGATGGCGGTCTTGCGCTCCGTCCGGTGGGGATAGGTGCGACACGTCGCCGGCACGTCTTCGACGTGCCGCACCCGGCGTTTTTGAGGGTGGCTTCGAGGGAGCCCGCCTGGCACGGAGGCTGCAATCTCCAGGGTCAGACAGCGCGCCCCGCAAGCGGGCCCGCCAACCGGTCGCTACGACCAAGGAGAATTCCCATGGCCAAGATCACGGTGTTCAAAGACTCCAACATGTCCGGCACGTCGAAGACCTTCACCGACGCCGTGGCGAACCTCGAGGACGTCGGCTTCGGCGATGTCATCTCTTCGCTCGTCGCGACCGAGGGGAGTTGGCGCCTCTTCAAGGACAAGAACTTCTCGGGAACCTCCTGGGATGTGAGCCAGACAGGCGGCGCCGCCGGGACCGATGCCTACCCGAACCCGCAGTTCTGGGGCGGCACGCACGACTCCATCTCGTCGCTTCGGCCCCTTTGAGGAGGGCCGGACTGAAGAGGCCTCTCAGGCCACCTCGCAGGCACGACCCCCGGGGCGTCGCGGACGCTCCGGGCCGGTGGTGTAGAATCTCCGCTCTTATGAGCGACCCGATACATGTCTCATCCGTCCGCGAGCTGTCGCGGAACATCGGCAACCAGGTCATTCTCTCGGGCTGGCTGGACAACAAGCGCTCGAGTGGCAAGATCGCCTTCCTCCAGGTCCGCTGTGGCGGCGGCACCGTGCAGGCCGTGGCCGGCCGCAAGGACGTCTCCGACGAGGCTTGGGCGGACATCGAAAAAGTCACCCAGGAGTCGACGATCCGCCTGACCGGCACGGTCAAGGAGGAGAAGCGCTCCCCGAGCGGCGTCGAGATCCAGCTTGCGGGGTTCGAGATCCTCCATCTCACCCAGGACTTCCCGATCACCCCCAAGGAGCACGGCACCGCCTTCCTCATGGAGCACCGCCACCTGTGGCTGCGCTCCAGCCGGCAGCGGTCGGCCCTGCGCGTGCGCAGCGAGGTCGAGCAGGCCATCCGCGACTTCTTCTACGAGCGCGACTTCACCCTGATCGACTCGCCCATCCTCACCCCCGCGGCCTGCGAGGGGACTTCGAACCTCTTCGAGACCGACTACTTCGGCGACAAGGCGTATCTCAGCCAGTCCGGCCAGCTGTACCTGGAGCCGGCGGCGGCGGCGCTCGGCAAGGTGTACTGCTTCGGCCCCACCTTCCGGGCGGAGAAGTCCAAGACCCGGCGCCACCTGATGGAGTTCTGGATGGTGGAGCCCGAGATCCCCTTCCTGGAGTTCGACGGGCTCTGCGACCTGACCGAGGAGTTCGTCGCCTATCTGGTGCGCCGCGTGCTCGAACGCTGCCAGCCGGAGCTCAAGGTCCTGGAGCGCGACCAGAGCAAGCTGGAGGCGATCGTGCCCCCCTTCCCGCGCATCACCTACACCGAGGCGGTGGAGCGGCTCAACAAGGCGGGCAATCCCATCGTGTGGGGTGACGACTTCGGCGGCGACGAGGAGACGATCCTGGCGAGCCAGTTCGACCGGCCGGTCCTGGTCTCCCGCTTTCCGGCCGCCTTCAAGGCGTTCTACATGCAGCCGGCACCGGAGGACGACCGCGTCGTCCTCGGCGTCGACCTGCTGGCTCCCGAGGGATATGGCGAGATCATCGGCGGCAGCCAGCGCATCCATGACCATGACCTGCTGCTGCAGCGCATCCGGCAGCACGACCTGCCGCTCGAGGCGTTCCAGTGGTATTTGGACGTCCGCAAGTACGGCGCCTATCCGCACAGCGGCTTCGGCATGGGCATCGAGCGTTTCGTCGCCTGGATGTGCGGCTTGTCGCACTTGCGCGAGACCATCCCCTATCCACGCATGCTCTACAAGATCTATCCGTAGAGGCAGAGCTGAAGCCGTCACGGCTGTTGACGTGGGCGTCGATTGCCGCCTTGGTGGGCATCTGGGGCACCACCTGGGCGGCGATCCGCATCGGCCTCCAGGGAATCCCTCCGCTCACCGGGGTCGCCCTGCGGTTTACGATCGCGGGCGGCGCCCTCCTGGCCCTGGTACCGGTCTTCCGGGTGCGTCTCGGCGCCACCCGGCGGGAGCGGCTGCTCTGGCTCTGCAACGCCGTCTTCACCTTCTGTATCTCCTACAGCATCCTGTACTGGGCGGAGCAGTGGGTCCCGTCGGGGCTTGCGGCGGTCCTTTTCGCGACGTTTCCACTCTTCGTGGCGCTCCTCGCCCATTTCGTGCTGCCGGAGGAGAGGTTGACCTGGAGGGGCGGGCTGGGGATCCTGATCGGCTTTGCCGGGGTCGCCGTGATTTTCTCGGAGGACTTCCGCACCCTGATGGGGCCGGAAGTCGCCTTCGCGGCCGCGGTTCTGCTGCTGTGCCCGCTCTGTTCGGCGATCGGCAGCGTGGCGGTGAAGAAGTGGGGGAGTGGCATCCATCCCCTGTCGACCGCGGCCATCCCGATGCTCCTCTGCGGTCTCACCATGGGCCCGATCGCCTGGCTCACCGAGTCCGACCGGGTGGTGACCTTCACCGGGCCTGCGACGTGGGCGCTGCTCTACCTGGCGCTGATCGGCTCGGCCTTTCCCTTCACCCTCTATTTCTGGCTCCTGAGGCACAATTCGGCGACCCGGATGTCGCTGATCAACTATGCCGTCCCGGTGGTCGCCGTGATCGTGGGCCACTTTGCATTCGGCGAGCCGGTGACGCTACGGGTGCTGGCCGGTGCGGCGTTGGTGATCGTAGGGACGGCGGTGGCTCTGCGGAAGGGGAAAGAGGACGGCAAATGAAAAAGGCAGGGCACCTTTGCGGCGCCCTGCCTCGAGATCGGGTGAGATCCGGTTTTTAGTACCGGCGGCCGCCGCCGCCGCCACCGTAGCCGCCGCCACCGCCACGGCCGCCACCGCCGCCACCGTAGCCGCCGCCCCGTCCGCCGCCGCCAAATCCACCACCGCCACCGCCGCCCCGACGGCCGCCGCCCTCTTCCTTGGGCCGCGCCTCATTGACGGTCAGAGTCCGCCCTTCCATGTCGCGGCCGTTCAGGGCCGAGATCGCTTCCTGCGCCTCCTGGTCATTGCTCATCTCGACGAAGCCGAACCCCTTGGAGCGGCCGGTGTCGCGCTCGATGATCACCTGTGCGGACTGCACGGCACCGTGCGCCGAGAACAGGTCTTCCAGGTCGCTGTCGCGAACGCTGTAGGGAAGGTTTCCGACGTACAACTTCTTGCCCATGTGGGACTCCTCGCTTGCCTTGTCCGATTCCCACAACCCACAGGGGCAGTGTTGTCAGACGGCGTTGGTCGATGCGGTCGGTTAGCGACCGACGATGAATCGCGACTGCGGGCGTCGTTCGCCCTGCAGGCCGCGGCGGGCGGCTCTCTTCAGGCTTGCAGGCATCGACTTCCCCTGCCCTGGACAAAGAGGCTCACGGTGAAAGTCTATGCCCCTGCACGGCGGTGTCAAGCCGTCACCTGCGAATCCTCGTCCGGCGCCGTGAAGTCTGCCTCGCGACAGGATCTGAAAAGCCGCCAGGAAGGAGAGTCGGCGGCGTTTTCAGCAAAACAGATGCGTAGATGACGGAGGATTGGCGTTCGGCGCGATGTGGCACAACGCATCGGGCGACGGGCTCTCAGGGTCATTTCTTCTTCGTCGCGAGGTAATCCCGGGTCTCCTTGGCCACGATGCCCGAGAGCAGGAGCAGGCCGACGAGGTTGGGGAAGGCCATGAGCCCGTTCATGACGTCGGCGAAGGACCAGACGAGCTGGAAACCGCCGGCTCCTGGATGGGAGAGGACCCAGCAACCCAGAAACGAGGCCACGATGAAGAGAAGGCGGTAGGGGAGGATCGACTTTGCCCCCAGCAGGTACTCAATGGCCCGCTCGCCATAGTAGGACCAGCCGAGGATGGTCGAGTAGGCGAACAAGGCGAGGCCGATCGACACGATGGCGCCGCCCCAGGCGCCGGGGAGCCCGGTGCTGAACGCTTCGATGGTGAGAGGCGAGCCGGTGAAGCCGCGGCCGGTGGCGGGGTCGACTTTGGTCCAGGAGCCGGTGGCGATGATCACGAAGCCGGTCATCGAGCAGACGACGATGGTGTCGATGAAGGTCTGGGTCATCGAGACCAGGGCCTGGGAGACGGGGTGCTTCGTCTGGGCGGCGGCGGCGGCGATGCCGCCGGTGCCCAGGCCGGACTCATTCGAGAAGACGCCGCGGGAGACACCCATGCGAACCGCCGCCATCAGGGTCGCACCGGCGAAGCCGCCCACCGCGGCGGCCGGGCGGAAGGCGTCCTGGACGACGTAGAGGAAGATCGCCGGCAGGCCCCGCCAGTTGATCGCCAGCACCACCAGGGCGCCGAGGATGTAGAAGAGGATCATCACCGGAACGAAAAACTCGGCGACCCGGCCGATCGACTTGATCCCGCCCAGGATGACCGCCGCGGTGAGCACGGCGATGACGATCCCGGTCCAGACCGGATCGAAGCCGAACGAGCTGCGCAGCGCATCCGCGACCGAGTTCGATTGCACCATGTTGCCGATGCCGAAGGCGGCGATGGCGGCGAACAGGGCGAAGAGCGTGCCGAGGAATTTGCCGAACGGGCCGCCGACGCCGCGAGAGAGGTAGTACATGGGACCGCCGGCCATTTCGCCGCGTGGATCGACCACCCGGTATTTGACGCCGAGGACGGCCTCGGCGTATTTGGTGGCCATCCCCACCAGGCCGGTGATCCACATCCAGAAGAGGGCGCCGGGGCCACCGACGGCGATGGCTGCAGCGACGCCCGCAATGTTGCCCGTCCCCACGGTGGCGGCGAGGGCGGTCATCAGGGCCTGGAAGTGGGAGATGTCTCCCGCTCCGTCCTCCTTGCGCTTGATCAGGGCGAGCCAGAGCGAGTGCCCGAGCTCGGTGAACTGCAGCCCGCGCAGCAGAAAGGTGAGGTAGAACCCGGTCCCCACGAGGAGGATCAGCATCGGCCAGCCCCACACCCAGCCGCTCAAGGCTCCCACCCATGCCTGCGCGTCGTCGATCCAGCCCGGATGGCTCTCTTGCATTCCTGTTCTCCTCTGGAAGGTGTCCCGGTTTGAAAGGCCGGGGCATTCTAACCTCTGTGCCCCTGTAGATCGCCCGAGCACCGCATCAGGTACTCGTCCGCCAGCAGCCGGTAGGCCTCCGCGCCGGTGGCGTGGGGGTCGAACTGGAAAATGGTCCGGCCGTGCTCGGGGGCTTCGGCGAGGCGGGTGTTGGTGCGGATCTCGATCGCGAAGACCTGGCGGCCGTATTCCTGGCGGAGCTGGTCGACGGAGCGGCGGGTGAGCTTGGTGCGGTAGTCGACCATGGTCAGCAGGATGCCCAGAAGGCGGACCCGGTGGCCGGCATCCCAGGCCATGCGCTCGGCGGTGTCGATCAGATTCTTGATACCGGAGAGGGAGAGGAAGTGCGGTGTGGTCGGGGCGATGAAGCCGTCGGCGGCGGCGATGGCATTGCCGGTGACCACCGAGAGGCCGGCCGGGCAGTCGAGGAGGACGTGGTCGTAGAGCTCGGAGACCGCGGTGAGCGTCGCGCGCAGGCGCAGGTGCCGGCCGCGGAAGGCGCCGAGCTGGGCGTCGGCGTCCAGGAGATCGACGGAGCCGGTGACCAGGTCGAGGTTGGGGAGGCCGCTCGGGCGCAGCACCTCCGGGGCGCGGGCGGACTTCAAAAGGAGGTCGGCGGAGGAGGGGGAGAGGTCCTCGGGGCGGACGCCGAGCGACTGGGACGCCGACGCCTGGCTGTCGAGGTCGACGAGGAGGACCTTGTGGTCCATCTCGGCCAACGCCGCCGCGAGGCTCACGGCGGTGGTGGTCTTGCCGACTCCGCCCTTGCGGCTGATCAGTGCAGTGATCATCGGGGTGCTGGCGGCTCAGTCGTGGACCCGGCCGGCCCGCAGAAAGATCGGCCAGGTAATGGTCCGTTTGTCCTGCGGATCCCCCCACGCGGCGGCGAGGCCGTCCCGGATCTCGTCGAGAGGATCGCGGCCGGTTTCTTTGCGATGGCGCTGGACGGCCGACCAGGTGCACAGGTAGCCGGTCAGGCGCTCCAGGTCCCAGCGCTCCTCATGGTGGAGCGGCGCGGACTCGATCTCGGCGAAGGGGAAGGGGATGGTCCGGTACTCTTCGTCCACCCAGCGGCGCTCCGGGGGCCAGTAGGGGCCGGCGATCTCACGGCCGAGCCGGTCGATCCAGCGGTCGACCGCCGGATCGACGCGGGCCAGGTTGTAGGTCCAGACCGCCACCACACCGCCCGGAGCCAGGACGCGCCGGACCTCGGCGAAATAGCGCTCGAAGTCGTACCAGTGGAAGGCCTGGGCGGCGGTGGCGAGGTCGATGCATCCGGCGGAGAGGCCGGAGTCTTCCGCGCGGCCCTGCCGGTAGGTGACCCGGGGATGGGGCAGGGCATGGGCGAGCTGCTCGGCGCTCGGGTCGGTGGCGAGGACCTGTTCGAAGTGGGCGGCGAGCGCCACGGCGGCTTGGCCGCTGCCGGTGCCGCTGTCCCAGGCGAGCCGGCGTTCCCGCGGCAAGCCGGCGAGGATCTCGAACAGCCGGGCCGGGTACCCGGGACGGCAGGCGGCGTAGCTCGCAGCGTGGCCCGAGAAGTGGTCCTTGAACGACACGTCATCGTTCTCCGTGGAGAGAGTGGCCCGCCGCGGCGAGGGCGGAGCACGCCGCGTCCAGGTCCTTGGCGCGGACGAGGATGTAGTCGGTGTCGAAGGTGGAGACGGCGAAGAGGCTGACGCCGGCCTCGGCGAGCGGGGTGGCGAGGGAGGCGAGGATGCCGGTCAGCGCGAAATCGAGCGTGCCGTCCACCCGCAGGGCGCGCCAGCCGGCTTCGGTCTTCCCGTCCAGGGGGAGCGCAGCCTCCGGGAGGACGACCGAGAGCTCGTCCGCGGTGCGCGTCACCGACCAGAGCCCGCCGGTGGCCGGGGGGGCCGGCACCGCCGCACCGGGGGGCAGGCGGCAGAGGGCCAGGAGATCGGGCAAGAGGGTGAGCGAGAGCCGGTGCATACGGAGCACGTCCAGGCGTGCTCAGGGTAGCGCACCCGGGGACAGGGCGCCACCCGTGTGTTACGATCCCGTCGCCATCGCTTCGTTACACGGGTGACAGTGGTGTGTCGATCAGGGAGCCCCCATGAAATTGGATGCCATCGTCAAGTGGTTCATGCCGCGGGAAGAGAAGTTTCAGCCACTGCTGACAAAAGACACCGAAAACCTGGTGGTCGCGGCACGGCTGTTCAACGACATCGCCCATGCCGCCGACTTTGAGCGGCGCCGCGTGCTCACCGTCGAGCTCAAGGGAGTCGAGCACCGCGGCGACGAGATCACGCGGCTGGTTTTCGAAGCCCTCAACTCGACCTTCATCACGCCGTTCGACCGCGAGGACATCCGGGCTCTCGTCACCGACCTCGACGACGTCCTCGATGCGCTGGAGAGCGTGGCGCAGCACCTGGTCCTCTTCGAGCTGGCCGAGGCGCCCGAGGGGCTCTGCCAGTTCGCCCGCATCCTCTCCGAGATGGCGGGCGAGGTCCACCGGCTGACCGGGCTCATCTGGGATCTGGCGAACGAGAAGGAGATCCTGGCGGGCATCGTCCGGCTCTCGGAGCTGGAGAACCAGGCGGACCAGCTCTACAACACGGTCATCGCGGATCTGTTCCGCGAGGACGGCCGCCCGCCGATCCGCATCCTCAAGTGGAAAGAGGTCTACCAGGGACTGGAGGATGCATGCGACCACTGCCGGGACTACTCCTACGTGATCGGCAACCTTCTGGTCAAGAACTCCTAGCCCGCGAGAACGGATGGACATGACCGGCCTTTCTCTGCTCGTCGTCTTCATCATCCTCGTCGCGCTGACCTTCGATTTTCTCAACGGGTTCCACGACGCGGCGAACTCCATCGCAACGGTGGTGTCGACCCGTGTGTTGTCCCCGCAGCGCGCCGTCCTCTGGGCCGCCTTCTTCAACTTCGTGGCCGCCTTCGTCCTCGGCACCGGCGTCGCGAAGACCATCGGCAAAGGCATGATCGATCCCGCGGTGGTGAGCCAGGAGGTGGTGCTCGCCGGCCTGCTGGGGGCGATCTTCTGGAACCTGTTCACTTGGTACTACGGTCTGCCCGTCTCCTCGTCGCACGCGCTGATCGGCGGCTATGCGGGCGCCGCGGTGGCCAAGGCGGGGATGGGAGCGATCCTTTTTTCCGGGTGGATCAAGACCCTGCTGTTCATCGTCCTCGCGCCGCTGATCGGCCTGGTCACCGCCTTCTTTCTGATGGTCCTGGTCACCTGGATCTTCCGCCGTTGGCGCCCGTCGCGCCTGGACCACCTGTTCCGTCGCCTGCAGCTCCTCTCGGCAGGGCTCTACAGCCTGGGCCATGGGGGGAACGACGCGCAGAAGACGATGGGGATCATCACCGGCCTGCTGGTCGCCGAGGGCTATCTCGCGACGTTTCACGTGCCTCTCTGGGTCGTGTTGATCAGCCATGCGGCAATCGCCCTGGGCACCATGTTCGGCGGCTGGCGGATCGTCAAAACAATGGGCTCGAAGATCACCAAGCTGCAGCCCTTCGGCGGTTTCTGCGCCGAGACGGCGGGCGCCCTGACGCTGGTGGCTGCGACCCTTGGCGGTATCCCGGTGTCGACCACTCATACGATCACCGGGGCGATCATCGGGGTCGGGGCCACCAAGCGGCTGTCCGCGGTCAAATGGGGGGTCGCCGGCCGCATCATCTGGGCCTGGGTGCTCACCATCCCGATCGCGGCGGCGGTCTCGTGGGTGACGTTTGTGTTGATCCATCCTCTGTTCTAGGCGGAGGGTTCGCGGGGCGGGGACGGCCAGGACTTCAAGGACGGCAAGGACAGGGGGGATGGGGCCGGGTACAATGCGGCCCGTGATGTCTTTGCCGTCCCTGCTCCAGGCCCTCTTCCTCGTCTCTCAGATCGCCGCTGCAGCTCCTTCCGTGGAGAGTGGCTTGTCGGTCGAGGCTCTCGACCGGCGGGGGATGCCGTTGCGCGATCCCCAGGCGGCCGATTTCACCATCGTGCAGAACGGCGTGCCCCTGCCGGTCGCCGGGTTGGAGACCGGCACGCCGTGGCGGGTGGTGATCTACGTGGACCGCGTCCTCTCCGGCACGCGCACCGTGCGCGCCGCCGCCGGGCTCCTCGCCTCCCAGGCCGTGGCCCTGGCGGCGCTGGGGCCGGTGGAGGTGGTGGTCGCGGAGCCCGCCCCGCGGCAGGCCCAGGCGCCCACCCGCGACCCGGTCGAGATCGACGAGGCGCTTTCCCGCCTCCTCTTGACCGGCGACGGCCGGGACGACCTGCGCGCCCTGCGGCAGCGCTCTTATGAGGAGATCGCGGCTCCCGCGGAGCATCCCGAGGACGTGGCCGGCCGCCTGGAGGAGGCGTTGGCTACCGAGGTGCGCCTGGTGGACCGGCAGCAGGACGGGCTGCTCGAATGGCTGGCCGATCCGCGCGGCCAGGGGGGACCGCGCGTCCTCTTCCTGGTGAGCGACGGGTATGAGCTCGATCCGCGCCCGGCCTATCTCGCCCGGGTGGAAGACCCGGCCCGGCGCGCGGCGCTCGCCGGCGGACTGGCCGATCCGGGTCTCGGCATCCGCAGCCGGGAGCTGGCCGAGACCGCGGCGGCGCTCGGCTGGACGGTTCTGCCGCTGCCGGCCGGCAATGAGCGCCTGCCGGAGCTGGGCCGCTGGCGCACCCGCTCCACGCCGGACCTGCCGATCGGCGTCGTGGTCACGCCGGGCCGCAGGAAGGAGAAGGAGCCAGCCGAGGAGCCGACGTTGCCGGAGCTGGCGGAGCCCCGGGCGCCGTTGACCGCCCTGGCGGAGGAGACCGGTGGGGAGGTGCTCACCACCGCCACGGCCACCACGGGCGCCGTGGCCCGGCTCGGCATCCGTCTCTGGCTGCGCTACACCGTGCCGGCGGGCACCGCAGGAGACCTCCAGCCGGTGGTGGTGGGCTCCACAACGGCCGCGTCGCTGCGCGCCGTTCGCTGGACCGGGCCGCCGGTTCCCGGCCGGGTGATCGCCCGCCGGGCTCTGCGTCTTCTCGCCGGGGACGAGGACGAGGAGGATCTCACCGCCGCCGTGGCCCTGCGGCCGGTGGAGGAGGCCGGCGGCGGCTGGACGCTGGAGGTGCGGCCGGAAGAGCCCTCCAGCCGCCGGCTCACCATCGCCGTGGGAGGAGCCTCGGGAGCCACGGTGACCCACCGCCTGCTGCAACCCGCCGATCTCGGCGCCGACGGCCTCTGGCGCGTGCCCCTGGGGCCGCTCGACGGCGCGCTGCGGCTGGCGGTCGTGCTCGACTCCCCGGCCGGCGGCTCGTGGAGTGGGCGGGTCCTGCCGGTCGTCGCGGAGATCGCCGACGAAGAGGGGGAAGAGGCGCCGCTCTCCGTGGTGGCGGAAGAGCCGGTGCGGTTCGAGCCGTGGACCGGCCGCGGCGTGCGCATCGTCGCGCCGGCCGGGGGCCGGGCGGTGGGACCGGTGGAGGTCGAGGTCGATCTGCGCCTCCCGGCGGAACGGCGCCTGGAACGGCTGGAGCTGTTCTGGAACGACGAGCTGGCCGCGACCCTCTATCGCCCCCCGTTCCGGCACCGGGTGAACGTCCCCGAGGAGCGGCCGGTCGGCACCTTGCGCGCCACCGCCCTGCTCGACGACGGGACTCTCGCCGAAGACGCGGTGCTGCTCAATTCGACCGCGGTGGGGGAGCGGCTCGACGTGCGGCTCGTCGAGCTCTACGTGGTGGTGACCGACCGCGACAACCGGCCGGTGCGCGGTCTGGGCAAGGAGGACTTCCGTCTCCTTCAGGACGGCCGGGAGCAGGTGATCGCCGGCTTCGACGACGCCGGTGCGTCGCCGCTCAGCATCGGGCTCGCGTTCGACTCCTCGGCGAGCATGTTCTTGAAGCTGCCCGACGTGCGCGAAGCGGCGCGCTCGCTCTTGAGCGCCGGCCTGACGGCGCGCGACCGAGCCCTCCTGGTCGACTTCGACTCGGCGCCCCGCCTCGTCACCGGCATGACCGGCGACCTGGGCAACGTCTCCGCCGGCCTCGACACCCTGCGGGCGGATGGCAGCTCGGATCTCTTCGAGGCCATCGTCTTCTCGCTCCAGAAGCTCCAGGGGGTGGTCGGCCGCAAGGCTCTGATCGTGTACTCCGACGGCATCGGCGAGGGAGAGAAGACCTCCTACCGCGCCTGCCTCCAGGAAGCGCGGCGCGCCAACGTCCCCCTGTATCTGATCGTCACCAACGAAAGGGCGGCGCGGGCCTCCGGCGGCGGCGTCCTGGAGCCGCTCGACGGCTATGCCGAGCGGCTCGACCGCCTCGCCGCCGCGAGCGGCGGGCGCGCCTTCTTCGTCCGTCCGAGCCAGGACCTGCGGGAAGTCTACGACGCCATCCTGCGCGAGCTGCGCAGCCAGTACCTCCTGACCTGGTACCCGAAGACCGCCGCCCCGGAGGTCTGGCGCAAGGTCGCCGTCGAGGTCAAGAAGCGCGGCTTTCTGGCGCGGACGGTCTCGGGGTATTACGCGCGGTAGGGGACCCGCCCCGCCCCTCCCCCGGCTGGGGAAGGGGCGGGGTCGAAGACTACCAGGCGCTGCTCAAGCTCACCTGTGCATTCGGGCCGACGAGGACGTCCTTGGCGAGGAAGGCGCCCGTGGCCACGGTGCGGTCCTTGATCCAGAGGGTGCCGTTCGGCGCGTAGACGTTGGCCGAGAGGGTGTTGTCGACGCCGATCTCGACCGACTTCGGCGTCGCGGTCAACGCGCCGGTCGTACCGTTGATGCCGGCGACGTGGAAGACGATCGTGGCGGCCGTTGCCGTCGAGGGCGTCGCCGGCCTCACCACCACCAGGCTTCCGGTGCTGATCTTCTGCTCGACGCGAAGCGTGCTGGCCGCCGAGAAGTAGAGCTTCGCTTCGTTCGAGAGGGTGATCGAGCGGAAGTGGTAGGTCCCTCCGGTGAAGGTCACCGTCCCCTTCTTGGCGACGGTCAGATTGCGGTAGCTCCCGGGAGCCAGGGTGCGGGTGCCGCCGGTGCCGACGCTGACGTCCGTGGTGCCCGGGGTTCCGGTTTCGAACGTGGGGAGGGTTGCGAAGGCGGGGAGGGCGAACGGTGTGTATTGCGCCCCCGTCACCGTACCGCTGTTGGTCGTCTGGTTCGCATAGACGTCGCTTGCCACGACGGCGCCGGACGCGATCGTGACCCGGTTTCCTTGGACGTCCCAACCGGCCGCGGTGGTCGTACCGGTGTCGAGGCTCACCTCCGTCGCGCCCAGGAAAGGAGCGCTGCCGGCCTCGTTGGCGACGACGTCACCCGAGAGCACATCGGCGCCGGTCTGGATCGAGACGCTGTGCGTGCCGAGCACGGCGACCCTGCCGATCACGTCTTTGACCTGAACCGTGACCGTCGCGGTGTCTGTGCCCGCTCCGTCGCTGAGCGTGTAGGTGAAGCTGTCCGCGCCGCTGTACGTGGAGGCCGGCACGTAGCTGATCGTGTTGTCGGCGTTGCGGGTCGCCGTCCCGTGCGCGGGCGTCGAGACGGTGGTGACGGTGAGGGGGTTGCCCTCCAGGTCGGAGTCGTTCGCCAGAACGGTCACTACCACGCCGCTGCCCGCCTCCAGGGTGGTCGCGGTGTCGGCGACGGCGTCCGGCGGATCGTTGACCGGCGTGACGGTGATCGAAACGGTCGCGGTGGCGGAGCCGCCGTTGCCGTCGCCGATCGTGTAGGTGAAGGAATCCGAGCCGAAGAAGTTGGTGGCCGGGGTGTAGGTGGCTGAGCCGGCGTTGAAGCTGACCGATCCGTTTGCTCCCTGGGTGACCGCGGTCACGGCGAGCGTGTCACCGTCGGGGTCGCTGTCGTTGCTCAGAACGGAGAGCGAGACCTGGGAGTCCTCGGCCACGGAGCCTGCGTCGTTCGCTGCGCCCGGCGCGTCGTTGACGGCGGACACGGTGATCGAAACGGTTGCGGTGGCGGAGCCGCCGTTGCC
>DIHE01000037.1:0-226 GCA_002420005.1 Holophagales bacterium UBA5704 | reverse complement strand
CCGTTGCCGTCGCCGATCGTGTAGGTGAAGGAATCCGAACCGTTGAAGTTGGCGGCCGGCGTGTAGGTGACGGAGGCGGCGTTGAAGCTGACCGATCCGTTCGCACCTTGGGTGACGGCGGTCACCGCGAGCGCGTCGCCGTCGGGGTCGCTGTCGTTGCTCAGCACGGAGAGTGTGACCGGGGAATCCTCGGCCGTGGAGCCCGCATCGTTGGCCGCGCTCGGCG
>DIHE01000183.1:4802-44586 GCA_002420005.1 Holophagales bacterium UBA5704 | reverse complement strand
GGATCGCGGTGGTCGCCGGGCGGGGCGGGGCGGGGCGTGTCGCCGGTGCGTCCGAGCCGCGGGCGAGCCGCTTCTTGAGCGCCAGGAGGGTGACCTTCGAGATCTCCTTGAGCGTCTCGAAGACCCCGACGCCGGTGAACGCCGACGCTTCCACGCACGGCCAGTTGCCGCGGTTGAGCGCCTGGTGCATCTCCTCGACCGTGCAGATGTCCGGCAGGTCCCGCTTGTTGAGCTGGATGACCAGCGGCAGCGACTCCAGGGACAGGCCCGCTTCGGCCAGGTTCTCTTCCAGGTTGCGGAACGACTCGATGTTGGCCTGGATCATCGGCCGCTGCGAGTCCGCGACGAAGACGACCCCGTCGACTCCCTTGAGCACCAGCTTGCGGGTGGTGTTGTAGAACACCTGGCCCGGTACGGTGTAGAGCTGGATGCGGGTATTGAAGCCGGCGATGGTCCCCACGTCGATGGGCAGGAGGTCGAAGAACAGGGTGCGATCCGTCTCCGTCTCCAGGGACACCATCTCACCCCGGGAGCCCCCGGCGGTGTGGGCGTAGATGTAGTGCAGGTTCGTCGTCTTGCCGCAGAGGCCCGGGCCGTAGTACACGACCTTGGCGGCCATCTGCATCGTGCTGTAATTGAAGAAGACCATGATCGGCGCGCTAGAAGGGACTTTGGAGCATAGCACCCGGTTCCGAGGGGGTCAACGGCGACGCAGCACCGTGTCCCGGCGGAGGCTGCAGGATCCGGTTCACATCTCCAGGCGGTTGGCGCGTTCGTCTCCTTCCCGGAGGACGACCTCGGCGTCCGCCAGCTCGTCGGCGGGGCAGGCGCCGAGCGCCAGGGGCACCTCGCTCAGGTAGACGTCGCCGAGCAGGTTGTTCTTCCGCAGCCAGCGCAGGTAGGGGTGCGAGCCGGGGCCCGGGCCGTCGGAGCCGGCACCGCCCGCCTTCTTCCAGTCGCCCGCCACCGCCTGGACCTCGCAGAGGAGGCGGCCGGCGTCGCGAAACAGGAGGGTCAGGCTCTCTTGCCGTGGCGCCGGGACGGCGCGCCGGGCGACCACGGCCACCAGGCCCCGGCCCGGCTCGGACGTGAGGCCCAGCAGGGCCGGGCGCGAGGCTTCCGCCGTAAACCGGGACACCTCGCGGCGATCCGCCTCCGCCACCCGGTCGAGGAGCATCGTCCAGCGCTCACCGTCCGGGTCGATCTGCGTCGGCGGTGGGAGGAGCCGGGCTTCTCGCCAGGTACGCGAGGCCGAAGTCGCTCCGTGCCGTATTGCGCACCACCGCCTGCAGGGCCGTCTGCGCCGCCCGTTCCGGGCGGCCGATCAGCACCACCCGGTCTCCGGTGCGCAGGCTCATCGCGTCGCCCGGCGGCAGCGGGGTGGCGCGGGCTCCCGGGAAGCGCACCAGGGCGAGGCCGAGCCGCTCGTCGCGCTGCGCCGTCTGCACCGTGGTGGTGCGGCCGTCCGCCAGCGTGGCGCGCAGCGGCTCTCCGGGCGGACAGAGCAGGCGGGTCTGGGTCAAGACGAGGTCCGGCGCGACGAAGAAGCCCGCTCCCTGGGAGCGGGCGCAACGGAGGATCACCGTGGCGGGCGCCGCGCCGGCGGCGAGGACGTTGGCATCCAGGGCGGGGGCGACCGCGACGGTGCGGGCCTCCGGCAGGCTGATCTCGGTCGGCGCATGGCGCAGCTGCCACCGCCACGCCCAGGTCGCCAGGGCGATCAGGCCGAGCAGGACGAGGAGGGAGGAGAAGCGGGAGCCGCCGGTGCGCTCCGGCTCCACGGCGACGGCCTCGGCCACGTGCGGAGTGGTGCTGCCGCGCCCGCCGTGCTCCTGGACCATCTCGAGCAGCGGGCGGGCCGCGGCGCGGGTCGTCCCTTCCAGCAGGACCGAATGCGGGATGGCGAGCGCCTGGTGCGCGGCGGTGAAGGACGGCGCCGGGGCCGGCAGGCCCGACAGGCTCTTGGCCAGTTGATAGCGCTTGCGCGGATCGGCGGGCGCGGTGTCGACCACCACGTCCACCAGCAGGCTCCCCTTGCAGTGCGGGCAGGCGCGGTCCACGAGGGGAGCGGGTTTGCCGCACCGGGGGCACTTGCCCCGTTCGGTGACATCGGACATTTGCCGAGGATTCTAACCCGATTTGGTGCTCACAGATACCCCAGCGACCGCAAAAGGTCCTCCGTCTCCTTGCTGACCGGCCGCTGCTCTCCGCAGGTCCCTCCTTCAGCATCGGTCTCGACGTCCACCCGCGGCGCCCGGTCCCACTTCCAGAGCTCGCGTTGCAGCCGTTCGGCGTCCTGGGGGAACTCGGCGAGGACGTTCTTCGTCTCGCCCGGGTCGTTCACCAGGTCGAAGAGGACGAAGCGCACGCCTTCGCCGCCGATGAACCGCTGCTCGGGCCGGGTCTGGGCGAAGATGAGCTTGAAGCGGGCGTCGCGCACCACCTTCTGCCACTTGTTGTTGGTCTCCCATCCGGCCTCGGCGAAGGCGAGCCCCGGCGCGGGAGCCGGCCGCCCGCCGTCCTTCGCGGCGTCCGCTGCGTCTCCCGCCGGCGCCGCGGGCTCCGGGACGCCGCGCAGGCGGGCGGTGAGGGAGCGGCCCTGCATCCAGGCGCCGCCGGGAAGCTCGGCCCCCGACGCCTCCAGGAGGGTCGGCGCGAGGTGGATCAGCTCGACCGGCTCCTTGTCCACCCGCGGCGCGAGAACGCCGGGGTAGTGGAGGATGAGGGGGACGCGCAGGCAGGTCTGGAAGCTGAACCGGCCATGGTCGAAGTAGTAGCCGTGCTCGCCCAGCGACTCGCCGTGGTCGGAGGTGAAGGCGGTCAGCGTCTTTTCGAGCAGGCCGCGCGTCTTCATCTCGGTGAGCAGGCGCCCGATCTGCTCGTCGTTGTAGGCGATCTCGGCGTCATAGCGGGCGACGTAGAACGCGAGCTCGTCACGCCCGTCGAGCATCCGCTCCTTGCCGATCCCGAACATCTGCTGCTTCGGCTTGTCCGACAGGGGGATGCGCACCGAGGCGTCGAAGTGCGCGTCGTTCTGGAAGCGGTCGCGCCAGGCCGGCGGCGGCTCGTAGGGTGCGTGCGGGTCGAGATAGTGGACCCACAGGAAGTACGGCTTGCCGCTCGCCTTCAGCCGGTCGAGCTGGCCGATGGCCAGGTTGGTCACCGCCTCGGCCCGGTTGGGATCGGCTCCGGCCTGGCTCTCGTGGAGCTTCCAGGTCTCGATGAACTCGTCGAACCCCTGATCGAAATAGAAGTCGCTCCCTACGGCGGCATTGGCGACCACGGCGGCGGTGGCATAGCCCCGGCGCTTCAGCTCCTCGGCGAGCATGGAGAACTTGCACGAGACCGGCTGGCCGGCGGTGCGCACGATCTGGTTGTCCTTCGGGTAGCTCGCGGTGAAGATGGACGCGAAGGACGGGGTCGTCTTCGGCCATTGCACCTGCGCCTGGTCGAAGCGGACGCCCTCGGCCGCCAGGGCGTCGAGCACCGGCGACGTCGGGCGCACGTAGCCGTAGCTCGACAGGTGGTCGGCGCGCAGGGTGTCCACGGTGATCAGCAGGATGTTGCTGCCCGCCGGCAACGGGGCGGGTCCCGCCGCCTCGGGCGCCTGCTTGGTGCAGGCCGCGGTTCCGGCCGCGGTGGCCACGAGGAGGGCGAGAAGCAGGCGCGCGCGGCGCCTGCGAAGAGAGTCGACGAGGGTGTGCGGCATCGCAGACGACTTCCCGGGAATGAAAAGGCTCAGAGCCCGTCGAACAGCGAGCCCAGGATCAACAGGAGGCCGCCGACGACCAGGGCCCAGAAGCCGAGGTTGTTGGGCAGGTGGAAGACACCCAGTCCGCTCAGCAGTCCGAGCAGCCACAAGACTCCGGACAGAGCGACCGTGATCTCCTTGGGGGCCTGGGTCCGGAATCCTCCGCGTCTCGCCATGGGTTGCCTCCTCGAAAGGGCCTCGGTGGAGCAGCATGCTGCCGAGTCTGGGATGCTAGCCTACACCAGCCCCCGGAGCCATTCCACCGGGGAAGGGCATCCGATGGTATCCTCAAACTCTGCAAGGAGGACGGCGATGAGCTGGGACCAGGAGACCTTTCTCGCGCGGCTGAAGCAGGCGGTCGACTCCTACGACGGCGAGGCTGCGGCGGCGCTGTGCCAGGAGCTTGTCGACGGGCTTGCGGCGGGTGCGGAGCTGCAGCCGGGGCTGGGCCGAGAGGCTCTCGCGCTCCTGCGCCGCAAGCGTTATTTCGAGCTGATGGAGCGGGTGGCCGGCGCGCTCCACGCGGCGGAAGCCGACGATGCCCAGGTGCGGCGGCAGTACGCGCAGGCGCTGATCGATCAGGGGAAGATGCTCGCGGCGTCCTGCGTCCTCGAGCTGCTGGTGGAGCGGACGGCCGGGACCGATCCGGACGAGGTTGCGGAGGCGCGCGGCCTGCTCGGCCGCATCGACAAGCAGCACTACGCCAACGCGGCCCGGATCGATCCGCGCTCGGCTCCGCGCCACGCCGGGCGTTTTCTCCGGCGCGCCCTGACCGCGTACGGAGAGGTCTACCGCTCCGCACCCGAGCGCTACCTCTGGCAGGGAATCAACGTCGCCGCGCTGGCCCACCGCGCCGCGGCCGACGGTGTGGACGTGCCGGATCGTCCGGACGGCCGCGGCATCGCGCGCGACGTCCTGGCCGTGCTCCGAGCCCGCCATGCGGCGTTGGCCGAGGGAAAGACCCTGGAGGCCTGGGACCTGGCGACGGCCATGGAGGCCTGCCTGGCACTGGGGGACATCGATCAGGCCTGGACTTGGCTGGGCCACTACGTCCGGGACGAGGATGCCGACGCCTTCGAGCTGGCGAGCACGGAGCGTCAGCTGTGCGAGATCTGGGGCCTGACCGTCGCCGAGCCCCCCGGCGCGCTGCTGCTGCCGGTGCTCCAGTCGGCCGCCCTGCTGCGGCGGTTCGGCCGCGTCGAGCTGGCCGCCACCCAGGTCCGGCAGACGATCGGCGAGACGTTCCGGGCGGAGAAGACGTTCGGCACCGAGCGCTACGTGCCTCTCGCCTGGTACCGGACGGGCCTGGAACGCTGCGGGGGGGTGGCCCAGATCAAGGACGGCTTCGGCCGCGGGCTCGGCACCGGGTTTCTCCTGCGGGGAGACGACCTCGCCCCCTCCCTCGGCGAGGGCGCGTTCCTTTTGACCAATCATCACGTGGTGCCGAAGGCGGTGGCCTGGGACGACGCGGTCATTTCCTTCGAAGCGCTGGCCGGGCAGACGTTCCGGGTCGTCAAGGAGCTGTGGACGTCGCCGTTCGTCGATCTCGATGCCACGCTGCTCCAGCTCGACCGGCCGGTGCCCGGGGCGGACGTCTATCCGATCGCCCGCGACCTGCCGGCGCCCGGAGATACGGCCAAGGTCTACGTCATCGGCCATCCTCTGGGTGGAGGCCTCTCCTTGTCGCTGACCGACAACGCCCTCCTCGGCACCAGTGAGCGGCTGCTGCACTACCGGGCGCCCACGGAAGGCGGCAGCTCGGGGAGCCCGGTGTTCGACGACAAGTGGCGGCTCATCGGCCTCCACCATGGCGGAGGCGTCGGCCTCAAGCGGCTGGACGGCCTGCCCGGGCGGTATGACGCCAACGAGGGCATCTCCATCCACCGCATCCTCGAAGCGGTGCGCGCTGCGGCGCCTGCGCCTGCGGCCGAGCGCCGCGCGTAGGGCCGGCCCCGGCCGTGGCCCTGTGGGGGTCTAACCCGACTGCTCGATCGCCCGCACGTACGAGATCAGCTCACGGGCCTCGGCCTCGGGCAGGAGGTTGCGCACCAGGAGGATCTGGAACGTGGTCCACTCGGACAGCGCGCGGTCGACCAGCTCGCGGCGGCGGACGGTCGGGAGCTGGGTGCCGGCGAGGCTTGCGGTTTCGAGCAGCAGAAGATGGCTCGCGTTGTCGATGAGCTGGCCGGGATCGAAGCGGCGGCCGGCTCCCAGGACGACGCCCTGGAAGACGGCGCGGGTGGCGTCCGAAGCATTGCGCACGAAGAGGTCGAAAGCGCGCTGGAGATCCACGTCCACCGACTTGGCCCGCAGCACGTCGCGCAGCAACAGAAAGGCACGGTTGCGCGTCTCCACCAGAGCGGTCAGCTCGTCCACCAGCGGATCCTCCCGCGGCGTGGTGGCCGGTGCCGGTGCGTCGGTGGATTCCACGAGCCGCGCCTGGATCAGCTTGTAGAGGGCTTTGAAGGTATTGAACTCCCCCCAGCCCGTGCCGCGGATGATCTCGGCCACGGTGGTGCTCCCATCGACCAGGCCGAGGACGCGCAGGAGCTGCTCATGGAGCTTCCCCTCGGGCCGGCGCCCGGTCGGGCGGAGCACGGTGTCGCGCCCGCGGATGTGCTCGGCGATCAGGCCGAGCTCGTCGACCCGCTGGTAGCCCTCCATCAAAACGCTGTTGGTGTCGATCGAAAGCTGGCCGAGATCGGTGCCGGCGGCGGCGCCGTCGAGAAAGAAAAAGCTGCCGTGCGTCAGCCGGAAGACGGAGTAGATGATCTCTTCGACCTGGTATTTGACGCCCCAGGCGAGGGTCGGGGCGTCGAGGTGCCCGCGCTCCAGGAGGACGGCACCGAAGCGCTTGCCGGGCGCCAGGTGGCGCTCGGCGTCGAGCAGCCCTTCGAGGCTCAGCTTGCCGGTTCGGTAGAGCACCTGTCCGAGCCGCTCTTCGGGCCGGTTGGTGGCGGCGAAGACGATCTCGCCTTGCCGGAACCAGACCGTTTTCTGGATCTGTTCGGAGATCAGCAGCAGCATGCCGCTGCGCCGGCTCATGTTGAGCAACGAAAAGAGGTCTGCGATGCCGAATCCCTCCAGGCTTCCCTGGAGGGTGATGCGCTCCGCCTGGAGCAGGGCGGGTGGCCCGGAGCCGGCGCGGATCAGGTGCACCGCATGGCTGCCGTCCGCGAGCACCAGGAACGGCTCGGGGCGCAGCAGACGCAGCTGGGCGAGGGTCCAGGGCGGCAGAGTCAGGCTGCCGTCGCGTTCGACGTCGAGGACCCGGTCGGAGGGACCGCTCTGCATCTCCATCTCCCGAGGCGCGACCGCGAGCGGCACGGTCAGCACGTTCCCTCCAGGGTGTCGTCGTGGGCGACGAAGGCGCTGCGTCCCAGAGCCTGGGTGAGCGCCTTCGCCGTGCGGCGCAGCCGGGCGGCCAGAAGGGAGAAGATGGCGGGATGCCGCTCGGTGCCCAGCGTCTGGCTGGTGACGACGACGAGGCTCAGGGTCGTGAGGGGGACGCGGATCCGGTTGCCCCGGTCGTCGGTGGCGTGAAAGTAACCCCGTTGGACGTCGTCCGGCCGGAAGAGGCCGATCTTCTCTCGATCGAAGCGGGTGCAGATGTCGCGCAGGACGTCGGTGCCCAGCGGACGCGGGCTGACCACGATGAAATGGTCGGCGCCCGTGTGGCCGAGCCGAGCCTCGGGAGCCCACCGGGCGAGCCCTTCGGAGAGGACCCGGGCGGCCCGCCGGACCATCTCGTCGCCGACCAGCAGTCCGTAGACGTCGTTCAGCTCGTTGAAGCGGTCGAGATCGGAAAAGGTGACGGCCAGGGTGCCGGTGCGGTCCTCGTCGAGGCCGCGGGTGATCCACTCCTGGACGATCCGGCTGGTGGGAAGGCGGGTCAGCGGATTGGAGAGCTGGGCCACCTGCACCTCCAGCTCCGCGGCGCGCTGGACCAGCTGTTTGATCGTGACCAGCCCGAGGAGCGAGCCTTCCTCGTCGGTGACCAGGACCGGGTCATACTGGTCGTCCCGCGGACGCGCGAGAGCCAGGCGGGTGAGCCGCCGGATCCCGGCGCTCTTCGCCACCACCAGCGGTGCCGCCTTGGCCGCCGTCTCGGCCGGCTTCTTCTGGTGCAGCGTGAATCCGAACGGGCCGCCGGTGACGGCGTAGTAGTGCTCGCGGGTCAGCAGATGGGTCGGCTTGCCGGACGTGGTGAAGACGAGGCCGTCCAGCTCCTTCTCGGCCTTGAACAGGCGATCGACGTCCTCGCCGGTGCTCTGTCCGGTCTCGAGGGTCCGCGCCGGCAGGACGATGGACGCGATCTCCTCCTCGAGGCCGAGATCGGCCCAGGAAGGGGCGGCGGGTGCCGCGGGGGAGTGCGCGGAAGAGACCACGGGAAGGATTCCACCACGGGAGGGCGAATTCCCCGTGACGCCGGGGTGCCAGTCGCGAGGCACCCCGGGACACCTCGACCGCGGCCCCCCGGCAACCGGTTCGAAGGCGTAGGGCCTACCCCGGCCGCCCTCCCCAGCCGCCTTCGCGGCGGAAGAACCAGCCCTTGGCGGCTTCCGAGGCGAGCGTGTAGGCGAGGGTGATCGCGATGATCAAGGCGAGGAACGGGAGCGGCAACGGTTCCAGGGCGAAGAGGCGGTGCACCGGCAGGTAGAGGATGCCGATGCTCAAGGCGACCACCAGGGCGGTCGCGATCGCCAGCGGGCGGCTCGGCCGGCTGCGGAAGAACGGCCGGCGGGTGCGGATGACCAGCAGGATGAGCAGCTCGGTCAGCACCGACTCGACGAACCAGCCGCTGCGGAACTGCTCGGGCGAGGCGCGGAGAATCCAATAGAGCGCGCCGAACGTCAGATAATCGAAGAGCGAGCTGATGCCGCCGAACACGATCATGAAATCCCGGATGAACGGGAGGTTCCAGCGCAGCGGGCGCGCCACCAGCTCGGGGTCCACGCGGTCGGTGGCGATGGTCATCGCCGGGAAATCCGACAGGAAATTGTTGAGCAGGATCTGCGTCGGCAACAAGGGGAGGAAGGGGAGGAAGAGCGAGGCGCCGGCCATGCTCAGCATGTTTCCGAAGTTGGCGCTGGTGGTGATGAAAATGTATTTGAGGGTGTTGGCGAAGGTGCGGCGCCCCTCGCGGACGCCTTCGATCAGGACGCCCAGATCGCGTTCGAGAAGCACGATCTCCGCCGCCTCCTTGGCCACGTCGACCGCGCCGTCCACCGAGATGCCGACGTCCGCCGCATGCAGGGCCGAGGCGTCGTTGATCCCGTCGCCCAGGAAGCCCACCACGTGGCCGGTCTTGCGCAGGGCGAGAATGATGCGTTCCTTCTGGTTCGGCTCGATCTCGGCGAACACGTCGGTGCGCTCGGCGCGGTGGGCGAGGGCCTGGTCGCTCGCCGCGCGCAACTGGGCTCCGGTGACCAGAACCGGCGCGGCGATCCCGACCTGCCGGGCGAGCTGCAAGGCGACGCGCGGATTGTCGCCGGTGATCATCTTGAAGCGGATGCCGGCGGCGGCGAGGGCGTGCAGGTGGCGCGCGATCTCCGGCTTGGGAGGGTCGTCGAAGGCGAGGAAGCCGAGGAAGGTCATCGCCGTCTCTTCCTCATGGGTGGCGCGGGCCGCGCCGGTCGCCGGCAGCTCGCGGATCGCCACGCCGAGGGTGCGCAGGCCCTCGTCCGACAGCGTGGTGAAGCGGGCTTCGAGAGCGCCCCGCACACTCTCCAGGGGGACCGTGCCCTCCGCGGTCTCGGCGCGGGTGCAGGCCTCCAGCACCTGGGCGAATGCGCCTTTGGTCACCAGGAGCCGGCGCCCCTCCCGCTCCACCAGCACGCTCAGCCGTTTGCGCACGAAGTCGTAGGGCGCCTCGTCGAGCTTCTGCCAGCTCGTGAGATCGAAGGGTCCGCGGTCGCGAATCGCGCGGTCGATCGGGTTGGCGAAGCCGCTCTCGAACGAGGCGTTCAGCCCGGCATGGAAGAGCACGCGGTCGCTCGCCGTGCCGTCGGCGGCGAGGGCGGCGTGGAGGCGCACCTTGCCTTCGGTGAGGGTGCCGGTCTTGTCGCAGCAGAGCACGTCCATGCTGCCGAAGTTCTCGATCGCGGTGAGCCGCTTGACGATCACTTTCGAGCGCGCCATCCGCCGGGCGCCGCGGGCGAGGTTGATGCTCACGATGACCGGCAGGAGCTCGGGGACGAGGCCGACGGCGAGCGCCAGGGAGAACATGAACGCTTCGATGACCGGCCTTGCCAGGAAGACGTTCACCGCGAAGATGACGAAGACGAGGAGACCGGTGACGCGCACGAGCAGGGTGCCGAAGCGCTGCAGCCCGCGCTCGAACTCGGTCTCCGGCGGATGCAGCGCGAGGCGCGCCGAGATCTCGCCGAGCTCGGTGGCGGGGCCGGTGCGGACCACCACCGCCTTGGCGGTCCCCGAGAGGACGTGGGTGCCAAGAAACAGGGCGGACAGGCGGCGGGCGAGCGGAGCGTCGGCCGGCACCGGGCCGGGCCGTTTCTCCGCCGGAAAGGTCTCACCGGTCAGGGTGGCCTCGTCGACGAAGAGGTCCTTCGCCTCCAGCAGGAGACAGTCGGCGGGAACCAGGGCACCGGCGGCGAGGGTGACGACGTCGCCGGGGACGACGTCCTCCAGCGGGACCTCGCGGTCCTCGCCGTCGCGCCAGGCATGGGTGCGTACGGCGACCAGGGCGAGGAGCTTGCGCACGGCGTCGGCCGCTCCCCATTCCTGCCAGAAGCCGAGCAGCCCTCCGGCGAGCAGGATGACGAGGATGATCAGCGCGTCGTCCGTCTCGCGCAGGGCGAGGGAGAGGGCGGCGGCGCCGGCAAGGAGGAGGACCAGGGGGCTCGCGAACTGGCGCAAGAGGAGATGCAGGGCGGTGGCCCGCCGTGCCCCGCTCAGCCGGTTGGGGCCGCAGCGCGCGAGGCGCGCCGCCGCCTCCCCGCCGGAGAGGCCCTGCGCGCCGCTGCCCAGGTTGTGCAGGACCTCCTCCGGCGGGAGGCTCCAGTACGGCGCCGCACGAGAGACGTCGTTGTCCACGGGTTCAGACTAACGCCGGGTTTGCGCAAGAGACCCCGGCCCAAGAGGCCGGGCGCGGCCCGCGGCCGGGTGGGAAGACCGGAAGGTGCGCCGTCCGCCGGGGTGGCGGGAGACCCTGTGCCGCCGCGGCCCGATCCTGCCTGCCGGCGCGTCGAGGAAACCGGTGGTCCTCTCTATGCTCGGGGCGGGAGGAGAGACGCCATGGCCATCCAGAACACGCTGTCCACCCTGATGCGGCCGCATCGGCCGCTCACCGTCGTCCTGATCGGCACCTCGCTCGACGAGGAGAGCGACACCGTGGTGCGGGCGGGTCTCGCCATCGCCCGCGCCGCGGGAGCCCGGGTCCATCTCGTTCACGCCGTCCGCATCGAGCCGATCCTGGTCCACGCCGAGGCCGGGATGGGTCGGGACCTGGCGCAGGAGCAGATCGCCTGGCGGGAGAAGGAGCTGCGCCGGCAGGTGGAGCGCGTCGGAATCGCCGCCTCCGAGCTGGCGGGATGCGCCGTGCTGGCGGGGGCGCCCCACCGCTTGCTCACCGACACCGCGGGCACCGTGGGAGCCGGCCTGATCGCGATCGGCACCACCCGTTCCGGCCCGCTCGCCGCCGAGCTGATGGGGTCCACCGCCGACCGCGTGCTGCGCAAGGCGTCCTGTCCGGTTTTGCTGGTGCGTGGGGAGCTTGCGGTGCCGCCGCGGCGCGTCCTGGCACCGGTCGATCTCGGCTCGCTGTCGGGCGACGCCTTCCGTTGCGGCCTCTCTCTGCTCACCCAGATCGCCAAGGGGGAGGAGGTCGCGGTGCGGGTCGTCCACGCGGTGAGCTTCCTCGACACGCTGGCCGTCCATCACCAGACGCCGGGAGGGATCTCCGCCGAGCAGGTGGAGCGTCTGGCGGCGGAGGAGCTGCGCCGCTTCGTGCTGGAAAATCGGGCCGAGGCGCCCTTCCGGATGGATTCCGCCGTGCTGGCGGGGGAGGCCCGCTTCGAGATCCTGCACGACCTGGAAGGGAACCCGGCCGACCTGGTGGTCCTGGGCACCCACGGCCGCGGCGGCCTGGACCGGATGATGCTGGGCAGCGTGGCCTCCACCGTGGCCCGCAAGGCCCCGTGCAGCGTCCTGCTCATCGCGCCGGAAGCGACCCTGGAACAGGGCATCGCCGACGCGGTCACCGTGCAGACGGAACCGGCCTGGCACCGCGAGGCGGCGGCGGTGGGGGTGTAGGGTGCGAGCCGGCTCGCCGATGCGCTGACAGCCGGCCGGAGATGAAATAGACTGCCGTGGTAGATCACCATCGGCAGAGCCTGTCTCTCTCCGGCCGGGGGAGCCCCCCGGTGCAACCTGCTTCGCGAGGAGGCGTCCCATGAGCGAGCCCGGCGCATGATCTGCCCCAAGTGTGGATTCGAGCCGGCGGGCGGGCTGGACTGCGCCCGGTGCGGCGTCGTGTTCGCCAAGTACCGGGGGCCGGTCTTCCAGGCGGAGCCCCCGCCGGCGCCGCCTCCGGCACCGGCCTTGCCTGGACCGGTCGAGCCCCTTCCCCCTCTGCCGCCTCTGCCGGAGCCGGGAGAGGCGGCGCGCGCCGAAGAGCCCCCGGCGGCAGTTGGGGGGACGCTGTATCAGGGGCCTCCTGCCGGGGTGCCTGCGGCGGCTCCGGCGGGATGGCCGCGGCGCATGTCCTCCTCCGTTTCGTTCGAGACCGGAGCCTTGATCGGCGAGGCGTTCTCGATCTACTTCAGCAATTTCTTCCCATTCGTGCTGCTCACGTTGCTGGCGTTCGCCCCGATCTTTGCTCTCGTGTTTTTCAGCGCAGCGGCGGGGGCGTCGGCGGAGGTGATGGGGCTGGTTTCGAATCTCGGAAGCATGCTCTGCACACCGCTGGCGACGGCAGCCTTGACGTTCGGCGTGGTGCAGCAGATCCGCCGCCGCGAGACCTCGGTCGCCGACTGTCTGCGCGTCGGGCTGGGTTCGTTGGTCCCGGTGCTTTTCGTGGCCCTCTTGCAGGGACTTGCGGTGGGGGTCGGGATGTTGTTCTGCCTCGTGCCCGGTCTCATGGTGATGACGATGCTCGCCGTCGCCGTTCCGGCTGCAGTGGAGGAGCGCCCGGGCGTCTTCGCGGCGCTCAGCCGGAGCCATCAACTGACCGAAGGGTTTCGCTGGCAGGTGTTCGGTGTGCTGTTCGTTCTCGGGCTCCTCACCTTCGGCCTGGGTCTCCTGGCGATCCCGCTGATGGGTGGGCTTGAAGCGGCTCAGGCCGCCAGCCAGGATGCATCGCCGGCCGGCCTCGCGGTCTCGCAGCTCTTCGAGATCGTGCCTTCCGGTCTCAGCGCCACCGCGTCCGCCGTGATGTACTACCGCCTGCGCAGCCTCAAGGAAGGGATCGATGTGGAGGAAATCGCCTCCGTGTTCGATTGAGCTGGTGGTGGTCGGCCTGTTGGCGGCCGGGCCGGCCTGGGCCGCTGCGCCGGGATCGGAGGCGGCGCGGGAGAAGGCGCGCGCCGTGCTCGCCGATCCACGGTATCAGCGGGACCTGCCGCGCTCTTGGGAGCGGACGGCGGAGGCGGAGAAGGCTCCGGCGGCAGAGAGGGATCTCGATCCGGGCTCTGGCGTCGACGCTCAAGAGCCGGAGCGGCCGGCGCTTCCCGACGCCGCCGCCGGCGGCTTCGGCTTGCGGGTGCTCGGCGTGTTGGCCGCCGCGGCGCTGCTCCTGTTTCTCCTCCGTGCCCTCCTCTCCTGGAAGCATCGCGGCCGATCCGATGCGCCGCCGGTGGTTCCGGCAACCGCCGCGGCCGAGCCTGTGCTCCAAGCCGTCGGCGCGGCGGATCGGCTGGCCGCCGAGGGGCGCTATGCCGAGGCCGTACATGCCCTCTTGCTGCAGACGCTGCGCGACCTCGCAGAGCGCTTCCGCGTGCCGCTCCAGCCGTCGCGGACCAGCCGCGAGATCCTCGGCCTGCTGCCCCTGAAGCCGGATCGCCGTGAGGTCCTGGGCGATCTGGTGCGGATGGTCGAGCGCTCGGTCTTCGGCGGGATCCCGCTGGGCATGGCGGACTATGAGAAAGGACTGGGCCTGGTGCGGGTGCTTCTCGGCCGGGGAGGGGCGGGATGATCGCAGAGCCGGTCGCGACGCTCGAAGGAGGCTTCTCGCGCCGGGTGCTGCGCTGGGTGATCGGCATCGCGGTCGCCTCCTTTCTCGCCGCGCTGGTGCTCAGCGGGATCGGCGGGAACCTGGAGTCCCGCGAGACGGCGGGGGCGAGCTCGTTCAGCTACAGCGCCATCGGGCATCGCGCCCTGGTCGAGATGCTCTCCGCCCTGGGTCTGGGCGTGGTCTCCCGGCGCAGCCAGGGCGGCGGCGGCTTGGGGCCACAAACGCCGTTGGTGCTCGCCGAGCCGGCTCTGGAGGACGGGCCGCCGGAGCTGCGTGAGCGGATCACCGCGGCCCGCAACGAAGCGGGCAAGGCCCAGGCGGTGCTGGTGCTGGTGCTGCCCAAATGGCGGGGGGAGCCGGGAGACCGGAGGCCGGGTTGGGTGGGTGCGGTGGGCTTGCGTCCGGAGGAGGAGACCACCGCCGCCCTCGAAAATCTCGGAGAGGGAGAGCTCGCGGAGCTGCGCATCGTCCGCGCCGGGGAGGCGGAGCGCCGGACGTGCACGGCCCGCGGCGCCGAGGGGCCGCGGAGCTTCACCTTCGAGGCGGACTTCCCGCAGCTCGCGGCGGCTTCCGCGGCCCTGAAGCCGGTGGTCACCTGCAACGGCCTGCTCCTGGTGGGCCGCCGGAAGCTCCTGCCGCCGGGGCCGGAGGTCCTGGTGATCACCGATCCCGACGTCCTGAACAACCAGGGGCTGGCGCGCGGCGATCACGCGGCCCTGATGGAATGGATCTTTCTCGAGCAGCTGGAGGCCCGCGGCGCTCTCTTCGACGAGACGATCCACGGCTTCTCCCGTTCCCGGGGGCTGCTCGCCGAAGCGTTCCGCTTCCCTCTTCTGCCGGCGTCGCTCCAGGCGCTGCTGCTCACCGGGATCGTCCTCTGGGCGGGGATGGGGCGCATCGGCAAGCCCCTGCCGGCGCCGCGCGCGCTCGCGGCGGGCAAGGACGTGCTGATCGACAACACGGCGACCCTCCTGACCTCCGGCGGGCACGTGGCGGACAGCCTGGCCCGCTACCATCGCCAGACGGTCCAGGCGGTCGCCGGCGCGCTCTTTCTGCCGGCCGATCTGCCGGCGGACGTGCTGCAACGCCGGCTGCAAGACGTATCGGAGCATCGGGGGATCCGGATCGACCTGGCGGCGATCGAGCGCCGGGTGCCGGCTTTGGACGACGGGCGGGACGCGGCGGCGCGCGCGCTCGACATCGCGCGGCGGCTCCACCGCTGGCGCCGGGAGATGACGCATGGACAGCGGAATTCGTGATCTGGGCCGCGCGCTGCGCGAGCAGATCGGCCGCGTGATCGTCGGGCAGGACGAGGCGATCCGGCTGCTCTTCATCGCCCTCCTGGCGGAGGGCCACCTGCTTCTCGAAGGTCCGCCCGGGACGGGCAAGACCCTGCTCGCGCGGACCTTTGCCGCCAGCTTGCGGCTGGAATTCAAGCGCATCCAGTTCACCCCGGACCTGATGCCGGGCGATCTGCTGGGGACGAATCTGTTCAACTTCCAGACCAGCACGTTCACCCTGACGCGCGGGCCGGTTTTCACCGAGCTGCTGCTCGGCGACGAGATCAACCGGACGCCGCCCAAGACCCAGGCGGCGCTGCTGGAGGCGATGCAGGAGCGCACGGTGACGCTGGATGGCCGCTCGCATGCGCTGTCGCCCGGCTTCATGGTGGTGGCGACGCAGAATCCGGTGGAGCAGGAGGGGACCTATCCGCTCCCCGAAGCCCAGCTCGACCGGTTTTTGTTCAAGGTGCTGATCGGCTATCCGGATCGCGACGAGGAACGGGCGATGGTGCGCCTGCACGGCCAGGCGGCGATGCCGACGCCGGAGGGCGGCGGTGTCGCACCGCTCTGCGATCTCGGGTTTCTCACCGCGGCGCGGCAGGTGGTGGCCGGGCTGCGCCTCTCGGACGAGATCGTCGGCTACGTCGTCGATCTGGTGCGGGCGACCCGCGAGCACCCGGCGTTGCGCTTTGGCGCGAGCCCGCGCGCCGCCAACCGGCTGGCCGCGGCGGCGCGGGTCGCGGCGGTGCTCGACGACCGGGACTACGTCCTGCCGGATGACGTGAAATCGCTGTGGAAGCCGTTGATGCGCCATCGCGTGATCCTCTCGCCGACCGCCGAGGTGGACGGCGTGAGCGCGGATCAGGCGCTGGATCAGATCCTCCTGCAGATCAAGGCGCCGCGCTGAGGAGAGGCTCGCCGTGCGTCCCACCCGCAGAGCGATCGCCGTGGCGGCCCTGGGGCTTCCTCTCGCCCTGTTGCCGGCGGCGGTGGACGCGCGGCTCTGGCCGCTCTGGCTCGCCTTCCTCGGCACCTTCGCGCTGGCGCTGGGCACCGACGCCCTGCTCGCACCGCGCCGGCAGGGGGTGCGTTGCCGGTTGGAGATGCCCGGCGTGCTGGCGATCGGCGAGGAGGTGGAGGCGCGGCTCACCGTGCAGGTGCCGGCGGCACGCCCGGTCCCCGTGGAGGTGGTGCTCGACTTGTCCGACCTGCTGCGGCCGGTGCCGCCGCTCGCCGGCCGGGCCGCGGAGCGAGGGGCGGTCTTCCCTTTTCGCCTGGCCGCGACCCGCCGTGGCAAGGTGGAGGTGGAGCGCGCCTGGGTGCGCGTGCGGGGGCCTCTCGGCTGGATGGAGGGTGCCGCGAAGATCGAGCTGCACGGGGAGGCCACGGTGGTGCCGGACCTGCGCCCGATCCGCGCCGCCGCCTTGCGCTTCGCCTCTGAGCACCACTTCCGGGCCGGGATGCGGATCGAACGCTACGTGGGCGACGGCACCGAGCTGGATTCGCTGCGCGAGCACGTGCACGGCGACGATCCGCGCGCCATCGACTGGCGCGGCTCGGCGCGCCACCACCGGCTGATCACCCGCCAGTTCCGGGCCGAGCGCAACCGGCAGGTGGTCTTGGCCGTCGACTCCGGCCGCCTGATGGCCGAGCCGCTCCTGGGCATCCCCAAGCTCGACCATGCGGTGACCGCGGCCCTGCTGCTCTCCTGGGTTTCCTTGCGCGGCGGAGACCGCGTCGGCTGGTTCTCGTTCGACGCCCGGGTGGGGCAGTGGGCCGCTCCGGAGGGCGGCGCCCAGGTCTTCCCGGCTTTGCGCCTGCTCGCCGGCCGGCTGGACGACACGGATCAGGAAACCAATTTCACCCTCGGCCTGACCGCCCTCGCCCAGCGCCTGCGCCGCCGCTCGCTGGTCGTCGTCCTCACGGATTTCGTCGATACGATCACCGCCGAGCTGATGGTCGAAAACCTCGAACGCCTCGCGCGGCGGCATCTGGTGATCTTCGTGGCTCTGCGGGACCCGGGCCTCCAGGCGGTGGCCGCCGCGGAGCCGGCGGATCTTCGGCAGCTCAACCGCGCCGTCGTCGCGGGAGCGCTGCTGCGCGAACGGGAGGTGGTTCTGCAACGTCTGCGCGGGCAAGGGATCCAGGCGATCGATGCCACGCCGGCGCAGGTCCATCCGAGGCTGATCAACACCTACCTGGAGATCAAACGGCGTGAGCGCATCTGACGGCCGTCTCAAGTCGGCACAATTCCGCCGCGAGCGCGAGGTCGCCTGGCGGGAGCTCGAAGAGCTGGTCGGCCGGGTGGAGGGCGCCGGGCTGCAGAGCTTGTCGGCGGCGGAGCTCAACCGCCTGCCCATCCTCTACCGCGGCGCGGTCGGCGGGCTCTCCGTGGCGCGCGCGATCAGCCTCGACAAAGGGCTGCTCGACTACCTGACCGCGCTCACCGGCCGCGCCTACCTGTGCGTCTACGGCACCAAGCGGCCCGTCGCCGAGGCGATGAGCGAGTTCTTCCGATGGCGGTTTCCGGACGCGGTGCGCCGGCTGGCTCTCTTCGTCGCGGTGGCGGCGGGGATGCTGCTTCTGGGGGTTCTGACCGGCTTCCAGCTCACCCGCTCGGACCCCGAACGCTATTACAGCCTGGTCGGAGCGGAGGTGTCCCAGGGGCGGTCGCCCGCCTCTTCCACCGAGGAGCTGCGCGAGATCCTCTATCACGGGGGCAAGGCCTCGAAGCTGACCGTCTTCGCAAGCTTTCTGTTCACCCACAACGCCCGCATCGGGCTGCTCTGTTTCGCCCTCGGTTTTGCGGCCGGCGTGCCGGTGCTGTTCCTGCTGTTCACCAACGGGCTGACCCTCGGTGCCCTGGCGGCGGTCTATCACGAGCGCGGTCTCGGGTTCGAGCTCTGGGCCTGGATCTTGCCGCATGGGATCACCGAGCTCCTGGCCATCGTCCTCTGCGGCGCCGCGGGGCTCGCGGTGGGCGCCGCTCTGATTTTTCCGGGGCGCCACACGCGGTTGCGCCATCTGGCTCTTCAGGGCCGTGAGGCGGGCCTCCTCGTGGCCGGTGCCGTGGCGCTGTTTTTCGGTGCCGCACTGATCGAAGGGTTTTTCCGCCAGATGGTGCAGAGCCTCCCGGTGCGTGCCGCCGTGGCGGGTTTGAGCCTGCTTTTCTGGACCGGCTATTTTCTGTTCGCAGGGAGAGGTGGGCATGCCACCCGGCCGCCTGATTGAACGGGAACCGCCTCGCCACTTCGCGGTGGTGACACCGGAGGGCTTGTCTCTGCCGTTCCAGGTGGCTCCGGCGGGCGATCGCGTCCTCGCCTTCGCCCTGGATGGGCTCCTGATCTTCGTGAGCCTGGCGGCGGTGTGGCTGCTCGCCGCGGCGATGGCGGTGGGAGTGCTGGAAGACCTCGGGCTGGCGGCCGCCCTCCTGGTGAGCTTCCTGGTCCGCCATGGCTATTTCATCGTCTGCGAGGCGCGCGGCGGGACGACCTTCGGCAAGCGCCGCCTCAAGCTGCGGGTCCTCTCGCGCGACGGAGGCCCGCTCACCGTGGAGGCGGTGATCGCCCGCAACCTGCTGCGCGACCTGGAGGTCTTCCTTCCCCTGGCGGCGCTCCTGGCACCCGAGGCGTTGGTTCCGAGCGCGCCGGCCTGGGGGCGTCTTTTCTCGGTCCTCTGGATTCTGGTCTTCGCCCTGATGCCGCTCCTGAACGCCGAGCGCCTGCGCTGCGGCGACCTGGTGGCGGGAACCCTGGTGGCGAAAGCGCCGCAGCCGCTGCTCCTCTCCGACCTGGCGGACCAGGCACCGGCCGGCCGCAGCGCTCCAACCGGCCCGCGGGTGGAGGAGGGCGCCGCCTTCACCCGCGAGCAGCTCGACATCTACGGCATCCACGAGCTGCAGGTGTTGGAAAACCTGCTGCGCCAAGCGGACGAAGGCATCCTCGATCCGCTGGTCCTGGAGCAGGTGGCGGAGAAGATCCGTCGCAAGATCAACTGGCCCGCCGAACGCTGGAACGATCCGGCGTTCCCGTTCCTTCAGGCCTTCTACCGCGCCCAGCGCGGCCGGCTGGAACAGAAGATGCTCTTCGGCCACCGCCAGGAGCGCAAGAAGTGAGCCCCTTTCAGAAAGGACGACCTACATGACACAGCAGAAACCGCTCGGTGATGACCCGGTGATGCGCGCGATCCTCCCCGTCGGCCGTTCCGGCTGGGCGATCGCCGCGGGCTACCTCGGGCTCTTCGCCCTGCTCTTCGTCCCCGCGCCGCTCGCCTTGTTGACCGGGATCATCGGCATCATTCACATCAAGAAGAATCCCGGGCTGCACGGCATGGGCCGCTGCATCTTCGCGATCCTCACCGGGTCGATCGGGACGGCGCTGCTGGTGATGTTCCTGGTGCTGAAGTAGGAGGCTGTGCTCGTGGACCCTGCCGCCCTGGAGATCCTGCAAACCGGCGAACGAACCCTGCTGCGCCATCCGGTGCCGGCCGACGCTCCGGCCTTCCTGGCCATGGTCGAGGCGAGCCGTGCGCTGCATCACCCGTGGGTTCACCCGCCGGGCGACGCGGCGGCGTTCGGCCGCTTCGTGGAGCACGCGGCGACCGAGCGGCTCCAGGGATTTCTGATCTGCCTGCGCGACACCGGGGAGATCGCCGGAGTCGCGACTCTGAGCGAGATCGTCCGCGGCCTCTTCTGGAGCACCTACCTGGGGTTTTACGCGAGCGCCGCCTGGGCCGGCCGGGGGTTCCTGAAGGAGGGTCTGGGCCTGGTGCTCCGCCACGCCTTCGGCCCGCTCGGGCTGCACCGGGTCGAGGCGAACGTCCAGCCGGAGAACACGCGATCTCTCGCTCTGGTTCGGTCGCTCGGCTTCCAGAAGGAGGGGTTCTCGCCGAAGTATCTCCGGATCGGCGGTCAATGGCGGGATCACGAGCGCTGGGCTATGCTGGCGGAAACCTGGGAGGGTGGCTCTTGAAGAAGATTTCCTCGTACCTTGCGCTCGGGACCGTGGCGCTGGTGGCGCTCTCCGCCCTGGCTTTCTGGCCTCTCTACCTCTCCAAGCCCTTTCGTGCGGCCGACGGCTACACGCACTTTCATGCGGCGGTCGGTACCGGCTGGCTCGCTCTGCTGCTCGTGCAGGCGCTGCTCATCCGCGGTGACCGGCGGTCGGCTCACCAGCTCTTCGGCCGTGCCTCGTTCGTCCTGGCGCCGGCATTCGTGGTGTCCAGCGTGCTGCTGGCGCATTTCCGTTTTTCGCGGATGGACGAGGCCACCTTCGCCCGCGAGGCCTACACCCTGTACCTCCCGGTCTCCGCGGCGGTGCTGTTTGCGGCGGCGTTCGTCTGCGCCTTCGTCTGGCGGCGCCCGGCGAGCGTCCACGCCCGGTTCATGGCCTGTACCGCCCTCCTCCTGCTGGATCCGGTGCTGGGCCGCTGCCTGGCGTTCTACCTGCCGGCGCTGCCGGAGATGTGGCACTACCAGGTGATCACCTTCGGTACGGAGGCCCTGCTGGTGTGGCTCCTGCTGCGGACTCTGCCGCCCGGACTGGCCGGGCGTCCGGCGTTCCGCACCTTCGCAGGGGTCTACGTCGCGGTGCTGTTGCTCTGGTTCTTCCTGCCCCCCACCGCATCTTGGCTCGCGTTTGCCACCTGGTTCCGCGGACTCGCTTTGACCTGACACCGCTCTGCGGCGGAATGAAATAGACTGACGCTGTAGATCACACATCCGCAGAGCCAGTTTTTCTCCGGCCGGGGGAGTCCCCGGTGCAACCTGTTTCGCGAGGAGCCGACCGATGAGCGAGCCTGCCGATCCGTCGTCCCATCCGAGCCCACTGCAATTCGACCGCGCCGACCTTCAGGGTGCTCAGGAGGTGCAGCAGGGGCCCGCTTGCAGCTTCTGCGGGACGTCTCTCTACTCCTACTATTTTGACATCAACGGGCAGATGACCTGCGAGGCCTGCCGCTACAAGGTTGAAGAGGAGCTGAAGACGGGTCCCGGGGTGGCAGGATTCCTGCGGGCCAGTGCAGCCGGGTTCGGCGCCGCCCTGATCGGCTCCGGGATCTACTACGCCGTGCGCGCCATCAGCGGCTACGAGATCGGCCTCATCTCGATCGTCGTCGGTCTGATGGTGGGGGCAGCCGTCCGCTGGGGGTCGCGGCGCCGCGGCGGCTGGGTCTATCAGACGCTCGCCGTCTTCCTGACCTACATGTCGATCGTCAGCACGTACATCCCTCTGATGATCGAGGAGGCGCAGAAGACGCAGGAGACCCAGGTGGCTGCCGTGAGCCCGGGGACCGCCGCGCCGGGTGCCGAGGCGGAGACACCGCCGGGAAAGGAAGTCCCCATGCCGACCTTCGGTGAGGCGGTCGTCGGCGTGCTCGTGGTCTTCGCCGTGGCTGCAGCCGTCCCCTTCCTCGCCGGTTTCGAGAACCTCATCGGTCTCCTCATCATCGCCTTCGGGTTGTGGGAAGCGTGGAAGATCAACAAGCGACCGGAGCTCACGATCCTCGGCCCGCTCACGCTCGGCTCGGCGCCACCGGTGGCCGAGGGCTGATGCGCTGTCCGGGCTGCGGGACGGAGGTCGCGCCGACGCGGCGGAGCTGTCCGCTTTGTCAGGCGCTGATCCATGGCGAAGAGCTGAAACGGCTGGCGCGCGAAGCGGAGGAGGCTGAGGCGGCGGATCGCCCGGCCGAGGCGTTGCACGCCTGGCGGCGGGCGCTCGAGTTGCTGCCTCCGGCGTCGGGGCAGGCGGAGGCGATCACCCGGCGGGCCGAAGCCCTTTCACGGAAGGTCGAGGTGTCCGGTGGGGCCGGCACCCCCGCAGGCGGGCTGAGCGGAGTCTGGAAGGGGGGAGGTCTGGCCGCCGTCCTCATCTTCCTGCTGACCAAGGCGAAGTTTCTGCTGCTCGGTTTCACCAAGCTCGGAACCCTGGGGTCGATGATCCTCTCTCTCGGGGTGTATTGGGCGGTCTTCGGCTGGAAGCTCGCCCTCGGGCTCATCCTGTCGATCTACGTCCATGAGATGGGGCACGTGGCGGCTTTGAGCAAACTGGGTTTTCCCGCTTCGGCGCCGACGTTCATCCCGGGGCTGGGTGCGTTCATCCGCCTGAAACAGCGCCCGGTCAGCCCGCGCGAGGACGCCCGGGTGGGGCTGGCGGGGCCGCTCTGGGGTCTCGCCGCCGCGCTGGTCGCGCTGGGCGTGCACCTCGCCGGAGGCGGGCCGATCTGGGCGGCGCTCGCCCGCATCGGCGCCTGGATCAACCTGTTCAACCTGCTGCCTCTCGGGCCGCTCGACGGAGGCCGCGCCTTCGGCGCCCTCTCCAAGGGACAGAGACTCATCATCGCCGCCTGGATCGGCGGGGTCTGGTTTTTCACCCACGAGGGGCTGTTGCTCCTCCTCTTGATCGGTGCGGTGCTCTGGCTGTGGGGGCCGCGCAAGGAGGAGGAAGGGGACCGGCTGGCGTTTTTTCAATACGCCGGGCTGGTGGCGGTTCTGGGAGCGCTCTGCATGCTGCCGGTCCCGGGGGTGCCATCGTAAGCTCCGGATCGACGGAGAATGGCGGGATCACGAGCGCTGGGCTATGCTGGCGGAGACCTGGGTGACACGAGACGACCGACAGGAGGGCGATTCATGGGTTGCGCGCGAGCTATTGTCTGTTTGCTGTTGCCTCCCCTTGCAGTGGCCGACAAGGGGCTCGGAAACTTCATCATCGTTCTTGTGCTGACTCTCCTTGGCTGGGTGCCCGGTGTCATCGGTGCTCTCATCATCTGCAACAAGCGCCCCTGACTGCGCTCGAGGGACTCACTGCGACTCGTTGCCCTGCCGAGCCCGCTGCCGTAAGTGGACACTCCTGGTGAACGACCCGGCGTGCCGATGACAGAGCCCATGCACCGCCGCCCGCGTGTAGAATCTCCTCGAGAGTGCCCCTCTGCGCCCCTCGCGGCGCAGGCGGCAGAAAGGGACGGCGAATGCTCGAGTCTCTGCGCCTGGAGAACGTAGGCCCTGCTCCGCACATGGAGATGGAGCTTGGTTCCCGGCTCAATCTCATCACCGGCGACAATGGACTGGGGAAGAGCTTTCTCCTGGACGTGGCTTGGTGGGCGCTGACGCGGCGCTGGCCCGCGGAGGTGAATCCCTCGGTCACCTCCGGCTTGATGGCTCGGCCGACAAAGCCGGGCCGTGCGGCCATCCGGTTTTCTTATCCCTCCAAGGTCAAGAAGGAAAGCTATCAGAGCGAGTTCGATCGCCGGGCCGAGGCCTGGGTGGGGCGCCAGGGCCGTCCGGCGAACCCGGGGCTCGTCCTGTATGCCCAGGTGGATGGTGGCTTTTCTGTCTGGGACCCGGCTCGCAACTATTGGAAGAAAGCGAAGAGCGTCGATGTCCAGGAGCGTCAGCCGGCCTATGTCTTCTCGGCGAGAGAGGTCTGGAGCGGCTTGAAGGTGGGGGAGATCCAGCTCTGCAACGGCCTTCTCGCCGACTGGGCTCTCTGGCAGAAGGAAGATGGAGAAGCCTTCCGCCAGCTCAACACCGTGCTGGCCGCCATGTCGCCCGGGTCCGAGGAGCCACTGGCGGCGGGCGATCTCGCCAAGCTGAGTGTCGATGACGCGCGTTGGATACCTACGCTGCGGATGCCCTACGGCATCGACGTACCCGTCCTGTACGCCTCCGCCGCCATGAAGCGCATCGTGTCCCTCGCCTATCTCCTGGTCTGGAGCTGGCAGGAACACCTGCGGGCGGCAGCGCTCCTGGATGAACAGCCGACCTCGCAGGTCACCTTCCTGATCGACGAGCTCGAAAGCCATCTCCATCCGCGCTGGCAGCGGACCATCGTGCGGTCACTTCTTCAGGTGATGCAGGCGCTCGCCGGGAAGGCCGCGGTGCAACTCGTGGCAGCCACCCACTCACCGTTGCTGCTGGCTTCGGTCGAGCCTTTTTTCGAACCGGACAAGGACGCCTGGTTCGATCTCGATCTGGAGCACGGGGACGGTGGCACCGAAGTCCTCCTCCGGAAACGCGATTTCGTGCGGCTTGGCGACGTGTCCAACTGGTTGACCAGTGATGCCTTCGACCTGAGAATCCCTCGCTCTGTCGAGGCCGAAGAGGCGATGGGCAAGGCGCTCCATCTTCTGGCTCGGCCGGCACCGCATTCCGTTGCCGAGGTGCGCGAGGTCGACGATGCCCTCCGCGGCGTCCTCCCGGACATCGACCGCTTCTGGGTGAGGTGGAGCGCTTTCGCGGAAGAGTATCTGGGAGCCGAGCGATGATGCGGGTGGCTCCGAAGCCAGAGCCGCCTGATTTTGAGGAGAAGGTTCGCCGCCCGGGTCTCCGGGCGATTGCCGAGCTTGTCGGTGAAACGCCCGTCCCACCTCGCTCCGGGCGGCCGCGGGGGAGTGTGGCCTCGCGCCGGGAGGAGATCTCTGCGGCTTCCTATCCGGCTTACTGGACGAGGGTGCTGCCGGCCCTCCTCGCAGCCTACAGCCACATCTGTGCATACACCTGCCTGTATATCGAGCGGGTCACCGGAGGAGCGAGCGTCGATCATCGAATTCCCAAGTCACGGGCTTGGGATCTGGTTTACGAGTGGAGCAACTATCGCTTGGCCTGCGGCCTCATGAACAGCCGGAAAGGCGAGAGTGTCGATGTCCTCGATCCCTTCGAGATCGCCGACGACTGGTTCGCTCTGGAGCCGGTGAGCTACCAGGTGATTCCCGGAGCCGGCGCCAGGGGCGAGAGTCGACGCCGCGTCGAGGAGACGCTCCGCCGGCTCCGGTTGAATGACGAGATCTGCCGAGGGGTCCGGCAGGAGTATGTCGAGGGCTACCTGGAAGGCGCGATCTCTCTCCCCTACTTGGAACGGCGTGCCCCCTTCATCGCCCGAGAGCTTCGGCGGCAAGGGAAGCTGCTCCCGGGCGGCTGACCCTCGCGCACCTTGGAGGCTGCCAAGGAGACCCTTGACCCTCTTCGGTCGGCCGCCGGTCCTCACCCCGGCAACCCATCCACCACCATCTCCCGCGGCAGCTCGACGCTGAAGTCGAAGGCCACCACCTGCCGCGTGCCCGGGCCGAGGGTGAGCTTCCAGTCGAGCTGGTTCAGCTCGGTCTGCTTCGTCGGCTTGGGATCGGCCGCTTCGAGCTTGACCTTGATCTGCTCGTGGCGGGCAACCGGGAGCTGGTCGCGGACGAGGACGGTTTGCGCGACGTCGCGCAGGTTTTCCACCTCGATACGGTAGCTCCAGCGGATGCGGCGGCGGTCGGCGAGAAACGTCTTGTCGACGCTGCGCGCGGTGAGCTTGCGCTCGACGCGCACCCGTTCGTCGGCGCCGAGGGCCAGCTTCAGCTCCTGGCCCGGTGCGGTGTGCCCGATCTGGGTGGCCCCCAGATACTCGTCGCCTTCGAAGAGCTGGGCGGAGCCGGGGAGCAGGGTGAACGGGCTCTCGTTCTTCCCGGTGAGGCGGCGGTAGCAGACCGGCTCGCGGCGGGGGGCGGTGACCAGGTCGAGCGCCGGGCGCAGGCGGAAGGTCCCCACGGTCACCTTGCGGGCGTCGTGGTTGCCCGGCACGTCCGCGCGGCCGGCGATCTGATAGGTGAGGGCGACGCCGGATTCGGAGACCTCGGCCGCCGGGGCCTCCAGAAAGGCCATCTCCGGCGGCCCTTCCGCTGTTACGTCCAGGTCGAGAGAGAAGCCGGCCGGTGCGGGCGCGGCCATGGCCTGCGGCGCCATCGACCGCGCGGCGACCATCTTGCCGCGCGGCGGGGAGGGCGGCCGGGGGCCGACGTACCACGGGTCGAGCTCCGGGATGACCAGGTCGAGCGCGGGGCGGGCGGTCGAGAGGGTGAGGCGCACGTCGGGCCAGTCCTCGCCGGTCCCTTGCGCCACCTCGGCCAGATAGGTGACCTCGAGCTCCTCGCCGGTGAAGCGCAGGTCGTAGAGCGGTGTCCAGCGGGCCTCATGGACCAGATAGGTCAGCTCGATCTCGAGGTCCCCGGCGCTCAGGGCCTCCACCTCGATCCTCGCGGCCCAGCGTTGGCGCGGGCGGGCGGATTGGAGCCCGGCGAGCTCCCGCTGCAGGCGGTTGATCTCGCGGGCGAGGTCGCGGCGCCGACGCGCGAGGGCGAGGGTCTCGCTCTGGAGCGTCTGCTCGCGCGCGGCGAGGAAGTCATAGAGCGCGCCCTGGTCCTCCGGCGTGCGGTGGCGCAAGACGAGGCCGCGGGCGAACACGGCGCTCTCCGCGGCCAGGGCATCGAGCGCCTTGATGGATTTGGCGAGCCCTTCTCCGCGGGCGGCGAGGTCGGCGTCGTCATCCTGCAACGCCTGGATGCGGGCTTCAAGCTCGCGCACGGCCTCCACGGGGGTCTCGACGTAATGCCGCATCTCGGTGCGCAGACCCAGCAGCCGGGCGCGCGCCGTGCCGCGGCCGGTGGCGCGGACGCTCTCCGGCAAGAGGGCGAGAGGGAGGTCGGTGACGTCGATCCGGTGCTGCCCCGGCTCCAGAGTCAGCCGGCCCCGGCGCGTCACGCGCGCCCGGTCGGGAAAGAGGGTGACGGCATCGAGGGCTGTGGTGAGGTCGGGCATGGTGGGCTCCGTGGTTGGCTTGATGCTACCGCTTCTGGGCGCGTCCGGCGGCCCCCCTCTTTGCGCCCCTGCCCCAAAGTCTGATAAACCCCGTCCTCGGGGGTTCATCAAGGATGAGTGACGAAGCAGGCAGGCAGCGTGTGGTCATCGAGGGGGTCGAGCCGGAGATCGACGGCGGCCGGTTCCCGATCAAGCGGGTGGTGGGCGAGAGGGTGGTGGTCGAGGCGGACATCTATACCGACGGGACGGATGCCCTCTCCTGTCGGCTGCTGTACCGGGGTCCCGAGGACAAGACGTGGAGCCAGGTTCCGATGCAGGCCGTGGGCGACGACCGCTGGCGCGGCGAGCTGACGGTCACCGGGCCGGGACGCTGGCGCTATACGGTCACCGGGTGGGTCGATCCGTTCAAGACCTGGCGGCGCGATCTGCAGCAGCGCTCCGGGTCCGGCCGGAATCCGGCCGCCGAGCTGCCGGCCGGGGCGGCGCTGATCCGCCAGGCCGGCCGGCGCGCCGAGGCGGCCGGGCGCCGCTCCGATGCGCGGGTGCTCGCCGGTTTCGCCGCCGAGCTGGAAGCGGGGCCAGAGCCGGAGGCCCGCCTGCGCCGGGCAATGGACGGCGATCTGGCCGCACGGATGGAGCGCCTGGCCGACCGCCGCTTCGCCTCCTACCACCGCGAGCTGGAGGTGGTGGTGGACCGGGAGCGGGCGCGTTTCTCCACTTGGTATGAGATGTCGGCCCGCGCGACGGGGGCCACCTGGAAGGAGGCGGAAGCCCTCCTTCCCGCTGTTTCCGCGATGGGGTTCGACGTCCTCGCCCTGCCGCCCCTTCCGCTGTCCGGACGCGCTGCCTCCGGGTCCGCCGAGGAAGTCCGGCTCGTCCTCGACAAGGCGCGCGAGCTGGGCCTGGAGATCGCCCTCGAGCTCGCCTGGCCGGTGGCGCCCGACCCGGATCCGGAATCCTGGAGGGAGCTCTGGCAGGACCTGAAGAGCGCCGTCGATCTCTGGGTGGCCCGGGGCGTGCGCATCTTCCGGGCGAGCGACCCGGAGACGCGGACGTTTCCCTTCTGGGAGTGGCTGCTCACCGCCGTCAAACGCGAGCATCCGGACGTGCTCTTTTGGGCCGGCGGGGAAACCCGTCCGAAGCTCTCGGCGCGGCTCGCCAAGCTCGGCTTCACCTGGAACGCCGCCGACGTCCCCTGGCAGGGCTCGAAGGCCGAGCTGACCGCGCGCTGCACCGAGCTGACCGCCTCCCTCGGCAGCGAGACGTTGCGGCCGCATCTCTGGCCGGCGATGCCGGACCTGGCCGCCGAGCCGCTGCCGGGCGGGGACCGTGCGGTCTACCTCCGGCGTCTGATCCTCGCCGCCACCCTCGGCGCCGGTTATGGCCTGAAGGGTCCGGCGTTCGAGCCGCCGGAGAGCGCTCCGGGAGACGTGGATCTCAACGAGCTGGTCGGCCGGGTCAACCGCCTCCGGCACGAGAATCCGGCCTTGCAGAGCGACCGCGGGTTGCGCTTCCATCCCGCAGAACATCCCCAGATCCTTTGTTTCAGCAAGGTGGACGCCACGGGGAACAACGTCATCCTGGTCGTGGTCAACCTCGATCCGCTCCAGACGCAGTCGGCCTGGCTGGAGCTGGACGTGGAGGCGCTCGGCGTGCCGCGGGACCGGCCCTATGAGGTGCACGACCTGCTGACCAAGGTGCGCTACCTCTGGCACGGCTCGCGCAATTTCGTGCAGATCGATCCCCAGGCCCTCCCGGCGCAGATCTTCCGGGTGCGCCGGCGGGTGCGCCCCGAGCGCGAGCCCGCCTGAGCGGACCTGGACAATCCGCCGCAGGGCCGTCTCAGCATAAACTGCAGAGACAGGAACGATCGCGGAACGAAGGGGGTTCCAGTGGCGAATGAGCAGGAGGACCTGAAGAGCCTGGCCGGCCTGTATGACGTCCAGACCGCCTATACCGACGCCACGGGCCGGCACGTGGAGGCCGGCGCCGAGGCGTTGCTGGCCATCCTGCGCTCCCTGGGAGCCGCGGTGGATGGCCCGGCGGACGTCGCCGAGGCCTTGCGGGCGCGCCGCGACGAGCTGGCCGGGCGGACGCTGGAGCCGGTCGTCGTCGCCTGGGACGGCCGGGCGCGCGACCTCGACGTGCGCCTGCGCGGGGCGAGCGGCACGCTCGCCTGCCACCTCGACCTGGAGAACGGGGAGCGGCGCGGCTGGATGCTCGACGTGGAGAGCCTCCCGTTTGCGGGAGACGGGACGCGCAGGCTGCCGCTGCCGGAGGCGATGCCGCCGGGCTATCACCGGCTGCGGGTGGAGAGCGGAGGCCTCCTGATGGAGTCCCTGGTGATCTCGGCTCCGTCCCGCGCCTACACCGACCAGCGTCCGCTCTGGGGGGTCTTCCTGCCGCTCTACGCCCTGCGCACCGCGCGGAGCTGGGGGCACGGAGATTTCTCCGACCTCGAGACCCTGGCGGAGTGGACGGCGGGCCTGGGGGGCGGCGTGGTGGCGACGCTGCCGCTTCTCGCCTCGTTCCTCGACGAGCCGTTCGAGCCGAGCCCGTACGCCCCGGCCAGCCGCTTGTTCTGGAACGAGCTGTATCTCGATCCGCGGCGCCTGGCGGAGTGCGACGAGCACCCGGCGGCGCGGCGGCTGTTCGAGTCCCCTGATTTTCAGAGCGAGATCGCGGCGCTCCAGAGCGAGCCGCTGGTGGACTATGCCCGCGCCGCCGCCCTGAAGCGCCGGGTGCTCGAAGAGATGGCCCACCGCTTCTTCGCCCGTCCCGGCGACCGCTACGACGAGCTGGACGCCTTCGTGCGCCGCAAGCCGGACTTGGAGACCTACGCCGCCTTCCGCGCCGTCGGCGACCGCCGCGGCGAGTCCTGGCAGCTCTGGCCCGAGCGCCTGCGCGAAGGCACGCTCGCTCCCGCCGACTTCGATGAGGAGGATTACCGCTACCACCTCTGGTGCCAGTGGGCCTGCGACCGCCAGATCGGCGAGCTGGCCCGCAAAGCGCGGCGGCGGGGCCCGGGGCTCTACCTCGACCTGCCGCTCGGCGTCCATGGCAGCTCGTTCGACGTCTGGCGCGAGCGCGACCTGTTCACCCAGAAGATCTCGGCCGGTGCACCGCCCGACTCCTTCTTCACCCAGGGCCAGAACTGGGGCTTCCCGCCGCTCCAGCCCGAGCGCCTGCGCGAGCGCGGCTACGACTACCTGATCGACAGCCTGCGGCACCATCTGGAGCACGCCGGCCTGTTGCGCATCGATCACGTCATGCAGCTCCACCGGCTGTTCTGGATTCCCGAGGGGATGGAGGCGGCCCACGGCGTCTACGTGACCTATCCGGCCGAGGAGCTGTATGCCGTGCTCTGCCTGGAATCGCAGCGCCACCAGGCGATGCTGGTCGGCGAAAACCTGGGCACCGTCCCGCCCGAGGTCTACGAGGCCATGGAGCGGCACGACATGCTGGGCATGTTCGTCGCGCAGTACGAGCTGCAACCGGACCAGGGTCTGCGCGAGCCTCCGGTGACCACCGCGGCGAGCCTCAACACGCACGACATGCCCACCTTCAGCGGCTTCCTGGAGGCGAAGGACACGGAGGACCTGGAAAGCCTGGGCTTCTTCGACGCGGACGAGGCACGCGACGAGCGCACCAAGCGGGACCGGATTCGTCGCCAGGTCGAGGGTTGGCTGCCGGCGGAGACCCGCGCCGGCCTGGGAGGAGACCAGGCCCGCCTCGACCGGGCCGTGCTGCGGCTCCTCCTCGACCACATGGCGGCCAGCCCGGCGCGGATGGTGTTGATCAACCTCGAAGACCTGTGGGGCGAGACGGCGCCGCAGAACGTCCCCGGCACGCATCGCGAACGACCGAACTGGCGGCGCAAGGCGCGCCATGCCTTCGAAGACTTCAGCGGGCGGCCCGAGGTGGTGGAGGCCCTGCGGCGCATGGATGAGCTGCGGAGGAAACGCTGATGCCCGGCCCGCTCACCGACCAGGACGTCTACCTGTTCAACGAAGGAACTCATTTTCGTTTGTGGGAGACGCTCGGAGCCCAACCGGGGACCGATGCGGACGGAGCCTCCGGCGTCTGGTTTTCCGTCTGGGCGCCGAACGCCGAGCGCGTCGCGGTGATCGGTGACTGGAATGCCTGGAGCACTGATCAAAACCCGCTCGCCCCGCGCGGCCCGTCCGGCCTTTGGGAAGGATTCATCCCCGGGGTGGCGAAGGGCGCGCGCTACAAGTTCCACGTCGCCTCGCGCTTCGGCGGCTACCGGGCGGACAAGGCGGACCCCTATGCCCTCTACGCCGAGATCGCGCCGGGCCAGGCGTCGATCGTCTGGGACCTGGACCACACCTGGGGAGACGCCGAGTGGATGGCCGGGCGCGCCGCGGCGCAAGCGCTCCACGCGCCGATGTCCATCTACGAGGTCCACCTGGGCTCCTGGCGCCGGGTGCCGGAGGAGGGGAATCGTTCTCTCACCTACCGGGAGATCGCGCCGCTCCTCGCCGCGCACGTGAAGGCGGCCGGCTTCACCCATGTCGAGCTGTTGCCGGTCATGGAGCATCCGTTCTACGGTTCCTGGGGCTATCAATCCACCGGCCTGTTCGCACCGACCAGCCGCTATGGCACGCCGCAGGATTTGATGTTCCTGATCGATCACCTGCACCAGAACGGCATCGGTGTGATTCTCGACTGGGTCCCCTCGCATTTTCCCACCGACGAGTTCGCCCTCGGTTATTTCGACGGCACCCACCTTTACGAGCACGCCGACCCGCGTCAGGGGTATCACCCCGACTGGGGAAGCTACATCTTCAACTATGGCCGCAACGAGGTGCGGGCGTTTCTGATCAGCAGCGCGCTGTTCTGGCTGGAGAAATACCATGCGGACGGCCTGCGGGTGGACGCGGTGGCCTCGATGCTCTATCTCGACTATTCGCGGAAAGCCGGCGAGTGGGTCCCGAACCGGCACGGCGGGCGCGAAAACCTGGAGGCGATCGCCTTCCTCCGCGAGCTGAATGAAGCGGTGTACGAGACATTCCCCGACGTGCAGACCATCGCCGAAGAGTCGACCGCCTGGCCGATGGTCTCGCGGCCGACGTACGTCGGTGGGCTCGGCTTCGGCTTGAAGTGGGACATGGGCTGGATGCACGACACGCTCAAGTACATGGGCCGCGATCCGGTGCACCGGAAGTACCACCACAACGAGATGACCTTTCGTGGCATGTACGCCTTCTCGGAGAATTTCGTGCTGCCGCTCTCGCACGACGAGGTGGTGCACCTGAAAGGATCGCTCGCCGGCAAGATGCCGGGCGACGCCTGGCGGCGGCTCGCCACCCTGCGCCTGCTGTATGGCTACATGTGGGCGCAGCCCGGCAAGAAGCTGCTGTTCATGGGCGGCGAGCTGGCGCAATACCGCGAGTGGAACCACGATGCGAGCCTCGACTGGCACCTGCTCGACGACGAGGCCCACGCCGGCATCCTCCGCTGGCTGACCGATCTGAATCAGCTCTACCGCGAAGATCCGGCGTTCTGGGAGCTCGACGTCGAGCCCGAGGGCTTCGAATGGATCGACGCCAACGACGCGGAGAACAGCGTCCTCTCCTTCCTGCGCAAGCCGAAAACCGGAGCCCCGGTGGTCGCCGTCTTCAACTGCACCCCGAACGTCCACGCCAACTACCGCATCGGCGTCCCCTCAGGAGGCCATTGGCGGGAGATCCTGAACAGCGACGGCGAGCGCTACGGCGGGAGCAACAAAGGAAACCTCGGAGGCGTCGACGCCGCAGCCGTGCCGCTGCATGGCCGCACGCACTCCCTGACCTTGACCCTGCCCCCGCTGGGGGTGGTGTTCCTGAAGGTGACCGAACCGGAGGAGGCACCGGTCACCCCAGAGTCCCCGTGACGCTCAGCCCTCCGGCGTCACCGGCAGCACCCACGGCTCGCGGCCGTGCACGCCGTCGTCGGCTCCGGTGAGCACGCTGTCGCCGGCCAGCGGTGTGAAGGGGCCGGGGCTCGAAGCGCCCAGGCCCGGAGAGAGGTCCCCCATGGGGACGGTGCCGTCGCGGGTGCCGTCGCTCTGCCAGGGCTCCAGGCCGTGCGTGCCGTCGTCGGCGGCGAAGACGAGGCGGCCTCCTGCGGCGGTCAAGGCCTGCGGGTAGGAACCGGCGGGGCCGGGGCGCAGGTCGGTGACCAGCCGGGTGGTGGCGGTGGTGCCGCGGCTCGCCCAGAGCTCGGGGCCGGTGACTTCGTTGTAGACCTGGAAGAACAGCTGGCCTCCGGCGACCGTCAGCTCGCGCGCCCAGGACGGCGCATCCTGCATCCGGAGGTGGTCGATGAGCCGGGTGCCGGCGGCAGTGCCGTCGCTCTGCCAGAGCCCTTCGCCTCCGCCCGGGAGGCCGGCGATGAACCACACGCGGTCGCGGAAGATCACGAGATCGTGCGGTGCGGAGCCGCGCGCTCCCGGCAGCACGTCCTTGACCCGCCGTGTGCCGGCGGCGGTGCCGTCGGTCCACCAGAGCTCGCGGCCGGTTCTTGCCTCCTCCGCCGTGAAGAAGACTCCCTCGCGGTGGCGGACGAAGTCTCGCGGCTCCGAGCCCCGCCCGGAGTCGGTGCGCTCGTCGCAGTCCGACGGATTTCCGGCGATCCGCCGCGGATCGATGTCCTTGAGAAGACGGGTCCCCGGAGCCGTGCCGTCGCTCACCCACAGCTCCCGTCCATGGCGGCCCTCATCGGCCACGAAGAGGAGGCGGCCGTTCAGCTCGATGCCCGGCCCGGGATCGGACGGGGCGTTATAGCAGGTGTGGTGAAAGCCGGTGTCGGCCCCATAGTTGTTGATGTTCTTGACCAGGCCGGTGTGGTTTTTGGCGCTGCGGAACAGCTCCAGATCGGGCTGATTATAGAAGCTGTATTCGCGGGCCGCGGTGAAGAAGAGGGACGATCCCACCGGCATCGGGGAGCGGTAGTCGCGGATCTCAGGGGCCACCGCGGAAGTGCCCGCCGCCGTTCCGTCCGTCGCCCAGAGCCCGAGGGGAAGGATGGACGGAAAAGCGCCCGGGGCGGCCTCGAAGGCGGAGAAGAACACCTTGTCGCCGGCCTTGGCGAAGTTGCGGGCCCAGGTGGCATCCTCGCTCAGCTGCGTAGTTCCGGCGGCGGTGCCGTCGGAAAGGAAGAGGGGGGCCTGCGTACCGGTCTTTGCGGAGAAGAGCGCCTTGCCCCCAAGACCGATCTGGTTCAGCGGGCCTCCCGAGGCAGGGCGCAGGGAGAAGTCGTGGAGCACCGAGGTCCCGGCGGCGGTGCCGTCACTCGCCCAGAGCTCTCCATAGGTCCCGGTGAACAGTGCGCGTCCCGCCAGGTTCGGCGCATCGCCCAGGCCCCAGCAGCGTCCGGTGTCGACCGGGAGGCGCACCGTCCCGGTGGCGGTTCCGTCGGAGACCCAGATCTGTGCCGGTGGTTCGTCTCCCCCGGGTGGCTGCAGGCAGAGCAGGGCGCGGTCGCCGAGCGAGCCGATGCCGTAGGAGTAGGCCGGTAGCTCCACAACTTGACGGGTCGTCTCCGGGGTTCCCTCGGTGCTCCAGAGGGTGTCCGGGGATTGGTATTCGATGAGCAGGCTGTCGCCGAGAGCTGCGAAGCCGATCGGATTGGGGAAGCCGGGGGGGCTCGCGAGAACCAGGGTTCCCTCGGGGGTCCCGTCGGAGCGGATGACCTCTCCCGAGGTGGTTACGCTGATCAGCTGCTCTTTCCAGACGATGCTGCGGGCCAGCAAGAAGAGGACAGGGTTGAATCCGAGATCGGTCGCGGTCTTGATCGGCTGCGTTCCGTCCGCGGTGCCGTCGGTGCGCCAGAGGGTGATGCCGGACCAGAAGAGGCGCACGTTGCCGAGCGCAGCCATGCTGCCGACGGAGTGCAGGCCGGGGATCTGGTCGTGGAGAGTGTAGGTTCCTGCCGCTGTCCCGTCGGTGCGCCAGAGCCGGCCGTCGACCGAGAGCAGGACCACGTCCCCCAGGCGATTCAATCCGGAGGCGCAGGGGAAGTAGAACGAGCCGTCCGTGTCAGGACGGCGGCAGAGGTCGGCTACGGCAGCTGTGCCCCGGCGTGAGCCGTTGGTGGACCACAGCGCCTCCCGCTGCCCACCCGTCGCACCGACGAACAGCAGGCGGCTGCCACCCGCCTCCAGGTCGTGCGGAAAGCTGCCGCAGGGTCCAGGGCAGAGATCGCGCACCCGTCGTGCGGTTCCCGGTGCGGTGCCGGTCGCCCAGAGCTCGACACCGGCGACGCCGTCATCCGCCGCGAAGTAGATCTCGCCGCGGTAGAGCGCCATGCCGGAGGGGTTGCCCGAGCAGGGTCCCGGGCAGACATCGGTCAGCCGCCAGGTTCCGGCCGCGGTGCCGTCGCTGCGCCACAGCTCCAGCCCGTGGGCGGCATCCTTGCCAGAAAAATAAAGTATTCCCCCGAGCAGGCGGGTGTTGTAGATGTCGGTGAACCCGCTGACGCGCTCGGTCCCGGGAGCCAGGTCGGCGAGAAGAGAGGGGTGCGCGTCGGCTGTCGAGGAGATGAGCAGGAGGGCGAGAGGAAGGGCTGCCAGCTGGATATGTCGTAGCCGCATTTCAAGAAGGTAGCACAGATGCCGCCCACAGACCCAGAAGGTTGCCCTCGGAATCCCGGAACCGTGCCCACCACCCCATCGTGCCCACCGGGGCGGCCGGCCGGTCGATCGAGCCCCCGGCGGCGACGATGCGCGCCAGGGCCTGCTCCAGGGTGGCGCCTTCGATGTGGAGCACCAGGAGCGGCTGCTCGATGCCGTCGCCGGCCGCAAGGAGGCCGCCGTCGATGCCCTCGCGGCCGGGAGCGGCGGGGACGGCGGAGCCGCGGATCTTGAAATAGGGGCGCTCCCAGGCGAGAGGCTCGACGCTCCAGCCGAACGCCGCACGGTAAAACCGGGCCGCCCGCTCGGGATCATGGGCGGGAATCTCGTAGTGGCTCACCGTGGCACGCATCGCGCGATCATACAGTTGCAATCCAGCGGATAATGCGCTCATGGATGTCACCTTCGAGAAGGGGTTCACCCGGCAGGAGCAGGCCGAGCTCGATGCCGTGCTGCAACGGATCGAGACCGGCACGGCGCCGGGCTGCTGGCGCGAACGGCCCGACACGATTCACGTCCGGGGCCGGCTGACCGACGGGCGAAGCGGCTGCGCGGTGCTCGACGTCGTCGTCCGCACGGGACCGCACGAGGCGTCCATGGTGGCGAAGGTCGGGCCGTTCCATGATCTGAGGGACGAGTGGCAGGCCTTCAACGACCACCTCCGCCACGCTAGCGCGCTCTTCGCGCCGATCCGCGCCGCGACGCCCGCGGTGCTGCGGCCCGCGACGAAGTCCGGAACCGAGCGCGAGGCGGTCGTCTATGACCACGCGGCGCGCTTCGCCGGACAGCCGGCACAACCGCCGGTGACCCTCGAGAAGTTCGTGCACCAGGCGATCCGCGCCGGCGGCCCGGCGCTCGACCGGGCTGAGCAGGCGCTCGCCGCGCTCTTCACGGGCGTCCAGAACGACCTCTACGCCAAGCACACGATCGAGGACCGGGAGACCACCGCGCTCGATGCATGGAATCTGCGGCTCGGCATCGCCCTGGAGATTGAGGTCGACGCCTTCGACGCGACCTCGGGTACCTTCACGCTGGACGGCTCCACCGGCAAGCCCACGCGGCTCTACCCGCGCACCCTGCTGGAAGCCGCGGCGCGGTACGACGGGGAGGTCGAGGCGGGTGCCTGGATCGAAGTGCGCGAGCTGCGAGCGGAATGGTGGGGAGACCGGTTGATGGGGCAGCCGGCGGACACCCCCTTGCGGCTGGAGCTGGTGACGCCCGATCCCGATGGCCGCACCTTGCGCCGGCTCGCCGCCACGCTGCCAGAGGGAGCCCCCTTCCACGTGCAAGGCCGGGTGCGCTCGGTGCGGGCGCGCGCCCATCGCGAACGGCTCCACGCCGGGCTGCCGGAGCTGGCCGAAGCCACGGTTGCCGACCCCTTCGAGGCCCTGCCGCGGATTCTCGAAGCCCGCCGCCGCGGGCGGTTGACGGCGCTCGTCCACGGCGATCTCAATCCGCGCAACGTCCTCCTCGTCGGCGACCGGCCGCTCCTCATCGACTACGCCTTCACGAAGGACGAGGAGCCGTTCTTCTTCGACTTCACCCGCCTCGAAGGCTGCCTGGCACGCGACATCCTCCCGGAGGACCTGAGTCTGGCGCAGCACCTGCGCCTGCAACGCCTGCTTGCCGCGGCGTGCCGACTCGGCGAGCGCGGCGCCGACCGTTTCGCGCAGCGGCTCGCCGCCGAAAGCCCCCCACTGGGCGCCACCTTCCGGGTCTTCTGGACGCTGCGCCGCGCCGCGCGCGACGCCTGCCCCGAGGCCCGGCGTGAGCACTGGCTGCGCGACTACCTCGAACAGCTCTTCCTCTTCGCCCACCTGACCCTCAAGTGGCCCGACCAGACACCCGCCGCCCTGCGTGCCACGGCGGCGATGGCCGGGGTGGTGGCGGAATCGCTCGCGGGCGTCGATCTCTATCGGCACTGGAGCGGCGAAGACCTGCGCGGCGACGGCCTGGAGATCCTGCGCCTCGCCGAGCCCCGGCACTCCCTCGGCGATTTGGCCGCCATGGCGCGCGCCCTGCGTGGACGCCGCAAGGAGGAGGACAAGCCACTTGTCGAAGCCCACGAAGCCCTGCGCGCCAACTTTGTGCGGGCGCGCTTCGCCGAAGAGGCCAACCAGATCCTGGTCGATCTCGAGACCGACCACGGGGTCTACATCAGCGTGCGCGCCTACATCGACCTGCGCGGTCGGCTGCACGCGGGGCGCGAGAGACGGCGGATGTCGTTCGACGAGATGCTCGACAGCGACCCAGCGCTCGCCGAGGCAGAGCGGCTGCGCGGCACCGGCAGTGGAAAGGGAGAGGATCACGACGTGTTGCGGCTTCTCGCCGAGCAGCCGGCGGTGGTGCTGATCGGCGACGCCGGAGCGGGCAAGAGCACCGTCGCGCGGGAATGGCAGTACAGCTTGGCGCAGGCGATCGTCGGGCGCGGTAAGGCCACCGTGGCGCCACGGCTGCCGGTGGTCCTGCGGGCGCCCGATCTGCGCTTGAGGATCGGCGACCAGGAGAAAGAGAAAGATGACCGGGCGACGATCGCGGCCGCTCTCGGGTACGAACCTGATCTGCTCGACGCCGGGGCGCTCCACCTCACAGTCGATGCCTTGAACGAGGTCCCCGAGGCCGACAAACAGCGCATCGCCGAGTGGCTCGTGGCCCTGCGTGAGACCTTTCCCGCGACTCCGGTCGTCGCCTGCCATCGCCAATACAACTACACGCCCGGGCTTCTGCCGTTCCCTGTGGTGGGCCTCGAGAAGGTTGGGGCGGCCCAGGCGCGGCGCTATGTCTTCGACTACCTTCGGGAAAACGGTGCCGCCGCCTGGCAGGAGCTTGGCGAGCGCTTGACCAAGATCCTTCTTGATGATCCCGAGCACGCCCAGGTGCGCGACCTGGCGCAGACACCGCTCTTCTTGTGGATGCTCGTCGAGCGGTACCGGCAGACCGGTGAGCCGCCGTCCGGCCGTGGCCGGCTCTTCGAGGATTTCTCCCGTTGGTATCTGGAGGAACGCCACCACCAGGAGCACGGCGAGGTGGTGGCGAACCGATTCTCCTTTGAAGACAAGGCGACCTTTCTCGGCGGGCTCGGCTACGCGCTCGTCGAGCGTGGCGCCACGGACATCAAAGAGACCGAGGCCGCGAAGGGGCTGGCCGATCCGGCGCTGCTCGAAGAGATCGTGACGGGCGAGATCCTGCTGCGTGACGACGGCACGCTGCGCTTCCTGCATCAGTCCTTTCAGGAGTATTTCGCCGCCCGTCACTTCCTGGCTCACGAAGCCGGCGATGCGGCCGTCCTCCAGCGCAAGGTGCGGACGTTCGGCTGGCACGATACCTTCGCCGTGCTCCTCGGCTTTGCCGGTGAGGCACCGGAGGTGGTGGCGGGGGTCGTCGAAGCTGCGCTCGCCGTCAATCCGGTGCTCACGGCGCGCTGCCTGCGCATGGCCGAGACGCGGGTCCCTGAGCTTCTCGCGCGCTTCGTGGCGGCGCAGGAGGAAGTGTTGCGCGATCCCCAAGAAGGGAGGTACGGCCACCGACGCGCGGCACGGGCGCTGGCGGAGCACGGGCGGGGTCCGGCACGCCAGGCGCTCTTGCAGCTCGCGGCGGACCCGGCAGCGCCCGTGCCAGCGCGGGTGGAGGCTATACAGGCCCTGGCGGGCTTGCCTGGGCAGGCGCGCTTCGAGCCGGTGCGAGACAAGCTGCACGAGGAGCTGCAGAGGCTGCTCGGTGGAACCTTCGACGAGGAAGCGCCCGAGGCGGTGTGGCTGGCCGCAATCGCGGCGGTTGTTCAGGCTGGGCTCAGCGGGTTGAGCGGTCACTTGATCGAGCTCGTGCAGGCCGAGGTGCCGTGGAGCCTGCGAAAAGCAGCCTGGGAAGCCCTCGGAAAGCTTGGACAGCAGCGAACCTTGAGGCTGCGGGCGACGTTCGTGAGGGCATGCGAAGAGCGGCTTGCGGCGACGGAGGCGACGCTTTATGAGGAGACCGTCAGCGCTCGGATGTATGCGCTCAATGCCGAGCGGGTGGAGATTCTCGAACAGATCGCCACACCCGAGCGGCTGCCACTACTCCTGCATCGCCGGTTTCGGTATGAGATCCACAGCAAGGTTCGGAGAATTGTCGACCGGGTGATCACAATGCCCGGAGAGCCTCCCGAGGACACGTGTGCGGCATGGAAAATCTTGCGCGAGAGCGGCGACGAAGTCGCGGTGGCGCGTTGGTGGCAGCACATCCGCGAGAGTTCGGGGCTCGATGTCCCGGCGGCGGCGCACCGGCTGGCGGCCTTGGGCAAAAAGCTCGATTCCAAGCCTCTCCGTGCCCTGCTCGCCTCTGATCTCGACGCCGATCGGATCCCCCCCCCCGCCCCGCC
>DIHE01000183.1:0-4577 GCA_002420005.1 Holophagales bacterium UBA5704 | reverse complement strand
CGCCGTCGTCGCCGAGCTTTGTGGTGCGACGGCGCACGCCGGACTGGTCGAGCCCATAGAAGAATTGGCGCGTGGCCTCATTGAGAGCATCTCAGGAGAGGCAGCCGTCGAGGCCTTCGCGCGGCTGGTCGTCGTCCTCAGCCGTCTTGATGCCACGCGGGGAAGGCGCTTGGCGGTGTTGGCAAACATGATCATGCGCACCCGGCGTAGCGATCAGGTTCGACCAGGTTTCTATCCCTGGTGGCAGTTGGCGTCAGAGGTCGCTCTCAGAGCCGATGACTTCAATGCTCTGCTGAACCGTGGCGGCGATGATGCCAAAGCAGCGATTCTGGACGTGGGAGGTTTCGGCGGCGGAGCGATCTTCGTTGCCGCACCCGTTCTCTCTCCCCTACGAGTGACAGAGGAGAGCTTGGATCGTTTTCGCGAGATCGCGGAGCAGGAAGACCAGGCACCCTGGCAACGCCGGATCGCCAGGGCATCGGCGAAGCTGTGGGCCACCGGCCTCCTGCCGCAGCTTCTGACCTGGGCGAACCGAGCAGAGCTTGTACGCTCGGAAGAGGCACTCTACGACTCCAGGTTCGGCCAGGTCCATGAACGCCATCTCGCAACCGTTCTCCGCGTCATCGGCTATCTGGCGCGCCTCCTCCTTGATGGCGACCACCCTGCCGATGGGACTGATGCCATCGCCCTCCTCCACACCCGCGCCGCCACCCTCGCCGACGCGGAGCACCGCAGCATCGTCGTCGGCTGCACCACCGCTTTGGGCTACCTCGGCGAATGGGAGCCGATTCTCACCCACCTGGGCCCGGGCGAGCCCTGGATGCATCAAGCGGCGCACAATGTCTTCAAGCACTGGGTTTCCAGAGACCTTGCAGAACGCGAGCGCGCCGCCCGCTGGATCGCCCGCCGCCTGCGCACCCACCGTGACCTGGCTCCGGAGGTTCGCTCGACGTTGGGCACGCTTTTGGAGCGGCTGGAACGGGAGATCGGGCGGCACATCGGGTGGGAGGAGGAGGGCGGGGTGGAAGGCGCCGAGGGAGCATGATGCCCGCATGTGGACCCATACCTTTACGCACATCTCTTCTGGGTGGCTCGGGGGCGGCGCCCCTTGCGGGCGCGGGCACATAGACCCGGGTTTTAACCCGGGTTCTGTGGCGCCCGCCAACCCCACGCGCCCCTTCAGGGGCGCCGGCGGGGCACCGTTCCGGTTGGGTTTCCGCCCGCGCATTGCCCGGTATCTCCCGCCGGTTGCCCGGCATCTCCGCCTGCCCGTTGCCCTGGATGTCCGCCCGCGCGTTGCCCTCGCCCCTGAAGGGGCGCCACCACCACGAGATCGGGCCTCCGCAACCCGGGTTGAAACCCGGGTCTACGCGCCGGCGCCCGCAAGGGGCGCTTCCCCCAGCCACCGCCGAGATGAGCTTCCCCCAGCCACCGCCGGTATGGGTGTAACGCGATGATGTGGACCGCGGATGCCCTCGCCCAGGTGATGGCCGGCCTTCAGGCGGGGGGCGCCGCGCTGCGCTCTCTTCCTGCGGAGGACCTGCTGGCCGCCTGGGCCGGGACGGTGGAGGCGTTTCTCGATCCGGCGTCGGAGGAGCGGCGGGCGCTCGATCCGGCGTTGGCTCGCACCTGTCGTCTGTCCCCGGAAGGGCTCGATGCGGGACTCGCGGCGGTCCTGGGGGGGGTCCGTGGGGAGCCGGCGGCGGCGCTCTTTGCTGCGGCGGTGGCCGGTCGGCCGGCTCCCGAGGAGCCGGTCGTCGTGGTGCTCGCCTCTAACCTGCCGGGTCTGGCGGTGCAGCCTCTCCTGCCGGCCTTGGCGCTTCGCCGGCCTGTCCTTTTGAAGTCCCCTTCGGCGGAGCCGCTGTTCGCTCCGGCGCTCGTGGCTGCCTTGAGCCGCCGGGCGCCGCGTTTGGGCGGTGCGCTGGCGGCGGTCGATTGGCCGGGGGGGGATGTGGTTCTCGAAGCTCCCGTGCTCGCCGCCGCGGGCACGGTGCTGGCCTATGGGGAGGCCTCCGCGATCACCGATCTGGAACGGCGGGCTCCGGGGAAGGTGGTCGGGTATGGGCCGAAGACGAGTCTGGCGGTGGTGGGGGCGGAGGTCGATCCCGAGGAGATCGCGGAGGGTCTGGCGCGCGATATTGCTTTGTTCGACCAGCGGGGGTGCCTGTCCATCGCCGCCATCTATACCGCCGGGGATTCCGGGGCTCTCGCTTCCCGGTTGGAGGACGCTCTCGCGGACCTCGCGCGCCGGTGGCCTCCGGGTCCCGCGGAGCCGGCCGCGGTGGCCTCGGTCCAGCAGATCCGGCTGGAGGCGGAGATGCGCGGCTTGCGTCCTCCGGGTCTCCCGGTCTCTGCCGGCACGGTCGTGATCGATCCCGATCCCACCTTCCGGCCGTCTCCGGGTCTGCGTACCGTTCGCATCCATCCCCTGGCGGAACTGGCGAGACTCCACGGCGTGCTGGTTCCCTGGCGGGGACGCCTGCAGGGGGCGGCCTTGGCGGGTGGTGAGGCCTGGCGTCTTTGTCCGGAGCTGGAGGCAGGTCTGGGGATCTCGCGGTGCGCGGCGCCCGGCGCTTTGCAGGCGCCGGACGCGCGGTGGCACAACGGGGGGATCGATCCGCTGGAGGTGCTCAGACGCCCAGGAGGATCGACAGGGCCACTTCCGGAGCGGTCCAGTCGTTGCGGGTGATGCGCCCGATTTCCTTGCCGTTGCGGTAGACGATCGCAGTGGGGACTTCCTTGATGCCCAGCCGCTGCACTTCGGGATCTTTGAAGTCCCTGGGCAGGCCGTAGTAGTCGATCTGGAGCTTCGAGCCCTTGATCTCGTCCTCGACCCGCAGCAGGTGCGGGAGGACCTCCTTGCAGTGCGGGCACCAGGAACCGAAATAGACCACCACGCGGATCGGCGCCGCCTGCTTCTTGAGCTTGGCCACCGAGGTCGCGTTAGGGACGAAGGCCTTCGCTCCCACCACGTATTCAGGGCTGTGCTGCTTGAGGTCCGCGGCCTTTTTGAGGCCGAGGAGCGGCGGCTTCGGCCCCATGCTGAGCTTCCGGCCCTCCGCGTTCATCTCCACCCGCTCGCCGACGAGCTGGAAGGCACCCTGCGGTTTCAGCACCGCGTCCGCGAGGACGTCCAGCGAGCCGTCCTTCTGGCGGACGACCTTGGCCGGCGGGATGGTCTCGACCTTCGTCGCACCCGGTGAGATGAGGACCGGAGACCCGGTCCCCGGGAGGATCAGGTACGCGGGGATGTTCCGGTTGACGAAGATCTGCGCCTTGGGATCGGGCTGCCCGTTGACCTGCAAGGAAAACTCGCCGGTCGGCTGGAACGCGCGCAGGACACCGTCGGACGGCGTGGCCTGGCCGCGCGCGGGGAGCGCCGTGCCGAGCGCGGCCAGCGTCAGCAGGGCCGGAAGCGCGCGGCGCAGGGAGCGGAAGGGGTGGCTCATGGTCGTTGCCCTCATGGAAAGCTGTCGCAGATCAAGGGTTCAAGAGTGGGTGAGGGGCGGAAGTCCGGCCCAGGTTTCGAGGACCTTCCCGTCCTGCACACGGAAAGCCCGGGGCAGGCTCCGGTAGAGCGGACGGAGCAACGCCGCGGGGGTCTCCACCAGGCGGAAGGTGGGACCCGCGGCAAAGCGGAAGTTGAAGACCTGCTCGGGAGTGGCGTCGGCGAGCACCCACAGGCCCGGCCCGTCCGTCCGGCCGGCGGCCTGGTTGAGCGCAGGGACCGCGGCGCGAAAGGCGGCATCGGTCAGGTCGGCGATCACCACCAGGTGATCCCCTTTCGTCAGGTCGGGCGCGACGGTGCTGAGGCAGAGCGGATTCGCGCTCTGGTCCGCGCAGATCTCATCCATCGCGACGCCGGGTCGCAGGCGGGTCGCGAGGTCGTCGAGCGGGAGCTGCGGCGCCTTCCAGGCGAAGAGCACCACGCCGGCCGTTCCCAGGGCCACCGCCGCGGTGCGCAGCGGCGGGACGGTGGGACCGCGCCGGTCGCGCCCCAGGAAGGCCAGAGCGAGCGGCGGCACGAGCAGGAGCACGTCCTGCCAGAAGGCCTCGGCCGGAGTGCGCTGCACGAGGTTTCCGAAACAGCCGCAGCCGGCCGACTCCGTGCGCAGGCCGTGCGCGGTCAGGTACCAGGCGCGGCCGGTGAGGAAGAGGAAGAAGGTGCAGAGAAGGACCGCCGGGATGAGCACCCACAGGCGCCGGATCCCCAGGAGGAGCGCGAGCGCCAGCGCCGTCTCCAGGGCGAGGGCGATCAGTGCCACGTTGGGGGCGGAGAAGAGAAAATCCAGTTTTTCGAGGCGGATCTGCTCCGCAAAGGCGGAGGGATCGAGCGCCTTGCCCCAGACGGCGACCAGAAAGACGGCGGCCAGCACGAAGCCGGCGATCGTCCCCACCCGGTAGAAACGAGGACGCGGCGTGGCAAGGGTCGGATCAGTGCTCGTCGTGCCGTTCATCGAAGGGTCATCCTATGAGGTGGTTCCTGGCGCCGCAACACGGTCAGGTGTGGAGAACACGCGGGACGGAGGGAAAATGCCCCCCTCCCCGACCCTCCCCCGCAAGGCGGGAGAGGGCGC
>DIHE01000105.1 GCA_002420005.1 Holophagales bacterium UBA5704 | reverse complement strand
CTGATCGGCCTGTTCGTCAACACCCTGGTCCTGCGCGCCGATCTCGCGGGAGATCCCGATTTCGCCGAGATCCTGGCGCGGATGCGCCGGGTGACGCTCGACGCCTTCGCCCACCAGGACGTCCCGTTCGAGAAGCTGGTGCAGGAGATCCAGCCGGAGAGGAGCCTCGCGCACACCCCGCTGTTCCAGGTGATGGTGATGCTGGTCAACGTCCCCACCGCCCGCTTCGAGCTGCCCGGCCTGGTGATCACGCCGGAGCCGGCGGCCGGGGGGACGGTCAAGTTCGACCTCAATCTGGCGCTCACCGAGGACGGCGGCGGGCTCACCGGAGCCCTGGCCTACAACTCGGACCTGTTCGACGCGACCACCGCGGCGCGTCTGGCCGGCCACCTCGAGGTGCTCCTGCGCGGCGCGGTGGCGGCGCCCGGCGTCCGCCTGGCGGACCTGCCCCTCCTCACCGCCGCCGAGCGGCATCAGACCCTGCGCGAGTGGAACGACACCCGGGAGGATCCTGCCGCCGGTCCCGCCACCCTGCACGGCCTGTTCTTCGCCCAGGCGGAGCGGACGCCGGACGCGCCCGCCGTGCTCTGCGGCGACACGGTGCTCACCTACCGCGAGCTCGCCGCGCAGGCGCTGCGCCTCGCCCGGCGCCTGCGGGCGCGGGGCGTCGGCCCGGAGGTCCGGGTGGCGGTGCGCCTGGAGCGCGGTCCCGGGATGGTCGTGGCGCTCCTCGGCATCCTCGCCGCCGGAGGGGCGTACGTGCCGCTCTCCGGCGCCTTCCCGGAAGAGCGGGTGCGCGGCATCGTGGAGGGGCTCGAGATCGGGGTCGTGGTGACCGAGGCGGATGTGGAGGCGAAGGACGGCAAGGACTTCAAGGACGGCAAGGACGAAGAATACCTCCTCCCCTCCCCGCACCTCGCCTACGTCATCTTCACCTCGGGCTCGACCGGGGTCCCCAAGGGTGTGGAGGTGCCGCACGCTCCGGCGGTCCATCTGGTCAACTGGGTGGTGCGTACGTTCGGCTTCGGCCCGGCCGACCGCGTCCTCTTCGTCACCGAGCTGTCGTTCGACCTCTCGGTCTTCGACGTCTTCGGCTTGCTTGCCGCAGGGGGCAGCGTGCGCATCGCCACGGCGGCGGAGGTGCGCGATCCCGCCCACCTCGCCCATGTCCTGCAGAACGAGCCGATCACCTTCTGGGATTCGGCTCCCGCCAGTCTCCTCCAGGTGGTCCCGTTCCTGCCCGAGACCCCGGTGCCCGGCGCCCGCTTGCGCCTCGTCTTCCAGAGCGGCGACTGGATTCCGGTCGGCCTGCCGGATCGGGTGCGCCAGGCGTTCCCGCAGGCGGAGGTGGTGAGCCTCGGCGGGGCCACCGAGGCGACCGTCTGGTCGAACGTCCACCGCATCCGCGAGGTCCCGGCGCACTGGACCAGCATCCCGTATGGCCGGCCGATCGCCAACGCGCGGTACCACGTGCTCACCGCGGGCTTCCGCGCCTGTCCGATCGGCGTCGCAGGCGACCTCTACATCGCCGGCACGTGCCTGTCCGCCGGCTATGCGCGCGACCCGGTGCTCACGGCGTCCAAGTTCGTGCCCTCCCCGTGGGCGGTGGAGCCGGGAGAGCGGCTCTACCGCACCGGCGACCGGGCGCGCCACTGGGCGGACGGCACCCTGGAATTCCTCGGCCGTTCCGACACCCAGGTCAAGGTGCGCGGCTTCCGCATCGAGCTGGGCGAGATCGAGACCGCCCTTGCGGCGCACCCGGGTGTGCGGGAAGCGGTCGTCCTGGTGCGCGGCACCACACCGCTCGACCAGCGGCTGGTGGCGTTCGTGATTCCGGCGGACGGCGCGGCGCCCACCTTGCCCGAAGTGCGGCGGTTCCTCGCCCCCCGCCTGCCCGACTACATGTTACCGTCCGACCTCGTGCCGTGCAGCGCCTGGCCGGCCACCGCCACCGGCAAGCTCGACCGCCGCGCCCTGCTCGCCCAGACCCGGCAGACCACCCCGCCGGCCGTCCCGTCGGCGGCCGTGGCACCCGCGGAACCGCCGCGGACGGCCCTGGAGAAGACGCTCACCGAGATCTGGCGCGAGCTGACAGGCCGCGCCGAGGTCGGTTTGCGCGACAACTTCTTCGACCTTGGAGGGCATTCCCTTCTGATGGTCGAGATGCAGGCCCGGTTGCGCGCGCGAACCCGGCACGATGTCGCCATCGTCGATCTGTTCCGCTTTCCCACCATCGCCTCCCTCGCCGAGCACCTGGAAGGGAGCGCTCCGGCACCGCGGCCGTCCGGCCTCCCGGCCCCGGCTCCCGTTCCGGCCGCCGGGCCGGCGATCGCCATCGTCGGCCTGGTGGGCCGCTTCCCCGGCGCGCCCGATCTGGAGGAGCTCTGGCGCAATCTGTGTGCCGGGGTCGAATCCATCTCCTTCTTCTCGGCGGAGGAGCTCGCGGCGGCCGGCGTCGATCCGGCCCAGCTCGCGGACCCTGCCTACGTCCCGGCACGCGGCATCCTTCCCGGGGCGGACCTGTTCGACGCCGCCTTCTTCGACTGCCCGCCGCGCGAGGCGGAGATCCTCGATCCGCAGCAGCGCATCTTCCTGGAGCTCGCCTGGGAGGCCCTGGAAAGCGCCGGCTACGTGCCGGAGAAGATGCCGGGGCGCATCGGCGTCTATGCCGGGCTGAGCGAGAACACCTACGTACAAGGCCTCTACGGCGATGCGGCGCTGGTCCGCTCGGTGGGTCTCTACCAGCTGGCGCTCGCCAACAAGCCCGAATACCTGCCGACCCGGGTCTCCTACAAGCTCGGCCTGACCGGCCCCAGCGTCAACGTCCAGACCGCGTGCTCGACCTCCCTGGTGGCGGTGCACATGGCATGCCGCGCGCTGCTCGCCGGGGAATGCGAGATGGCGTTGGCCGGCGGCGTCTCGATCCGCTTTCCGCAGACCGCCGGCTACCGCTGGGAAGAGGGCTCGATCGCCTCGCCCGACGGCCATGTCCGCGCCTTCGACGCGGCGGCCGGCGGCACGGTGGCGGGCAGCGGTGCCGGCGTGGTGGTCTTGAAACGCCTGGAGGACGCGCTCGCCGCCCGCGACTCCATCCGCGCGGTGGTCCTCGGCTCGGCGATCAACAACGACGGCTCCTCCAAAGCCGGCTTCGCCGCGCCGAGCGTCGACGGGCAGGCCGAGGTGGTGCGCCAGGCGCACCGCGCGGCGGGGGTCGATCCGGCGACCATCGCCTACGTCGAGGCGCACGGGACGGGCACGGCGGTGGGCGATCCGATCGAGGTGGCGGGGCTCGCCCAGGCGTTCTGCGACGCCTGCGAGCTGGGCCCCTGCCGGATGGAGCCTGTGCCGTCGAGCCCCCTGCCCGTCTTTCCGGGGACGGTGGTCCTCGGCTCGATCAAGACCAATCTCGGCCACCTCGACGCCGCCGCGGGGATCGCCAGCCTGGCCAAGGCCGTGCTCTGTCTCGAGCACCGGGCGATCCCGCCGACGCTCCACTTCAGCGCGCCGAACCCGCGCATCGACTTCGCGCGCACCCCCTTCCGGGTCAACGCCGCGCTCACTCCGTGGCCGGACGGGGAGACGCCGCGGCGCGCCGGGGTGAGCTCCTTCGGCATCGGCGGCACCAATGCCCACGCCGTTCTCGAAGAGGCGCCGCCGCCATTGCCGGGCGGGCCGTCGCGGCCGGCGCAGCTCCTCGTCCTCTCCGCCCGATCCGCGGCGGCGGCGGCGGCGATGCAGGAGCGGCTCGCCGGGCACCTGGAGCGCCATCCGGAGATCGATCTGGCGGACGCCGCGTACACCCTGCAAGTGGGCCGCCGCGAGCTGGGCTGGCGGCGGATGCTGGTCGCCGCGGGCCGCGAGGAGGCCCTGCAGGCGTTGCGGAGCGCCCGTTCCAAGGTCGCCGTGGAGGTCGCCGCGGCCGCGGCCCCTTCGACGCCGCGGCCGGTGGTCTTCCTGTTTCCCGGCCAGGGGGCGCAGCGTCCCGGCATGGGCTCCGGCCTGTGGGCCGCCGAGCCGGTCTACCGCGAAGCCCTCGACCATGCCTGCGAGATCCTGGCGGCGGAGCTGGGGCAGGATCTACGCGCCCTCCTGGGCCGCGCCGCCGAAGGCTCGGCGGAGGCCGCGCACCTTCTGGAGGGGACGGCGCTCGCCCAGCCGGCCCTCTTCGCGCTGGAGCACGCGCTCGCCCGCCTGCTGCTGAGCTGGGGGATCCGGCCGCACGCCCTGCTCGGCCACAGCCTCGGCGAGTACGTCGCCGCCTGCCTCGCCGGCGTCTTCACCCTGGAAGAGGGGGCGCGCCTGGTGGCGCTGCGCGGGCGCCTGATGGCCGCCCGGCCGCCCGGCTGCATGGTGACCGTGGCGCTCTCCGAGGACGAGGTGGAGAGCCGGCTCGCCGGGCATCCCGGCCTCGCCCTCGCGGCGGCCGGCGCGCCGCGGGTCTCGACGCTGTCCGGTCCGCCGGAGGCCATGGCGCGGCTCGTCGGGGACCTGGAGCGGGAGGGGATCGAGCACCGCCTCCTGCGCACCTCGCACGCCTTCCATTCTCCGATGATGCAGCCGGTGGCGGAGCCGTTCGCCGCGGCGCTCTCGCGCGTCGATCTGCGCCCGCCGGAGCTGCCGTTCCTCTCCAATGTCACCGGCACCTGGATCACCGCCGAGGAGGCCACCGATCCGGAGTACTGGGTGCGCCACCTGCTCTCCCCGGTGCGCTTCGGCGACGGCGTCGCGACGCTCACCCGGGCGACCGATGCCCTGCTGCTGGAAGTCGGCCCGGGCCGGGCGCTCTCCACCCTGGTCCACGGGCACCCCGCGGCCGCCGGGCGTCCGGCCTTCGCCACCCTCGGTGCGGCGAAGAGCGGCGACGGCGAGCCGGCCGCGCTGCTCACCGCCGTGGGCCGCCTCTGGCTGCACGGCGCCGCGGTCGACTTCGCCGCCTTTCAGTCCCGCGAGCGCCGCCGCCGCGTCCCCCTGCCCCCCTATCCATTCGAGCGCCATTCGTACTGGCGCGGCGGCCGCCTCATCACCCCGGCCTCGCTCGCCGCGGCACCTCCCGCTGCCGCACGCCGCGAGCCCACCGGGGAGGTCCCGGCGCTCTCCGGGATCGAGCAGGGCGTGGCCACGGTCTTCGAGGAGCTGCTGGGGGTGGCCGGCGTGGGTGCCGGAGACGACTTCTTCGACCTCGGCGGCAGCTCCCTGATGGCGGTGCAGCTCGGTGCCCGCCTGCGCGAGACGCTGGGCACCGCGCTGCCGGCGAGCGTGCTCCTGGAGGCCTCGACCGTGGCGGCCCTGGCCGAGCGGATCGCCGCCGCCGGGGGAGACCGGCCGCCGGCGAAGGAGCCCGGACCCTCCTGCCGCATCCGGCTGCGGGCGGGGGAGGCCGGGCGGCCGCTCTTCCTGGTGCACCAGGTGGGAGGCCACGTCTACTCCTACCGTGCCCTGGCCAAGGCGCTGCCTCCCGGTCGTGCCCTCTATGGTTTGCGCTCGCGCGGCCTCGAAGCCGGTGAAACGCCGCTCTCCACGGTCGCCGAGATGGCGGAGCACTACCTCACCCTGGTGCGCGAGGTGCAGCCGCGCGGTCCCTACCTCCTCGGCGGGGCCTCGATGGGCGGCGTGGTGGCCCTGGAGATGGCGGAGCGCCTGCGCGCCGCGGGCGAGGAGGTGCCGCTGCTCACCTTGATGGACGTCCCCAGCCGCAGCGTTCTCGCCGGCCCGCCGCCGGACGAGGTGCTGCTCGCCCAGGTCCTCCCCGCCGCGCCGCGCCTGACCGCCGAGGAGGTGCGCGGCCTCGCTCCGGACGCCCAGCTCGACCTCGCCATGGCCCGGGCCGAAGCCGCCGGAGCCCTCCCCGCCGGCTTCGACCGCGCCGAGGCGGCCCGCCTGCTCGGCGTCCTGCGCGCCAACATCGCGGCGCTCTTCGCCTACGAGCTCATCCCCTGCACCGCCCCGGCGCTCTTCTTCCGCGCCCGTGAGCGCCGGCCCGGCGATCCGCTCCGCCCGGAAGAGCCCTGGATCGATCTCGCGACCGGCGGCATCGAGGTCCACGTGGTGCCGGGAGACCATGCCACCATGCACGAGATGCCGCAGGTGGAGGCCATGGCGGCGCGGTTGGGGAAGCGGCTGGCGGGGTGGTGAGGAGAGCCAAGGACGCAGAGGACGGCAAGGACCCCAAGGGCCAAGGACGACAAGGCCCGCTCTCGCGAGCCTTTGGGGAGCGTCCTTGCCGTCCTTGAAGACCTTGTGGTCCTTCGCCCCTCAGGTCTCCCGCAACACCAGAATCGGGCTCACCGCCGCCGCCCGCCGCGCCGGCAGCCAGGTGGCGGCCAGCGCCACCGCAAAGAGCAGAAGGGCCGACACCCCCCAGGCGGCCGGGTCGGTGGGCGCCGTGCCGTAGAGCAGGGCACCGGCGAGGCGGACGAGCACGAAGGCGGCGAGCAGACCGGCGGCGATGCCGACCGCGACCGTTCCCATACCGCGGCGGATCACCTGGAACAGCACGTCTCCGCGCTGCGCGCCGAGCGCGATCCGCACCGCGATCTCGCGGCGCCCCTGGCGGACCAGATAACTCATCACTCCATAGATGCCGATCGCGGCGAGCGCCAGCGCGAGAAGACCGAAGGCGCTGAACAGCCGGGCCGCGGTGCGCGGCGCCCAGAGCGCGTCGTCGAGGATCCGGGTGCCGGTGCGCAGGCCGTCCACGGGGAGGCGCGGATCGATCTCCGCGACCACCCGGCGCAGCGTTGTCGTCAAGGCTTCCGGATCGCCTTCGGTGCGGACGTGGAGGGTCGCCTCCGAGGCGTAGCTCTGGGTCATCGGCAGGTAGAGATACATCGGCGTCTCTTCCCCCAGGAATCCATAGGTGCTGTCGGCGGCCACGCCCACCACCTCGATCGAGCCGGGAGCGCCGAAGAACTGGAACGTCCGGCCCACCGCCTCCTCCCCCGGCCAGAGGCGGGACGCCATCTCCTGGTTGACCACCGCCACCGGCCGCGACTCCGGCCGGTCCTCGGGGGTGAAGCCGCGGCCGGACAGGACGGGGATGCCCAAGGTCTCGAAATACCGTGCGCCGACGCCGTTGATCTGCACCAGATAGCCGTTCTCGCCCGCCGGCAGCTCCTGGCCGGTGGGGATCACCGTCCGGCGCAGCCCCACCTCGCCCATCAGGACGGCGTACTCGGCCACCGTCGCCGAGCGCACCCCGGGCAGCTCCTCGACCCGGTCGACGACCTGGCGATAGAACTGCTCGCCGCGCACCGCGTCATAGCCCTGGGCGCCGACGTCGAACGAGACGGTCAACAGGTTTTCGCTGTCGAATCCGGGATCGAGGCTCTGCGCGGCGCGCGCGCTGGCGACGAACAGGCCGGCTCCGATCAGCGCCACCAGCGAGATCGCCACCTGCAAGGCGACCAGCAGATGGCGCGTCGACCACCAGCCGGTGCGTCCGTGCGCCATCGCGTCCTGATTGCGCAGCGTGGTCACCAGATCGGTGCGCGCCGACTGCAACGCCGGAGCGAGCCCGAAGAGGACCCCGGTGAGCAGCGAGAGGGCGACCGTGAACAGCAGAACCCGCGGGTTCAGGCCCACCTCCAGCGAGGCGGGGACGGCGGCGGGCCGCGAATACCAGAGCACCCGGCGCACCACGTCGGCCACCAGCAGGCCGGCGGCGCCGCCCAGGATCGCCAGGGTCACGCTTTCGGTGAGGAGCTGGCGCAGGAGCCGGGGGCGCGAAGCGCCGAGGGCGAGGCGGACGGCGACCTCCTTGCGCCGGCCGAGCCAGCGGGCGAGGAGGAGGTTCGCCACGTTGGCGCAGGCGGTCAGCAGAACCAAGCCCACCACCCCCATCAGCACCGCCCCGGCGAGCACGTAGCTGCCGCGGTAGTTCGGACTGATCGTGAAGCGTTGGATGGGCAGCACCGCGAGGCTCCGGCCCAGGTTCGACTCCGGGAACTCCTGCTCCAGGCGCCGCGCCACCGTCTTCAGCGCCGCCTCGGCGCGGGCGATGTCCACACCGGGCTGCAGGCGGCCGAGGCAGAACAGGATGATCGACCTGCGCTGGTCGAAGATCCGGGCGAGCCGCTGGGGGAGGATCTCCTTGTACATCATGAGCGGGATCCACAGCTCGGCAGGCTCCAGCACCCGCGCGCCCAGAAACCCCGGCGGTGCGACGCCGACCACCGTGAATTTGCGGCCGTTCAGATCGATCGTCTTGCCGATCAGGTTGCGGTCGCCGCCGAACCGGCGCTGCCAGAGGCCATGGCCGAGCACCACAACCGGCGCGCGGCCGGGCACCGCGTTCTCGTCGGGCAGGAGGAACCGGCCGGCCGCCGGCCGGAGGCCGAGCAGCGCGAAGTACTCCGCCGAAACGAGCTGCCCGGGCACCAGCTCCGGCTCGCCGTCGGAAGACAGGCTGAATTTCGCCGGCCGGTAGACGGCCAGATGGGAGAAGATCTCCGGCGTCGCTTCGCGGTAGTCGAGGAAATTGAGGTGCGAGACGGTGACGTAGTCCGGGCTGTTCGGCAACCGTGTGTGCACCGAGACCACCCGGGCGGGGTCGGCGATCGGCAGCGGCCGGAACAAGGCGGCGTCGATCCAGCTGAACACCGCGGTGTTGACGCCGATCCCGAGGGCGAGGGACAGGACCACGGCGACGGTGAATCCCGGGCTGCTCCGCAAGGTGCGCAACGTCTGACGGAGATTCTGCGCGGCTTCCATGGGTCGTCCTCCTGAAAGGGGGGCTCCGGCGCCGGGGCAAGAGTGTAGCATCCGGGGGCGTGAGAACCGTTCTCGCTGCGAGCTCCAGGCTTGACACCCTGGCGGGTCGGCGTCTAGGCTTCCCGCCACGATGACCGCGCTCGCCTCCTTCGTCGCCTTCCCCGGCCAGCCCGCCCTCCTGGCGGGTCTCGCTCAGCTTCTCCTTCTTAGCCGGCTCAGGGGACCGACGACCTAGCGCGCGCCGAGCACACTGGATCGTACCGAGCCCCCGAGAAACTCTCGGGGGCTTTTTTTATTTCTGGAGATCCGCATGAGCCTCTGGTACCAGGAGAGAGACGTGAAGCCGCCGGGTGACGCGCCGCCCCATCTGACGATCTTCGACACGACGCTGCGCGATGGCGAACAGTCGCCGGGTTGCAGCATGCACCGGCAGGAGAAGGTGGCTCTGGCGCGGCAGCTCGAGCGCCTCGGGGTGGACGTGATCGAGGCCGGTTTCCCGATCGCCTCGCCGGGGGAGGCCGAGGCGGTGGCGGCGGTCGCCGCCGAGGTCCGGTACGCCGCGGTGGCGGGGCTCTGCCGGACCCGCGAGGACGACGTCGAGTGCGCCGCCCGTGCGCTGGCCGGAGCGGTGCGGCCCCGTCTGCACGTCTTCCTGGCCACCTCGGACCTGCACCTGGAGCACAAGCTGAAGATCACGCGCGCCGAGGCTTTGCGCCAGGTGGCGGCCGCGGTCGGCCACGCCCGGTCGCTCTGTGCCGATGTCGAGTTTTCGGCCGAGGATGCCTCGCGCTCCGACGTCGCGTTCCTCACTGAGGTGCTCCAGGCGGCGTTCGAGGCCGGCGCGGGGGTGCTCAACGTCCCCGACACGGTCGGCTATGCCTTGCCCACCGAGTACGGGGCCCTGTTTGCGCGTCTGGTGGCGGCCATCCCCGGCGCCGTCTTCTCGGCGCACTGCCACAATGACCTCGGCCTGGCGGTCGCCAACTCGCTGGCGGCGGTCGCCGCCGGAGCGCGGCAGGTCGAGGTCACGATCAATGGGATCGGCGAGCGCGCCGGCAACACGGCGCTCGAAGAGCTGGCGATGGCGCTCTACGTGCGGCGCGAGGCGATGCCTTTCGTCACCGGCATCCGCAGCGAACAGATCGCCCCGACCAGCCGCGCCCTGTCGGCGATCACCGGGGTCTGGCCGCAGCCCAACAAAGCGATCGTCGGCCGCAACGCTTTCGCACACGAAGCCGGCATCCACCAGCACGGCGTGCTGGCGCATCCCTTGACCTACGAGATCATGACCCCGGCCTCGGTGGGGGTGCCCGAGTCGCTGCTGGTGCTGGGGAAACACTGCGGCCGGCACGCCGTCGCCGTCCGCCTGCGCGGTCTCGGCATCGTGCTTTCCCCGGCCGAGCTCGAAGCGGTGACGGCGCGGGTCAAAGAGCTGGCCGACCGGCAGAAATTCGTCTATGACGAGGACCTTCTCAACCTGGTGGCGTCGCCGGCTCCCGTGGCGCGGCTGCTGCGCTACCACGTGGTTTCCGGCAACCACGTGTTGCCCACGGCGACCGTCGAGCTCGACGTGTTGGGGGAGCGCCGCTCGGCGTCTGCGCTCGGCAAAGGGCCGCTCGATGCGGTGCTCAAGGCCGCCGATACCGCTCTCGGGCGTCCCGGCCGCGAGCTGGTCGAGCTGCACACGCGCTCGATCGGCCACGGCACGGAAGCGCTCGCCGAGGTGCTCCTGCGGGTGCGCGACGGCGACAACGAATCCACCGGGCAGGCGGCGTCCACCGACACCATTGAGGCCGCCCTGCGTGCCTATCTCGCGGCGGGCGCCGCGGCACATGCCATCCCGGCCGCGACCGGCCCATCCGTGGCCTGTGTTCAGGAGGTGCTGTCATGAAGTCCCGTTTCGTCTGGATGAACGGCGACCTGGTGCCGTTCGAAAAAGCCACCGTCCATTTCCTCACGCCGTCCCTGCATTACGGCACCGGCATCTTCGAAGGAATCCGCGTCTATGCCACCGATGCCGGCCCGGCCGTCTTTCGTCTGCGCGAGCACGCCGAGCGGCTGGTGCGCTCGGCGCATCTGCTGGGGCTCCGCGACCTGCCCTACAAAGCCGGCGAGATCGAGCAGGCGATCCTCCAGGTCGTGGCCGCCAACGGGTTCGGCTCCTGCTACGTCCGGCCGCTGTTTTTCCTGACCGGCGCGGGCTGGAACCTCACGGTCGACCGCGCCACCGTCGAGCTCGGCATCGCCGCCTGGGAATGGACCGCCTATCTCGGGGCCGAGGCGCGCGAGCAGGGCGTGCGGGCCAACGTCTCCTCCTTCACCCGTCATCATCCGAACGTTGCGCTGACCAAGGCCAAGATCGCGGGCCACTATGTGAACAGCGTGCTGGCCAAGACCGAGTCGGTGCGCCTCGGCTTTGAAGAAGCGATCATGCTCGACCCGTACGGCTTCGTCGCCGAATGCACGGGTGAGAACCTCTTTCTGGTGCGCGACGGCCGGATCACCACGCCCGACAGCGCCACCGTGCTCGAAGGCATCACCCGCGACGCGCTCCTCACCCTCGCCCGCGATCATGGGTATGAGGTCGCCGAGGGTCCGGTCTCGCGCGACCAGCTCTACGGCGCCGACGAGGTCTTCGTATGTGGCACCGCGGCCGAGGTGATCGGTCTGTGCGAGATCGATTTCCGCACCATCGGCACCGGCAGGACCGGGCCGGTGACGCGGCGGCTGCAGGAAGCCTACAGAAGGGTGGTCGAAGGCCGGGAGCCGCGCTACCGGCATTGGTTGACCCCGGTGCCGGCTGCGGTGCCGGAGGAGAGCCGGGAGGAGGTGTGCGCGATCTCGTGAGGAGCGGAATACGGCGGGGGGGTGAGGGCGTAAGAGCCCTCGCCCCCCCAGAGGATCCGTACGAGCTGCTCGGGGTTACTCGCCCCAGACGATGTTCCCGGCCTTCAGGTTGGCTTGGACCTTCACGGGATCACCTCCCTTCCTCCGTGCGCGGTTTCGGCACGCGGAAGAGAATAGAAGGCGCCGGGCAGCGCTGCAACTCCTGCCTCGTGTGGCGGCACCGCCGCGCCGCGCCGGAGGGCTCTGGGCCGCGCCGAGGTCCCTATCGCGCCGCCGTCATCACGATCTCGACCTTCGCCCCGCGCGGGATCGCTGCGACCGCATAGGCGGCGCGGGCCGGAGGGCTCTGTGGGAAGTAGGTCGCATAGACCTCGTTCATCGCCGCGTAGTCGTTGATGTCGGCGAGGAGGACTTGGACCTGGACCACGTCCTCGAGGCGGAACCCGGCCGCGGCGAGGATCGCCTTGGCATTCTCGAGGGCCCGGCGGGTCTCTGCCCGGATGCCACCGGGCACCAGCTCCCGTGTCGCCGGGTCGAGACCGATCTGCCCGGCCACCCAGAGCGTCTCCCCCACCTGGATCCCTTGCGAATAGGAGGCGATCGCAGCCGGTGCATTCGGCGTCGCAATGACCCGGCGTGGGGCGACGCAGCCGGTCGAAAGAAGAGCTGCGACGGCGAGACCGGCAGCCGCCGGGCGGGCGAGAGCGTTCAGAAGCTCGAAGCGATGGATCATGCCGGGTACCCTCCAGGACGTTCGAGGGGATTGTAGGCCAGGTGACCCCGGTAAGGTGGCCTACGCACCGGTGGATCGGTGGAGGGCGCCGCCGCCCTGGTGGAGGAGGGCGTTCCATCTTGCGGCGAGGTGGTCGTCATGATGATACCGTCATGACGGTATGCGCCGGAAATTCAGCACGCTTCTCGAAGAGAACCTCTACGAGCGCACCCGGAGCGAAGCGATCCGCCAAGGCAGGCAGATCGCCGACGTGGTGTGCGAGGCCCTCGCTGCGTATCTCGATGGCAAAGCAGCGGCCTTTGGAGCGCAAGGGGTCGTGGCGGGGAGCTGGGGCGTCCTTGCGATGCCGGCCCGTCAGGTCCGCGATCTACTGGCGGCGGAGGACGAGCTGCTTGAAGGCTGAGGGAGCCAGGCTGCTGTTCGTTCGCCGAGAGGCCCGGTGCCCTCGCCCGATTCCTGGAATCTCGCGATTGAAAGCACGGCTGGTCGTGGCACCGACCAACTGCGGGGCGAACCCAATCGACAGGGCCCCCGGGTGCGCCAAGCTGGACCGCCCGCGCCCCCTGGGAGCGCTGGCGTCTCGCCGGCTTCCAAATGAATGGGCCGCAGGCCCGGCCTTCGGCGCCCCTGGGAACAAAGCCCGGAGAGCTTGGCGACCTGACGACGGCCCGGTTGAAATCCTCCTCGGCATGTGAAAAGATGACTGTCATGCCAGGGATACGGTAATGCGGGTCGCTTCGGCGGTCGTGAGCCCTGAAGAAGCGACTCGCTCTCTCGGTGCGGCGAACCGCCGTAAGGTGGAGGAATAGGAGATGGGCCACGATTACTTAAGCGAGTTCGCCAGGAGGTACGTGGCAGAAGGTCGCGCCGAGGGGTTCATTGAGGGGCTCACCGAGGGGCTTTCAAAGGGACTCACCAAGGGGCGCACCGAAGGCCGCACCGAAGAGGCGGCGCGCGCCCTCCTGACCGTTCTTCGGGTGCGCGGCCTTGCGGTCTCCGCCACCGCCCGCGAGCGCATCCTTGCACATAAGGACCTGGAGCGGCTGGGCCTCTGGCTGGAGAAAGCCGCTGTGGGCTCAGCGGCGGACCTGGTCTTCGACCACGAGCTGATCTGAAGGCCGAAGGTCTCTTGATCTGCCACCTGCAAGCGACGCCGAAATCGCACCTCTGGCACCGTACCTGACGACCAGCCGCTCCAGCCGGCCAGCCGGCAACCCTTCTTCCTCTGGGGCCGCCCGTGTGCTAAGATAGCCCCCGCATTAGCGCATGTCGCCTGATGAGAGACGAAGACGATCTCCGCAGCCCACAGCCTCGTCCTGCTTTGCCCGAGCCGCAGGCTCCTGGTGGTGATACCCACTGGCGGGCACTGGGTGCCATCCTTGTTATCGCTACCGAGGCGTTGTTCCTTGTTCCTTCTCGCCCTAATCCTCCGCAGGTGAGTCGTTCAGTCGATGAGCTTGCGGCCATCGAAGACATTGCTTCGCCCGAAGCATTTGATGAACTCTGCGCCGACATGTGGTCCAGCGACAGGAGATTCGAGGCCTGCCGAAGGAAGCTTCCCGTTCTCCAGAACACATACCGGTGGGTCGATACCGCACTTCTAGTGAAACAGGGTGAGACTCTCGGTCTCAACCACCTTGGCCTCTTCTACGGAGTCACTGCGCCTGAGCACGAGGCCACGCGGCTCGCCCTGGCTGCCATTCTGGGCGCTCAGTGCCGCGGCGGCCTTCCCTTGGGCGAGGGCGAGAAGACGTTTGAACAGCTCTATCTGCCGCGCTGCCGCGGCAAACTGCCGACCTTGGCTCAACTGGGGCTTGTTCTCGATGAAGCTCACGGTGTTCAGCCAGCGCACACGGGCCGCCCGTGAAGGAGAGGACCTTGGTTGAAGGCGCCCCCGGGCGGAGCAGAGTACCGGCGGGGGTATGTGCGATTATTGGTGTGCTCCTGGTGTTGATGTTCTATTGTGGCGCAGATCAGGATGCACAAGGCGTTGATCCGCCCCAGTACTTTTGGTACAAGACGACGCAGCTGCGGAGTCTGGAATTTCGCGGACAGACGGTGCCGATCAAGCGTGGTCGCGTGTTGTACCCTTTAACAACTGGCGAGAGCCGAGAGCGCTACCAACCGATCTTGCTCTGCAATGACCTGGAATTGTCCTTTGATGAAAGCGGTCTAAGTCAGCCAGTCGACTTTGAGGGCTTTTGTCACGCCGCCAAGTATACTCCTGCAACGAAGGCTAGGCCGGAAGAGAAGCTTCAATGGGAGGTCACGGGTGTTAGGAAGCCAGACCTCGCTATGAGCCGGTGCGACGAAGAGAAGCGCCGTGCTTTAAGGGCGGGGCAGATTGCCATTCCGCTGCCAATCAACCCTGATGCCAAAAAACGAGAGCTGCATTGCCCGTATCAGATCGAAGACACCTGCATTGATCAATGGCGAATTGATGTAGAACCTCTGTACAAGATGGACTACGACGAAATTTTGGCAGCCAAAAAGTGTTCTCCTACTGAATGGATACGTAGAGGTAAAAGAATCGGCTTCATCTTGGTGTGCGACCTTTCGGACGGTTCGATACAATGACGGGTGTATGGGCCGTTCTCTTCAAGCCTGAGTTTCTTATCGCCGTTGTGGTCGCTGCGTGCCTTTTGTATGCCGCCTTATATGAGAGAGAAAAAAGCAGCAAGAAGCCGAGTTGGAAATCACGGCTTTTGTTTTTTTGTGTGCTCGCCGTTCCTTTCTTGGGTGTGCTTGAGAAGTTTTTTTCTACTCAATCAGATTCTGCTGCCCCTGTCGATGCAATCCAACAAATCCGCGCGACCGTCAAGGTTGAGGTGCAAGCAGTTGGTGTAGGTTTGACACGCTACCGGCAACGCTTGGAAGATCCAGCATCGGGGTGTCTTACTATTCCGGTGGGCAGTGATGTAGATTCGCAGGGAAATCAGACAGTTTTTCTGATTTTCGACGAGCATTGCTTTCCTGATCCAGCTCAAGAGCCGCTGGCCTATCAGGCACTGAGTTCTCTGCGTCTGCACCTCAAGCTCTTCGATAAGGGAAGAGGGCCAGATCAGGAAGAGTTGGGCAGCCTCCAGGAGCCAGACTATACAAAATTTATTGCTGCAAGAGCAGGCGCTGCCGAAGGGGACTCAAAGCTTTTTCTTTGGTACCACACAGAGAAGCGCGTCTTTCTCCTTTTTTCAATTATTGAAGTCTCGCCGGCAAATCTTGAGACAAAGTCTGGCGGCGGTGCATTGGCCGACTTGGCAGGCGGGGCACTCCTGGTTCAGATCCTCTCGCCTGAACCGCAGGATGCCCAGCCCGGAGAAACTTCGATACGAATGGCTCATTTCGAGCTTCATCTCATCAGTACGCGAGAAATAGTTATTCCGGCATCTGGCGTACAGCCAATAGAGGTTCCTGGGAGACCGCTCACTGCTTACCTTTACCAGATACCAGAGTAGTTGGGAGTTGCTGGTCGAGCGTGCTGGGGCTGCTTGCCAAAACCCTTGTAGCCGCGTTCGCTTACTCCTCGCCTGCCTCTCGCAGAACCGCGGCGACCAAGTCCTCATGGGCGCGAAAGCCAGATGCCAAGAGTCTGTCGAGCTCCCTTCGGCGCGAGGGAAGAAACCCTTTCTGCCGTGCTCCGGGCAGCACTCCGAGGGTACCGACGGGCGTCAGGCCGATCCGGCGGGCAAGTCGGCGACCATCAAGATCGTCCAGCAAGACACGCTCGGCGTGCAGCTCGTAGGCGAGGGCGAGGACTTCTGCCTCTCCCTCATCAAGATCCGCCAGGAGGACCTCAACCAGCGCCCGATCTGTCACCGCCCGAGCCTGTAGCCAAGTACGGCTGGCCTCTGCCAGCTTATGGCTGGCTTCGTCACGGCGCTGGCGAATCTCCCGGAAAACCGCCTCGGGTGCCAGGATCTCGCCACCGGCCTGCCGCAGCAGGTCCAATCGGTCCAGCTTGGCGAGAAAGAGGAGTGGGCTGGTGTCCGCAATCCACAGCTTCATCCGAAAAGCTCGCGCGCCGCCTGGATCTCCGCGTCAACCTCCTCGTCCCGCAGATTGATCGCCGGGACGCCGATCCGCCCCAACTCGTAGAGGAAGGTCACGCGATCCATCTCGGCGAGGCGTGCGGCTTTGCCTGCTGTCAGGCGACCCAGCTCAAAGAGCTTGGCGGCGGCGAGGAAGCGGAGCTCCTCGGCGAATTGGAGATCCGACAGCTTGAGGAGCTGTGGCAGACCCGCAGGATAGGAGATCAAGGCCTGCTTGGTTTCTTGCGGCTGTGTTCTCATCTGTAGGCCTCAGGAGATCTCGCAAGGGCGCCCCGCGCACAGCGATCAGGACTCCGGCGTCCAGGAAGGTCCGCGTCAAGAGGATCTCTCACCGCGCCTCTCCGCAATCTCGCGGTCGAGGTCCTCCCATTCCAGCAGGGGTTCTCCCGAGCGGAGGATCTGTCTCCGGAGGCTCATGAGCTTGCGCCCGAGTGCGGTGCGGGGCTCGTACTCCGGCGCTCCAGAGCGAGGAGGGGCGGCGGCAAGATCGGCTGGGAGCTTGGCGAGGTTCCTCATAGCAGGTAAATCATACCACTTGGCGGGCCGGTCAGCCGCATGCCGAGGACCTCCCGCACTTCCCTACCTCCTCCGAGTCGGCTCGGTCCTGGGCGTGGAGGCCCTCCCCCCTCAGGGCATGTGCTCATGCCCCCGTGCCCCCCGGCACCGCCCCGGCTTCCGCCGCCGGCCTCGAAGGCCCCTCGTGCCCCGCCATCCCGCACAGGGGGATCCGGCGAGGTGGTGTGCGGGACCCCTGCCCAGCCGGAGTGTGGGCCGGTGTGCCCCCTTTGCCGATCCACCGAGGCCATGTCGTAGAATGCGAGCGTGCCTGCTGGTGTCCTCCTCCGGATGCGAGAGAAAATACGCAGGCGGCTCTACGTCATGACGATTCACGCCGAAGAGGAGATGGACAACGACGGCCTGACCGTGTTTGACGTCGAGAGCGTCATCTTGACGGGTGAGCTCATCGAGAGGCAGCGCGACCGCAAGACCCGAGAGCCTAAGTATCTGGTCCGCGGCGAAACGGTTGACGGCTTCAGGCGTGCTGTGGTCGTGAGCAGGTTTGGCCCGACGGAAAAGCTGGTCATTTTGACCGTGTACGCTGACTGAGTGAGGGAAACCAAGATGATCTGCGACATCTGCGGCAAAGGCGAAGCCCAGGTCAAGTACATGACCCGCAGCTATGGCAAGGGGAGCAACCTCCTGGTGATCGAGGATGTACCTGTCATCGTGTGTTCAGCCTGCGGAGAGAGCTACTTGACGGCTGAGACCCTGCACGAGATCGAGAGGATCAAGCTCCATCGCCGCAACTTGGCGAAGCCGAGAAGCATCGCAGTCGCTCAATTCGCATAGCTGGCTGCTCCCGGTCGCGGCGGGAACGTCCTCCTCGGCGCCCAGGCTCGAGGCCCTCAATGCACGTGCTCATGCCCCGCGTGCCCACCCCCCGGCACCGCCTGGGCCTCCGCCGCCGGCCTCGCAGTCCCCTCCTGCCCCGCCATCCCGCCGTGCTCATGGCCCACCGCCCGCACCAGGGTCACCACCGCCATCGCCAGCAGCAGGACTCCCCCCGCCCGCGCGAGGTTTCTCCGGGCTCCTTCCGAGAGCGTGACTCCCACCAGGGCGACGAGGGCCAGGGTGGGGATGGTGCCCAGGGCCACGCCGCCCAGGATGGCGGCTCCTTGGCCGGGAGAGCCGGTGGCGGCGGCGGCGGCGAGGCCGGCGTAGACGAGAGGGCAGGGGAGGGTGCCGAGGACCAGGCCGATGACGAGGGAGGAGCCGGCGGGCCGCTCTTGCAGGAGCGGGCCGAGGAATTTCTGCCAGAGGGCGGCGAGGCGGATCGTCCAGGCGCTTGGGCGGCTGCTGCGCAGGCCGAGGAGGGTCAGGCCCGCGAGGGCGAGGACGATCGCGGCGAGGATCGCCAGGAGCCGGCCGGTCCAGGTGAGGGCGGTCGAATGCACCAGAGCACCTCCCAGGAGCCCGGCCAGGGCTCCCAGGAAGGCGTAGGTCGTGGCCTTGCCGAGGTGGAGGAGGATCTGGTTGCCCGCCAGGCGCAGGCGGCGCTCGCGGTCGCGCACGGCGAGGGCGACGACGAAGCCGCCGCACATGCCGGCGCAATGGACGGAGGCCGCGGCGGTCAGGCCGGCGGCGACGAGCCATCCCGGATCGGTCATCGCAGGTCTCCGTGGGGCAAGGGGAAACGGGCCAGCCGCTGCGAGTGGAGGACCACGAGGAGACCCGAGGCCACCATGCCCACCGCGCCGAACAGCGGATGGAGGTACCCGCTGACCGCGAGGCACAGGCCGATGCCGTTGTAAAGAAAAGCCCAGGTGAGGTTGCGGCGCGCGGTCTTGAGCGTCTGGCGGCCGAGGTCGAAGAGCCAGGGGAGACGGCTCAGGTCGCCGCCCAGGATCGTCACGTCCGAGACCTCGCGCGCGAGGTCCGTGCCGCTTTCCAGCGTGATGGCCACGCCCGCATTGGAGAGGGCCGGCGCGTCGTTGATCCCGTCGCCGATCATGGCCGGGCATTCTCCCGCGGCGACCGCGGCCTGCACCCGTTCGAGCTTGGCTTCCGGAGCGAGGCTGCCGGTGGCCGCGATCCCCGGCAGGCGATCGGAGAGCTGGGAGACCGCCGCGGCGCTGTCTCCGGAGAGGACCTCGACGGCGAGGCCTTGAGCCGTCAGGGCGCGCACGGTGGCCGGCGCCTCCGGGCGCAACTCGTCGCGCAGCACCAGCGAGCCGCGCCAGTGGCCGTCGATCCCGAGATGGATCACGGTGGCGCCGGGCTCGTCGAACGCGGGCACCTCGCCCACGTGCTCCGCGGTCCCCAGGCGGGCGGGAAGGACTTTTCCGGCGAGGGTGACGGTGGCGGTGACGCCGCGGCCGGGGAGGGCGCGGAAGCTCGCGCAGGCGGGACGGGGGAGGTCGCCGGCCGCGGCGCGCACGGCGCGGGCGATGGGGTGCTCGGAGCCCTCTTCGAGGGCGGCGGCCCACGCGAGGACCTCCGGCTCGGTGGTGCCCGGCGCGGTGTGCACGCGGTCGAGCCGCAGCGCGCCGCGGGTGAGGGTGCCGGTCTTGTCGAAGTAGACCCGGCGGCAGCGGGCGAGGCGCTCGAAGACCTGGCCGGAGCGCACCAGGACGCCCGCGTTGGCGGCCCGGCCGGCGGCGGTGGTGGCGGCGAGCGGGGTGGCGAGGCCGATGGCGCACGGGCAGGCGATGAGCAGCACGGAAAGCGTGTTGAGGAGCGCCACACCGGTGTCCGCACGCAGGCTCCAGAACGCGAAGGTGGCGAGGGCGAGGAGGAGGACCAGCGGCACGAAGCTCGCGGAGAGCCGGTCGACCAGCGGCGCCAGCGGGTAGCCGCCGGCCCGCGCCTGTTCCACCAGGCGGACCATGCGGGCGAGCGTCGTCTCGGTGCCGGCGCGCTCGACCTCGAGGATCAGGCTGCCGTCGAGCGCGAGGGTGCCCGCCGCCACCCGGGTGCCGGGGGCGCAGGCGAGCGGCAGCGACTCGCCGGTGATCTCGGCCTGGGAGATGCTCGCTTCGCCGTCGATCACCACGCCGTCGGCCGGCAGGCGCTCGCCGGGCCGCACGCGCAGCCGGTCGCCGCGGACGAGGGCGGCCACCGGCACCTCCTCCTCGACGCCGTCGGCGCCCAGACGGTGGGCCACCTCCGGCATCTGGCGCGCCAGGGCGGCGAGGGCATCGGTGGTGCGGGCGCGCGCCGCGGCGTCCAGGTAGCGGCCGAGGGTCACGAACAGCAGGATGCCCATCGCCGTATCGAGATAGAGCGGGCCGCTGCCGAGGAGGACCGAGCGCAGCGACAGCCCGTAGGCGGCGAGGACGCCGACGGCGATGAGGGTGTCGGTGTCGATCCGCCCCCGCCGGCCGAACTGCCGCAGACCGCGGGTGAGGAACGGCGAGCCGAGCAGCAGCACGGCAGGCGTCGCGAGCGTCAGGAGCGCCCAGCGGACCCAGGTCTCTCCGGCCGCGCGGTCGGCTTCGCCACCGGCGGTGTAGAGCACGAAGGAGAGCATCATCACGTTGAGCGCCAGGAAGGCGCCGATGCCCACCGCCATCAACAGGCCGGTGGCCCGTCCATGCCCCGCTCCGCCGCCGCTGATCCGGTGGGCCAGCGCACAGCCGCTGCAGCAATAGGCCGGCCCCTCCTCACCCTGCCGGTCGCGGGCCCCCGCGTTCAGCGGCAGCCCGCAGTGGGCGCAGAGGGGGAGAGGAGCGGGCAGGAAGGTGGCAGGGAAGGGCAGCGCGGTGGCGCCTTCTCTCCCGGGGGACGGGGGGTGAGGACTCACAATGCAGGCCGCTCCGCCACCGGCTTGCCGGTTTCCAGATCGAGCAGCACCGGATGTGCCTTTTCGGACGCCTTCCAGGTGATCACCATGATGCAGATGAACAGGGCGGAGATCAGCCAGAGGAGGCCCTGGAGCAGCCGTCCTTCCGATTTCCAGAACGAAGCGCGAGGAATCATCAGGCCCCCTTGCCCCGCGTCAGCACGGCGCCGGGAAAGCGTTCCGCACCGCGGGGTGAATCAATGACCCAGGTGAACGATTGCAGGCCTTTGCGGCCCGGCGTCTCGGGAATCTGGACGACGAGCGTCCAGCGTTCTTCCTGACCGGCCGCCACCGGCTGCGTCGGAAGGCCCTGGATGACGGCGTCCGCGGGCAGCCCTTCGGTGTGCACGGCGAGAGTGACCGGCTCGCGACCGCGGTTGGCGGCGCGCAGCAGGAAATGCGACTCGGCGACCGCCTTGCCGGGCGCCACGTCGGACTGAAGCGGGGCGAGCTGGAGCGCGAGCGTGTCGCGGTGGGCCAGCGCGACGGCGAGGATGACCCCGAAGCTCAGCGTGGAGAGGGCGACGAGGGAGCGTTTCAGGTCCCAGCCGCGCCACGAGAGACCGGAGAAGTCGAAGGCGAGGAGGCCCGGGCGGTTTTTCTTCGCCAGGATCTCGTCACAGGCGTCGATGCAGGTGCCGCAGCGGGTGCATTCCATCTGGAAGGAGCCGTTGCGGATGTCGATCTCCATCGGGCAGCGGCGCACGCACAGCTTGCAGTCGATGCACGGCCCCGTCTCTTCCGAGTAGCGGACGTGCAGGCTGCGGCCGTCTTCGAGGATGCCCTGGAGCAGGCCGTAGGGGCAGGCCGATCGGCAGAAATCCTCGCGGACGAAGGCGAGGTCGAGATAGGCGAGGAGCGTGGTCGCCGCGCCCACCGCGCCGAGCCAGAGCTTGACGTCGAGGTGGACCACGCGGTCGATCACCTGCGGGAGCGGGGCGAAATACCCCATGAAGAGGATGGAGGCGACGATCGACATCAACAGAATGGCGCCGTGGGAAAGCACCCGGGCCACCTGTTTCTGCAGCTTCGGGTCCTTGCCGCGCAGCAGCCGTTTCGCCAGGGCGTCGCAGTCGTGGGCGAGCTCGGAGAACACCATCTGCGGGCAGGCGTAGGCGCAGTAGACCCGGCCGAGGATGAGCGAAAGCGCCCCGATGAGCCACATGGCGAACATCAGGGCGAGCCACAGGTAGGTCCACTCGTCAAGCCAGATCTCGCTGCCGAAGACGTGCAGACGTCCGGCCGGCAGGTCGAACCGGAAGAGGTCGAACAGGGGCAGCAGGGCGAAAACCGCCAGGAAGGCGAGCTGGATGAGGCGGCGTTGCCGCGTGAAATGACCGGTCCAGCGGGGCAGGGTCGACATCTTGAACCACCTTCAAGTACGGAGGCGGGGGTTGGCCCCCGCCACGACCTCCAGCTCGCGATGGAAGACGAAGCGCCGCATGGTGAACGCGTGCGTCGGACAGCGGGTGGCGCACATCGAGCACCGGATGCAGGCGGTCTCGTCCTTGAGCATCACGCCACCGTAGGCGTCGAGCTCCTCCTGCGGACAGTCCTGGAGCTCGCGGGGATCGATGCCCAGCGAGGTCTCGGCGAGCGCGAGCAGGCGTTGATCTTTCGCCACCTGGGAGAGACCCACCAGGTGCAGGCAGTCGCTGGGGCAGACGTCCACACAGCCGTTGCAGGCGATGCAGAAGTTCCCCTCGAACCAGGTCTGGACGTCGCAGCGCAGGCAGCGCGCGGCCTGGTGGCGCGCCTCGGCTTCCGGGAAGTTCTCCTCGACCAGGCGATCCGCCGCGGTGGCGATCTCGTCCGGACGCGGAGCGCGCGACGGCGGCAGGCCGCGGGCGGCGATCTCCCAGTCCTGCGCCATGGTGTAGACCGCGGGCTCCCAGCGCGAACGCAAGGCCACCGTCGTGGTGGTCCGGCGCAGGTAGTCGTGGATGCCGCGCGCCGCCACCTGGCCCGACGCGATGGCGTCGATGAACAGGCGGGGGCCGAGCACCACGTCGCCGCCGGCGAAGACGTCGGGGCGGGTGGTCTGGAGGGTGTCGGGATCGACCTTGATCAATCCGCGGTCGGTCAGCTCGACGCCGTCCTCCGGGCGCAGGAAGTTGAGCTGCGCCTGTTGGCCGATGGCGAAGATCACCGTATCGCAGGGGATCGTCTCGCGCACCGCGTCGTCGAACTGCGGATGGAAGCGGCGCTCGGAGTCGAAGACCGAGAGGCAGCGCACCACTTCGAAGCCTTCGACCTTGCCGTCGCCCAGGACGGCGCGGGGACCGAAGGAGGGATGGAGGGCCAGCCCTTCATGCAGCCCCTCGTCGATCTCGATGGCGTCCGCCGGCATCTCCTCGCGGGATTCGAGGCAGACGACGTGCACCTCGCGCACCCCGGCACGGCGGGCCGCGGTGCGGGCCACGTCGGCGGTGATGCGCAGGCCTTCGAGCTCCTGCTCCGCGGCCTCGTCCACGTCGCCGGTTCCCTCGGTCTGGCGGAGTGCCGTGCGGGCGACGTCGAAGGCGACGTTGCCGCCGCCCACCACCACCACCCGCGGGCCGATGTCGATCTTCTCGCCGAGATTGGCCAGCTTGAGAAACTCGATGCCGTTGACCACCCCGGGGAGCTTGGCGCCGGGGATGTTGACGGCGCGGCTCCCTTGCAGGCCGGCGCCGAGGAAGAAGGCGTTGAACCCCTGGGCGCGCAGGTCTTCCAGGGTGCGGCCCGGGACGCCGACCGGTGCGTTCAGGTGCAGCTCGATGCCGAGCGAGAGGATGGCGTCGATCTCCGCCTTCACCAGCTCGCGCGGCAGCCGGTAGAGCGGGACGCCGAGCGTCATCATGCCGCCGGGCACCGGGCCGGCCTCGAAGACGGTGACGCGATAGCCGGCGCGGGCGAGATCGTGTGCCACGGTCAGGCCGGCGACACCGGAGCCGACCACCGCGATCTTTTCCGGATAGTCGCCGCGGGGCGGCAGCATCCGGGTGTCGGCGAAGCGATGGTAGAGCTCGTGCGAGCCGGTGTCGTTGCCGTGCAACTCGCAGGCCCAGCGCTTGATGGCGCGGATCGAGACCGCGGCGTCGACGCTGCCGCGCCGGCAGGCGCGTTCGCACGGCGCACCGCAGATGCGCCCGCAGATGGAGACGAACGGGTTGGTCGCCCGGGCGATGGCATAGGCGTCGAGGTCGCGCCCCTCGGCCACCGCCGTGACATAACCACAAGCGTCTGTGAATACCGGGCAACCGACCCGGCACTTGACCTGCTCGACCCAGTAGCGCTCCTCGTCCGGAATGCGCAGGCGCTCGTAGGCCGAAGAAAGCGGATGCCCGGACATCACTCCTCCCCTTCCTCCTCCTTGGCGGCGAAGGCGTACCAGAACAGACCGATCACATACAGGCCGAGCACCACCCCGAGAAAGGCGATCCAGCCCATCCCGGGCACCTCGCTCGTCTGGTTGAAGGCGCCGACCAGCGCGCCGCGGGTGGCGTGGCCCAGCTCACCTTTGTAATAGGTGAACAGGTAGTAGAGGCCGAACAGGCTGAAGCCGACATAGGCGAGCTTCAGGAACAGCGGGACCGGAGTCCCCTTGCGCTCGGTGATCCAACCGCCGGCCATCTCGTGCACCGGGTTGTCGTGTTTTTCCGTGGCCATGACAATCTCCAAAGGGTCAGCGGCGGCTCTCGGCCGGGTGATCGGCGGGGAGGTCGTCGTCCAGCATCCGGTACTTGGGCGCTTCGTCGTTCGCCACGGCTCCCGAGCGGATCGCCCGCCACAGGAAGAACAAGGCGCCGGTCACGAAGAGCCCCATCAGCGAGTACATCCAGAACACGGACGGGTAGGAGTAGTCCATGGCCCGTCACTCCTCGTAGTCGTGCTCAGGCCGCCAGTCTTTCGACCGTCCCAGGCTCTGGATGTAGGCGATCAGCGCATCGAGCTTCTGCGGATCGTTGGCGATCCAGGGGAACGGCGGCATGGCCGAGCCGGGAACGAGGCTCCGCGGGTCGCGGAAGTGCGTGGCATGCCACTGGGCGTCGTACTTGCCGCCCACGCGCGAGAGATCGGGGCCGACCCGGCGGGTGCCGAACATGTGCGGCTGGTCGTAGACGAACTCGTCCGGCGTGGAGACCGGGCTCGGCACGTCGCGCCAGCCGGAGCGGATGGTGTCCGCCTCGATCGTCCGCGTCTGCTGCGTATGGCAATACCAACAGCCCTCGGCGACGTAGATCGCGCGCCCTTCCATCACCTGGGCGGCGTGGGCGTCGCCCTCTTTGGCGAGGGTCGCGTAGTCCTTGAGGGCCGGAGCCGGCTTGGCCCAGCTCTTGTCGAGCATCGGTGGCGCGACCGTGGTCAGCAGGCCGCCGATCCAGAAGAACACCACCGCGGCCACGACGAACAGGGCACTGCTCTTGTCAACCTTCTTGAGCATGGCGTGCCTCCTTTCCTCAAGACACCGCCGGCCGCTCGTGCCGGCCGGTATAGGTCATCAGAAGGTTCCAGAAGAAGAGCAGGATGCCGACGAACATCAGCGTGCCGCCGAGCAGGCGCACCGTCCAGAACGGCGCCATGAACTTCACCGTGTCGATGAACGGGATGCTCGGATCGTTCCACTGCAGGCCCTGCAGGAAACCGCCGATCCACAGGGAGACGAAGAACGAGAGGCCGCCGATCAGCCACAGCCAGAAGGAGGCGTTCGCCATCTTCTGCGAGTGGAGCCGCGTCCCCAGCATGCGCGGGACGGAGTAGTAGGCGCCGGCGACGGCGAAGAACGAGAAGGCACCGAGCACCGCCATGTGCGCGTGGCCGACGATCCAGTCGGTCTTGGAGACGATGGCGTTGACGGTGCGCAGGCTGTGCATCGGGCCCTGGAAGCAGGTGAGCAGATAGAACACCGTACCGGCCATCAGGAACTTGATCGGTACGTTGTCCTGGAGCTGGTGCCACTGCCCTTTCATCGTGGCGAGGAAGTTCCAGACCAGGGTCCACACCGGGATCATCAGCATCACCGAGAAGAGGATCGCGACCGTCTGCAGCCACTGGCTGATCGGCCCGTGCAGCATGTGGTGGGCGCCGGTCCAGACGTACACGAAGGCGAGCGACCAGAAGCCGATCATCGACAGCCGGTGCGAGTAGAGCGGCGTCTCGGCCGCCTTCGGGATGTAGTAGTAGCCGAGCGCCAGGCCGAGCGGGGTGAAGATCAGGCCCACCGCGTTGTGCACGTAGAACCAGTTGAGGTTCGCCTGGTTGACCCCGGAGGTGAACAGCGTGCCGAAGTTGCCCACGATGTAGACGAACGCCGTCCACAGGATCGCCGCCATGATGTACCACAGCGAGACGTACATCTGGGTGTACTTGCGCGTCGCGATCGTGCCGAAGATGTTGACCCCGAACATCACCCAGGCGAGGGTGACGAGGACGTCCAGCCACAGCGGCAGCTCGGCGTACTCGAGGCCCTGGTTCATGCCCATGGCGAGCGTCACCACGGCTCCCAGAATGATCACGATCCACAGGGCGAGGGTCGCGAGGCCGAGCTTCTCACTCCACAGCTTGACGCCGCACAGGCGCGGCACCAGGTAGTAGCAGAGCCCCATGTCCGCCGCGAGCAGCCAGCCGAACAGCATGCCGTTGGTGTGGATCGGACGCAGCCGGCCGTAGGTCAGCCACGAAACGTTGCCGAGCAGCGTGGGCATCTGCAGCTTGGCGGCGATGATGATCGCCACCAGGCCGGAGACGACGAAGAAAAGGCCCGCCACGAGGAGGAACGAAAAGGCTGTCCGGTCCTCGTGCGCCGCCGGTTCCACGGCGGCTCCCACCCGGGGAGGGTTGGCGGTCGATGCAATGGACATGTTCACCTCGCGGTCGGAAGGAGCTGCGCGGTCTGCGGCGCCGGTGCGCCGAGCCCGTTCAGGCTGTAGATGAAGTTGATCAGGTCACCGATCTGCTGATCGGAGAGGGCGAAGTCGAAGCCGGCCGCCGGCATGGCGGTCCCCTGCACGCCGTACTTGATGCTCTCGTGCAGCCGGGCATAGGTCACCGAGCGGAGGAACGGCGTGTTGCGCAGGTTGCGCGGGCGCGGCACGATGTCTTCGGCGTTGGGTCCGTGGCCGTCCGCCTTCTTGCCGTGGCAGCCCCAGCAGCGGTCGAGGAAGATCGCCTCGCCGCGCGCCACGCTCACCGGCGCATAGGGCACCGGGTTGGCCGCCGGGACCTTGCGCCCCTTGGGCTCGCGGGCGCTCCCCTTCGGGAAGGTGCCGAGCACGTAGTCGATCAACGCCGCCGTCCGTTCGGGTCCGAGGACCTTGCCCCAAGGTGCCATGCTGGTTCCCGGGACGCCGTCGGTGAGGCTGGCGATGAGACGCTCCCGGCTCTTGGTCTTCATGAACGCGCCTTTGGTCAGATCCCGCGGGCGCGGATCGAGATAGGGGCCGATCAAGCCGTCTCCTTTTCCCTTGTCGCCGTGGCAGCGTGCGCACAGCAGCGCGTACTGCTCGGCCGGAGTTGCCGGCAGGGCCGGCAGGGGCCGCGACAACAGGTACTGGGAGAGGGAGTCGAACACCTCGTCCGGCAGCGGATAGGGAGGCATCAGCGAGCCCGGCACGACTTTCTTGGGGTCGTTGAAATGGACCATCAGCCATTCGCGGTCGCGCTGGACGGCGGTGAAGTCGAGGTCGGGGGCCACCCGGCCGTCCCGGGTGTCGAGGCGGTGGCAGGAGAGGCAGCCGACCTGCGGCAAGAGAGCTGCGCCGCGTTCGACCGGCGGCATCGGCTCGACCGACGTGGCGAGCGCCGGGCCGACGATCTGTGCGAGCGGCAGCCACTCCGGCCTCTGCTGCTGCGCCGACACGAACGAGGTGAGCGGCGCGCGGGCGACGTTCGAGGCCTGCTGGGACTTGAGGAACGCGGTGAGCGCCAGGACCTCTTCCGGCTGGAGATCCTGCCGCGGCATCGTCGAGGTCGGATTGGAGGCGCGCGGATTCTCGATCTTTTCGCGGATGTACGAAGCCCGGCGCTTGTGGCCCACCTCGGTGAGCTCGGGACCGACCGAACCGTAGGACAGACCGGCGATGGTGTGGCAGGTGTAGCAGGCGCGCTGGAAGAACAGGCGCCGTCCCGCCGCCACCCGCGGCGCATACGGCCAATCGGGCTCGGTGTGGCATTGCACGCAGTTCGCCTCGATCAGCTCGGGCGCGAGCAGCGGCCACGGCCAGTCATGGCCGCCGGTGTGTGCGTGCTCGGCATCGACCGCCCGGCCCTGCCCGTCGTGGCAGATGGTGCAGCCGAAGGTCTCGAATTTGTGACCTTTGATCGCCGGATGCGTGCGCAGCGGTTGATCCGCCTTGACGAACCGGGGATCGTCCACCGCGATGTGGCAGGTCATGCAGCGGTCGACGCGCGGCTGGCCGAAGCTGCGCACGATGACCTGCTCGATCTGCGGCTTGCGGTCGGCCAGCGCGGCGCGCACGGCCGCATTGTCCGACTGCTCCGCGGCCTCGCGGAAATATTGGCTCTGATGGTCCTGCCAGCGGGCGGAGAGCTGCTCGTAGTAGATGAAGCCGTGCAGGGCCAGGACGATGATGGACAGCGTTGCGAGAGCGGTACGCATGGTCTCAACCTTCCTTGGCGGCCCCTACCAGGGGGTCACCAGGCTCCAGTTCGGACCGCGGAAGAAGGTGCCGATGACGATCAACACCAGGTTGACGAGAAGGAACAGCACGAACAGCGTGTTGGCGAGCAGGCGGTGGCGCGAGAACCACTCGCCGACCCCTTTGTTGCCGCGGTCGAGGTACGGCACCAGCAGGAGACCGAGGACGAACAGGGTCGGGATGCCGACGCCGCCCCAGAACGCCGAGTAGGACACCATCTCCTGGAGGCCCAGGAAGTACCAGGGCGCCTTCGACGGGTTGGGTGGATGCGTGGGATCCGCCGGTGCTTCGAGCGGCGCATTGAACACCATCGCCACCACCAGGATGACGAGCACGGTGAGCGCGAAACAGAACAGCTCGGCGGCGAACAGGTGGGGCCACGAGTACACCGTGTTGTCCGGCGTATTGCCCACCTTGTTGAACGGTCCCCGCACCATGCCGAGGACGCCGAAGCTCTTCTTCTTCTGGAGCTTGGAGCGTGCCGCGAGACCTTCGAGCTTGCCTTCGACCGCCTCGGGGAACGCGGGTTGCGCCTCCGGCAGGTCGGCGCTCGCCGGGCGCGACAGCCCGCCGTCCTTGCGGATGCGCCAGAAGTGGACGCCGACGAGGATGGTGATGATCGCCGGCAGCACGGCGACGTGCAGCACGTAGAAGCGGATCAGCGCCTCCTGGCCGACGATCCGGTCTCCCAGCAGCACGAAGCGCATCAGCTCGCCGACCCCCGGCGCGTAGGCGGCGATCGCCGTTCCCACCGTGATCGCCCAGTAGGCGAGCTGGTCCCACGGCAGCAGGTAGCCGGTGAACGAGGCGAAGAACGTGAGGAGCAGCAGGACGATGCCGATCACCCAGTTGAATTCGCGCGGCGCCTTGTAGCTGCCGGTGAAGAAGACCCGGGCCATGTGCAGGAGCACGATGGCGACCATCCCATGCGCCGCCCAGCGGTGCATGTTGCGCAAGAGGACACCGAAGGCCACCGTGCCCGAGAGGTCGAGCATCCGGTCGTGCGCCTGCTCGACCGACGGCACGTAGTAGAACATCAGCAGAATGCCGGACGCCGCCAGGATGATGAACAGGCTGAACGCGATCACTCCCAGCCCGAAGGTGTAGGTGGGCCGCAGCGAATGCACATGGGTCTTGACCGGGTGGATGTGCAGGAAGAAGTTGGCGAACGAGGTCTGCGACCGCCCCAGGTCGGAGGACGGCAGCGGGTTGCGGAACAGCGACCGCCAGACGTTCTTGGGCAGGTCGCGCAGGTTGGCGAGGAGTCCTGGATCGCGGCTCATGAAGCGTCTCCCTCAGACCTTCAGGTAGCTCCCCTGCGCCACTTCGGCCGAGGTGTCCACCTCGATCTCGCCGCTGGGGGAGAGGCTCAGTTGATACCAGGGGAGGGGGCGCGGCGCAGGTCCGCCGAGGACCGTCCCGTCAGGGTCGAAGCGGCTGCCGTGGCACGGGCAGGCAAAGCCGATCTCGTTCGTCGCGACCACGCAGCCCAGATGGGTGCAGGTGTTCGAGATGGCCGCGAGACCGTTCTCATTGCGCACGATGGTCACCCGCTGGCGCCCGAGCGGGAGTCGGGTGCCCAGGGGGAACGCATCGGGGGCGCCGATGCGGAAGCGCGACGGCTCGCCGTAGGTCACCCGTGGCTTGAAAAAGAGCAGGTTCGACCAGACCACGACGCCGCTCGCACCGAGCAGGCCGAGGAAGCTGGTCAGTGAAAGCAGACGTCGCCGGCTGATCGTGCGGTCGGCGATCCCGGAGTCCATCGTCGTCATGTCTTCTCCTCTGCGTGTCCTTCATCCTTCAGATCCGGCGCCAGATCCGGCCAGAAGAGTTGTTGCTTGGTCGCCTCGAGATCGCGCAGCTGTCCCGTGTGGACCCCCCAGGCCCACATACAGGCGCCGGCCAGGCCCATCAGGATCCCGGCGGCAAAGAGGGCAAGAGTCACAGCCATGTCGCGTCTCGTCGTCCCATGTCAAATCGACGGGATTTGAGCAGGTGGAGTCTTCGGATGCCACGTCCCCGCGGGCGGTGGGGGCCTCTCCGGCGTGGGGGGAATTCCCGACCGCAGGGGGTGGGGGCGGGGCTACCCGGGGAGGTGGGCGGAGGGGCGGGCGGCGGCAGCCCCGGTGGGGCGCCGCCTGCACGGAGGGAGGGACGGTTCGCCGTGGTAACGAATGGGCTGGGAGAAACGCCTGTAGGGGACGAAGGCTCCCGCGGCTGTTCGCCGGGAGCCGCCAGGAGGTCCCCGTATGGCTCTTCAACTCTCCGCCCGTGCCGTCTCGCAGCTTCTCGCCAGCATCTTCGGCCCTTCGTTCTACGACGATCCCCGGTTCGGCCGCGGTGATCTGGGCCGCAGGGTCCTGGCCGATCTCGTCAACGGCCCGCATCCGGAACCCTGGCGGGCGGTGGCGCTCAATCCGCAGCCGTTGCCGCCCAAGGAGCTCTACGCGCTCGCCCTGGCGGATGCGCACATCCACGAGATCTTCACGCTCGACCGGATCGGCTCGCTGCTCGGCGGCAAGGCCGAGGAGCGGTCGGTGCGCAAGGCGCTCGGCGCCGTCGCCGATCTCGACGAGATCTGCCCGCGCTGGCCGCGTTGGCCCAAGGGCTGGCCGCCGCCGCCCCCACCGCCGGGAGGCCGCGAGGCGATGAGCCCGACGGAGCTGTTCGTCTTCGGCTCTCGCCTGCTCGCGGCATCCGAGCAGGTGGAGCAGGGGAAGCTGCAGGAGGCGCTCGGCGCTCTCGGGGAGAAGGCGCTGGGGCTGAGCCTGCAGGGATAGGAACACCGGCTGACATCGTCTCTCCGACCGGCCGACGGCCCTGGAGACCGAGGGCGCTGCACTCCCGCCCACCCGGGTGGGGGAGCCGCCACCTCGGTGCGTCCGGGGCTTCTGCCTTTCCGGTGGGCGTCTCGGTGGAAAGATGCGGGATAGCTTCGCTACATCTCGTGGAAGCCCACCGAGCCCTGCGCAGGAACAGCCCATCGCTCCCACCGGCTCCGTGAAGGCTCTACGATCGTCGATCGTTGCAAGACTTCTGGTTCACCTGAGGAAAGGAGAGAGGAATGCGCCACCGATGGTTCTGGGTTGCCGGGATCGCGAGCGCTTTCGGCGCCCTGGCGCTGCTGCCGGTGGCAGCCGCCGGCGCGCAAGGGGGCGGGCAGCCGGTGTGTGCGGACTGCCACGAAGAAGCCGTCCGTAGCATCGCGCCGACCAAGCATGGGGCGAAGCTCGACGCCACCACAGACCTGTGCCGGTCGTGCCATGGCGATGTCGCCGCTCACCTGGAAGACCCGACGGCCGCCAAGCCGGCCCACCTGTTCGACCGGGGGATGACCGCCGCCGAGAAGAGCGCGGTCTGCCTGTCCTGCCACGAAGGCAACCGCCAGCTGGCCTTCTGGGACTCCGGCAAACACAAGAAAAATGACGTCGCCTGCGCGGATTGCCACAGCATCCACGGCAAGCGGGGCGACCCGTCCACCCAGCCGTATCTGACCACGCAGCGCAAGCTTCAGTACGACACCTGCGGCCAGTGCCACAAGACGATCCGGGCACAGCTCAACAAGACCTCGCACCACCCGATCATCGAAGGCAAGGTGGCCTGTGCCGACTGCCACAACCCGCATGGAGCGCTGTCGCCGGCGATGGTCAAGAACGAGTCGGTGAACCAGCTCTGCACGAATTGCCACGCCGACAAGCGGGGTCCCGTCGTGTGGGCGCATCTGCCGGTGGAAGAGAACTGCCTGTCCTGCCACAACTCGCATGGCTCCAACGTCCCCAAGCTGCTGACGGTGAAAGTGCCGCAGCTCTGCCAGGATTGCCATGGCAGCGGCCACGGCCAGCTCGCGTACGGCTCCAGCTTCGGAATCGGTGGTGCCAACCAGGACCGGGCGACCCGCTTCGACGCCCGCTCCTGCGTCAACTGTCACCAGATGATCCACGGCAGCAACGCTCCGGCGTCGCGTGGACAATTCCTGCTGCGCTGAGGGGAACGTCATGGACACCATGGAACGGAAGATTTCAGCCGCCCTGATCGTCTGCCTCCTCTTCGCCCTTCCGGCGGCGTTCGCCGCCGACGGCGACTTCACCTTCACCGGCTCGGTCACCCTCGGCGGCCAGGCCGTCGACACCAAAGACACCGTGGACGAAGGCAAGATGCGGGAGTACCGCGACCTGACGAGCGGCGTGCTCTCGGCCTTCGACCTGACCGGCCGCGGCACGTCTCACTACCTCGACCTCTACGGCGAGAACCTCGGTCGCAAGGACATGTTCCTCGACCTGCGTGGCGGTTCCTACGGCGCCTTCAAGTACGCGCTGTGGAGCGACAGCATGCAGCACTTCTTCACCACCGACGCCCGGACCCCCTATGCCGGCGCCGGCACGCTCAACCAGACAGCCGTCCTGCCGAGCCTCGACCCGTCGCGGTGGAACGTGTACGACCTCGCCTACAAGCGCCGCAACGACGGCGCCCTGTTCGAGCTGTCGCTGAGCTCGCCCTTCTACGTGCGCGCCGACGTCGGGGAGATCTCCTTCGACGGCAACAAGCTGCAGGCCTACGCCCAAGGGACTGGCTCGAGCAACGGGTTCGTCGACCTGGCGGTGCCGGTGGACTACTCCACGCGGAATCTGTCCTTCGAGACCGGCTACTCGTCCACCAAGGGGCATTTCGCCCTTTCCTACCTCGACAGCAAGTTCGAGAACGACGCCGAGATCCTGCACTGGACGAACGGTTACTTCGGAAACGACACCCTGACCGGGGCGAACCTCGGGATCGACACCAGCTACCTGCCGTCCGACAACCAGCTCAAGCGCTGGAGCCTGAACGGTCTCGTCAAGCTGCCGCTGCATTCGAGCCTCGCCCTGCGCTACACGCAGAGTGAGACGACCAGCGACGTGACGCTGGGAACCTCGCAGCTCATCGGCAGCGCGACGGCCCGGTCGACCGACCGCTTCCTCACCTCGTCGGCGGTGTTCAACGGCAAGGTCGATTACGACACCTGGGCGCTGACTTGGTCGGCGATGCCGGTGGAGGGTTTCGACGTCCGTCTCTACGCCTACGACCTCAAGCGGGAGAACAAGTCGACCGACGTGTTGTTCTCGGGCTTCAACACGGCGACCAACAGCCTCGGCTGCATCGGCGTCGTCGGGGGCACCGGTCCGGTCGGCACCTCGACGGGACCGCGCGTGTGCGAAAACGAGCCGTTCGGCTTCGAGCGGCGCAACTATGGCGCCGAGCTGGCCTGGCGCCCGGGCCGGACGAACCGGATCAGCGGCGGCTACGATCAGGTCAAGACGGATCGGGAATTCCATCCTGACTCCGATGCGACCAAAGAGCGCCGCTATTCGCTCGAGTGGCGCAACACGGCCCTGGAAACGCTGGTGGCCAGCCTCAAGGTCCAGCGCATCGAGCGGCGCTCCAATTTCCTGGCCGTGGCGTTGCCGAACACGGTGTGGAGCTTCGACACCGCGAACATGGACCGCATGGTCTACAAGGCTGGCCTCGACTTCACGCCGACCGCGACGGTCGATCTGAGCGCCGAGTACTATTTCAAGAAGAGCAAGTATGACGACTCGCCCTCCGGCCGCACCGCGGACGATCGCAACGAGATCTACCTGAGCTCGGTGCTCGGCCCGCAGGACGGTTTCCGCCTCAAGGCGTACGTCGACCTGGAGAAATCCACCACCGATGCGCGGCTGGTCAGCCGTAACAGCACGACGGGCGCCGTCAACTACAAGGTTTTCACCGGCATCGAGGACAAGTTCGAGGCCTTCGGTCTCGGCTTCGACTGGCCGGCGCAGGAGCGCCTGCTGGTCACCTGTGCCGCGTCGTGGAACCGCAGCAAGGGCGCGGTGGACTTCAACGGTCTCGCCGGTGCCACGGTGCTGCCGACGACCCTCATCAACATCCGGGACTACGGCAACAACAAGCGGCTCGCCCTGAATCTCAAGGGCACCTACCAGGTCACCGGCAGTTGGGACGTGACGGCCGGCCTCGCCTACGAGGACGTGTCGTTCGACGACATCCAGTTCGACCCCTACAGCTACGTCCTGCCCCCGATCACCCTGGTCGGCCCCGCGCAGGCGACGGCGAGCTACTTGAGCGGCTGGTACCGCGACCCGGCCTACAAGGCGACGATCGGATACCTCCTCGCCAAGCACACGTTCTGAGCGGATGCCCCGGGAGCGCTCACCGCAAGACCACCGGCCGGGCCGGCACCTCGCCGCGCCGGCCGAGCAGCTTGACGGTGGCGTGCCCGGGCTCCCGTCCGGCGAGGGCGTCGCGGTCGAAGGTGAGAGGGAGCGCAGGGGGCTGTCACAGCGGCTCAGAGGATTTCATCGAAGCGTTCGCCGAGCCCCGGCTGGGGGAGCGCCATGCGGCCTTCGACTGGTTCCGGGAGCAGGCCGGGTCCCCGGAGCTGGCCCGCCTGCGGGGCGTCCGCCCGGAGGAGCCGCTGCCGCGCGCCTTCGGCCTTTTCGATGCCACCGGCCTCCCACTCCTGCGGCAGCGCCGGGCCGGGTGGCTCCGGCTGCGCGACTGGCTCGACGACGACGAGGCGATCCTGGGCTTCGTCTTCCCCGAGGGCCTGCCCCGGGCCACCCGCAAGCTCCTGCTGGCCGACCTGAAGGTCCTCCGCGGCCAGCCCTGGTCGCCGCGCTCCGCCGTCGAAGCCGTGCTCGCCGATTGGCCGGCGGACCAGCCGGAGCGGGACATCTCCCTGGAAGCCGGGGAGCGCGCGCTCGTCTCCGCCTTGCAGGCGGCCCTGGCGGAGCTCGAGACGCCGCGGTAGCGGCCCCCGCGGTGCCCGGCGCAAGGCACCCGCGCCGTAGCCAAGCCGGTTCCCGCCGAAACCCCGAGGGCTCACGCCGCGGCGCAGGCTGCTCACGCCACGGCGCGAAGAACCCACGCCATGGCGCAGAGGACCCACGCCGCGGCGCAGGTGGGCACTGGCGGTACAAGGCGACTTGCGCCGCGGCGCGCAAGACCTGCGCCGCGGCGCGAGGAATCCACGCCCCGGCGCGGGTAGCTCACGCCCCGGCGCAGGTGGGCGCAGCCAGGAAAAGATGACGTGCGCCGCGGCGTGGAGGACCTGCGCCACGGCGCAGAGGACGCCGGGTCCAAGATTCTTCGCGGAACTTTTCCGAGAAGTGTAAGAATCGAGGTGCGTTTTCCGACTTTCTAAGGCCGGCCCCCCATCAGGTGGGCTGCGCGGCTGGGCCGCGCCACCTTACGGAGGACGCCTTGACCTCTCACGACCAGCTCGCCAAGAGCCTGCTGAAGCTGTATTTCGCCGACTTTCTGCGCCTCGTCGATCCGCGTGCGGCCGGCCAGCTGCGGGCGGCGCAGGCCACTTTCCTCGACAAAGAAGCCTTCACCGACCAGCCCTCCGGCGATCGCCGGGAGATGGACCTCGTCGCCGAAGTGCCGGTGGAGGGAGAGGAGATCCCTCTCCTGATCCACGTGGAGATCGAGACCACGTACAGCTCCGCGATGGGCCGGCGCCTCTGGAACTACTACATGCTGCTGCG
>DIHE01000191.1:83645-118933 GCA_002420005.1 Holophagales bacterium UBA5704 | reverse complement strand
ATCTCGAAGATCGACAGGTCGAAGCCCACCGAGGTGGAGGCCAGCACGCCGCCGCCCAGCTCCGGGAAGGCCTCCACGGCCCAGGAGACGAACGCCGCGGCGTTCCGGTGGGTGATGCCGACGGCCTTCGGGCGTCCGGTGGAGCCGGAGGTGTAGATGAGGTAGGCGAGGTTCTGAGGCGAGGCCAAGGACGACAAGGTCGCCAAGGACAACAACGACGGATCTCTTCTGTCCCTGTCGTCCTGGTTGTCCTGAAGGTCCTTTCCCCCTTCCCCCAGAACCACCACCGCCCCCGCATCCGCCACAATCCCCTCCCTCCGCTCCCGCGGCCATGCCGGCTCCAGCGGCACGTAGGCCGCCCCGGCCGCCAACACCCCCAGCAGCGCCACCACCAGCTCCACCGAGCGCGGCCGGCACACGGCGACGCGATCTTCCGGGCCGATGCCGAGGGCGCGCAGCTGCTCGGCGAGCGCGGTGGCGCGCGCGGCCAGCTCGCCGTAGGTGTGGCGGTGGGGGCCGTCGATCACGGCGAGCGCTACGGGGTTCTCCGCGGCCCGGGCGAAAAAGCGGGTGTGGAGGAAACCTCCGGGGGTCCCGCCGACTCCGGAAATCCGGGTGTCGTTCCACTCGCAGCGCACCTGGTGCGCCGCCGCCTCGCTCGCCACGGGGAGCGCGGAGAGCGGGCGCTCCACCTGGGCGAGAACGGCGTGGGCGAGGGCGAGGAAACCGGCGGCGAGGCGGCCGCCGGTGGTGGGATCGAACAGGTCCGCGTTGTGCTCCAGATATCCGGAGAAGCCGGCCGGAAGATCCCAGAGCGCCAGGGTCAGCTCGAAGGCCGCGGTGCCGGCGTCCACGTCGATCGAGGCGGTGGTCAGGCCGCCGAACGGCGCCCCCTCTGCACCGCCGCCGAGCACCAGCAGGTCCACCTGGGCGATCGGCGGACGGCTCGTGTCGCGCTCCGGCTGCAGCGCCTCGACCAGCAGGCCGAAGGGGAGGTCCTGGTGCGCATAGGCGGCGAGCGCCACCTGGCGCACCCGGCCCAGCAGCTCGCGAAACGCCGGGTCTCCCCCAAGATCGGTCGCGAACACGAGCTGGGTGAGGAAGAAGCCGAGGAGCTGCTGCAGCTCTTCGCGGTGGCGGTTGGCGTTCGGCGCGGCGACCAGCACCCGGTCCTGGCCGGACCAGCGGGAGAGCAGCGTCTGGAACAGAGCGAGCATCAGCATGAACGGAGTCGCCCGTTCGCGCTGGGCCAGCGCCTTGAGGGCCTCGGAAGCGGTGCGGGAGAGCACCAGGGGGATGCGGTGGCCGCGCGTCGTCGCATGCGTCGGCCGCGGCCGGTCGGTGGGCAGCTCCAGGGCCGGGGGGGCGTCCTTCAGGTGCTCCTTCCAGTAGGCGAGATGCGGTGCGAGCGCCGCGCCACCGAGCTGCTCGCGCTGCCAGACGGCGAAATCCGCGTACTGCACCGCGAGCTCCGGCAGCGCGGCCGGCCGGCCTTCCAGCGCCGCGACGTAGAGCGTCTCGAGCTCGCCCCAGAAGACGATGAACGAGAACCAGTCCGTCACGATGTGGTGGACCACCACGGCGAGCTCGTAGAGCTCCGGCCCGAGGCGCAGGAGGAGGAGGCGCAGGAGCGGACCTTCGGTGAGATCGAAGGCCGAAGCGCTCACCGCGAGGCGCCGGCGCTCCGTTTCGCGTTCCATGGCGGGCGTCGGAAGACCGGAGAGGTCCACCACCGGCAGCAGCACCGGCGCGGGCGGCTCGACCACCTGCACCGGCCGGCCGTCGACCTCGGGAAAGCGGGTGCGCCATGCCTCGTGGCGGTGGACGATCGCCTCCAGGGCACGCCCCAGGGCGCCGACGTTCAGCCGGCCGCCGAGGCGGGTGAACGTCGGCAGGTTGTACGAGGCGTCGGATGGATCGAGCCGGAAGAGGAACCAGAGGCGCTCCTGGTCGAGCGCGAGCGGCCAGGACTCTCCCGGCGGCCGGCGGGGGATGGGCGGCAAGCCGGCCGGCACAGCCGTCCGGGCTGCGGCGCTCTTACGCCGCAACAACTCCAGAAGCTCGCGTTTCTGGGGGCTCAGAGATGAGAGTCGATCCGCAATGCTCACGTGGGGCTTCCCCTTGGGAGGAGAATGGTACCTCAAACCCCCAGGGAAGCCTGCCGGCACAAGGGGAGCCTGAAGAGGCATCCTTGTGCCGGACGCGGAGCGCCCGCTCAGCCGGTCAATTGCAGGGCTTGCAATCCGAAGGAGCGGTGGTGGGGCAGACGCTGTCGTCCGACCAGGCTCCGCCTCCCGCCTTTTTGAGCTCGGGCTGGGTCAGGCACATCAGGGTCTCACGGGACAGGGACAGCTTCTTTTCGTGCTTTCTCATGGTTTCCCTCTCATGATAAAGATGGTTTGGCGAAAGGCCACCCAGTGGGGCCTCCCCGGACAGTCCTGCAAAGGAAAAAAACAAAGACACCCGCGGAAAATATTGCGTTCTCGCTGCTCGATCGGCCGGCCGGTGTTGGCAGGGCGTTTGCCAACTGCGAAAGGAGAATACTGAAGGTGCAACCAAAAATCAAACCCGCCGTGAAGGCGGGTGATCAAGAATTCCGCGTGGCTGATCTATTGTCAGCGATTGTATGGATATTCGTTGATCCAGTGGAAGCCACGGCTGGTCAACAGGAACTGGGATTCGTCCTCGCGGCTGAGCCGCGCCTGGAATTTGTGGCCGTCGAGCGTTCCGGAGAGGGTCAGGAGCTTGGGTGTGGGCCGCCGGTAGCTGAGCTTGGCGCTCCACTTGAGGTCGTCGAATTTTGTGAGGGTGATGGTCTTCTTGGCTTCGGCGAGCTCGAGCCCATGCCTTTTGCGCGTGCCGTCCATTGACTGGAGCACGGCCTGGTAGGGCCGGTTGACGATCAGGCGGCGCCAGCGGACCTCATCGGTCAGCAGGGGAGGGTGCGATTGGCCGTCGAGGACGAACTCGTCGACGCGCCAGATGCCATGGAGTGGCGATTTGGGAGCGAGGCGGCCATATTGGTGGATCGTCTGCCACTCCTGGAAGATGAAAAGTCCGGAGAGACCGAAGACGAAGACGGTGCGGGCTACCAGCGCGCCGATGTGCAACCGGCGGTGGCGGAACAGGGGGCGCAGCGGCGCCGGCTCGGCCCGGCGGTTGAGCACCAGAAGATTCGTCAATCGCCCCAGGTCCGGGAGCATCAGGAAGATCGCCATGGCGAGCAGGTGGGAGGAGTACAGCTTGACCGGCACGTCGTAGCAAAAGTTCAGCATCACGACGTTGACCAGGACGCCGCCGGAGACGATCGCTCCCAGCAGCGTGGTGCGGCGGGCGAGGAGGAGGAACCCACCCACCATCTCCCCGAGACCCGCGAAGATGGTGTAGGCGGCCGACGCACCCATGAAGGTCCACAGCAGCCCCATCGGCGAGGCGTCCCCGAACGGCTGCACCAGGCGGTCGAGCGATGGAGGCGAGAACTGGGTCGGGACGGCTTTGGCGAAACCGTACCCGAGCATCGTGGCGCACAGCACGAAGCGGACGTAGACGTGCAGCCAATCCCAGAGGCGGCGGTAGTGGGGCCGCCGCCGGTCGAGGAAGCTCCAGGCCGCGGTCGCCACCAGGGCCAGCACCAGAAAGGTGAACGCCTGGACGTAGTCGAACGTGGTGTCTCCGCTGCCGTTGGGCGTGTTCGTGGCGTAGACACCAAAGACGTCGTCCGCGACCTGGGGCACGACAAAGTCCCAGATCTTGCCGTAGGGTCCGCTGACCGCGTCGAGGCCCGGGATGATGTCCAAGGGAAACGGCAGGTTGTAGAGCAGCAGGTACGCGAAGGCGAAGCGGAACAGCAGACGCCGGGTGAGACTCCAGGGACCGTCCGTGGGCATGGGATCCGGGTGGGTCACAAGACACCTCCTAGGGCAAAGGCAATCGATAAGAGATCCATCGTGCGCATCCACCGAGCAAGCAGGGGCCGTGCCAGTCGGCTCCCTCGTGCGGCGCGGCCGGGGTGGCGAAGCCGTCCGGCCTCGGGATCGGATCTGTCCTCGAAAAGGGACGATCCGGTCGCCGGAAAGCCGCCGGAAAAACTTCGAGATCTTTGTCCCGTTTTGACCCCGCCAAGCACCCTGTATGAGTAGAGCGGTCATGTCCACAAGTTGGCCAATTGAGTGACCGCCGAATCGAAAAACCGTCTTTTTTGAAAGGGGATTCCAATGCATCGAGTGAGGAGAGTGTTGGGCGGCATGATGGCGCTCGCCATCGCCGCGACGCTCGCCGCTCCGGCGAGCGCGACGACCCTGCGGCGTATGAGCCTGGAAGAGCTGGTGGCCGGCAACCAGGCCATCGTCGTCGGCCAGGTGTCCGACGTCCGTTCTTACTGGAACAAGGACCGTTCCTTCATCCTGACCGACGTTCGCATCGCGGTGAACGACGTGCTCAAGGGGAACGTGGCGGACGAGGTCACGGTGACCGTGATGGGCGGCCGGGTCGGCGAGGTGACGACGCTGATCCTCGGTGGCGCCGAGCTGCTCCCGGGCAAGTCGTATCTGCTGTTCCTCAATGAGGAGAGGCTTCCCGGCAAGCAGGCCGTGACCGTTCGCGACCTGTGCCAGGGCGCCTATGACCTGGTGATCGGCAAGGACGGCCTGCGCGCCGTCAGCCAGGCGAACCGTCATCCGCTGATCCCGGATCACCTCGGCTACGTCGATGCGCCGGGTGGTGTCGAGGGCATTCCGTTCAACGCCATGATCCAGTCGATCCGTGGAGAGGTGAAGTGAAATGAACCGCAAGACGATGATTGCCGCCGTCGCGGCGGCCGGCCTGATCGCCTCCGCCCTGCCCTCGCACGCCTATCGCATGATCCAGAACACCACCGTCGGCCGCGTCAGCGCGGGCGCCGCCGTGACCTGCACCAACGCGGGCGGCTTCACCCACTGGAACAACAAGAACATCACCTGGCGCCTCAACACGTCGGGCCAGGGCTCGGGCAAGAGCACCGCTCTCTCCAACGCGCTCACGGCGTGGACCAACGTGACCAGCGCCGACCACGTGCTGACCTATGGCGGGACCACCACCACCGGCTGGTCGACGAACGGCACCAACACCGTCCTGTGGGCGACCGGAACCGGCTGCACGGGCTCCTGCCTGGCGATCACCGCGCTCGTCCTGTCCTCCGGGCAGGTGATCACCGAGTCGGACATCGCGTTCAACCCGAGCTACACCTGGAACACCAACGGCGCCGACTATGACACCGAGGCCGTCATGGCCCACGAGATCGGCCACTCCCTGGGCATCCACCACACCGAGCTGACCTCGACGCCGCGGCCGACGATGTACGCCTCGTACTTCGGCACCACCGGCCGGACCCTCGAGACCGACGACCGGTCGGCTCTGCAGTGCGCCGAGAGCCGGTATTGATCGGCTGAGCCACCGCCGGGGAGGGGGACTCCCCGGCTTTTCGTTCCTCAAAAGGGGGTTTCTAGATGCTTCACATGAGAAGAGTCCTGGGCGGCATGGCGGTCCTCGCCCTTGCCGCGAGCCTCGCCGCTCCGGCGGATGCGACCACTCTGCGCCGGATGGGCGTGGAAGAGCTGGTGGCCGCCAATCAGGCGATCGTCGTCGGGCAGGTGTCCGATGTCCGGTCCTATTGGAACAAGGACCGCTCCTTCATCCTCACCGACGTGCGCATCGCGGTGAACGACGTGCTCAAGGGCAACGTGGGCGACGAGGTCACCGTCACCTTGATGGGCGGCCGGGTCGGCGAGGTGACGACGCTGATCCTCGGCGGTGCCGAGCTCCTCCCGGGCAAGTCGTACCTGCTGTTCCTCAATGAGGAGAGCCTCCCCGGCAAGCGGGCGCAGACCGTGCGCGACCTGTGCCAGGGTGCTTATGACCTGGTGATCGGCAAGGACGGCCTGCGCGCCGTCAGCCAGGCGAACCGGCATCCGCTGATTCCGGATCGCCTCGGCTACGTCGATGCGCCGGGTGGAGTCGAGGGTTTTCCGTTCAACGCCATGCTCCAGTCGATCCGTGGTCTCGTCCGCGGGGGGGTGAACTGAAATGAACCGTAAGACGATGATCGCCGCCGTCGCCGTGGCCGGCCTGGTCGCTTCGGCCCTGCCGTCGCACGCCTTCCGCATGATCCAGAACACCACCGTCGGCCGCGTCAGCGCCGGCGCCGCCGTGGCCTGCAATGCAGCCGGCGGATTCGCCCACTGGAACAACAAGAACATCGCCTGGCGCCTCAACACGGCCGGCCAGGGTGCGGGCAAAGAGACGGCGCTGACCAATGCGCTGACCGCCTGGACCAACGTCCCGAGCGCCGACCACGTGGTGACCTACGCCGGCACCACGACCGCCGGTTTCACCACCGACGGCATCAACACCTTCCTGTGGGCGCGCGGCAACGGCTGCACCGGCTCCTGCCTCGCCATCACCGCGCTGGTGCTGCAGGCCGGCCAGGTGATCGTCGAGACCGACGTCTCGTTCAATTCCCGCTACACCTGGAACACCAATGGCTCCGACTACGACGTGCAGGCCGTCGCCACCCATGAGGTCGGCCACGCCCTGGGCATCCACCACACGGAGCTGACCTCCACGCCGCGGCCGACGATGTATGCCTCGTACTTCGGCACCACCGGCCAGACGCTGGAGTCGGACGACCAGGCGGCCTTGCAGTGCGCCGAAACCAACTATTGAGCTGCTGAGCTGTACACGGAGCAACGGACGGGTCCGCCGGATCCGTCCGTTCGCCCTCTCTCCCGCCTAGTCCTGCGGCGCCCGGGCCAGCCCGAGGCCCACGTCCATCGGATCGAAGCCCGGCTGGAGGCTCGCAGGCGTCGCTGCGCCGAGCAGGCGCGTCTTCAATTGAAGCTGGCTCAACAGGCCGCTGCGCTTGATCTTCTCCGCCCACAGGGCGCAGACCCCGGCGACGTGCGGGGTGGCCATGCTGGTGCCGCTCTTCGCCACCAGCCCGCCGCCGCGCCGGGCGGAGGTGATGGCGACGCCGGGGCCGGAGAGCTGCGCACCGGTATTGGAGAAGGGGGCGACGACGAACCCCTGCTCGCCCGGGCCGACCGCCGCGACCGAGATGAAGCCGTCCGCCACCGCCGGCGGTCCCACCGCGATCTCGAAGTCCGCCCGCACGTCCCGTTTGCTCTCATTGCCGGCGGCGGCGATGAGCAGGGTCGTCTGGAGGAACGCGCCGCGCGCCTGGACCATGTCGGCCAGGGTCTGGAAGAGCCGGACGTTCGCCCGATACCCCTCCAGGGCGCGCGAGGTGGCGAGCTGGGGCGGGAAGCCCTGATCCTGGAGCCTCTTCTGCAGGCCCGGGAAGTCGATCCCCAGGGAGAGGGAGATCACGTGGGCGCCGTTCTCCACCGCCCACCAGACGGCGCTCGCGACCTGGTCGCTCGAACCGGCGCGGGTGCCGATCACCTTGCCGATCAGCGCCTTCTTCACCCCCGGCGCGACACCGATCCGCAGGCCGTCCGTGGCCCGGCCGAACAGGGTGCCGGCGCAGTGGGTGCCGTGCCCCGAGACGTCCTCGTTCCCTTCGCCGGTGAAGTCCTTCTGGACGAGCTCGACCCCGGCGAACGCCGAGTGGGCCGGATCGATGCCGGTGTCGAGCACGGCGACCACGATGCCGGCGCCGGTGAAGGGGCAGGTGTCCGCCCCGACGGCCTGGACACCCCAGGCGATCCCCTCCTCGGCGGGCTCGGCCGCGGTGTCCTCGCCGACCGGCTCGATGAGCCGCATCGGGACGGACGGGGCCACCGCCATGACGTCCGGATCGCGCGTCAGCTCCGCCATGTCCTTCTTGTCGAGGGCGTCCACCGCGAGGGTCGCGCCGGAAGGGACCGATTTGGAGGTCGAGGGGCCGCCGCGGGTCGGGACGCTGAAGGACGTGCCGCGGGTCGGCTCCTCACCCGACGGGCGGCGCAGAATGATGTGGGTCTCGTGCATGGGCTCCCTCCCCTCCGGCGAACCGGGGTATCATCCAGCTTCGGCTTCGAAGGGCGGACCGGCCGCCCTCCCGCGAACGGCAAACTCTCCCTCCCAGGGGTTCCAGTCTATGGCAAGGAAGCAGGCAGTTGATCCAAAGCTCGAGCTGATGCGTCATTCCGCGGCGCATCTGATGGCGGTGGCGATCCAGCAGATCTGGCCCGAGGCCAAGTTCGGCGTCGGGCCGACGACGCGCAACGGCTTCTACTATGACGTGGACCTGCCGGTGAGCCTGAGCGTCGAGAACCTCCCGCAGATCGAGAACAAGATGCGGGAGCTGCGCAAGGCGAAGCTCCCCTTCGTCCGCAAGATGGTGGGCGTGGACGACGCGATCGCCACCATGGACCAGGCGAAGCAGCAGTACAAGGTCGAGCTGCTCCAGCTCCTCAAGGAGAAGGGGACCACCGCGGTCGCCAAGGAGAGCGGCGACGAGGGTCTGGTCGCCGACGGCGACGGGCAGGGGGTGAGCGAGGTCAGCCTCTATGAGACCGGCCCGTTCCTCGACCTCTGCCGCGGCCCGCACGTCGCCCACACCGGCGAGATCGGCGCCTTCAAGCTGGTCAACGTTGCCGGCGCCTACTGGCGCGGCAACGAGAAGAACCCGCAGCTCCAGCGGCTCTACGGCATCGCCTACCAGACCCAGGAGGAGCTCGACGCCGAGCTCAAGCGGATCGAGGAGGCGAAGCTGCGCGACCACCGCCGGCTCGGCAAGGACCTCGAGATCTTCACCTTTGCCGACGAGGTCGGCCCCGGCCTGCCGCTGTGGCTGCCCAACGGCGCCACCCTGCGCAAGGAGCTGGAGCGCCTCGCCACCGAGTTCGAGCGGCGCGACGGCTACGTGCCGGTGGTGACCCCGGTGCTCGCCAAGGAGGAGCTGTTCTACAAGTCGCGGCACCTTCCTTATTACAAGGAGGACATGTACGCGCCGGTCGACATCGACGGCCAGAAGTACTACCTGCGGCCGATGAACTGCCCGTTCCACCACCTGGTCTTCGCCTCCACCAAGCGCTCCTACCGCGAGCTGCCGCTGCGCCTCGCGGAGTACGGGCATTGCCACCGCTACGAGGCGAGCGGCGTCCTGACCGGCCTCATGCGGGTGCGCGGCTTCTGCCAGAACGACGCGCACATCTACGTGCGCAACGACCAGGCGAAGGACGAGTTCATCCGCGTGATGAACCTGCACGCGCGCTACTACGAGCTGTTCCACATCAAGGAGTTCTTCATGCGGTTCTCGCTCCCTGATCTGAACAAGCTCGACAAGTACGTGGACGATCCCGAGAAGTGGCTGCAGGCGATGGCGATCGTGCGCCAGGCGATGGAGGAGTCGGGCCTGCCGTTCGAGGAGAGCGAAGGCGACGCGGCGTTCTACGGGCCGAAGATCGACTTCATCATCGAGAGCGTGGTGGGCAACGAGTACGCGATCTCGACCAACCAGCTCGACTTCCTGGCCACCGACCGCTTCGATCTGCGCTACATCGGAGAGGACGGCGCGGAGCACGGGGTCTACGTGATCCACCGCGCGCCGCTCGGCTCGCACGAGCGGTTCGTCGCCTTCCTCCTCGAGCACTACGGCGGCAACTTCCCGACCTGGCTCGCGCCGGTGCAGGTGCAGATCGTGCCGATCGCCGACCGCCACGCCGACTATGCGCTCCAGGTGAAGGAGCAGATCTTCGGCGCCAACGTGCCGACCGGCACCGGCGGCCTGCGCGTCGAGGTCGATCTCTCCTCGGAGCGGATGCAGAAGAAGATCCGCAACGCGCAGGTGCGCAAGATCCCCTACGTCCTGGTGATCGGCGACGCCGAGCGCGACAGTCACGAGGTGGCCGTCCGGCTGCGCTCCGGCGCCGATCTCGGCAAGATGTCGGTCGAGACGCTGCTCGCCCGGCTGAAGCAGGAGATCGAGACGCGGCAGGATCTGCCGGCGTAGGGGGGATCAGGGCCGCCGCCGCGGCCCGTCCAGCACCCGGTCGAGCAGCTCCCGCGCCTGCGCGGCCTGCCCCGGGTTTTTCGTCGTCGCGACCAGCTCCTCCAGCAGGCGGATCGCTTCGTCGTCCCTGCCGGCATTGAGAAAATCGACCGCGCGGTTGTAGCGGCCGGCGAACCCGTTGTAGTCGACCGCCTCGCGGATCTCATCGAGACGTTTCTGGAGGGCCTCGCGGCGCTCCGGGGTCGGCGCCTGCGCGAGGAGGTCCGCGAGACGCGGCACGGCGTCTTCCAGCCTGCCGGGTGTCACCAGGTCGCGCTCGATCCCCTCCCAGCGTCCGAGAAACACCGCCTCGCGCGCTTTCATCGCGAGATCGGGGCGGTCGCGGCGGGGGAGGAGGACCTTCGCGATCATCTCCTCCGCCCGGCCGGTCGCTCCCGTTCGGGCATAGAAGACCGTCAGATTGAACGCGAAGTCGAGGCGCGATGGCATCATCCGCCAGGCGGTCTCGAAAATCCGCGCCGCGTCGGCGGGGAGCGTCTCCTCATGGGTCAGTGCCTCGGCCAGGCGTCCCCAGGCTTCGGCGAAGTCCGGCCGCAGCGCAATGGCGCGGCGCAAGGCCGCCTCGGCCCGGGGCAGGTCGCCCGGCGCCGGCTCGGGCTGGAGGAGGTTCGCACCCAGCAGGTAGTGGAGAAAGAAATCCTCCGGCGCCGCCTGTGCGGCCTGGGTGAACAAGGAGAGCGCCTCGGCGCGCCTGCCGGCGTCCAGGGCGATGCGGGCGAGCCCGGCGAGCGCGGTGGCGTCGCCCGGCGCGGCGGCCAGGGCGGCCCGGAAGTGCTCCTCGGCACCGGCGTGGGTGAGGTCTCCGTTGTGCAGCAGGAGATGGCCGAGCCGGCCGAGGGCCTGCGACCGGGAGAGCGGGGCGACCTCCAGAACGGCCTCTCCCGCCTCGGTCACCGCCACGCGCTGCTCCTGGAACACACCCGCCTTCACGTAGGTGCGCAGATCGCGCTCCAGGAGGCCGAGGTCTCCGAAGGTCTCGCACCCTCCCGTTCCCCCCGGACCTTCCGCCGCCAGGCTCTGCAGGCAGCCCTGGATCAGCCGCCGCCGTGCCGGGTCGCCGTTCAACAGGAAATGGACCAGCGCCCAGGATTCGGCGTAGAACACGCCGCGGCGGTTTCCTTCGTTGTAGACCGGCGAGCCGGCGTCGACCGCCAGCAGCTCCGGCAGCGGGATCAGCGGATTCTCGCGCAGCCAGTGGACGTGGGAGACGATCGGGAGTCCGAGCTTCGCGGCGCCGTTCACCACGTCGAAGGTGCTGAAGTATTCGGCGAGCCCTTCGTCGAGCCAGGTGGGCAGGCCCGGGTAGTTTTCGGCCAGCACGTGGTGCAGGTACTCGTGATAGATGACGCGGCGGGCCTCGCCACCCGGGTCGGTTCCGATCGCCATGTAGTTGCCGTAGGGATGGGAGGCGAAGTATCCGGCGCCGTCCAGCGGCTTCCCGTCGTGGAAGCGCCGGTAGGGCTCGAACGACACGGCGCTTTTGAACAGATAGATCCAGGTGGGGACCGGGGAGGTGAGCCGCAGCTCCGGATTGAGCTGGGCGAGGGCGTCGCGCAACCGTTCGAGGTCCTGGGCGGCATGGCGCGCGGCTTTCTCGCCGGCCTGGCTGAAGACGAGAAAGTGCGGGCTCTGCACCTGGAGCCAGGCCTCGCCCGGGCGGGGCAGGGCCGCCGCCGGAGTCACAGGGAGGGTCACCGGCAGTGCCAAGCCGGCCAGAAAGGCCGCTCCCGCCAGGGATCGAAGAGGGTGCCGCCGCAGCACGGAGCCATTGTAAACCGATAGAGTAGCAGCCCATGCTGCGCGCCGTGCTCTCCGCCTACCGCGACGCCTTTTCCGGCCTTCCCCGGCCGGTCTGGCTGATCTGCGTGGCGACGCTGGTCAACCGCAGCGGCACCATGGTGCTGCCGTTTCTCGCCTTGTTTCTCACCGGGCAGAGGGGATTCTCCACCACGGAAGCCGGCCAGACGCTCGCCCTCTACGGGATCGGCGGCATCGCCGGGGCCTGGCTCGGCGGCTGGCTCGCCGATCTGCTGCCGCCGCGCCGGGTGATGGAGGCGAGCCTTCTGCTGACCGGCACCGGGTTCTTTCTCCTGGGGCACGCCGAGGCACGCCAGGCGATCTTCGGGATGATCCTGGCGCTCAGCGTGGTGGGGGAGGCCTTCCGGCCCGCCTGCTCGTCGGCGCTGGCCGCCGAAGCACCGCCGGCCGGGCGGACGAAGGCTCTGGCGCTCAACCGGATGGCGATCAATCTGGGCATGAGCCTCGGGCCGGCGGTGGGCGGTCTCCTCGCCGCCCGCGACTATTCCTGGCTGTTCCGCGTCGATGGCGCCACCTGCGTTCTCGCCGCGCTGTTCCTCTGGGCCTCCTTCCGGCGGGAGCCGCCGGTCCTCCACGCTGGGGCGGAGGCCGGCGCGACGCCCCCGGATCGCTCTCCCTGGCGCGACGGCCCGTTCCTGGCCGCCATGTTCCTGGTCTTCCTGCTGGCGAGCGTCACGTTTCAGATGATCAGCACCTGGCCGCTCACCCTGCGCGACCTCTACGGCTTCGGCGAGGCGACGATCGGCGTCACCATGGCGGTCAACACGGTGATCATCGTCGCCCTGGAAATGTTGATCATCCACCGCGTCCAGGCGCGCAACCAGCTCCACCTGGTGGCGACCGGCAGCTTCCTGCTCTGCCTGGGCTTCGGCCTGCTGCCCTTCGGCGTCGCCGGAGGCTTCGCCTATGTGGCCTTCACCGTGGTGATCTGGACGATGGGCGAGATGGTGACCCTGCCGGTGATCGCCGGGGTGGTGGCCAACCGGGCGGGCGAGAAGAGCCGGGGGCGCTACATGGCCCTTCTCACCGTGGCCTTCGAAGGCGCGCTGGTCAGCTCCCCGCTGCTCGGCACCTGGGTCTATGAAACCTGGGGTCCGCGGGTGCTCTGGGCCGGCTGCATCGGCGTCGGCTGTGTGCTGTTCGCCGGCTTCCGCGGGCTGGCCGGGAGCTTCGCGCCGAGCCGGCCGGATTCCCTCACGCCCCCGGCCAGAGAAACCTGAAGACGAGCCCGGTGACGAGGGCGTAGACCGCCGCATCGGCGAGGCCGCGCAGGGAATTCGACCACGGCGCCCCGCGCCAGATCGAGTCCGTGAGGTAGCCGCAGCCGTAGCCGAGGAAGGCGGCGGCGCCGGTGATGCGCATCACGTTCAGCAGATCGCCTCCCGGCTGGAGAGTGTGCCGGGCGATGTAGCCGACGACGAAGCTCACCAGGAGGCAGAAGGCGAGCCACTGCAGCAGGTACTTGCCGAGGGCGGGCGGGCCGTTGCGCACCACGGTGAGCATCGCCACCGGCCCTTTCTCGTACCGCGCGGCGATTGCCGGCTCCTTCATCTGGGACGGGTCGGCGCAGTACGGAAGCACGTAGACACCCGGCGCCGGGGCGTCCTTGCCCAGGGCCGCGGCCACGGCGTCCTCATCGGGGAGCTTCTTGTAGTCGGCCTTGTGGTACTTCAGGGCCATGTGCAGGATCGAGCTGGCGAGCCAGACGGCGACGGTCGCGACGAGGACGGGGAGCCACAAGCTTCCAAAGGGCATGAAGGTCTCCTTTGCTTGGTGGGCGCTGAGCATAATCGATCTTCGGCCGATGATCCAGTTCCCGGAGAGGATGCCGGCCGCTTCGACGCCGACGATCCGCCTTGCCGACTCAAGGCTGCCCCCAACAGGTGCCACCCAAAAGAGCAGGGTTGGTCTTTTAGAGGATGAACCATGAACGAGCCAACCGCACCCAAGAGGCAGATGGCCGACAAGAAGGAGATCGCCTGGGATTTCGAGGGGGCTCGCCGCCAGCCTGATCCGCTTGACCTCCCTTTCCCGCCGCGCCATAGTGGCCGGACATGAACAGGGAATTGCTGGGAAAGGCGGCGCCTTGCGGCCCGCGTGACGAATTCGTCGAAGGTTCCCCGGTCAGGCTCCGGGAGGCTGTTGCATCCGCCCCCGCCCCGGCGGAGCGGCCTCCCGACGCGGTTTTCAGCGATCTGCCGCCGGTTCTCGCGAGCCCTCCCTGGCAGCGCACGGGGAAGCGGAAGGAGCCGGCGGCGGTGCTCGACCTTCCGCCACTCCCCGGGGAGGAGGCGATGGTCTGGGCGGAGGGTGAGAAGGAGAGCTGGCAGAGGGCGCCGATCCGTGGCGGCAGCCTTTTGTCCTGGGTGCGGATGAGCGCCCTCGGTGACTGGCAAGAGCTGGACGATGTGGCTCTCCGGCGCCTGACCGAGCTGGTGCTGGCCGACCTCCAGAACGTCTGGCCCAGCGCTCTCGCCACGCTCTCGGCCCGGCTCGCCCTGGCCGTCTGGGAGACCGCGCCCCCGGGGGCCTGGTGGGGCGGTGACCCGCCGCGGCGTTTCCTGGCGATGCAGGGGTTGAGCGCCCTGCCGGGATTGCTCCATTACTCCGCAGGGCGTCTCTCCGAGGCGATGCAGGTGTTTCTTCCTTTCCGCTCGCCGCGTCTGGCTCCTTTCGCGGCGGAAGCTCTGGCACGTCTCAAGGCGGCCCGCCCGGAGGCGCGGCGATGGTTGCTGCGGCACGCCGAGAGCGCCGCCGCCGGCCTGATTCCGGATGCCGTCGGTGCGACGGGCAAGCGGCGGGAGGCGGCGGGTGGGGCGCTGCGGTTCCTCGCCGCGAACGGCCGGGAGGAGCTGATCCTGGAGGTCGCCGGCCGTTGGGGGGCGGAAGCCCGCGAGGCGGTGCGCGCCGTGCTCGCCGTCGATCCCCTGGGGCTCGTCCCGTCCCGTCTCCCCAGGATGCCCTCCTTCTGGCAGCCGGCCGGTTTCGCCCGGCCGCTCCTGCGCGGCCGGGCGGCGGCCCTGCCTCTCTGCGTCGTCGAGGCTCTCGGCACGATGCTCGCCATCTCTCCGCTGGACGAGCCCTACGCCGGCCTCGATCAGGTCCGTGAGGCGTGCGATCCCGCCTCCCTGGCGGCCTTCGCCTGGGACCTCTTCTCCGCCTGGCTGGCCGCCGGGGCTCCGTCGAAAGAGGCGTGGGCGTTCGACGCGCTCGGCCATCTCGGCGACGACGCCTGCGCCCGGCGGCTCGCAACGCTCGTGCGGCAATGGCCGGGCGAGGCGGCGCATGCGCGGGCCGTGGCCGGTCTCGACGTGCTGCGCGCCATCGGCTCCGACGTGGCCTTGATGCACCTCCACGGCATCTCCCAGAAGGTCAAGTTCAAAGGGCTCCAGGACAAGGCGCAGGAGAAGATCGCCGAGGTGGCCGCGCAGCGCGGGCTGACGCCGGACGACCTCGCCGACCGGCTGGTGCCCGATCTCGGGCTCGGCGCGGACGGCACGCTTCTCCTCGACTTCGGGCCGCGCCGTTTCCGCGTCGGCTTCGACGAGTCGCTGAAGCCGTTCGTCCGCGACGGCGAGGGGAAACGGCTGCCGGATCTGCCGAAGCCGGGCAAGGCCGACGACGCGGAGAAGGCGGGGGCGGCGCAGGAGACCTGGAAGACCCTCAAGAAGGACGCCAAGGCGCTCGCCGCGCAGCAGATCCTCCGCCTGGAGCTCGCCCTGTGCAGCCGGCGGCGCTGGGAGCCGGACGTCTTCCGTACTTTTTTGGTGGAGCACCCGCTCCTCCAGCACCTGGTGCGGCGGCTGGTCTGGGGAGCCTGGGACGCCGCGGACACCCGCGTGGCGACCTTCCGGATGACCGAGGACGGCACGTTCGCGGACGCCGCCGACGAGGCCTGGGAGCTGCCGGCGCAGTGCCGGGTGGGGATCGTCCATCGGCTGGATCTCCCGGAGGATCTCGCGGCCCGCTGGGGGGAGGTCTTCGCGGACTATCAGATTCTGCAGCCGTTCGAGCAGCTCGGCCGCGAGACCTACGCGATCACCGAGGAGGAGAAGGGCGCGCGCGAGCTCCGGCGGGTGGCGGGCCTGACCGTGCCCACCGGCAAGGTGCTGGGCCTGGTCGACCGGCGCGGCTGGCGGCGCGGCCCGGCGCTGGACGCCGGCCTGATCGGATGGATCGCCAAATCCCTCCCCGGCGGCGAGCACGAGATCTGCCTGAGCTTCGAGCCGGGAATCGTCGTCGGCCTGGTGATGGAGTTTCCCGAGCAGACACTCGGAACCGTGACGATCGACCGCGCGGGCTCCTGGGAGAAGGGGAAAGGCCGCACCTTCGGCACGCTCGATGCGGTGACGTTCAGCGAGCTGGTGCGGGATCTGGAGGCTCTGCGATGAGCGGGTAGCCCCGCCGGGCGCGCCGGCTCGCAGGTGGCCCTCTTGCTATGCTTGGCCCCGTTCAGCTCCGGCAGCCACGGTGCAAGGAGGCCCATGCCGCGTTACGAATTCGTCGAAGGCTCTTCGGCCAAGTTCTGGGAGGTCGAGATCTCCGGAGCGAGCGTCACCACGCGCTGGGGACGCATCGGCACCGCCGGGCAGGAGAAGACCAAGGATTTCGCCTCGGCCGACAAGGCGCAGGCGGAATACGACGCTCTCCTCCGGGAAAAGACGGGCAAGGGGTACAAGGAGAGCGGCGCCGCCGCAGCTCCCGCCCCGGCGGCGCCCCGGCCGGCCCCGGTGGCTCCGCCGCCCGCCGCGGCGGCTCCGGTGCAGGAGAAGGCCGCTCCAAGGGAGGCCGTTGCATCCGCCCCGGGCGCGGCGCAGCGGCCTCCCGACGCGGTTCTCAGCGACCTGCCGCCGGTTCTCGCGAGCCCTCCCTGGCAGCGCAAAGGGAAACGGAAGGGGCCGGCGGCGGCCCTTCGGCCGCTCCCCTGGGAGGAGGCGATGGTCTGGGCCGAGGGGGAGAAGGAGAGATGGCTGCAGGCGCCGGTCGCGGGTGGTCATTTCTGGATCGAGGGCCGGGTGAGATTCCACGGCCGTTGGGAAGAGCTGGACGACGCGGCCCTCCGACTCCTGGTTGGGAAGGCGTTGGCCGACATGCAGTACGCCTATGCGAGCGACCTCGCCTCGCTCCCGGCCCGGCTGGCTCTGGCCGTCTGGGAGGCCGCGCCCACCGAGATGTGGAATTATGATCAGCTGCGGCGATTCGTTGCGATGCACGGGCTGGGCACCCTGCCGGGTCTGCTCCGTTACTCTGCGAGGTACCTCACCGAGGCGATTCAGGTGTTCCTCCCTTTCCGCTCGCCGCGGCTGGCGCCTCTGGCTGCGGAAGCGCTGGTCCGCCTCAAGGCGGTTCGCCCGGAGGCGCGGGGATGGTTGCTCGCGCACGACGAATGCGCCGCCGTCGGCCTGATTCCGGATGCGGTCGGTGCGGCGGCCAAGCGGCGGGCGGCGGCGGGTGTGGCCCTGCGGTTTCTCGCCGCGAACGGCCGGGAGGAGCTGATCCTGGACGTCGCCGGCCGTTGGGGGGAGGAGGCCCGCGCAGCGGTGCGCGCCGTGCTCGACGTCGATCCCCTGGATCTCCTCCCGATCCGGCTGCCCGAGATGCCTCCCTTCTGGCAGCCGGCCGGTTTTGCCCGCCCGCTCCTGCGCGGTCGGACGGCGGCCCTGCCGCTGCCGGCCGTCGAGGCCCTCGGCACGATCCTCGCGATCTCTCCGCTGGACGAGCCGTATGCCGGCCTCGATCAGGTCCGCGAAGCGTGCGAACCCGCCTCGCTCGCGGACTTCGCCTGGGACCTCTTCACCGCCTGGCTGCTGGCCGGGGCTCCGCCGAAAGAGTCGTGGGCGTTTCAGGCCCTCGGCCATCTCGGCGACGACGCCTGCGCCCGGCGGCTCGCACCGCTGGTGCGGCAATGGCCGGGCGAAGCGGCGCATGTGCGCGCCGCGGCCGGTCTCGACGTCTTGCGCGCCATCGGCACCGACGTGGCCTTGATGCACCTCTACGGCATCGCCCAGAAGGTCAAGTTCAAAGGGCTCCAGGACAAGGCGAAGGAGAAGATCGCCGAGGTGGCCGCGCAGCGCGGGCTGACGCCGGAGGACCTCGCCGACCGGCTGGTGCCCGATCTCGGGCTCGGTGCGGACGGCACGCTTCTCCTCGACTTCGGGCCGCGCCGCTTCCGCGTCGGGTTCGACGAGTCGCTGAAGCCGTTCGTCCGCGACGGCGAGGGGCAACGGCTGCCGGATCTGCCGAAGCCGGGCAAGGCCGATGACGCGGAGAAGGCGGGGGTGGCACACGAGACCTGGAAGGTCCTCAAGACGGAGGCCAAGGCGCTCGCTGCGCAGCAGATCCTCCGCCTGGAGCTCGCCATGTGCAGCCGGCGGCGCTGGGAGCCGGACGTCTTCCGTACCTTCTTCCTGGAGCACCCGCTCCTCCGGCACCTGGTGCGGCGGCTGGTCTGGGGAGCCTGGGACGCCGCGGACACCCGGGTGGCGACCTTCCGGGTGACCGAGGACGGCACGTTTGCAGACGCCGCCGACGAGGTCTGGGAGCTGCCGGCGCAGAGCCGGGTGGGGATCGTCCATCGCCTGGATCTCCCGGAGGACCTCGCGGCCCGCTGGGGGGAGGTCTTCGGGGACTATCAGATTCTGCAGCCGTTCGTGCAGCTCGGCCGCGGGGTCTACGCGATCACCGAGGAGGAAAAGGGCGCGCGCGAGCTCCGGCGGGTGGCGGGTCTGACCGTGCCCACCGGCAAGGTGCTGGGCCTCGCCGACGGCCACGGCTGGCGGCGCGGCCCGGCGGGGGAGGGTGGCGGTATCAGATGGTTTTTCAAGCCCCTCCCCGGCGGCGAGCACGAGATCTGCCTGAGCTTCGAGCCGGGAATCCTCGCCGGCACCATGATGGAGTTTCCCGAGCAGACGCTCGGAACCGTGACGATCGACCGCGCGGGCTCCTGGGAGAAGGGGGAGGGCCACATCTTCGGCACGCTCGATGCGCTGACGTTCAGCGAGCTGGTGCGGGATCTGGAGGCGTTGCGATGAGTGAGACGACTCAGGTCCAGCGCCCGCCCGCGGAGGTCTTGCACGCCGAGGAGCTCGCGCGGCTGCGGGCGGCGGACACGCAGGACCCCCGGCCGCCCGGCTGGCAGCTTTCGCTCCAGGCGGTGCGCCGGTTCATCCTCGGGGATGAGAAGCTCAAGGTGCGCCGCAAGTTCGTGGGGAATGCCTCGCTGGTCGACCGGGCGATGGTGACGCTCGCGACCGGCCGCGGGCTGCTGCTGGTGGGGGACCCCGGGACGGCCAAATCGTATCTCTCGGAGCTGCTCGCCGCGGCGATCTCGGGATGCTCGACGTGGACGATCCAGGGCGGCGCGGCGGTCACCGAGGATCAGATCAAATATTCGTGGAACTATGCCCTCCTGGTGGCCGAAGGGCCGACGGCGCGGGCGCTGGTTCCCGCACCGCTCTATCAGGGGATGCAGCGCGGGCAGGTGGTGCGCTTCGAGGAGATCACCCGCTGCCCGCTGGAGGTGCAGGACTCGCTGCTCTCCGTTCTCTCGGAACGGGTGCTCGCCGTGCCCGAGCTGTCCGGGCCGGAGGCCATGCTGTTCGCGCGCGAAGGGTTCAACATCATCGCCACCGCCAACACCCGCGACCGCGGGGTCAATGAGATGTCGAGTGCGCTCAAGCGGCGGTTCAATTTCGAGACGGTGTTTCCGATCGCCGATTTCGCCACCGAGATCGCCCTGGTGCGCGAGGAGACCGCGCGCCTGCTGGAACGCTCGGGGGTGCCGGCGGCCCAGGATGAAAAGGTTTTGGAGATGCTCGTCACCACCTTCCGCGAGCTGCGTTCCGGCGAGACCACGGACGGCCAGGCGCTGGAGCGGCCGAGCGCCGTGCTCTCCACGGCCGAGGCAGTGGCGGTGGCGCATGCGGTGGGGGTGCGCGGCTGGTTTCTGCGCGGCGGCACGGGGTCCGCGGAGGATCTCGTCGAGTGTCTCGCCGGGACGGCGGTCAAGGACAACGCGGAGGATCTGCAACGCCTGCGCCGCTATTTCGAGCAGCGCATCCGCCGCAAGAGCGGTGAGCACTGGCAGCGGTTGTATGAGGCGCGGCACCTGCTGCCCGGGTGATCCCGCATGGCCCTCCACGTCGTCGGGGTCCGCCATCACAGCCCGGCCTGCGCCCGTCTGGTCGAGGCGACGATCCGCGCCGTGCGCCCGCGGTGGGTGCTGATCGAAGGCCCGTCGGACATGAACGGCCGGCTCGGCGAGCTGCTGCTCGATCACACGCCGCCGCTCGCGTTGTTCACCTTCTATCAGAACGAAGAACGGACGCACGCCTCGTGGTCGCCGTTCTGCCGCCATTCGCCGGAGTGGCTGGCGCTCCAGGCTGCGCGGACGGTGGAGGCGGCGACGTATTTCATGGATCTGCCGGCGTGGACCGAGGCGTTCGCCGGGGTGCGCAACCGCTATGGCGACCACCACGAGGGGGACGAGCGGATCTCCCGGACGCTGGCCGCGCTCTGTGCGCGGTTCCGGGTGGACGACGGGGATGCGCTCTGGGATCACCTGTTCGAGCAGCCCCTTCCTTTGGAGGATCTCGCCGCGCGCCTCGACGCCTATTTCGACGAGTTGCGCGGTGAGCTGCCGGGAGGTCCGCGCGACGAGCCGCGCGAGGAGCACATGCTGCGCTGGATCGGCTGGGCCTTGGGGGAGGCAGAGGCGCAGGGCGGCGACGTGGTGGTGGTGTGCGGCGGTTTTCACGCGCCGGTCCTGCGGCGCCACGCCCGGCCGGCCGCAGCCGGCCCACCGCCGGAGGCGCCGCGGCCGGAGACCGCCGCGCGCAGCGGCACCTATCTCGTGCCGTACTCGTTCCGCCGCCTCGACAGCTTCACCGGCTACGAGTCGGGGATGCCCTCGCCCGCCTTCTACGACGCGGTCTGGGAGCTGGGGGCCGCCGCGGCGCCGGAGCGGCTCCTCGCTGCCGCCGCCGAGCGCCTGCGCGGCCGGGGGCTGCCGGTGTCCGCCGCCGATCTGATCGCCGCCTCGACGCTCGCCGCGGCGCTCGCCCGCACCCGGGGCCATGCCTGCCTGGCGCGGATCGATCTGCTCGACGGCCTGGCCGGTGCGCTGGTCAAGGACGCGCTCGATGCGCCGCTCCCCTGGAGCTACCGCGGGCCGCTGCGGCCACACACCGATCCGCTGCTCGTCGAGGTCGTCGCGGCCTTTTCCGGCGAGCGCTCCGGCCGGCTCGATCCGCAGACGCCCCGGCCGCCGCTGCTCGCCGACGTCGCGGCCTGGCTGGCGGCCCATGATCTGGAGCCGGCGCGCGCGGTGCGCTCCGTGCAGCTCGATCGGATCGCCGAGAACGGCCGGGAAAAGAGCCGCGGTCTCCACCGCCTGCGTATCCTGGGCATCCCCGGGTTTCAGTGGCTGTCGGGTCCGACCCCGGGCCAGGAGGAAGCCGGTCTCACCGAGGTGTGGGAGATCGCCGACCGGTTCGAGCGCGAGTCGGCGCTGATCGAGGCCGCCGCCTGGGGGGCCACGCTCGCCGCGGCGGCGGCGGCCCGGCTGGAAGAGGCCCTGCTCGACGCCCAGGGACGGCTCGCCGCCCTCGCCGGTCTTCTCGTGGAGGCGGTGCGCGTCGGCCTCGACGGTCTGGGGGACCGGGTGCTCGAACAGGTCGCCCGCGAGGTGCACCGGGAGCCGTCGTTCGTCGAGCTGGGCGCGGCGACGGAGCGGCTGACCGGCCTCTGGCGCCACGATCCGCTGCTCGGCGCGCGCGGGGCGCGGCAGCTCGGGGTGATCCTCGAAGCGGCGTTCGACCGCGGCCTCTGGCTGCTGGAAGGGCTGCAGGGGGCCGCCGCACCCGCCGATCCCGCGGAGCTGCGCGGCATCGCCGCCCTGCGCGACCTGCTGCGTTTCGGCGCCGGCAAGCTGGCGCTCGACCCCGCCCGGGCCACCGCGGTGATGGAACGCCGCACCGCGGATGCGGACGCACCGCCGGCCGTGCGCGGCGCCGCGCTCGGCGTCCTGTGGTCCCTGGGGCTCGGCCATCCATCCGATCCGTCCGATCCGTCCGATCTGGAAGCCCGCGCCGTGCGCGCCGTGCGTGCGTCGGCGCTGCCACGGGTGCTGGGCGATTTTCTCGCCGGCCTCTGCGCTCTCGCGCGGGCCGAGGTGGTGCGCTCGGAGGGGCTGGTGGCGGCCCTCGACGAGGCGCTGAGCGAGCTGGGGCGCGAGGACTTCCTGCTCGCCCTTCCCTCGCTGCGCCTCGCCTTCTCCTACTTTCCGCCGGTCGAGCGCGAGGCGATCGCCCGGCTGGTCCTCCGCCGCCATGGGGCCGACGACGTCGGCGCGCGCGACCTGCTCCGCCTGGAGGTGGGGGTGGACGAGGTGGCGCGCGGTCTCGCCTGGGAGGGCCGGGTAGCCCGGCTCGCCGCGCGCTTCGGCCTGGAGGATGCGCTCCGATGAGCGCCGATCCACCGCCGCTGCAGCGCTGGCGCCTGGTGCTCGGCGAAGCGGCCGACGGGGCGCTCGGCGGCTCTGGGCTGGACGGTGATCTCGCGGCCATGGACGCCGCCCTCGGCTGGCTGTATGGCCGCGATTCCGGGCTGGCGGAGCGGGACGTGCGGGGCGACGGCCGGCAGGGCGGTGGCGAGGCCTCGCGGTTGACCGTCCCCGACTGGATCCAGGAGATCCATCGCCTGTTCCCCCAGGAGACCATCGAGCGGCTGGAGCGGGACGCGGTGGAGCGCTACGGCATCGACGAGGTGGTGACCAACCCGCAGGTGCTGGCGCGGATCGAGCCCAACGAGGTGCTGCTCGCGGCCGTGCTGCGGGTGAAGAACCTGATGAACCCGGAGGTTCTCGCGCAGGCCCGCCGGCTGGTCGCCGAGGTGGTCCGCCGCCTGATGGAGAAGCTGGCGCGCGAGGTGCGGCAGGCCTTCTCCGGCGCGCGCGACCGCCGGGCCACAGAGCGGCGCGGTGCACGCAACCTCGACGTCCGCCGCACCCTGCGCGCCAACCTCGGCCGCTGGTCGCCCGCCGAGCGCAAGCTGTACGTCGAGAAGCTGTGGTTCTTCACCCGCCGCCGCCGTTTCCTCGATCCCTGGCAGATCGTCCTGCTGGTCGACCAGAGCGCCAGCATGGCGCACTCGGTGATCCACTCCGCGGTCACCGCCGCCTGCCTCGCCGGGCTCCCCGGGATGCGCACCCATCTGGTCGCCTTTGACACCGCGGTGGTGGATCTGACGGATCAGGCGGGCGATCCGGTCGAGCTGCTGATGAAGGTGCAGCTCGGCGGCGGCACGAACATCGCCCAGGCGGTCGCCTACGCCGCGCAGTTGCTGGAGGCGCCGCGCCGCTCGATCGTCGTCCTGATCACCGATTTCTACGAAGGGGGATCTCCCGATTTTCTGGTGCGGCTCGTCCAGGCGCTTTGCGAGCAGGGGACGAAGGTGCTCGGCTTGGCGGCGCTCGACGAGCAGGCGAGCCCGGTCTACGACCGCGATCTGGCCGCGCGCCTGGTCCGGGCCGGCGCCGAGGTCGGTGCGATGACCCCCGGGGAGCTGGCGGGGTGGATCGCCGAGAAGGTGGCGGGATGAGAGCCGACCTGCTCGCCCTGACCCCGGAGGCGGTGGCCGCCCTGGCCAATCTGGGGCTGGTCAAGCGCGCTCTGAAGGAGCTGGAGCAGGGGAAGGGGCCGGAGATTTCCGAGGACGCGAACGGCGTGGTGACCGGCGCCTTCCCGGACGGCGTCACCGCCCGCCTCCCCCCGGGCGTCGCGCTGCGCGACGCTCCCTGCACCTGCGGCGCCGCCACGGTGTGCCGGCACCGGGTGGCCCTGGCCCTGGCCTATCCGGCCTGGGCGGGCACGGGAGGCGAGGGTGCGGCGGAGGCGGAGCCGGTTGCGGACACCGGGGCCTGGTCGCCGGGGGAGGTCGACGACGAGACGTTGCGGCAACGGCTGGGCCGGAGGATGTTCGAGCGGGCCGCGGCGCTCCGGCGCACCGGGGTGACGGTGACGATCCGCCGCCCGGCCGCCGGCGATCCCGCGGCGACCGCCGAGCTGCCCACCTGCACGGTGCGGTTTCTGGTCCCCGGGGACCTCGCGTGGGCGCGCTGCGACTGCGCCGCGCAGCAGGACTGCGAGCACGTGGCCCTCGCCGTCTGGGCCTTTCGCGCCGCCGACGCGCAGGACCCGGCGGTGCCGCGGCGGCTCGTCGAGGTGGCCGTGGACGGGCCAGTGACGGAGGGGGGAGGCGACGCGCTGGCGGCGGCGGTGGGGCTCGCCGCCGAGATCCTGCTCGACGGCGTCGTCCACGCCCGCCCGTCGCTCGCCCCCGCCTTCGCGCTCTGCCGCGAGGGGCTGCGCCGCGCCGGGCAGACCTGGCCGTTCACCCTGCTGGAAGACCTGGAGGAGGAGCTCGCCGCCTGGCAGGCCCGCAGCGCGCGCTTCGACGCAGCGCGCTGTGCCGCCCTGCCGGCGGAGCTGGCGGCGCGGCAACGGGCGGCTTCCGGCGGCGGCGAGCTGCCGGCCGCCTTCGTGCTCGGCCAGGGAGAGGCTCTGGAGACCCGGCTGGACCATCTGCGCCTGGTCTCTCTCGGCGCCCGGGTGCAGGCGGACGGCCGCGACCGCGAAGCCGAGATCCTGCTCGCCGATCCCGACACCGCGGCGGTCCTCGTGCTGCGCAAGCGCTGGACGTTTCCCGCGGGAACCGAGCCGCCGTCGGCGCCGGAGCTGGGCGGCCGGCGCGTCGCCTCGGGAGCGACGCTCGCCGGGCTCGCCGGGGGCCAGGCGGTCACCCGGGTGGCGCGCCGCCGCGCCAATCGTCTGCTCGTCCTGGGCGACGCCCGCGGCGGCCTGACCTCGGTGCTGCCGCAAGCCGGCGCCTGGGACGCCCTGCCGGCGCCGCTCCGGGTGACCCGTCTGGAGGAGCTGGCGGCGACCTGGGAGGCCCGCCCGCCCCGGCTGCTGCGTCCGCGCGTCCTCGCCGAGGACGTCCACGTCCTGGCCGTCGCCGAGGTGGCCTGGATCGCGAGCCTCCCCGGCACCCAGAGCCTGCGGGCGGGGCTGCTCGACGCGGACGGCGAGACGATCGTGCTGCACAAGCCCTGGCGGGCGGTGGCGCCGCGCGCCCTGGACGCCCTCGCCGCCGCCCTCTCCGGCACCTGGGGGCCGGTGCGTTGCATCAGCGGCGAGATCCGCCGTCATCTGGGAGGCTTCGAGATCGCGCCCCTCGCCCTCGCCTGCGACCGGCTGGTGGTGCCCGACCTGGAGACCGGCGCCTTCGAAGCGCCGCGCCTCGCCACCGTCCCCGAGCGCCCCGATCCACCGGTCGAGTCCGCCGCAGCCGAAGCCCTGAGCCTCCTGGAAGAAGCCGTCCACCAGGGCCTCCGCCACCTCGCCCCCGGCTACCCCGGACGCCTGGACACCACCGCCCGCCGCCTCGACGGCGTCGGCCTCCACCACGCCGCCACCCACCTGCGAACCCTGGAAACCGCCCTGCGCGCCGCGCGGAGCGACGAAGCCGGCTGGCCGGCGGCGGCGAACGCATGGAACGGCGCGGCGATCTGGCTCCAACTCCTGCGGGAGGGGGTGTAGGGTGCCGGCCGGGATACAATCATCGCGACAGGAGACGATGCGGACCATGCGACCGGCCAAGACCCTCGAAGGCGCCTTCAATGCCTGTGACCCCACCCGCCCGCTGGAGGCGGATGACGATCGCTACGTCGACCTGGCCATCGGCCGCGGGAGCGACGGTGACGCCGTCCAGCAGTGCGGCCTGCAGATTCTCTGGTCCGAGCGGCCTCTGGTCCAACTTTTCGCCGGGCACCGTGGGTGCGGGAAGTCGACGGAGCTTCGCCGCCTGCAAAAGGATCTGGAGAGCAAGGGTTACTTCGTCGCCTACATCGACGCCGAGACCGACCTCGACCTCGAAGACACCGAGCCCACGGACATTCTGCTGTCTCTGATCCGCGGCCTCGATGCGGCTCTGCGGGACGCAGAGATCGAGGTCAGTGAGAAGCTCCTGGCGGACTTCGGCGACTGGTTTGCCGAGGTTGTCGAGGAGTCGACCCACAAGCGCGCCCTCGAAGCCGAGCTGCGCACCGAGGCCGAGCTGTCGGCCAACCTGCTTTTCGCCAAGCTCCTGAGCAAGCTCACCGGCCAGATCAAGACCGGCGTCGAGTCCAAGAAACTGATTCGGCAGCGCCTGGACCCGCAGCTCTCGCAGCTTCTTTCCCGCGGGCGGCGTTTTGTCGAAGAGGCCCGCCTCCAGATCCAGAAGAAAAAGGGAAAGGATCTGGTCCTGATCGTCGATTCTCTCGACCGGATTGCGCTCAAGGAGCTCAAGGACGGGCGTACCTCGCACGAGGTGCTGTTCATCGAGAGAGGGAATCTCTTGAAAGAGATGGGGTGCCATCTGGTGGTGACGGTCCCCCTTTCCTTGCTGCACTCCGCGAAGGCTTCCCACCTCGCCACGATCTTCCCCGACCACTACATCCTGCCGATGGTCAAGATCGCCGAGCGCGGCACGAGGACGCCTTGGAGGCCCGGGCAGGAGCTGCTGAAGGAGCTTCTGCGCCAGCGGCTCGTTCTCGAGGAGGTGCTGGAGAAGGCGGCGCTGGACAGGCTCATCCACGCCAGCGGCGGGCATCCGCGGTTCCTGATGATCCTGGTGCGCTATGCGCTGACCGCCGCCGGCCGGCTGCCGGTGCCCTTCGACGCCGCAGAGAAGGCGGTCCAGCGGCTGGTCCGGGATTTCGACCGCTCCATTCCCGACGAGCACTGGCCCCTGTTGGTCCAGGTCCACCGGAACCAGACCGCGAAGAACGACGCCGACCACCAGCTCATGCTGTTCAGCCTGAGCGTTCTGGAGTATCAGAACACCGAGAGGTGGTGTGACGTCCACCCGGCCGTCCGGGAGACCCGCGCCTTCCGGGAGGCGGTCCAGAAAGCCGAGGAAGCCCCAGATGACGGAGCCTCTCGCGACTCTGCCTCCCGAGACGGAGTCTGACCCCGAGCTTCTTTCCTTGTTGCGCCTGCTGGAGCGGGCGGAGGGCTTCACCCTCGCGTTCCTGATGTGCAACGTGGCGGCGGAGCGCGAGCGGCTGGTGGACCTCCTGGTCCAGAGCCTGAAGCCGCAGGGCCGCACGGGCCGGGTTCTCCATCTGCAAGAGCCTCTGGTCGATCTGCTGGCGGAGCTCCGGCGCCTTTCGCCCCCACTGAGCGCCGGAGACGCCGTCTTCGTGCTCGGCCTGGAGCGTTCGATTCCGGCCGATGTCTCCTTTCCACCGGTGCTGGAACGGATGAACCTGGCCCGCGAGCTCTACCGCGATCTCCCCTGTCCCATCGTGCTCGTCCTGCCCGACTACGCCCTGACGAAGCTGGCCCGCGAAGCGCCCGACTTCTGGGCGTGGAGATCCGGTGTCGCCGAGGTCGAGGTGCCCGCCGAACGTCTCAAGTCGATCGCCGGCATAGAGCTGGCTTTTCGGGGCGACCGGGAGCTGCGGAGCCTTTCGACGGCGCGGGTCCGGGGTCACCAGGAGGTGCTGCAGGAGCTTCTGGCCGAGTATGAAGAACGAGGCGATGCCGACCGGGAGAGGTTGAGCCTCCTGAACGAGATGGCCGCCGGTTGGGTTTCCCTCGGCGAGCTCGAGGAGGCACGGCTCGCCGCGGAGCAGGCCCTCGAGCTGGCACGGAAGGTGGGGGACCCCGGTGCGGAGGCGGAGGCGCTCAACATCCTGGCGGTGGCGCTGGCGAACCTCGGCCGTGGGGAGGAGGCCGCGATCCAGGCACAGACGGCCGTGGAGGCTTTTCGTGTGCTTGCCAGGGACGGTTCGGCGTCGGCGGAAGCGGCTCTGGCATCGAGCCTGAGCAACCTGGGGGCGATTCTAGGTCCCCTCGGCCGGCCGGAGGAGGCTCTTGCGGTCTTGAAGGAGTCGGTGGGCGCTCATCGGCGCCTGGCAGTCGGTGCTCCAGAGCAAACTCTGCCGAGTCTGGCCCAAGCCCTGAGCAATCTGGGGAATGTCCTGGGCGCCTTGGGCCGCAGCCTTGAAGCTCTCTCCGCCGCGCACGAGGCTTTGGAGATCCGCCGCCGCCTCGCCGCCGAGCAGCCGAGCCTGTATTTGCCGGATCTGGCGGTCAGCCTCAAGAACTGCGGTGCCCTCCTGTTCGACGCAGGTCGCGGGGAGGACTCCCTGGCTGCCACAGAGGAGTCCGTCCAGATCCTGCGGGACCTTGCGAAGCGTCGACCGGAGCTGTTCAGCTCTTCCCTGGCGACCGGACTGAGCAACCTGGAGGTGATCCTGCGATCCCTGGGCCGGGAATCCGAGGCGGCGGCCGTGGCGGAAGAGGCGCGCTCCCTCACAGTGGGCAGGTCGCAGTAACGGCCGGATGGCCCCGAGAGAGCCGGCTGCGCCCCCTGGGAGCGCTGGCGTCTCGCCGGCCTTCAAGAAAATGGGCCGAAGGCCCGGCCTGCTTGGGGGCGGCGGGCCCCCTCACCCCCTGACGGCTGCGAAGCTTGCGAGCGGCAAGAGAAGTCGTCTGGGCAGGCTGCCGAAGGCGATGAAGCCATGGTGGAGGTAGAACCGTACGGCCTGATCGTCCTTGGCATCGACCACGAGCGCATAGACGGCCATTTCGGATCGTACGGCCCTCGTGGCTGCGTCCCACAGGAGGCTGGCTCCGAGCTGGCGTCCCCGATAGGCCTGGTCGACGGCGAGGCGGCCGAGCCGTGCCACCGGTACGGATGGATACCGCGGAAGGCGTTTTCCGAGGGATTCCGGCAGATCGGCGAGGGCGACGCTCGCCGCGGAGAGCGTGTAGTACCCGGCGACTTGCGCCGTGGCTGCGTCGAGCGCGACGTAACAGGCGGTCACCCGCCGCCGCACGTCCTGGGTCACGTGCTCACGGAAATATCGATCGAGGGCTTCCACGCCGCTCGCAAACTCCGTCCTGCTGTGGGCGGAACCGAGGGCCTCGATCAGAAAAGGAGCGGTCACTGCGCTGGGCGAATCAGTCGGGCGTGGGCAAGCTTCGCCCGCTCCAGCGCCGGGGACGGAGCCGGCGGGTCGAGCAGGAGCTCGACGAAGCGTCGCTGGTCCTCGACCGAGAGCTGGATGAGGTGAGCCTCTTCGACTGCCCGATGCGCAGCCTCCCGGGCGGCGGCGACGACGAAATCGCTGAGCGTTCGCCCTTGGAGCTCGGCGGCGCGCCGGACGACGGCGAGCTCGGCAGGAGCGATGCGGGCTTCAAGGCGCGCCGTACGGAGGGTTTCGTGGGCCATGGAGTCTCCTCTTTCCGGATGCACTGTACGGTCACTTGCCGTACGAAGTCAAGGAGGAGCGGAGCGAGCACTCGCCTGAGCCTGCACCGCCGCCACCAACCGAGGCGCAGCGGGCGTCCCGGGAGATCGGGTCGGGGGGTCTCAGTGCCGCTCATCGGCCTTGGGGTCCTTGGGACGCTCGTCGTCCTCGAGATGGAAGGGCCGCCGCCACCTCGCCCCCGGCTACCCCGGACGCCTGGACACCACCGCCCGCCGCCTCGACGGCGTCGGCCTCCACCACGCCGCCACCCACCTGCGAACCCTGGAAACCGCCCTACCAACAACCCGGCCGGTCCGCCGAGCAACGAGCACCCGAATGCGCACGACTTTTCCCAGCTCTCGTCCATCTACTCGCACCTCGACGCCGTCAACACCGTCTTCAACCCGAACCCCAAGGACCTGCCCCCGATGCCCCCGGCGATGAATCAGATCCGTCTCGACGGCCCGGGCCAGTGGGGCAAGCTGGTCGGCGGCACGTCCAACGGTGGCGGCTTGGTCTCGGTCTATGAGCTCGACTTCGGCAACGGCTGGAAGATCATCACCCACGTCTCCTGGGCGACCCAGGGTCCGAGCCGCAACTAGACGACGCACCCCGCGTTGCACGCAACGCGCCTTCGAGGTCTAGGGGCGGGGAAGGGCGGGGCCTGGGCCCCGCCCTTTGTTCATGGCTCCGTCCCACCGCCGCCACCAACCCCTGACTGGAGCCTTGAAAGCGCACGGCCGCAGCGGTACTCTTTCTGTCATGGCGACTTCGGCGCAACACGTGCTCGCGGAGGCGATGCGGCTTTCGGAGGAGGAGCGGGGCGAGCTGGTCCGCGACCTCCTGGATAGTTTCGGCGCCCCGCCGACGCCGGTCGAGCCTGCCAAGAAGGAATGGCTCGCGGAGATCGAGCGCCGGGCGTGCGGAGTGCTCGCCAGGGAGCCGGGCATCCCGTGGGAGGAGGTCCGCTCGACCATCAGGGCGGATCCCTGGAGAGTTCGCTTGGTGGCCTCTTTGGCAGGCGAACGTTTGGAGACCGGTCGGCAGAAGGGGCGGCGAGCCGGTCCTGCCCTCGCGAAAGTCCTGATGGCGATCAGCCGGCGCTGCAGCTCCTTGCCCGACCTCGATACCCGGAGTGCCGACGAGATTCTAGGGTACGACGAGAGCGGCGCCTTTCGCTGATGGTGCTCGACACCTCGGCCCTCTTGGCCATTCTCTTCGGGGAACCGGAGGCGGAGTTGTTTTCCCGGGCGATCGCCGCCGATCCGAAATGCCTGGTCAGCGCGTTTTCCGTGCTTGAGGCGACCGTCGTTCTTTCCGCGCGCAAGGGCCCGGCAGGGGTTCGCGAGCTCGACCTGCTGCTCCAATCGGCTGCTGCTTCGATCGTCAGCTTCGACGCCGAGCAGGCGCTCCTGGCTCGTGCGGCCTACGAGGCCTTCGGGAAAGGCCGTCATCCTGCCGCCCTCAACCTGGGAGATTGTTGCAGCTATGCCCTGGCGCGCTCCTCGGGCGAGCCGCTTCTCTTCAAGGGTGAGGATTTCTCCAGGACGGACGCGACCCGGGTAAGGGTGCCTTCAGGCGAGGGAGCAGAAATTTCGCAGGGGTGATAGGAGGGGGTTTGAACCCCTGGCGAGCCGGGCGCCGGCCGCCTCATCCCTCCTGAGCCAAAACCGCCGCCACCAACCCCTCCTCCCCCGGCTCCGTGGCCTCGGAGATCTGCTCGACCCCCTGCTGCCGCAGCTCGGCGGTGGTGACCGAGCCGATCGAGGCGGCGCGGAGCTCGCCGCGGCGCGGCTCCCAGGTCTCCCCGAACAGCTCGACGAAGTGGCGGACGATGCGCGGGCTGGTGAAGGTCACCCAGCCGATCGGCGTGCCGGTGAAGAGGCGCGCGGCGCGCTCGGGGGCGTCGGCCGGCAGTCCTTTGTCATAGGCGACCACCACCACCGCCTCGGCTCCGGCGCGGCGCAATCCCTCGGCCAGGGTGGGCCGGGCGTCGGCGGCCTGGGGGAGGAGGAGACGGCGGCTGCGGTCGACGTGCGGGGCGAGGTCTTCCAGCAGGCCCTCGGCGTCGGCGCGGCGGGCGGTCAGGTGGGGCTCGATCCCGTAGGCGCGCAGTGCCTCGGCGGTGGCGGGACCGACCACCGCGACGCGCAGGCGGTGGGGGAGCGCGCCGCCCGCCGGCGGTAGGAAGGCGTCGACGGCGTTGGCGGAGGTGAAGACCACCCAGTCATAGAGCGCCAGCTCGCTCGCCGCGCGTTCCAGCGGACGCGGATCGGCGGGCGGGACCACGTCGAGGAGGGGGAGATGCGCGACGGTGAAACCGGCCGCCTCCAGCGCCGCGGTGAGCCCGGCCGCCTGGTGGGCGGCGCGGGTGACGACGACTCTCACCCCCGGATCCGTCGCAGCACCTCGTCCGCCCCCTCCCGCCGCATCGCCTCCACACAGGCGGCGGCGACGGACTCGGGATCGCTTCCGGCAGCCGCGCCACGGGCGGTGTGCCGGCCGTCCGGGGTGGCGAGGAGACCGACGAGGTGGAGCCAGCCGTCCTCTTCCCGCGCCCAGGCGGCGAGCGGCAGGGTGCAGTCGGCACCGAAGGCGGCGACCACCAGACGCTCGGCGGTGGCGGCGCGCGCCGTCGCCGGGTGATCGAGGGCGGCGACGAAGGGCTCGGCGACGCCGCCGGCCCGCACTTCGAGGGCGAGGGTCCCCTGGGTGGGGGCGGGGATCAGGACGTCCGTCGGGATGGGATGGAGCGGCAGCCCCTCCAGCCCGAGGCGGGCCAGGCCGGCCCCAGCCAGGACGACGCCGCCGGCCCCGCTCTCCCGCCACTTGCGCAACCGGGTGTCCACGTTGCCGCGGATCGGCTCCACCTGGAGGTCGGGCCGCCGCATCAGGATCTGCGCCCGCCGCCGCAGCGCGCCGGTGAGCACCACGGCGCCCTCCGGCAGGCCGTCGAGCCCGCCGGCCGCCTCGGAGACCAGCACGTCGCGCGGGTTGGCGCGCTCGGGATGCGCGGCGACCACCAGACCGTCGGGCAGGCGCACGGGGAGGTCCTTCATGCTGTGCACCGCGAGATCGAGCGAGCCGTCGAGGAGACCGGCCTCCAGCTCCTGGGTGAACAGGCCCTTGCCGCCCACCAGGGCGAGGTCGCCGGTCAGCACGTCGCCCTGGGTGACGAGCGGGACCAGCTCCACGGTGAGGCCGGGCCACCGCGCTTCGAGGGCGCGGGCCATCATGCCGGACTGGGCGAGCGCGAGAGCGCTCTTGCGGGTGCCGAGGCGCAGCGGGCGTCCCGGGAGATCGGGTCGGGGGGGCTCAGTGCCGCTCATCGGCCTTGGGGTCCTTGGGACGCTCGTCGTCCTCGAGATGGAAGAGCTCCCGCACGAACTCCAGATGCGACAGGTCGTGGACGCCGGTCTGCGCGCGCAGGCGGGAGCTCGGGTGATGAAGGATCTTGCGCACCAGCGCGCGGGTCAGCTTTTCCAGGTCCGCGTGCGTCTCGGCCGGGAAGCGCGACAACGCCGCGGCCACCTCGTCCTGACGGATGCGCTCGGCCTGTTTCTGCAGGCTGACCACCACCGGTTCGGCCTCCAGGCTGTGGAACCAGTGCCGGAAGTGGTCGAGCTCCTGCTCCACGATCTCCTCGACGTGGGGGATCTCTTCCTTCCGCTTCTTGAGGTTGCGCTGGATGATGTGCTCCAGCGAGTCGATGGCGTGGAGGAACAGGTTGCCGATCTTGGCCGCCTCCGGCTCGACGTTACGCGGCACACCGAGGTCGACCACCAGCAGCGGGCGGGGCGGGCGGTTCTTCATCGCCTGCTGAAGCTGCTTGCGGGTCAGCACCGGCTCGTCCGCTCCGGTGGTCACGACGACCACGTCGGCGGATTCGACCGCCGCCAGCCGTTCCTCGAAGGAGATCAGCGTGGCCTGGGGGATCTCTTCCTTGAATTGCCGGGCGCGATCGGGGCTGCGGTTCGCCACCACCAGCTCCTTCGCGCCGCGTTCGACCAAGGGCCGGGCGACCGAGCGGGCGATCTCGCCGGCGCCGACGAGCAGCACGCGGCACTCTTCGAGCCCCGAGAAGATGTTGCGCGCCAGCTCCACGACGGCATAGCCGAGCGACACCGCGCCGGCCGAGATGGCGGTCTCCTGGCGCGACCGGGCGCCGGCCGAGAAGGCGCTGCGCAGCAGGCGGCGGATCACCGGGCCGCTGGCTCCCACGGTCTCGGCCACGGTCGCGGACTGCTTGATCTGGCCGAGGATCTCCGGCTCGCCGAGCACCATCGACTCCAGGCCGCTCGCCACGCCGAGCAGGTGGCGGGCCGCCTCGCCGTTGCGCTTGACGTAGAGCCGGCCGGGCTTTTCGAGCTCCGTCGCGCGGTGCAGGAAGACCAGGTCGAGCACCGAGCGGTAGGCGTCGTCCTCGTCCCGCGGCTGCACGTAGACCTCGGTGCGGTTGCAGGTGGAGAGGACGTAGGCCTCGCCGATCCCGGGCCGCGCCAGCAGATGCACCAGCGCGTGCTCCGTCTCCTCGCCGTGGAGAGCCACCCGCTCCCGGATTTCGATGGGCGCGGTGCGGAAGTCGGTTCCGACCAGCAGGAGAGGAGGATCGACGAGAGCTTTCATGAGCAGGAGGTCCGCGGTCAGAGGAACCCGTGGAAGTCGGTGAAGAAGAAGTTCACCGCCATGAGAGAAAAGAGGATCGCACCCAGGCCGGCGAGGCTGGCGAGCGCCATCTGCCGCCCCTGCCAGCGCCGCAACCGGCGCAGGAGCAGGGTGGACGCGTAGAGCACCCAGGTGGCGAGTGTCACCAGGATCTTGGGGTCTTGCAGCCAGGCGTTGTGATAGAGCTGCTCGGCGTAGAGGCCGCCGGTGATCACCGCACCGGTCAAGGCGACGAAGCCCACCCAGAGCGCGCCGAGCATCATCCGCTCCAACACCTCCAGAGGTGGCAGCTTGCCGTAGAAGGTGGAGAAGCGGCCGGCTTTCAGGTCGCGATAGAGCTGCAGGAAGAGGAAGGCGTAGGCCGCCGCCACCACGAACGCCGCGTACCCGAGGAGCGCGAGCGAGACGTGGATCGAGAACAGCGGGTCGTGAAAGATGTCGCGGTTCGGCGGATTGGGCCGGGTGAGGACCGACGACAGCAGCTGGAAGAAGAAGACCAGCGAGACCATCCAGAAGCCGGTGGACCGTTCGCGGCCATGCCACTCGACGAAGACGTAGACCACCGCGACCGCGAAGGCGACGATCGACAGGGCCTGTGACACCGTCGCCGCCGGAAATTGCTTATGATGCAGGATGAGACTCGCCAGGTAGGCGAGATGAACGAGCACCGCGCCGTGCAGAGCCGGGGTCGCCGCCCGGGCCGCCTGCGGGCGCGCGGCGAAGAAGACGAACCCATACGCCACCGCCGCTCCGAGGTAGAGGAGCGGGAGAAGCAGGTTGGCGAGATCGAGAAAGGTCCTCAAGGCGGAGACGATGCTACACCATCTGAGGAGCAGGGTTCCCCACCCGTTGGGATTGCCCGTGTCATCCTCCTCTGGTAGTGTCGCCGCCCTCTTAGCAAAGGTTACGCCATGGCCAACGTGATCATCGTCGGGATGCAGTGGGGAGATGAAGGGAAGGGGAAGATCGTCGATCTCCTCTGTCCCGCCTTCGAAGGGGTGGTGCGCTACCAGGGAGGGCACAACGCGGGCCACACCGTGCGCTTCCGCGACCGCCACTTCTCGCTGCACCTCATTCCGTCCGGCATCCTGCACGAGGGGATGCTCTGCGTCCTGGGCAACGGCATGGTCATCGCGCCGGACGCCTTCCTCACCGAGCTGAACCGTCTGCACGAGGCCGGCGTGCGCTCCGACGGCCGGCTGTTCATCTCGAACCGCGCGCACGTCCTGCTCCCCTGCCACGCCCGGCTCGACCAGGCGCGGGAGGAGGCGCGCGGCGCCGGAAAGATCGGCACCACCTCGCGCGGCATCGGTCCCGCCTATGAAGGGAAGGTCGCCCGTTACGGTCTGCGCATGTGCGACCTCTTCGCGCCGGACCTGGACGCGCGCCTCGCGACCCTGGTGGGGAAGATCCAGGCCGAGCTGCGCAGCCTCGGCATGGACGAGCTGCCGGACCCCGCGGGCTACGGCGACCTCTGCCGCGCCTGGGGCGAGCAGCTCCAGCCTCTGCTGC
>DIHE01000191.1:82520-83349 GCA_002420005.1 Holophagales bacterium UBA5704 | reverse complement strand
GGGGGCGCTCCTCGACGTGGACCACGGCACCTACCCGTTCGTCACCAGCTCCAGCTCCACCGCGGGAGGCGCCTGCACCGGCACCGGCGTGCCGCCCACCCGCATCGACGGCGCGATCGGCGTGCTCAAGGCCTACACCACGCGGGTCGGCGGCGGCCCCTTCCCGGCCGAGCTGCACGGCGACACCGCCGAGTTCCTGCGCCAGCGGGGCAACGAATACGGCACCACCACCGGCCGTCCGCGCCGCTGCGGCTGGCTCGACACCGTGGTGGCCCGCTACGCCCAGCTCCTGAACGGCGTCGACGCCATCGCCCTGACCAAGCTCGACGTGCTCGACGACTTCGACGAGATCCCGGTCTGCGTCGCCTACCGCCTCAAGGGGGAGACCGTGCGCGACCTGCCGCCGGACCAGTGGAGCCTGGAGAACGCCGAGCCGGTCCTGAAGACCATGAAGGGCTGGAAGAAGTCGACCGTCGGCACCCTGGAGCAGGAGGACCTGCCGCAGGAGGCCCGTGACTACGTCGACTTCATCGAGCAGGAGATCGGCGCCCCGATCTCCCTGACCTCCACCGGTCCCCGCCGCGAAGAGACCATCCTGCGCGACCACCCCGACCTCGCCCGCCTGACCGGCGGCCGTCTGGCGGCGGTGCTCGCCCAGCGGTAAGGCGGGAGGGTGAGTGGGGCAGGAACGATCGCACCCCCGGGTGCAGCGCCTGCACCCACGGTAGGAACGACTGCACCCTGGGGTGCAGTGGCTGCACCCAAGGTAGGAATGACTGCACCCGCGGGTGCAGTGACTGCTACCCCGGTAGGAACGCCTGCACCCTCG
>DIHE01000191.1:0-82161 GCA_002420005.1 Holophagales bacterium UBA5704 | reverse complement strand
CGCCTGCACCCCCGGGTGCAGTGCCTGCACCCACGGTAGGAATGCCTGCACCCGCGGGTGCAGTGGCTGCCCGCCCGGTAGGAGGCGTTCCGATCTCGCCCGGGAGCCCCCGGCCCGGGGAGGAAGACCGCCCCGCCGCGTACAACCGGCGCCCCCCAGAGTGCGCGCCTCGCGCCCCCTGGGAGCGCTGGCGTCTCGCCGGCTTTCAAACAAAACGGGCCGAAGGCCCGGCAATCTCTCGCCTCGATACGCGAGCTTACGAGCCGAGCGACCGCCTTGACTTCCCCGGTCCACGGCGCTCATTCTGTACAAGCCGGCTTGTACAGGACTGAACCCATGAAGAAGCTCAATCTCTCGGAAGTCCGCCAGCACCTTCCTTTCCTGGTGGGGGACGTGGGCGAGTCCGGCGAGGAGGTCGTCATCACCCGCCGTGGCCACCCCCGCGCCCGTCTGGTGCCCTTCCGGCCTGCCGATGCCGAGCAGAAGGCTCCCTCGCTCCGTGGGCTTCCCATCGAGATCGCCGACGACTTCGATGATCCGTTGCCCGAGCTCTGGGAAACCCTCGCCGATTGATCCTCCTCGATACGCCCGTCCGGCTCGCTTCCGCGGAAGCCGCCGACTTCTCGCCCGTGCCCCGGTGTGCAGGCCACCAGCCTGCCCCCAATCTTCGCGGCCAAACTCTTGACAAGCTGGCACTTGCCGGTTCTCCGCCAGAGTCTTTCGTGGCCGCCTGAGCCGCCAGCGGGCCGGGTTGCAGAGGGACGGCCATGAGCATTCCGCCACTCTGCCGAAAGCCGTCTGGGAGGTCAGGCCATGAGCGAGAAAGCCCGCCTGCAAGCGTCGTTGACAAGGCTGCGAGAAAGGCGTAACTTGAACGCCATGGAGCCTTTAGTGGATTGCTGCTGCCCTCACCGCGGCGAAGAAGGACGGCCGGTGGTGGGGTGGGTACGGGGTCGAACGGGTTGTGCGTAAGCAGCATGCTGAAGAAGAGCGGTGAAACGTGATTACGGTTCCTGAACTTATCTGGAGCGGTGGCGTTGGGGCGCTGGCGGGCGCAGTCGTGGCATTGGTGACCGCGGGGCTCAACAATCGAGCTCAGAACAGGCGGCAAATGCAGCAACTGCAACATGATGTTGAGCAGCGAACCCGCCAGCTTGAGCATGATGTCGCTCAGCGAAAGACACAATTCGAGCACGACGACCAGCAGCGCCGCACGGATCGGGAGATGGGTTTGAGGCGCGAGATTTATCTAGAAGCAGTAGCCGCGATCGGAAAGATGCAGGACTACCTCGCGTCCTATGCACGGCAGGATCTACCTGAGAGTGAAAAGCTCGCGAAGATCCAAGGTGCCGCCTCAGCCCTTAACAAAGTTCAGATAGTTGGTGCAAACGCTACGATAGAGGCCTTCTGGGCTGCGCAGCGTGCGTTCGCCTTATCCTCCTTCGGTCTTGGGAAGATCAAGCTTGAGACGCTTAGAAAAACCATTGACATAGAGAAGATTCAGCGAGATATGCGATTGCTTGAGGAAAAGAGAGAGGGCATACTCCAGTTTGCGCGCTCTCTTGGACCTACGCCGCATTCTGAATCAGTGGAGAAGATCCGTGCAAGCCTGGATGAGGTCGAGACCGAGAGGCAAATAGTATCAGAGTCCTTGAATGAGGCTCAAGACCAACTCTTCGAGTTGCAAATGGCCTTAGCTAGGGAGTCTGCAGAGGCCAATTTTGCAGTGAACACCGCCCTCTCTGAGGTGGCCCTTGCAGTTCGAAGGGAGCTCGTGCTAGACATCGATATTGAGTCTTACCGAGCATTCGTTGCTAGGCAGCAGGCGGAGGCAGCGAAAGAATTCGACGCGTTCATCGCGCATGTGACTGTACGGGCCAAAGCCGAGGAGGAACCGCACAACCCCGGGCATCAAGCGGATGGCTGACGGCTCCGCTTATGCCCAACGACGTTAGGCGGCCGAGCAACACGCGCATCGCGACGGCAAGCATCTCCAAGCCGAACGGTGCATATCGAACCGCATCTTCAAGAGGAGATAGCTTTGGCAAGGAATCGAAGAAGGATCGTTTTGGCGTTGCTGCTGGCGCTCCTGTGTCGCGTGACGCAGGCGAGCTTGCTAAGCGACATAACCGGTGTGGATGTTAACCTCAACGAGGGTACCGTGAGCGTCGACCCGCCGCGCCCCGAACAGATCCCGGGAATCATCCAGCACACCATCGAGAACTTCCCTAATGTCGTCGAGGGTACGATACGGGACCTTTTTAATCCGGCTGGCGTCGCCTTCGCGGTCGCCATCCGGCATGCCCAAGCCCAGGCCCGGCACGGCGCGCAATTGATTCCGGCGAACGTCCGCGGTCAACTCGCGGGCATCGTTCCCGACCACGTCTTGAACGATGCCTCATGGAACTCGCTAGACAAGAACAGGATTGACTTGGCTAATCTGACCCTGCTGCATAACAACAGTGTCGGGGCGATCACCGTCGGCAACGTCATCGTGTTTGACCGGCTGGAAGACGCCAACAACAACTGGAAGCTGTGGGCTCACGAGTTGTTGCATACCATGCAGTATAGCGCCATGGGCATCGAGGGTTTCGCCCACAACTACTTGACCGACTCCGGTGGCATGGAGGGGGACGCCAGCAACTTCGCGAACATGGTCGAAGGACGCGTCAACCAACGCCGCCAGAGCGGCTCTACCCAGCCGATCCAGTTCTACCAGGGTAGCAACGCGGGGAACTCCGCGCAGTACTTCCAGAATATCCAAAGCGCAGCTAAGCGCTATGCCCCGGCAACCGCCTGTCTCGACATCGACGACAACGCGATGACGGTGACCAACGTCTGCAACACCCCGGTGTGGGTCAGCTCCTTCGTAGAGGTGAATCGTCGGACCGGACAGCGATTCGAGGGCCGGTGCAGTCCCAGCCCCTACATCAGGTGCGACATCGCACCGGGCCAGACCCTGCCGATCATCACTCCAAACCGCGGTTGCCAGGCGGAGGTCCGTTTCAGCTTCTTCAGCGGCGGTGGCGGATCTCAGGAGGGCGTTTGGGAGGGCGACTGCAGCGAGTACGAGCGCGATGACTACTACGTCGACCCCTATCAGCTTCAGCAGCAACAGGAAATGGGCCAGAGCTGCTGCATGTTCAACGGCGGCCGCTGCGGGCCCTTCATCAACCAGCCGGCACTGCCTCTCGGCAGTTCCTGCACCTGCTGGCGGGGCGATCCACGCGCCGACGGTCAGGTCTGTCGGCCGTAACCGTACGCGGGTCCACCAAAGTTCCGTTAAAGTGCCTGCCGATTCAAGAACAGAACGAGAACCCTGCGATGAGCCGAAGGAGGATATCTCGACCGAGGGAACTGCCGCTAGATGAAGAAGGAGATTCTGGTTCGATATAGACGTGACGCCCAACCCCGGGCATCAAGCGGATGGCTGACGCCACCGCTTTAGAGTCAGCTCGCGCAAGCATGCTACCATAGAAAGATTAAGGAGCGAACTCGCGAGAATGGCGACAAGAAAAGACGGAGATATAGAATGGCTCATGATGGCCTTTGCCCGCGTTGTAGAACATGGACAGCAGACGGGAACTACTGCAAAACCTGTCATCCCTTTACCGGAACGACACCGCCAGGGACCGTTAAGCCCAATACGACGAGCGGAGGGCGCGGCGGAAGCAGCGGAGGGGGCTGCTTCATCGCAACCGCTACGCTTGGTAGTAGCTTGGACCCAAGGGTAGTCGAGTTGCGCAAGTTTCGGGATGAAACTTTACAGCGACAAGTGATCGGGCGCCTCTTCATCACAACCTACTATTCGGTGAGCCCTGCCTTTGCACGCTTCATTGAGAAGAGCGGAGTGCTGAAATGGCTCTCGCTTCGGTTCCTAGTAGGGCCTGCCGCGACCATTGCGCGCAAGTGCAATCGGAATCATTCCAAGATGGGTTCTCCAAGATGGGTTCCACCTCAAGAGATACCCATCGCTAAAACATCTCCCCTCGGCCCTCGCTCCACCGGTCGTGCCTTCCCGCAGTGAGGCTCTATTGTGACCTCACGCGACCTTCTCGAGCACCCGATCGGTGCTGCCACGGGGCTTGCCAGCCCGGAGTAGGCAGCTTTCGCGTACACCTCGGCCGCCAACCGCGGATCGGGGCCACCGATCACCGGCTCACAAGAGACGGAGAGACCACCGACAAGAGGTACAGGGCTCAGGCCGGCACGAAAGGCAGGTGCGGCGGAAAGCTTCCTGGGGGAAACGGTGCGGCTCGATCACCTTTCTTGAGTTTGTCCGCAGCTTCTCGGAAGGCGGCCAGAAACCAGCCGTAGGCTTCCCGCAGCTCCTTGCGCACCCTCTTTGTGGCGGCGTGGATGAAGGGGGCCGGCGAGCGATCGAGGTGCTCGGGGCGGGCCTCTGGCTCCTGTTTCAGGATGGCCGCGGCGCCGAGCGGCTCGATGCCCTTCTTCTTTCGTTCGAGCGCGGCAGCTTCCTCAATGCCGCGGAGGAGATCGGCGACCCGGGACCGGTAGACCTCCGGCGCCAGATGCTTCCAGCACGGGAGAGGGCTGAGGGAGACCGTCTGGCGGACATCGACTTCTCCCGGCTTGGGGGTCTCGCGGCGCAGGCGCAGGCTGCGCGCCAGGGTCCGGTCATACCAAGTTCCCTCGACGGGTTCTCCTGTTACCAAGGCGTGGGCGCCGCGGCCCTTCAGGCCGCAGGCTGGTTTGGGGCTGTTGACCGTTGACCCAGGGAATCGGCCTCGGGCCTCATCCCTGGGCTCCGATCTCCCGGCCCGTCGGGCCGGCTTCACGCCTTGACACTCCCCGTCGCGACCGGCGAGCAAAGCCCGCCGATTGAAAGTTGAATTTTGAATCGGCCGGCAATGGGTGCCAGCAAAGAAATCAGGTATTGCTCAATCATGCCTGGTAGGCAGGTTGCGGGGCAGCTCGCCGCCGGGCGCAAGGCTCCCGACTTTTGAGTGATGATTACGCTTTCCCCTGGCACCCGTTGGGTTTGGGGCTTGGGTTTGGGGGCTGTTGACCCAAGGAATCGGCCTTCGGCCTCATCCCTGGGCTCCGATCTCCCGGCCCGTTGGGCCGGCTTCGCGCCTTGACACTCCACGGCGCGACCGGCGAGCAAAGCCCGCCGATTGAAAGTTGAATTTTGAATCGGCAGGGAACGGCCGCCTGAAGCCGGGCCGGTCAGGGTCTCGAGAGCAGCTCACCGACGGTCGCCACCGAGCCGGCGCTCAGCAACCAGTGCTTCAGCCGAGCCGGATCGGAGCAACCCAGGATCTCCGCCCTCTGTTCCGGGCTCACCGCGAGACCGCGGTTCTCCAGAAGATCGAGAACACTCTCGGCTCTGCCTTTGGCCTCACCTTCGGCCCTCGCCGTCGCTGTCAGCCGGCTGATCGTCGGCTCGCTCCTGGCCACCAAGGCCTCGACCACGGCTTGGTGGGCGAGCGCGGCATCGAGCAGCCCCGCCACGGGCAGCGGCGCGGCCAGGCACCGGTCCTCAATGCGGAAGTCGGGGTCGAGAGGCCGCCAGCTCCGGCTCTGCGGAGACCACTCGCAGACCCGCCGCGGCTCCTTGACGAAAATGCCGAAGATCCGGCGTACGCCGCGCGCCTGCATCTCTTCGGCTTTGTCGCTTACGTCCTTCTCGCTCTGCGTCGAGACCACCTCGAAGGCGATCTCCTCCAGATAGCGCGACCCGGTGGCTGGATCGATCCCGGCCTTGCGGATGCAGGCATCGGTGGCGAAGTCGGACTTGGGGCCGACGCGGGTGATCAGGTCCGTCGAGCCCTCGTACCCGGGCGCCACGTGGGCGCCGGTGACGTAGTCGAGCCGGTGGTGCTGATCGCCGTGCGGCGCCTCGGCCGGCAGGGCCTCTACCCGGCGCCCTTTGATGATCTCGTCGCGCGTCACCTCCGGCGTCACCAGGTGATCGTCGACCCGCGGGAAGGCATCGCCCCGGCCGGGGAGACGTAGAGAGGGGCCCGAGGCTCCGGGCGCTCTGAGGCTGTATCCAGGGTGGCGGCCTTCCATGCTCGACATCTTAACAGAGGTCCCGGTCGGTCGGATGCCACCCCCCGTCCTCCGTCTCCGCTTCTGGTAACATCGCCAAGATAGGTTCCACCTCAAAAAATAGCCATCGCTACAACATCTCCCCTCGGCCCTCGCTCCACCGGTCGTGCTTTCCCGCAGTGAGGCTCTATTCTGACCTCACGCGACCTTACTCGCGCACCCGATCGGTGCTGCCGCGGGGCTTGCCAGCCCGGAGCAGGCAGCTTTCGCGTACACCTCGGCCGCCAACCGCGGATCGGGGCCACCGATCACCGGCTCACGAGAGACGGAGAGACCACCGACGAGAGGTACAGGGCTCAGGCCGGCACGAATGGCAGGTGCGGCGGAAAGCTCCCTGGGGGAAAGGGTGCGGCTACTCATACCCCTGAGAAAGTCGGAAGCCGGGGGGCGATTCTTGCACTTCTCCTCTACTTTCGCCCCGCGAGCTCACATGGCCATGAAAGATTGAGCAATCTCTAGCTCTTGACCTGGCACTTGGCGGGGAGGCTCCCGCCAACCTGCGACAAGCTCGGCGCGGTTTGTCGCAGAATCGCCTGACCTGTCGACGAATCGCCCGATTCGTTGACGAGGAGAGCGTGACTGGTCGCAGAACACTCCAAGCATGTCGCGAAAAATCGGCCACTTGCGACAAGTTGGCGGAGGCGGCTGGGCGCGTGGGCTCTTCTTGTCGCAGGTCGTCGCATCTTGGGTCGCGACTCCCGCCAGGTTGGCGCAGATGGGCCTCAATTTGTCGCAACTTGGGCTACAGCGTCGCAGAGTGGCCCCCTTCTTATCGCGAAGTTGTCGCGTTGGTTGACCGGCGTCGCTTCAATTGTCGCAAAAGGCAGCGAGGCGCCGGGCGGGAGGGGCCTTCCGTTCAACGGTCGAGGGGAGCTTGTCGCACATCACCCGCAGTGGTGGACGATCTGGCGGTGGCGGCCGTAGGATAAGGGTGGGTTGTCGCAGATCATGCCCAACCTGTCGCATCTGCCTCCGTCCGCCGAGCCGACGGGGTCGGCTTGTCGCAACCAGCCGGTGCGCGGAGCCGGGTGGAAGAAATCCGCAGGACGAGAAGGACGTCTCGAGCCTCTACCCGGCGCCCTTGATGATCTCGTCGCGCGTCACCTCCGGCGTCACCAGGTGATCGTCGACCCGCGGAAAGGCGTCACCCCGGCCGGGGAGGCGGAGGGACGTGCCCGAGGCGCTAGGCGCTCGGAGACTGTAGCCAGGGTGGCGGCCTTCCATGCTCGACATCTTGAATTAACAGAGGCCGCTCGCGCTCCCCCTATCTCCCCCAGCGGCACTGGAGACGCTGACCGGCGTTGCACTGGATCACCCGATCCGGCAAGGAGTAGAGCGTTTCGCCGTCGTGGGTCACGACCAGGGCGAGAGCCAGGCGGTAGGTCTCGGGAAAGGGGATCTCGGCGTAGGGAATGAAGACCTCAAGGACCTGCCCATCGATGCGGTGGCGCGGGCGATAGAGCGGGAACTCCAGGCGGGCAAGGTGATTGAGCCGGGTCCTGTCGAAACCGCCGGGCTCGATGTGCTTGAAGGTGGCGTAGAGAGCCATGTCCTGGTTCAGCTCCCTGGTGATCCAGGAGAACTGCAACAGCAATCCCCGTTGGGTGAGATCGGGGGAACAGCTGTTCAGGTGGCCGCGAAGCTGCAACGAGAGGCGCTCGCTGTCGGAGTCGTCTTCGAGCAGGCCCTGGAGGCCCGGTTGGACCCGGAACTCTTCGATGCCCAGCCGGGGAGCGGTTCGCAGGTCGAGACATTCCCGCATCAACGCGAGCTCCAGGTCGGAAACCCTCGCGTCGAGCGCGCTCAGACCCTTGTCGAGCTCTTCAACTCGCTTTTCCAGCGCGGCCGTCCGTTGCTCCAGCGCTTCGATCCTCCGGTCGAGAACGGCCTGCTCCTTCCGGATCTCGGCCACCTCGGCCTCGACATCCTGGACCCGGCCTTCCAGAATCGCCGCCACCCGATCGAGGTTCGCCAGCTGTGCCTCGGCCTGCTCCAATTGCTCTTGCAGGAGCCCTCTCGTCTCGCCGGAGGTGCCCTCCATGGCCTGAACGCGTTCGGTGACCTCGGCGAGCAGATCACTCTTCGCCAACTTGATCTCCGCGCCGACCCCCTGGTCGAGAAGCTTGTCGAGACTCTTCGACAGAAGGTAGTCAGCCGTGAAGGAAAGGAGAAACTTCCCGACCGCTTTGCCGCCGTTCTTCATCGCGGCCAGGGTCAGCAGAGGCGGTACGAGCGCCTGAGCAGGGGGGCAGGAGGCGACCAGGAGCCCCGCGAGGGCGGCGAGGCACAACCATCTCCTACCCGACGTCCTCGGCAAGCCGCTCGTGGGGTTTTTCGGTATGTCCATGACGGAATACTACCATGCTGGGAGATGGCAGGGGCACCGTCCACTTCCCGTCCCCCGTCTCCGCTTCTGGTAACATCGCCGGCAGGATGTCCGACTTCGTCCACCTCCATCTACACAGCCAGTTCAGCCTGCTCGACGGGGCCAACCGTCTCCCGGACGTGATCAACACGGTCAAGGAGGCCGGGATGCCGGCGGTGGCGCTGACCGACCATGGCAACATGTTCGGTGCCATCGAGCTCTACAACACCGCGCGCGCCGCGGGCATCAAGCCGATCGTCGGCATGGAAGCCTACGTCGCCCAGGGCGACCTGCACGACCGCACGCCCAGCCGGTCCAGCAGCAACCATCTCGTGCTCCTCGCCAAGAACGAGACCGGCTACCGCAACCTCCTGAAGCTCACCTCGACCGCCTACCTCGAAGGGTTCTACTACAAGCCGCGGATCGACAAGGCGCTGCTGCGCCAGCACAGCGAAGGGCTCATCTGCCTCTCCGCCTGCTTGAAGGGCGAGATCAACGAGAACATCGTCAAGAACCGCGAGCGCGAGGCCGAGATGGCGGCGCGCGAGTTTCTGGAGATCTTCGGGGAGGGCAATTACTACCTCGAAATGCAGGACCACGGAATTCCCGAGCAGCGGCTGGCCAACGAGGTCGTCCGCCGCCTGTCCAGGAAGCTCGGCATCCCGCTGGTCGCCTCCAACGATGCCCACTACCTGCGCAAGGACGACGCCTTTGCGCACGACATCCTGCTCTGCATCGGCACCCAGAAGAACGTCTCGGACCCGGATCGGCTGCGCTATTACTCCGACAACTTCTACGTCAAGAGCGCGGACGAGATGCACGCGCTCTTCCCGGACGACCATCAGGCGCTGGAGAACACCCTCGCCATCGCGGAGAAGTGCAATCTGGTCATCCCGACCGGCTCGTTCCACCTTCCCGAGTTCCCGGTGCCGCCGGGGTATACGCTCCAGTCGTACTTCGAAAAGGTGGTCCGCGACGGCCTCGACGAGCGGCTCACCGAGCTGCGGCGGCGCCGCGGTGGGCCGGGCGGGGCGCGCCACGAGGAGGAGGTCTACCGCACCCGCCTGGAGTACGAGATCCAGGTCATCGAGAAGATGGGTTTCCCCGGCTACTTCCTGGTGGTCTGGGACTTCATCCGCCATGCGCGGGAGAACGACGTCCCGGTGGGGCCGGGGCGCGGCTCGGCGGCCGGCTCGCTGGTGGCGTATGCGCTGCGCATCACCAACATCGACCCGCTGCAGTACGACCTGCTGTTCGAGCGCTTCCTGAACCCCGACCGCATCAGCATGCCCGACATCGACATCGACTTCTGCATGCGCGGGCGGGGCAAGGTGATCAACTACGTCGGTGAGAAGTACGGCCGCGACCGGGTGGCCCAGATCATCACCTTCGGGACCCTCGCCGCCAAGGCGTGCATCCGCGACGTCGGCCGGGTCATGGGGCTGCCGTACTCCAAGGTGGACCGCATCGCCAAGCTGATCCCGGACATGACGAAGTCCCTGGGCGACGCGGTCAAGGACAACGACGCGCTCGCCGCCGAGATGAAGGACCCCGAGGTCAAGCAGATCATCGAGGTCGGCAAGCGTCTCGAAGGGCTCACCCGCCACGCCTCCGTTCACGCCGCGGGCGTGGTCATCACGCCGCGTCCGCTCGACGAGCTGGTCCCTCTCTACAAGGTCACCAAGGGGGAGGAAGAGCAGGTCATGACCCAGTGGGACATGACCATCATCGAGAGCCTCGGCCTGCTCAAGATGGACTTCCTGGGCCTGCGCACCCTCACCGTCATCGACGACGCGGTCAAGATCGTGCGCCAGCAGGGGATCGCGCTCGACCTGGACGAGGTGCCGCTCGACGATCCCGAGACGTTCAGGATCTTCTGCGACGGACGCACCAGCGGCATCTTCCAGTTTGAGTCGCGCGGCATGACCGACCTCCTGCGGCGGGTGAAGCCGTCGCGTTTCGACGAGCTGGCGGCGTTGAACGCCCTCTACCGGCCGGGCGCCCTGTCGGTCGGCATGGTGGAGGAGTACATCCAGCGCAAGCAGGGGCGCAAGTTCTCCTACGCGCTGCCGGAGACGAAGCCGATCCTGGAGGAGACCTACGGCGTCTTCGTCTACCAGGAGCAGGTGATGCTGACCGCGGTGGCGGTGGCCGGCTTCTCGATGGCCGACGCCGACAAGCTGCGCAAGGCGATGGGCAAGAAGAAGGCCGACGAGATGGCCAAGATGAAGGCCAAGTTCGTCGAGGGAGCCGCGAAGCGCGGCGTGCCGCAGGAGAAGTCGGCGGCGCTCTGGGACTACATCGAGCCCTTCGCCGGCTATGGCTTCAACAAGAGCCACAGCGTCGCCTACGCCAACCTCGCCTACAAGACCGCCTACCTGAAGGCGCACCATCCCGTGGCGTTCATGGCCGCCATGCTCAACTCCGAGCTCTCGTCCTCCGATGCGATCGCCAAGTACACGGCCGAGTGCAAGAACATGGGGATCGGGCTCTTGCAGGTGGACGTCAACGAGAGCAGCTATTTCTTCACCGTGGTCGAGAACCAGATCCGCTTCGGCCTCGGCGCGGTCAAGGGCGTCGGCGAGGGCGCGATCGAGGCGATCCTGGAGGCGCGGCGGCGGCTCGGCCGGTTCCGCAGCCTGGCGCAGGTGGCGACGGAGGTCGATCTGCGGGCGGTGAACCGCAAGGTGTTCGAGTCGCTGGTCAAAGCCGGTGCCTTCGACACCTTCGGCCTCCACCGGGCCGCCCTCTGGACATCGCTCGACGCGATCCTGGAGTTCGGCCAGAAGCGGCGCCGGGAGCGCGAGGAGGGGCAGGGGAGCCTCCTCGCCCTCCTGGGCGGCGGTGGCAGTGCCGGGTCGGACGCGATGGAGCCGGTGCCCGACCGCGCCACGCCGGTCTGGCCGGAGAAGGAGCGCCTGCGTTCCGAGAAGGAGGCGCTCGGCTTCTATCTGACCGGCAATCCGCTCTCCGAGCATCAGGCGGAGATCGAGCGGCTGATCTCGCACACCACGGCCGACCTCAAGGAAGGCTTCGAAGGCACCGCCACCCTGGGCGGGGTGGTCAACGGCTTCAACCGGGTGAAGATCAAGACCGGTGCCAATGCCGGCCGCTTCATGGGCCGCTTCGTGCTGGAGGACCTGACCGGTGGCATCCCGGTCACCCTGTTCGCCAACCAGCTCCAGCAGTTCGGCCACCTGATCGCCGACGACGCCGTGGTCCTGGTGAAAGGCCAGGTGCGGGAGCGGGGAGGGGAGATGGAGATGACCGTCGAGGAGGTCTCGGCGCTCGACAAGCTCGGGGTCCGCCCGCTGATCGGCGTCGACGTGCTGCTCAAGGCCGCGGCCATCTCGACCAACAGCATGCTGCGCCTGCGCGACCTGTTCGTCGAGCACCACGGCGACGTGCCGGTGACCTTGCAGGTCCAGCTTCCGGACCGGGTGATCCACATCGCCACGCAGGAGAACTACAAGATCCAGCCCGGTGCCGAGCTCTCGGCGGCGATCGAGCAGCTCCTCGGCCAGGGCACGGTGCGCGAGCGCTATCAGGCGCCGCCGGGATAGAATCGCCCCGACCGATTGAGGAGGTTTTACTTCATGAAGAAGCAGTCCATCGTCAGCGCCCTCATCCTGGCCGGCATCGCCGCCGCCGCTCCCGCCTTCGCAGGCATCCACTACAAGTCCGTGACCACGACGCAGGATGCCCGGGGCAAGGGGACCGACGTCCGGGTCGAAGGGTGGGTCGCGGGCCCGAGCTCGCGCGTCGAGTTCAAGGCGAGCGAGAACCCGCTGTTCAAGGAGGGCGGCTACCTGATCACCAAGGATGCCGGAGAGACCATCTTCCTGGTCGATCCGGAAGAGAAGACCTATGCGAAGTGGGACCTGCGCGCCACCCTGGGCGCCGCGGGGGCGATCATGAACGGCATGGGTCCGCTGCTCAAGCTCGAATTCACCGAGCCGAAGGTCGAGAAGCTGCTCGACGAAGAAGGTCCGGCCGTCGTCGGGCTGCCCACGCGCCACCTGCGCTTTCGCACCACCTACACCCTCAAGATGAAGGTGATGGGGATGGGCAACGAGTCCGCGGTGGTCAGCGAGGAGGACATCTGGGTGACCGACCGGCTGCAGGATGCGGCGCTCGCCCTCTGGCTGCGCACCGATCCGCCACAGACCGGCAACGAACAGCTCGACAAGCTGATCTCCTCCGGCCGGGAGAGGTTCACGGGCTTTCCTTTGAAGACCGTGATCGTCAGCACCTCGACCAACAAGAAGAACAACAAGGCGACCACCACCCGGACCACCATGGAGGTGACGGAGCTGGACACCGCGGCCGACGTCCCGGCGTCCTCGTTCGCGATCCCGGCCGGCTACGAGCAGGTCGAGAGCCCGCTGCCGATGATGCCGCAAGGAGGGAGAGAGAGATGATCCGCCCAGCGTCGCAGAGAGTCCTGTTGTCCCTGTGTGCCCTGCTCGCGCTCGTTCCGGCCGCCCGGGCGGCCGAGGAGACCTTCGGCGCGGGTGTCACGTTGACCGAGCCGACCCCGATCGCCAGGCTCCTGGCCGAGCCGGACGCCTGGGTCGGCAAGCGGGTGCGGGTGGAGGGGAAGGTCGCGGACGTCTGCCAGATGAAAGGCTGCTGGATGGAGGTCGCCGAGTCGGCGGAAGCCCGCATCCGCGTCAAGGTGGAAGACGGCGTCATCGTCTTCCCCAAGGATGCGACCGGCCGGCAGGCGGTGGCCGAGGGCGTCGTCGAGTCGATCTCGATGAGCCGTGAGCAGTACGTGGGCTGGATGAGCCACCTCGCCGAGGAACAGGGGAAGACGTTCGACGCCGCCCAGGTGGGGGACGGCCCGTTCCGCCTGCTGCAGCTCCGCGGTGAGGGGGCGCGTCTGGAGTGAGCGGCGGCGAGCGCAGGCACGGGGAGCTCCTGGCCACCCGGCAGATCTTCCGTGGGCGCGCCATCCATCTCGACGTCGACCGGGTCCGCCTGCCCAATGACCGGGAGGCGGACCTGGAGATCGTGCACCACCCCGGCGCCGCCGCGGTGGTGCCGGTCTTGCCGGACGGCACGGTGCTGCTCCTGCGCCAGTACCGCCATGCAACCGGCGGCTGGCTGCTGGAGGTACCGGCGGGGAAGCTGGAGCCCGGCGAGCACCCGGAGCATTGCGCCGTCCGCGAGACCGAGGAGGAGACCGGCTACCGGCCCTCGGCGCTCTACGCCCTCGGCTGGGTCTGGACCTCTCCCGGTTTTCTCGACGAGAAGATCTGGCTCTATCTCGCCACCGGACTGGAGCCCACGGCCCAGGCGGTGGACGACGACGAGGTGCTGGAGATCGAGCGCATGCCGCTGCGCGAGGCGGTGGAGATGGCCCTGCGGGGCGAGATCCACGACGTCAAGTCGGCTCTCGCCCTGCTGCGTGCGGCACCTCACGTGCAGAGCCTGTAGGCGGGTGGTGGCGCCTGTTTCTCCTCTTCAGAACATATCTCAGGGAGTGAACGAAATGCTTAAGCACGCCTTGGCTCTCGCATCACTTGTCGTTGGTATGCCCGCACTCGCCGTAGTGGTAACGTACGGAAATCTTCCACCGGGTGCGTTGAGCACCAATGAAGTAACAGATGTTTCCGCGGAGATTTGTCGCGAACATTTGTTCGACCCAAGCCTCGTGCATGCGCGCCTGCCCCAAGGCTATCGACTGATTCCAGCGGCAGAATATGCAAAGGAAGACCCGAGCGTCGCCGAACTGATTAAAGGCAAGGAATTGTACGACACCTATGCCGTTGGCAGCCTATGCTTCATGTCGGTGGGCTCGTTCGTCGTAGACGGTGTCCGTGTGCATTCTGCTGCACCGATTCCGATGGCCTTCTGGTGGGTTCATGCCGCCGGCCCTCGAGACGCACGGATGCAAGGAAAAGTTGATTGGCTGCAGCTGGCAAGTTGGTACTCGTCGGACATCACCGATCGTGCGCGGGTCTTTGCCAGCGACCCAATGGCACAATTTGTCGACTTGAATGTTACACAACCCGAGCCAGGACGATGGCGGCTACGCATGGCACTGGAGAGCGACGTCATTGACGCAGAAGTGCGGACCGCTGGGCCACGCCAGCAACGCAACACACCACAGCCTGGCTTCATGAGCGTCCCATTCACAGGCGACAGCGCCGGTGAATTCTGGGTGATTACTTATTTTGGTCATCACCACCAGCCGGCTGAGGGCGAGTGGCATTCCAAAGGATCAGGTGTTTTCAGCAAGGCGCTGAATATCCCTGGTGAGTCGGCTGCCTTCGAGACCTTCTTTCAGGACGGCTGGTCGGCGTTGTCCGGGCTTTACAAATTCGAGCGTTGATCGGGGTGACTGCCGCAGGTAAGACGACGATGTCGAAGGCCCCCTCTCCCGCGGCAGGAGAGGGGGTGCAGGTGACTCCTCAGCTCTCGGCCTTCTTGCGGTCGCGCAGCGTGCCCCAGATCAGCCAGCCGCCGAGCGCGATGGCCACCACCGGCCAGAGGTCGAACAGCCAGTCGAGCCGGATGTCCACGTACTGCTCGAGCAGCGCGTAGATGCCGATCAGGACCAGGATCACCCCGGCGGCAATGCCGCCCTGGCCGGCCCGCGGGCGCTTCGGCAGGTCGAGGATGCCGAGGTCCTGCTGGTAGCCGTGGTTGATCAGAATCGCCTGGCGGTAGGCGTCGATCATCCCGAAGAAGAAGAAGAACGCCATCAGCGGGCCGAAGAAGAACGCCGTGTCTCCGTTGCTGGTGATGATGATCCCCAGCAGCGTGGCATAGATGAGGAAGAAGATCGCGCCCCGCAGATAGAGGCCGTTGTAGACGTTCCCCAGGCCCGGGAAGAGGGAGAGGAACGCGGCGAGCGCCGGCTTTTTGACCGCGAGCGCGGGGGGCAGCGTGCGGACGGGTGCAGGGGGAGCCGCGGGCGGCGGTGCCGTTTCGGCCGGGGGCGTCCAGGATTCGGGGGCGGTGCTCATGGCTTTCTCCTTATCGATACAGACGATCCGTTGACTCGGTCGATCAGTGGTTGCAGGGACAGCTTGGAGGACGCCTCGCGCGCTTCGGAGCGCCAGGTGCCCAGGGTGGTTTCCAGGGAGCTGACCGCTGCGCCGTAGCGGCCGGCGAGCTCGTTCTCGATCCGCTCGATCCGCGGCGCGCTCTGCTCGTGGACCTCGGCCCGGGCCCGGGTCCAGGCGTGCTCGGCCGTGTCCTTGGCGCGCCGGCCGAGGGCGACCGGATCGCCGACGGAGGAGAGCAGGACGACGGTCAGAAAGTAGCTGGCGGCCACGGACCACCGCGAGCTCCGGACCCAGGCCGGAGGCTCGCGGCGGCTCGTCCGGGGCAGGGCGCGCAGGCGGTCCCGCAGGCCGGCCGGCAGCGGTGCCGTGGGAAGCGGGAGCCGGGGGGCGTCGTGGCGCAGGAACGGCAGCACGTTGCGCAGCTCGCCGCGCAGGTGGTCGGGCAGCGGCAGCTTCGGCACGGAGGCCGCCCGCTCCAGGGCCGCGGCATAGGCGGCGCAGGCCGGGCAGGTCTCGCGGTGGGGATGCCGGGAGCCCGGGGTGAAGTCGGCGCGGAAGCGGCGGCAGGCGAAGCTCAACATGGCGACACCTCCGGACGGCTCGCGACGGTGGCGGCGCCCGGCTCCGCGGTCCAGCGGGACCGGAAGCGTGGGGCCAGCCGCTCCGCCACGCCGAGCCGGGCGCGGTGGAGCCGGGACTTGATGGTGCCCAGGGGGACGCCCAGGTAGGCGGAGATCTCCTCCATCGTCCAGCCTTGCAGGTCGCGCAGCAGCACCACCTCGGCGCTCTCCTCGGCGAGCTCGGCGAGGGCGTCGTAGACCGCCTGGATCTCCTGGCGCCGTTCGGCTTCCCCCTGCACGTCGTCGGACGCCGGCATCTGGGCGAGGATCTCGTCCGGCAGCACGGCGGAGCGCGGCTCGCGGCGGCTGCGCCGGTAGTGGTCGATGCACAGGTTGCGCGACAGGCGGAGAGCCCACGCCGCGAGCGGCGCCTCGCCGGTGTAGCGGTGGAGGTTCTGGTACAGCCGCAGGAAGATCTCCTGCGTCAGGTCCTCCGCCTCCATCGCCGACCCGGCGAAGTGGAACGCCAGGTTGTACAGCCGTCGGCCGTACTGCTCGATCAGCTCGTCCCACGCCTCCGGCTGGCCGGCGGCCGCCCGGCGGGCGAGGAAGAGATCGGGGTTGGGGTTCGGTGCAGGCATTGGTGTCCTCTCATCTCTCAGGACGCAGGGGCGGGGGAAAAGGTTCCCGGGGGGTTTCCCCGATCCGGGGGTCTGGTGATATGCTCCGCCGCGTCCCCGCGGGGCTCACTGGAAACCGATGCCGATCCCTTCGCCCTTTCACGAGCGTACCCAGGCCTTGTGCTCCAGCTACCGCTGGAAGGACTGGTCCGGCTACTGCGCCGTCTGCAGCTTCGACGTCAGCCACGAGCGCGAGTACTTCGCCTTCCGCCAGTCCGCCGGCCTGCTGGACGTCTCGCCTCTCTACAAGTATGAGGTCACCGGGCCGGATGCCGCGGCCCTCCTCGCCCGCATGATGGTGCGCGACGTCTCGCAGCTCAAGGTGGGGCGCGTCGCCTACACCTGCTGGTGCGACGACGGCGGCAAGGTGATCGACGACGGCACCGTCGCCCGGCTGGCCTCCGACCACTTCCGGGTGACCGCGGCCGATCCCACCCTGCACTGGCTGCAGGCGGCGGGGCGCGGCTTCGACGTCACCGTCGAGGATTCGAGCACCCGCCTGGCGGCCCTGGCGCTCCAGGGGCCGACCTCGCGCGCCATTCTGCGCGCGGCGGTGACCGGCGCCGACCTGGACGCGCTCAAGTTCTTCGGCGTCACCCGCGCCACGGTCGGCACGGTCCCGGTGTGGATCAGCCGCACCGGCTACACCGGCGATCTCGGCTACGAGGTCTGGTGCGAGCGCGGCGACGCGCTGGCGCTCTGGGACGCCCTGATCGAGGCCGGCCGGCCGCACGGCATCGAGCCCGCCGGGCTCGACGCGCTCGACGTGACGCGCATCGAAGCCGGCTTCATCCTCCTGGGCGTCGACTACTTCAGCGCCAAGAAGGTCGTCCTCGCCTCGCGCAAGTCCACCCCCCTGGAGCTCGGCTTCGGCTGGATGGTCGACTTGGAACGCGGGCGCTTCATCGGCCGCGACGCCATCGCCGCCGAGAAGGAGCGCGGCTCGGTCTGGCAGCTGGTCGGCCTGGAGGTGAGCTGGGAGGAGCTGGAGGCGCTCTACGAGAGCTTCAACCTGCCGCCGAGCCTGCCGGCGACGGCGCGCCGCGATGCGCTGCCGGTCTACAACGACGAAGGCCTCCAGGTGGGGCAGGCCACCAGCCACACCTGGTCGCCGCTCCTCAAGAAGTACCTGGCCATCGCCTCGGTCCACCGCGGCTATGAAGCGAAGGGGACCAAGCTGCAGATCGAGCACACCGTCGAGTACGAGCGGCGCAAGGTCACCGCGACCGTGGCGCCGCCCCCCTTCTACGATCCGGAGAGGAAGCGCAAGCCATGACCGGCACGAAGTACGACGCCATCGTCGTGGGCGCCGGGCACAACGGCCTGGTCTGCGCGGCGTATCTGGCCAAAGCCGGCCGCAAGGTGCTCGTCCTCGAACGGCGCCACCAGGTGGGCGGCGCCACGACGAGCGAGGAGATCCATCCCGGCTTCACCTTCTCCTGCTGCTCGTACGTGGTCTCGCTGCTGCGGCCGTGGATCATCCGCGATCTCGATCTGCCGCGCTACGGCTACGAGATCCTGCCGCTGGAGGCGACGGTCACCCCGTTCCCGGACGGGCGCTGCCTGGTGCGCGATTCCGATCCGGAGCGCACGCGCCGCTCGATCGCCAAGCTCTCGCCGCGCGACGCCGAGGTCTACAAGCGCTTCGGCCAGGAGATGGCCGAGCTGGGCCGGCTGATCAAGCCGCTGATCGACGACGTGGCCCCCGATCCGCTCTCCCGCGATCCGCGCGAGCTGCTGCGCCTCGGCCGCCTCGGCAAGCACCTGCGCGGCCAGGGCGACGAGTGGCTGTTCGCCAACGCCAAGATCATGACGATGAGCGCGGTCGACTTCCTCTCTGAATGGTTCGAGAGCGAAGAGCTGATCGCGCCGATGGCGGTCTCCGGCATCATCGGCACCTTCCTCGGCATCCGCTCGCCCGGCACCGCCTACGTCCTGCTGCACCACTACATGGGCGAGATCGACGGCTCGTTCCGCGCCTGGGGCCTGCCGAAAGGCGGCACCGGCGCCATCGCGAACGCCATGGCCCGCTCGGCGCGCGACCTCGGGGTCGAGATCCGCACCGAGGCGCCGGTCGCCCATCTGTTGATGGAGAAGGGCAAGGCGGCCGGCGTGGTGCTCGGCAACGGCGACGAGATCCGCGCCCAGGTGGTGATCTCCGGGCTCGATCCGCACCGCACATTCCTGAAGCTGGTCGGCGAAGAGCACCTGGAGCCCGAGCTGGCGCAGCAGGTGAAGCGGTTCAAGATGCGCGGCTCGTCCGGCAAGGTGAACCTGGCGCTCGACGCTCTGCCGCGGCTCGCCTGCCTGCCGGAGTACGGCCCGCACCTGCAAGGGGGCATCACCATCGCGCCGTCGATCGACTACCTGGAGCGCGCCTACGACGACGCCAAGTACGGCGCCTTCTCGCGCAAGCCGTTCATGGACGTGCTCATCCCCTCGCTGACCGATCCCACCGTGGCGCCGCCGGGCAAGCACACGATGTCGATCTTCGTCCAGTACGCCCCCTATCATCTGAAGGAAGGGGCCGCCGACTGGCCGAACCAGCGCGAGGCGTTCGGCGACGCGGTGATCGACACGCTCTCCGAGTACATGCCGGACCTGAAGGACCACATCCTGCACCGCCAGGTGCTCACCCCCTGGGACCTGGAGCAGATCTACGGCCTCACCGAGGGCAACATCTTCCATGGTGAGCTGTCGCTGGAGCAGCTCGCCTTCCTGCGCCCGATGGCGGGGTGGAGCCGCTACCAGACGCCGGTCAAGAACCTCTGGATGTGCGCCTCCGGCACGCATCCGGGCGGCGGCATCATGGGCGTACCGGGCGCGCTCTGCGCCCGCACCCTGCTCGGCAAGAGGGCGGTCTGATGGGCTTCGACGTCATCGTCATCGGTGCCGGCCCGAACGGTCTCGCGGCGGCGGCGCGTCTGGCCGGAGCCGGCCGCAAGGTCGTCGTCCTGGAGCGCGCGGACGCCCCTGGCGGCCTCGCGGCGCCGAACGAGTTTCATCCCGGCTATACGGCCCCCGGCCTTCTGCACGACGAGGCCCTGGTGCCGCGTGCGGTGGTGGACAAGCTCGGCCTGACCGGCCACGGCCTCACCTTCCGTCCCGCGCCCGCGACGTACATCGCGGAGGCGGATGGCCCCGGTCTCCTCCTCGCGAGCGACACCGCCGCGGCGGTTGAGGCGATCGGTGCCCGTTCCAGGAAGGATGCGCAGAGCTACCGCGACCTGCGCGCCTGGTTCGACCGGCTCACGCCGCTCTTCGCCGCGGTGCTCACCGAGCAGCCGCCCTTGATCACGCCGCGGTCGCCCGGCGACTTCTGGCAGATCGCCCGGCGCGGCCTGTCGCTCTTGCGGATCAGCCGCAAGGACCTGGTGGAGCTGGCGCGCGTCGCGCCGATGTGCGTCGCCGACTTCCTGAACGAGCGGTTCGAGACGCCCCTCCTCGTCGAGGCGCTCGCCGCGCCTGCGGTGGCCTCCACCTGGAACGGCCCCTGGTCGGCCGGCACGGTGACCCATCTCCTGCTGCGCGAGTGCGCCGGGGGAGAGACCCTGTCGGGAGGCCCCCCCGCGCTGATCGCCGCGCTCCTCGCCGCCTGCAAGTCCGCCGGTGCTGAGCTGCGCACCGGCGCCGAGGTCGCGCGCCTGCGCCTCGACCGCGGCAAGGTGGCCGGCGTCACCCTGGCCTCCGGGGAGACGCTCGACGCTCCGGTCGTCCTCTCCTCCGCCGATCCGAAGCGGACGATGCTGCAGCTCCTGCCGCCGGGAACCCTGTCGCTGCGCGGTGAAGAGGAATTCCTCCGCCTGCGCAGCCGGGGCAGCGCGGCGAAGGTCCATCTGGCCTTGTCGGGTCCGTTGGAAATGAAGGGTGCCGGCGGCAAGCTCCACGAGGCGATCCGCATCGGCGGCGGCCACGTGGACGACCTGGAGCGTGCCTTCGATGCGATCAAGTACCGGCGGTTCTCGGAACGTCCGCACCTGGAGATCCGGGTGCCGACCGTGGCCGAGCCCGGTCTGGCTCCGCCGGGTCACCACGTCGTCTCGATCCTCGTCAGCTTCGCGCCCGCGAAGCTGGAAGGAGGCTGGACACCCGAGGCGCGCGAGAGCCTGGGCGACGCCGTCCTCCGCGTCCTGGAGCAGCACGCCCCGGGAGTCCGCGACCGCCTCGTCGCCCGTGAGATCCTGACCCCCGCCGACCTGGAGACCCGCTACGCCCTGAGCGGCGGCCAGCTCCACCACGGCGAGGTCGCCCTGGACCAGCTCCTCATGATGCGTCCCGTCGCCTCGACCCCGCGCTACGCGACCGCCGTCCCCGGCCTCTACCTGGGAGGAGCCGGTTGCCACCCGGGCGGGGGCGTCCGCCCGACCGCCGGTCTGCTGGCGGCGGAAGCGATTCTGGGGGCCTGAGCGGGCCGCGGGGCCTTCCCCCGCCCGACCTCACCCCCCGACCCCCTCTCCCATCGCCCAGGCATGCCACAAGAGCCTGTGCGAGCGCCCCCTGGGAGCGCTGGCGTCTCGCCGGCATTCAAGACAACGGGCCGCAGGCCCGGCCTTTGAGACGTCAGAGAGGAGGGAGAGGGAGGTCTGTGGGGGATATAATCCCTCCGTGGAGGTGGACGCTCGATGGCTCATTCAGAGAAAAGAGAAGCAAAAGCGCCGGGGGGCGGCCACGGTGGCGCCGCCGGGAGGGCCGCCGCTGCCGTGGAGTCCGCCTGGGATCGCTACCTGCGAGGCCTCGCTGCGCCCCAGGGTGCCCTGGCACCGGAGGCCGCGCGGCGGGTTCAGGAGCTGTGGAGAACCATCCAGCGTGCCGAGGGAAGCGTACCTCCCCCCTTCGCCGCCGCCACGGAGGGTGGTGGACTCTCGATGACCTGGGACCGCGGGCGGCATCACCTGGAGCTCGAGGTGCTGGCAGATGGAACCTGCGACTGGTTCTACATGGACCGGGACTCGGCGGAGCGGGCAGGAGAAGACGCGGCGCCGCTCGGCACCTGCACGCCGGGGTTGGTTTCCTACCTGCGGAGAACCCTGGGAACCGCATGGAAGAGTTGACGGAGGGGATCGTCTTCCGGCTGGCCACGGTCAAAGACACGTTTCCCCCGGACTCGCCCAAGCTCCACGTCTCGCACCTCGAGCTGAGCGACCGGGACAAGGAACGGGACCCGCCGCTCCTGTCGGTCTTTGACGCCAAGCGGACGACCGTTCGGCAGGCGGAGGCGATCCGCGGAGTTGCCGCCCCGGCTGCCGCCTTCGGCCTGCGGGTCGAAAGCATCCGGAGCCTCCGGGTTTCCGAGCTGGGTCCCTTGGCCGTTCTGCGAGATCCTCTGGAGCCGCCCGCGTCCGCGTTGTCCGGAGCGGACGGGCATTGCGGGATTGCGGGTCTGCACCGGGTTCCCGGAGTCGAGAAGAGGCTCTACCGCGAGTTGCGCGTCCGCTTGGCGGACGAAAGCTTCCGCTACGACGGCGGCATGAGGTGAGGGGCCTTCTACCAAAGGCTGAGAGGGGCTCCCGCCTTCGGCCGCCCCCGATTGCTCCACGGCGTCGGTAAGCGCCCCCTGGGAGCGCTGGCGTCTCGCCGGCATTCAAAGAAAACGGGCCGCAGGCCCGGCCTTTGAAAACGGGGCTCCAGATCCCGCCGGCCCTGCCGTCAACCATTCCCGCCGAACTACAGCGAGCTCACGCCGCAGTGCGGACCACCCACGCCGTGGCGCAGGTCATCCACGCCGCGGCGCAAGTGACCGCTGCCGGGAATTGTCGAGCTGCGCCGCGGCGTAGGTGTCCTGCGCCACGGCGGCGATGACCTGCGCCACGGCGCAGGTGCCGCACGCCGCGGCGTATGCCAACCGCGCCCCGGCGTCGATGGCTGCTGCGGCGAAATGCCGACCTGCGCCACGGCGTGGATGACTTGCGCCGCGGCGCAGATGCCGCCGGCCTCCCCGCAAGCTGTTAAGATCCTCCTCCAGACCATGCATCTCCGTCCCCTCCTCCTCGCGGCCACCGCCGGGTGGTTTGCTCCGGATAGCCCGGAGATGAGGATCGCCATCGGTGTGGCGATCGCCGTGGTGACCCTGATCTTCTCGGAGCCGATCAAGGCGTTCCTCAAGAAGATCGGCACCTGGGCCGGCTCGTTCTTCGGCCGTCTGGGCTTTCGGTTCCGCAAGCGGTATCTGGAGGCCTTGGCGGAGAAGCACCGGTGGCTCAAGCTGATCGGGGTCTACAACTCGGCCGATCTCCATCCGCCGCGCCTGCAGGAGGTCTACGTGTCGCTGCGTCTGGCCGCCGCGGCCGGCGGGGCGGAGGACGATCCGCGGTTCGAGTGGCACCAGATCTTTCAGCCAGCGAGGAACCGGCTGGTGATCCTCGGCAGCCCCGGGGCGGGCAAGTCGACCCTCCTCGACTACCTGGTCCTCGTCTTCACCGGCCAGGTGCCGCACGCTCTGCGTGGCAAGCTCGGCACGCCCTTCCCCCTGTTCGCCCGGCTGCGCGAGCTGGGGACGGAAGGGGCCGGCACGCTGGGCGAGCTGCTCGCCCGGTCGGCGCCTCTGGAGCGGGTTCCAGCCGATTTTCCGGCGCGTTGGCTGGAGGGCGGCGGGTGTGTGGTGCTTCTGGACGGGCTCGACGAGGTGCTCGATGACGCGCGCCATGCGCGGGCGGTCGAAGAGATCGGGAACCTGGTCAGCGAGTATCCGGCCAACCACTACGTGATCACCTGCCGCATCGCGGGCTGGCACAACCAGCTCCCGGGCTTCCGCACCTACGAGGTGCAGTCGTTTGCGGAGGACGACGTCAGCCGGTTCGTGGGCGGCTGGTACCGCGAAGTGCTGCGCACCCAGGAAGTCCACAAGCTCGGCCCGAGCCCGGCGGCTGACCGGCTGCGGGAGGTGGAGGCGAAGGCGTTGGCCGAAGCGTCAGCGCGCACCGCGGCGCTTTCCCAGGCCTTGGTCGGCCGAAGGGACCTCCTGGGCGTAGCCACCACGCCGCTCCTGCTCTCCCTGATCACCCTGGTCCACTTCCACCGCCGCACCGACCTGCCCAAGGGGCGGGCGAAGCTCTACGAGCAGTGTGTGGAGATTCTGGTGGATCTGTGGGACCGGCAGGACAAGCGGCTGGACCTGCCCAAGGTCCCCACGCTGAAAGAGAAGCGGATGGTGCTGGAGGCGATCGCCTTCCATTTCCTGATCGAGGACCGGCTGGAGGCGGACCTCACGATCCTGCGGCCGGTGGTGGAGCCTCTGCTCTCCCGCATTGAAGCCCAGGTCACGGTGGAGGATCTGATCCGCCAGATCTGGGAACGCTCGGGCATCCTCCAGGAGCAGCGCCTGGGCTGGTACGGCTTCGCACACCGCGCGCTGCACGACTTTCTCGCCGCGGCCTCCGTGGTGGCCCAGGAGCGGGACGATCTTCTCCTCGACAAGACGGGGGAGGAGCGTTGGCGCGAGGTGATCCTGATCGCCGCCGGCCTGGCCCCCTCCGGCCGGGCGGAGCGCCTGGTCGGATCCTTGCTCACCCGGTCGGGCGACTCCGGGGCGGAGCTGGAAGTGGCGGGGCTCACCCTGGCGGAAGACGTTCAGCTCGGCGCCGACCTCCGCGCCGAGGTCCGCCAGCGGCTGCTGGACCGGTTGTCCGAGGAAGAAGCGGCGGGCCCCTTCCGGCGCTTGCTGGCGGCGCTGTTGGTGGCGGATCTCGATGCGGCTCGCAGTTGGATGGCGGAAAGGCTGACGGGGCGAGATCCTCTGCGGATACAGCGCATCCTGGAGCTCCTTCCGGACCTGGGAGAGGAGCACGCGCGTCCGTTCACCACGCTGGTGTGCCGGCTGGGCGATGCGGACTCGGCATTGGGCGTGCGTGCCCGTGCGCTCCGAACCCTCGCAAGCTTGAAGGTCCCCTTGGAGGGCGAGGTGTGGCAGGTGTTGGAGAAGGCGCGTCAGGGCCGGGAGCCGGAGTTGAAGAATGCCGCAAGCTGGTCGTGGTGCGAGCTGGGCGGGCAGGAGGATCTGGGGCTCGTCAAAGTGCCCGCAGGGGAGTTCTTGATGGGGAGTGTGAAAGGGGAGGGAGACGATGACGAGGAGCCGCAGCACGCTCTGCACCTGCCGACGTTCTACATCGGGCGGTTTCCGGTGGCCGTCGGAGGTTTCTCTGAGTACCTCCTGGCGAGCGGGACCAGGGTTGAGGCGGAGGAAGATTTCGGCAGGTGGAACCGGCAAGCGAACCATCCAGTCGTCATGGTGAGCTGGTTCGAGGCGATGGAGTATGCACGGTGGCGCGGTATGAGCTTGCCCAGTGAGGCAGAGTGGGAAAAGGCGGCGCGGGGGACGGACGGGCGGCGGTATCCGTGGGGTGATGAGTGGAGGGCTGGGCACGCGAATACGCGAGAGTACTGGCAAGGAGAGCGAAGGGTCCTCGAATGGTTGCCGTTTCAGCGTGGCGCCGGTTCGACGACATCGGTGGATGCGTTTTCTCCACAAGGAGATTCTCCCTACGGCTGTGCCGACATGGCAGGTAACGTCTGGGAGTGGACGCGAAGCGTGCTTGCTCCATACCCTTACGACCCTGCCGATGGACGGGAAGGTACGTTGCTCCAAGAGGAAGACACACGTGTGTTGCGCGGCGGCTCCTATGAGTTCGTCTCCAGAATCGGCCGCTGCGCCATTCGCTTCAGGGACGATCCTGCGGGCCGGAGCCGAGGCATAGGGTTTCGGGTCGTCCTGCTCCCGTTCTTCCCTGCACTCTAAACCTCCTGACCTCTGAAGGGCGGGGGGAGGTCCGGAGGGGGGCTACCCTCCACAGGGTCCCGGCAAGGTCGTCGGAGCCGAAGCACGTCGGCACGTCGGCCGAGGCTGGACGGAAGGCCTTTACTGTGGGTACAATAAATGCGTGCCGGTGACCTACGATCCTGCCAAGAGCGAGCGGAATGAGGCGGAACGGGGGCTGGCCTTCAGCCTTGCAGAGCAGTTTGACTGGAGCACGGCGCTGGTCGTTGAAGACGCTCGCAAGGACTATGGGGAAAGGCGGTATCAGGCTCTCGGAATGATCGGCGAAAATCTGCACATGCTGGTGTTTACGCCGCGCCAGGGCGCCGTGCACGTGATCAGCCTGCGCAGAGCGAATCAACGGGAAAGGACGCGCTATGCCACACATGCCAAATCCGGAGCGGATTGACGAGGAGGCACCGGAGGCCACCGCCGAATGGTTCGAGAGGGCTCGGCCGGCGGTCGACGTTCTGCCGGAGCTCTTCGGCAGGGGCGCTGCCGCGGAGATGCTGAAGCCCAAACGGGGACGGCCCTTGTCAGCCAACCCGAAGGAGCACGTGAACCTCCGATTGGATGCCGATGTGCTGAACGCGTTCAAGAAGACCGGGAGCGGTTGGCAGACGCGCCTGAACAATGCCCTGCGCGACTGGCTGCAAACTCACGCGGAAGGGCCGGCCTGACAACCTTCCAAGGCCACCGGCGCACCCGATTGAGGAGCGGCGGGGGGCTCCCGGCGCGGGCTCGCGTTGTCGCGGGGAGGCCGTGCGGGCTACCATCGGTCTTCATGCGAGCTCCCGCCGTCTCCTCTCTGTGCCCGTGGCTCCTCGCCACCGCCCTCCTCGCCGCCGGCTGCGCCTCCACCGCAGTCTCGCCGGATCTCCCCGAGCTGGCGGTGCCCGATCTGGACGAGCGGGCTCTGCTTCTCCTGCTCGTCGACCGCCAGGAGACCGAGTCGTTCGGGGTGCAGCGGGCGTTGCGTGGGGGGCCGGAGCTGCGCGAGGCGCTGGCGGTGGCGCTCGGGCGGATTCCGGACCCGCAAGGACGGTCGCCCCTGGCCGGCCTGCTGCTCGACGACGTCCCGGCCGTCCGGCGGGCGGCGGCGTTCTCCCTGGGCGAGCTGGGGGACCCGGAGGCCAGGGAGCCGCTGCTCGTTGCGGTGACCGATGCCGACCGCGAGGTGGGGACACTCGCCGTCGAGGCTCTCGGCAAGCTCCAGGTGCCGATTGTCGAGGTCCTCGCGGCGCTCCTGCCGCTCGACGAGAGCGAACGGTGGTCACGGGTGGTGCCGCCTCTCTTCCGGTTCCATGAGGAGGCCATGGTGCAGGTCGCCGAGCGGGGGCTGGCGCGGCCGGAGCCGGGACTCCACGAGCGCGCCGCCTATGCGCTGGCGCGCGATCCGTTTCCTCAGGCGGCCCCCCTGCTGCGCAGCCTGGCCGCCGATCCCGATGTGCAGGTGCGCGCCTGGGCTGCCCGCGGGCTGGGGATCGTGGGGGCCGGCGAGGACCTCGCGGCGCTGCGCCTCCTCCTCGACGATCCCGCGCTCGGCCCGGTGGTCCAGGCTCTCAAGGCCGCCAAGCGGCTGATCGACGAGAAGAAGGGCGCGGCACCTCCGGAGTGGATTCCCCGGCTCGCGGCGCTCGCCGCCGATGGCCTGCCGGGAGTGCGGGTGACCGCCCTCGAAGCGGCGGGTGCGTGGCCGTTGGGCCGGCCGGAGGCGACCGAGCTGGCGCAGGTGCTGGTCGCGAAGGCCCTGGAAGCGCAGGGGCGGGAGAGCGGGGTCGCCGTCGTGGCTCTGGCCACCGCCGGGCATCCCCGGGCGCGGGAGCTGGCCACGGCCGCCGCCGGTGCCGGTGATCCGGACGTGCGGGCGCGCGCCGCCGAAGCCTCCGCCTTGTTGCGGGCGGAGGACCTGCTCGTCCGTCTGTCGGCCGATGCGAGCCCGGAGGTGCGGGGGGCGGCGGCGACCGTGCGCCTCGCCACGGCCGAAGGGGATCCGGGCCGGGCCGCGGCGGAGGCGCGCGCTCTGTTGGCCGATGCGGATGAAGGCGTGCGCGGCACCGTCCTCTCCTGGCTGGAGAACCATCCGGTGGTGCCGGTGGGAGAGCTCGGCAAAGTCCTCACCGAGATCCTCGATCTGCACAATGAAGAGGTCGCCCAATCGGGCGTGAACGCGATCGCGGCCCGTGCCGCGGCAGAGGCCACGGAGCAGCCGGCCGCGGTGGAGCTGCTGGAGAAGACGGCGGCGACCGGGAGCTACGTGCTGCGCCGGGTCTCGGGCGAGGCGCTGGGCCGCCTCGGCCGGCCGGTCCCCCGGCTCGCACCGGCCGCGACCGGGCGCGAGCTCCACGACTACCGGGAGATCGTGGTGCAGACCTGGAAACCGCGCACGGTGGAGATCCGCACGGTGCGCGGAGTGATCCGCGTCGAGCTGGCCTGCCCGCAGGCGCCTCTCACCTGTCTCAACTTCCTGCAGCTCGCCGGGCAGGGATTCTTCAACGGCCTCACCTTCCACCGCGTGGTCCCCGACTTCGTCGTCCAGGCCGGCGATCCGCGCGGCGACGGGGCCGGCGGGCCGGGCTACGACATCCGCGACGAGATCAATCCACTGCGCTATGAGCGCGGCACGGTGGGCATGGCCCTCTCCGGCCCGGACACCGGGGGCAGCCAGTTCTTCATCGCCCTCGCGCCGCAGCCGCACCTCGACGGCGGCTACACCGTCTTCGGCCGGGTGACCGCGGGGGACGAGGTGCTCGATCAGATCCAGGCGGACGACCGGATCGAGCAGGTGGTGGAGGTGCGATAGACTGTGTCGTCATGAAGAGCCCGAGCCCCACCTCCCGCCCTTGTGCTCCCCTCGCTGCGGCACTGCTCTGTGTCTCCCTGGCCACGCCGGCCGCCGTGCCGGCGGAGGAGCTCGTCGGATCGGTGACCCGCGAAGAGATCGAAGCCGCGCATCCGGACTGGGTGCAGGCCGAGGTCGCCGCCGCGCCGGATGCGGCGGCGGCACAGGCCCTGGCCGCCGTGCCGCCCGGAGCGGAGGTGACGGTGGTCCTCGGGACCTGGTGCAGCGACAGCGCCCGCGAAGTGCCGCGCCTCTGGCGGTCCCTCGACGAAGCGGGCGGCGAGGTCCCCTTCGCCCTGCGCTATGTCGCGATCGACGAAGAGAAGAAGGCGCCGGCCGAGCCCATCGCGCACTTCGCCATCGAATTCGTCCCCACCGTCATCGTCGTGCGCGAAGGGCATGAGGTCGGGCGCATCGTCGAAGTGGCCCCCCACGGGATCGAGAAAGACCTGCTGGCCCTCCTCACCGGCATGGCGCACGGCGTCCTGTCCGCCAGCCGGCCGGCCGAAGCACCACAGTCCAGGTGAGCCCTGCGATGACCGCCTCCGGCGCGCCGGCGTACGCCGGTGCAACCTTGCCATCCCGCGTGCGTATGCAGCCATGACGCAGGGAGGGCAACCGACCGACGAAGAGCTGGTTGCCGCGGTGCTGAGCGGCGACCGGGATCGCTTCGGCGACCTGGTCGACCGGTATCAGGGGCGCTTGGTCAACTACCTGTTCCGATTGCTGCGCAACGTGGACGACGCGCACGATCTGGCCCAGGAGGTGCTGGTGAAGATCTACCAGGTGCTGGACCGGTTCGATCCGCAGTACAAGTTCTCGACCTGGCTTTTCCGGGTGGCGCAGAACGCGGCGATCGATCAGATCCGGCGGCGGCGCCTGAAGCTGGTGTCGCTGCGGCAGGAGGGCGATGAAGGCGAGGGGAGGGATTGGGACCTTCCTTCCCTGGAGCGTGGGCCGTACGGCGAGCTGCGCAACCGGGAACGGGGCGACGCGATCCAGCGGGCGATCGACGCCCTGCCCTGGGAGTATCGGGAGCTGATCCTCCTGCGTCACCAAGGCGATCTCCCGTATGAGGAGATCGCTCAGATGAAGCAGATGCCTCTCGGGACGGTGAAGAACAAGCTGTTCCGCGGGCGGCAGATGCTGAAGGAGAAGCTGCAGGACTTTCTTTCGGATTGAGTGCAGATGGACGCGGATTGACGCCGGGGGGCGCTGTCATGACGACGCCGGATCACGAGACCTACCGTGAATGGTTGAACTTGGAGGTGGATGGCCGCCTGCCGTCCGCCGAGGCCGCGGAGCTCGACGAGCACCTCGGCTCTTGTGAGGAGTGCCGCACCGAGCGCGAGGACCTGCTGGCCCTCGAGGGTCTGTTGCAGTCAAACCGGATCGCGGTGCGTGCAGACTTCAAGAGCGAGATTCTTTCCTCCCTGCCGACCGCGGGCTGGGAAAACCGGCATCCGAAAACCTGGGGCTTCCCGGCGGCCGCCGTCTTCCTGCTGGCCGCCATCGCCGCCGCGCTCTTCGGATCCTCGCGCCTGGAGTCGCTGGGCGGTGGTGCGTCGGCGCTCCTCGCCCTGGCCGACATGCTGGGCTCGACGGTGCAGGCCGGTGCCGGCCTGCTCGCCGCCACCTGGAAGGGGCTCGGCCTCGTCGTCGCCGAGGTGATCTCTTCGCCGATGAGCCTGGGTGCCGTGGCGATCCTGGTGGTCTCCCTCCATCTGCTGCTGTTCTCTCTGCTGCGCAAGCGGCGCGCGGGCGTGGTGCCCGGCCGCAAGTAAGGCGCGGCTCTTCTCCTGCGCCGCCGGCCGCGCTAGAGTGCACCGGTGCCCATCGTCTTCACCGCCTTTCTGCTCCTGGCGGCTCCGGCTTCAACGGAGCCGCCGCCGGCGTTGCGCCTGGAAGCCGGAAGCCTCGCCCGCCATCAGCTCGTCGCCGTCGGCCGCGACCTCATCGTCGAAGGCGAGGCGCGGGGTGACGTGGCGGCGGTCGAAGGCTCGGTGGAGGTCTCGGGCCGCGTCGAGGGCGACGTGGTGGTCCTGGGCGGCGACGTCCGGCTGCGTCCGACGGCGCAGATCGGTGGCGACGTCCATGTCCTGGGCGGCGTGATCCACGCGGCCCCCGGGGCGCGCGCCGAAGGGCGCATGGTGTCCTATCCCACGGCGTCGGCGGCGATGGTGACGCTGATCGAAGGGCCGAGCCTGGGGCTCGGTGCCGCCTCGCCGCTGGTGCTGGGGACCAAGCTCGCCCTCCTCGCCGCCTGGGCGGCTCTTTTGTTGCTGCTCTTTGCGGCGAGCGGCCGGCAGGTCCTGGAGACCGCGGACGAGGTGCGCCGCGAGCCGTTCCGCAGCTTCTTCGTCGGCCTGACCGGCCTGCTGGCCCTGGTGCTGACCGGCCTTCTCTTCAGCGCCTTCACCGGCGGCCTGGTGGGGGTGCCGCTCCTGGTCCTCGTCGTCCTGCTCGCCGTCCTCCTCAAGCTTTGGGGGATGACCGCCGTTTTCTACGCGCTCGGCGAATGGCTGTGCCGGCGCGTGTTGCGCCGCAGGCCCCGGCCGCTCAACGCCGCGACCGTCGGGCTTCTGGTGCTCGGAATCCTCAAGTTTCTTCCCTGGATCGGGGTGTGGGCCTGGACCGCCGCGACGCTGATCGGCGTCGGAGCGTCCCTCTCGTCGAAGTTCGGGCGCCGCGAGCCCTGGTTCGAGATGGCCTGAGAGTCCGGTCGGGCCGGCGGCGCCTTGACCGTCATCCGGAATGTCCCATACGCTCAGGCCGACCGTCCTGTCAACGGTCAGGGAGAGAACGGGATGCAAGAGATCCGTACCGTCGGCGTCGTAGGGGCCGGCACCATGGGGCATGGAATCGCCCAGGTCTCCGCGGCGCACGGCTATGACGTCGTCCTGGTCGACGTCGCGCCGCAGGCACTGGAGCGCGGGCTCGCCCACGTCGGCAAGAGCCTGGAGAAGCTGGAGAGCAAGGGCAAGATGACCCGCGAGGAGCGCGAGGCGGCCTTCGCGCGCATCCGGCCGGCGTCGGAGCTCACCGCGCTCGCCTCCGTCGACCTGGTGGTCGAAGCCGTGGTCGAGCGCCTGGAGGTCAAGCAGAGCGTGCTGGCGGAGCTCGACCGGACCTGTGCGCCGCACACGATCCTGGCGACCAACACCAGCTCCATCTCGATCACCAAGCTGGCGGCGGCGACCCGGCGGCCGGCGCAGGTGATCGGCATGCACTTCATGAACCCCGTGCCGCTCATGCAGCTCATCGAGGTGATCCGCGGCCTGGCCACCAGCCAGGAGTGCTATGACGCCGTGGAAGCCGCGGCGCGCCGCATGGGCAAGACCCCGGTCGAGGTGCACGACGCCCCCGGCTTCGTCTCCAACCGGGTGCTCCTGCCGATGATCAACGAGGCCATCTTCTGCCTCTATGAAGGGGTGGGGAAGCCCGAGGCGATCGACGAGGTGATGAAGCTCGGGATGAACCATCCGATGGGACCGCTCGCGCTGGCCGACCTGATCGGCCTCGACGTCTGCCTGGACATCCTGCGCGTGCTCCAGGACGGATTCGGCGATCCGAAGTACCGCCCCTGCCCCCTGTTGGTCAAAATGGTCGACGCCGGCCATCTCGGCCGCAAGTCCGGGCGAGGCTTTTATTCCTACGACCGCGGCTGACGCGGCCGTGGCGTTCGAGGTGCGGATGTACTGCCAGGTCTGTGGCGCATTGAACCGGGACGACCAGGAGTACTGCGTGCGGTGTCACCAGAAGCTCCTGGTCCTGTCCGGTTCCTTGCGCGAGGACGACGACGGGTACGAAGAGACCATCGAGGAGAGCTTCTCGTTCGACGAGCACCTCCTCGAGCGGATCTCCATCCTGGAGGAGGCGGTCAAGCGCACGGCCGAGACCGTGCGCCAGCTCCTGGGAGCCCTGCACAAGCAGGAGAAGAACATCCTCGTCAACCAGACCGGCCTCTCCGCCCTGCGCGAGCTGCTGGAACAGAAGCACTACATCGCCGGGGAGGAGTGGAACGAGCTGTGGGAGTCCAAGATGGACTACCAGCTCCTGGCCCTCGAGAAGCGCGAGCGCTTCCTGGCGATCAAGGAACGGATCGCCGCCCTGCACCACGGCGACAAGCGCAAGGTCTTCCTGCAGCACCTGGAAGACGCCGAGTACGCCCTCTTCGCTTTCGACGTCGAGCGCGCGGTGGGCTCTCTCGAAGCGGCCTTCAAGCTCGACCGTGACAATTACGAGCTGGCCTACTTCCTGGGCGAGACCCATTTCAACGAGGCCGACACCGAGCAGGCCCTGGCCTGCTTCGCGCGCGTCCTGGAGGTGAAGCCCGACCATTACGAAGGGCTCGTCTACAGCGGCGTCATCCACTACGAGCGGGGCGACCACACGCGCGCCGAGGACTTCCTGAAGCGGGCGGTCTCGATCTACCCCGAGAGCTTCCTGCCGCACTTCAGCCTCGGCGCGGTCTACGCCGGCCAGGGAAACCTCGCCCTCGCGGTCCTCTTCCTGGAGCGGGCGGTGTCGATCGACGCGGTGCCCCAGGCGTTGTTCCTCCTCGGGAGCTGCTACTACGAGATGGGGAAGCTCGCCCCGGCGATGGAGACCCTGCAGGAGGCCGTGCGGCACGACCCGGCCTTCGAGGAGGCCTACCATCTCCTGGGGCTCGCCTATCTCGACCGCCACTGGACGCGCAAGGCGCTCGACGCCTTCCGCCAGGCGCAGCGCCTGAACCCGAAGAAGCTGCAATACCAGGACCTGGTGCGCTACCTCTCGGGCGTCTCCGGGACGCCGCTTCCCGGCGTGCACGGTGAGGCCGAAGCCTGGTTCAAGAAAGGCGAGGAGCTGCTGGAGCGCGACAACTTCAAGCAGGCGTTGACCTGCTACCGCCGCGCCCTCGCCATCGATCCGGAGAATCCGACCCTTCTGATGTCCTACGCCCTCCTGTGTCTGCACCTCAACCGTAGCCAGGAGATCGAGGCGGTGACCCGCAAGGTGCTCGACCTCAAGCCCGGTGAGATGCTGGAGGCGACCGCCTACGCCGCGCTTCTCGAAGCGCTGCGCAGCCAGGGCAAGTTCCGCGAAGGCAACCGCATCGGCCGCCTTCTCCTCGACGAGGGCCGCTCCAGCTTCACCCAATCCATCGCCTACTACGAGATGGCGTACAACCTGGCGGAGATGGAGGAGGACCTGGACGAAGCGCTCGATTTCGCCCGCCGCTCCGTCGAGCTCTCTCCCGACGAGATCAAGCAATTTCCGCTCGCGGCCCTGGGTTGGGTACACTACAAGCGCAAGGAGTTCGACAAGGCGGTCGACTTCCTGTCCCGGTCGAACGATCTGGGACCCTCGCCGACCACGATGACCCATCTCGGGATGGCGCTCCTGGCATCGGGCGAAGAGGACCGGGCGCGCAACGTCCTCGCCCGGGCGCGCGCCCTCGGCAGCCGCGGTGAGGCGCTGCAAGAAAAGATGATGGAATGCATGAAAGACTCGACGCGCCTGCTCGAACGGGTGCGGCGCGGCCAGAGAAAATAGACCCTTACCCTTTCACCTCCCGGTTCTTCTTCGGAGACGCCCATGCGCTGGAGCCAGTACTATCTTTTCACCACCCGCGAGGTGCCCAACGACGCTGAAGTGGTCAGCCACCAGCTCATGATCCGGGCCGGCATGATCAAGAAACTCGCGGCCGGCATCTATACCTACCTTCCTTTCGGCTGGCGCAGCCTCGCCAAGCTCTCGGCGATCGTGCGCCGCGAGCTGGACGCCGCGGGCGCTCTGGAGCTGCAGATGCCGGCCATCCAGCCGGCCGAGCTGTGGCAGGAGTCCGGCCGCTGGCAGCGCTACGGCAAGGAGCTGCTGCGCATCAAGGACCGCCACGACCGCGAGTTCGCCTTCGGTCCCACCCACGAAGAGGTGATCACCGACCTGGTGCGGCGCGATGTCAAGAGCTACCGCCAGCTCCCGTTCAACCTGTACCAGATCCAGACCAAGTTCCGCGACGAGATCCGGCCCCGCTTCGGCCTGATGCGCGGGCGTGAGTTCATCATGAAGGACGCCTACTCCTTCGACGTCGATGCCGCGGGTCTCGACAAGGCCTATGAGGCGATGCGCCGCGCCTACTGCGCGATCTTCGACGCCTGCCGGCTCGACTACAGCGCCGTCGAGGCGGACACCGGCACGATCGGCGGCTCGGCCTCCCATGAGTTCATGGTGATGGCCGGCTCCGGCGAGAGCGCCGTCGTCCGCTGCCCGAGCTGTGGCTATGCGGCCAACGTGGAGAAGGCCGAGACCCGGCGCGAGCCGGCCGGCGAGGCGCATCCGCCCCAGGAGCTCCAGGAGGTCGCGACCCCCGGCAAGAAGGCGGTCGAGGAGGTGGCCCGCTTCCTCAAGATCGCCCCGCGGCGGATCGTCAAGACGCTGATCTACGAGACCGAAAAGGGGCTCGTCGCGGCCTTGATCCGCGGCGACCGCGAGGTCAACGAGGTCAAGCTGATGAACCACCTCGACGTGGAGCGCCTGGAGCTGGCGTCCGAGGAGAAGGTGCGCGAGGCGACCGGAGCCCCGGTCGGCTTCGCCGGCCCGATCGGCTTGTCCGGCCTCCGCATGGTGGCGGAGGAGAGCATCCGGCACCTCACCAACTGGGCCTGCGGCGCCAACAAGGAAGACGCCCACTACACCGGGGTCAACCCGGGCCGCGACGTGCAGCTCTCCGAGTTCGCCGACTTCCTGCTGGTCCACGGCGGGGATGCCTGCCCGCGCTGCGACGGCACGCTGGAGGTGTTCCGCGGCATCGAGGTCGGCCACATCTTCAAGCTGGGCGACAAGTACTCGAAGGCCCTGGGCTGTACCTTCACCGACGAGGCGGGCGCCGAGCTGCCGATGATCATGGGCTGCTACGGCCTGGGCATCGGCCGCACGGTGGCGGCGGCGATCGAGCAGAACCATGACGCCGACGGCATCATCTGGCCGCGTCCTCTGGCGCCGTTCGAGGTGCTCCTGGCGGGTCTCAACCCCGACGACGCCGAGGTCCGGCGGGTCACCGAGGGGTTGTACGACCAGCTGCGGGAGAAGGGGGTCGAGGTCTTCTACGACGACCGCGACGAGCGCCCGGGGGTCAAGTTCAAGGATGCGGACCTGATCGGCCTGCCGGTGCGCCTGGTGGTCGGAGCGAAGTCCCTTAAGGACGGCCAGGTCGAGGTCTCGCTGCGCCGCGATCGCGCCAAGCACCTGGTGGCGGTCGGCGATGCCGTGGCCAAGGTCCTGGAGCTGCTGCACGCCTGACGGGGTCGAGATGGAGCTTCCCGACCAGCCGGCGGTGCAATGAAAAAGAGCGCCGGCTGGACCGGCGCTCTTCCGAGGGATTCGGTGCCGGCGTCAGTCGGTCCTTGAGGTGCGAGCTTGATTGGCGCGCAAGATCTCGGCCGCCTGGGCGAGGATGCCCCGGTTGAGCTCGCGCCGCTCGGCAGCTTCCTGGACCATGCAAAGCGCCACGAGAGCCTCCGGCCGGACATTGTGCAACTGGAAAACCTGGAGCAGGTGGGAGGCGACGCGCAAGACCTCCTCCGCATTTCCCTGTTTGGCATGAACCGCCACGAGGTCGAGGCCGGCCAGGACGGCATCGAACCCATAGCCGTTGGCGGCGAGGTTCTCCGCGGCGCCCACCAGGAGAAGGCGGGCCTTTTCCAGCTCGCCGAGCTCGCGGGCGATCAAACCTTCCGCCCAGCAGCGACGGTTGTTGGTCAGCGGATCAGAGAACTGCAGATACAGGCCCCGCGTCTCCTCGTAGATCTCTGCCGCATCGGTCGCCTTGCCACACTCCGCAAGAGCGGAGATCAGGTTGTGACGCAGATGGAGCTCGAGCCAGGAATCCTTCACCAGCGGCAGGGCCGCCCGCAGGCTTCCGATGGCGTGATCCAGATCGCGCTTGACGAGGAAGACATTGGCCCGGTTGATCATAGCCCGCGCCGTTTGCTCGGCGTCGCGCAGAGAGATGAAGGTCCTGGCTGCCCGGTCGAGCAGCTCAAGAGCCTTGTCGAGCTGCCGGAGGTCCCGGCGCAGGGAGGCCTCCATCAGGTCAAGGCGGGCGGAAAGGTCAGGGTCGGCTCCGCCCTGTTCCTGGGCTTCCCGGGCGCGCATGAACGCCACCAGGGCTTCCCGCAGCTCTCCCGCGACGCGCAAAGCGTTCCCTTCCACGCCCAGCGCATAGGCCTGGAGATCGGCCAGAGCCTCCGAGCCGCCGCACGATTGAGGCTCCGTGTGCAACGCAACCAGATGGGCGAGACGTGCCAGCTCCCGGGCGAGCCCAAGATCGTGGAAGACGGCCTTCTCGCTCCGCTTGAGCAGGTGCGATGCCAGCTGATAGCTCTGGTAGCCCGCCTCGCGGGAGACTGCCGCCTCGCGCTCGGCGGCCGGCAAGCTCAACAGCTCCTCCAGGCGCAAGGGAGCATCGTTGCGCTCCACCTGCACTCGGGCTGCGCAAGCCAGCGCGCGTTCAATGGACTGGTCCAGCGCCGTCGAAACGGCGTCCTGTGCAGCCATCTGACTTCCGCGGCCAGCCGTGGGGGCGGGGCGGTCCAGACCGTTTCCCAGTCGTTTCGTGAGAGCGTGGTGAAGCGCTCTCATACTCTTCTTCTGTGGACGTTCCATAAGATATCCCCTCCAGGTCCAGTATGGTCCCGCCCAGCCCTCAAGGCTGTCTGGCGGGGCGTGGCCGACTCTGGGCAACCATCAACCGTTTCCGCCGAGCGGATCCATGAAGACTCCGCCGTCAACGCCTCGGGCGGCGTTGGCCCCTTCTACGGGGTCACCCGCAATCAAGGAGGTCAACCAGTCCCAGGCCCAGCCCAGCAGGCTGGTGGATTCGACGACCGGCGCAGACGCCGCCTTCTGCGGTTCGGCAGAGGCCGGAACCGCTCCAACCATCAGCACAACCAACAACAGCGCGAGAGCACAACTCTGACTCATCCTCCGGTGCATACGCATCTCCCTTGACGGATGTCTACCGTGCATTGGACGGATATTGTCCATCATTCTAATAGGTAGGGTGCTTCTCGGTGCCCAAAGCGAGCCACTTTCCCGTCACTTCGCTGACGTCACGCCGTGTTTACGCCATTCTGCGGGATTTTGGCGGGCAAACCATTCTGTCTCCTCCTCCGTATGAGACTGATATGGAGGACACGATGCGCCTTTGCCCAGCCGGCCCCTCTCCGCACAGGTCTCTGTCGGTTCCCTCGAAGGTGTGCCTGGAGCACCCGGTCGATTCCTTGCGCGAGCTGCGCTCTGCCGACAGCACTTTCCGGCAGGTCGACCTCTGCCTCGGACAGCGGCGCCTTCTGCACCGCCAGCCCTGGCGCCGGCCGGCCCGGACGGCCCCGGAGCCGTCTCTGCTGGCGCGGATCCGCCGGTTCGAAGCCTGCGCACGCCGGCACTGAGAAGATCTCCCGGTTGCGCTCGGCGGGCCTCCGCGTGAGAATCCCGTCGTGCTCTCCTCGACCAGCCCTTCTCCGGCCTCTCTACGAGGCTTCCTGTGGATACAGCTCCTGCTGGGCGGCATCGTGCTGTATGCCGTCTGTTTCTGGGTCCCCTGCGACGATCACTGGTGGCACCTGCTCACCGGCCGGCTGGTGCTGGAGACCGGCCGGGTCCCGTCGGCCGATCCGTTCAGCTTCACCTTCCAGAACGCTCCCTGGACCAACTGGGAATGGCTCGCCGGAGTGGTCATGCATCTGGCCTGGTCGGCGGCGGGACCGTTCGGCCTCATGGTCCTGCGGGCGGTCGCCTTCGGGGGCACGGTGTGGGTGGGTCTATGGCACTGGCTGCAGCGAGGGGGGAGGGCTCTGGAAGAAGGACGCACGCTCGCTGCCACGCTCGTGGGTGCCGCCCTTCTCCTGGCCGTGCAGGTGCGCGTCGCCGACCGGCCGCATACCTACGCCTTTCTGTTGCTCGCCGGCGCCCATGCCCTGACGACCCGCCTGCGCGAGCGCTGGTCCCTCCCATGGGCGGCGGCGCTGGTCGGCCTGTTCGTCCTCTGGGTCAATTTCCATCCCTCGTGGCTCCTGGGGATGGGCTTGTGCGGCGCGGTGCTCGCCGACGGCCTGCTGGCCGACGCCCGGCGGAGCGGGCTGAGCGTCGCCCTGACCCGCCACCGGCCCCGCCTGCTGATGGGCCTGGCGATCGCCGCCTCCGCGCTGCTCACCCCCAACGCCGACCATTTCTTCGCCGCACTGGCTTCCATCTTCCGCCATCAGGTCTCCGCCGAGTGGGAGCCGGTCTGGACGTTTCTGACGTTCACCCAGGTCCCGCTCGTCCTCTTCGTGCTGGTGGCTCTCGCCTGGGCGGCGAGCCTGGTGCGTTCCGTGCGCCGCGGTGTGCTCCCGGCCGCCGAGCCGTTGCAGCAGGTCGTCTTGGCGGTTCTGCTGGTGCTCGCCGTGCGTCACGTGATGCTGACGCCGGTCTTCGTGATCGCGGCCCTCCCGTCGATCCGGCTCGGGATGCTCGGCTGGGACAGGGTGGTGCGCCACCTCGTGCCGCGCACGGAGGCCCTGGCGTCCGCGTTTCTGCTCGCGATCACCCTGGCTCTCGCCCAGCACGTCCTGTCGGCTCTCGGGACCTTCGGGATCGGAGTCGATCCGCGGCCCAATCCGGTCGCCCGCGCCGATTTCATGGCCGCCCACGGGCTGGGCGGGCGCGTCCTCTGTTCCTCCAAGGAGGCGCATGGCTACATGGCTTTCCGCCTCTGGCCCCGAGTCACCACCTACATCGACGGCCGGGTGCCGCAGGTGTTTCCGGCCTCGTTTCTCCAGGCCTATCTGGAGATCGCCGATCCGGCCGTGCTGAGCCGCGAGATCGACGGCCGGGGGATCGACCACGTCGTGCTGGTCGCCGGCTTGTACGCGCCGGTGAACCTGCAGATGGCGGCCGCCTTGCGCGCCCGCGGCGATTTCGCGCTGGTGGATTTCGACGAAAACGGTGCGCTGTGGAGCCGTGTGCGGGGCGGCGCCTGGCCCTGCCCGGAATGCCGGCCGTTCGAGCTGCTGGACCCGTATCGGCTGCGTCGCCGCCCCACCGGGGAGAAGCTGGAGGACTCGCCCGCTCTGCGCGAAGAGCTGGCTCGGCTCGATGCGCTGGCCGCCGCGAACACCGCGAATCGCCTGGCGCGCGATCTGGCGCGGGGGGTCCGACGGGAGGCCGGGCTGTTGGAGGGACCCTGAAACGGGGAAAGGACGTTCCGCGCGGGAACGCCCTCGAGCCGAGACCTTGCGGGTCCCGGGCGGAGGTGGGAGGCCGCCGTCTCTACTCTTCGTCGGCCTTGAAGTCGATCGTCAGCCAGTAGTAGACCTCGACCGGCTTTCCGTGGAGCGTCGCCGGCTTGAACGCCCAGGTCGAGACAGCGTCCAGGGCGGCTTTGTCCAGTGCCGCATGACCGGACGAACCCAGGACCTCGGGCTTCTGGACCTTGCCCTGCAGGTCGATGATCGTTTTGATGATCACCTTGCCCTCGAGCCGGTCCTTGCGTGCCTCCTCGGGATAGACCGGCGCGGGGACGTCGATCGCCTCGGGCCGTTGGACGTCGCCTTTGATCTCAAGAGGCTCACCGGCCCAGGCGGTTCCGGCCAGGGGGAAGGCGAGGATGCCGACGACCGCGGTGAGGGCGAGGAGCCCGGCGCACGTGCTGACGAGGGCGATGAGGCGGGTGCGTGACATGGAAACCTCCTTGCAGAGATGGGCCACCCGTTCGCGCAGGTGACCGCGGTGGAAGAACGGCAGGCCGGGTACGGCGGTCTGCCAGGAGCCGCAAGCGACGGTGCGCAGCGCTTCCAGATAAGCACGGCGCGAGCCGGTCAGACGCACCGCCTCGCGGTCCACCACCTGCTCGCGGCTGAGAGCGATGCGGGCGAGAAGCATCCAGGCGGCCGGATGGAACCACAGAAGGGCGCGCGCCACCTCTTCCCCCAGGGCGAACAGCCAGTCGTGGCGGCGGACATGGAGGAGCTCGTGGCAGACGATCCCGCGCTGCGCCTCGGGTGGCAACGCCGCGAAGCCCGCGGGAAGAAGGACCACCGGGCGGCGCCAGCCGAACGTCACCGGGCTGCCCACGCGCGGCGAGACGAGCAGGGAAGCCCGAGCCGCCAGCCGCTGCGCCAGCGCGGCGGTTTCCGGGGCGAGCACGGCGGGAACGGCGTTGCGGCGCCAGACCCGCAGGGAGACCAGGCCGAGCCCCAGCCAGGCGAGCCGGACGGCGGCTCCGAGAACGAGCACGCCGGGTACGACCCGCTCCGGGCTCCAGTCGCCGGACGTTCCTTTTCCGAGGCTCGCGAGCGGTGCGAGCCATCGGCTGGAGACCGAGAAGACCGCCACGCCATCGAAGGCCGCCGAACCGAGCCGCGGAATCAGAAGAGGCAGGACCGGAACCAGGAGGACGGCCAGGAGCACTCCCTGCCCATAGAACAGGCAGGTCCGCGGCTCGCGGAGCCGCACCAGGGCCGGCAGCGCGAGGCCGGCGGCGAGCAGCAGGGTGATCTGCAGAACCCACGGGATGAGCTGGTTGGCGAACGTCGAAAAGCTCATGGCTCCTCCGGCGCCTCGTCGATCCAACGGGTGATCTCGTCCAGCTCCTCGCGAGAGAGCTTCTTTTCCCGGAGGAGGTTCAACACCAACGGTTGCGCTGCGCCGTCGAAGACGCGGTCGACGAAGTCGTGCACCAGGCCCGCGATCACCTGCCCCCGTGCGTGCGCCGGTTCGTAGACGTAGGCCCGCCCCTCCGGCCGCTTCACCAGATGCCCCTTGGTCTCCAGGATGTTCATCATGGTCATCACCGTGGTGTAGGCCACGGCCTTGCGCTCGCGCAGCTCCTCGTAGACCTCGCGCACGGTGGCGGTCTTTCTCTCCCAGACCACCTTCATGATCTCGAGCTCGTGTTCGGTGAGAGTGCGGGCCTTGGGTTTCATGGGCTTGAGCCTCCGTCTACTAATAACCTAGTACTAGTAGGTTCGTTCGTCAAGCCCCGGTGCAACGAAAAAGGCCACCCGATCCGGGTGGCCCATCGAAACGACTCTGAAGGCCTCTCGCGGTGGCGAGCCGGCCGCAGGCAGAGTCTCAGCTGATCTTGGTCACGTTCGCCGCCGCCGGGCCCTTCTTGCCCTGCACGATGTCGAACTCGACCCGCTCTCCTTCAGCGAGGCTCTTGAACCCCTGGGCCTGAATCTCCGAGTGGTGGACGAAGCAATCCGCCGCCCCGTTCTCCGGGGTGATGAAGCCGAATCCCTTGCTGTCGTTGAACCACTTCACTCGTCCTGTGTTGCGCATGATGTGTTCTTCTCTCTCTCTGGTTCGATGTGTGATGCCCAGAAACACGAAAGACCTGGCAGCACCAGGTCCCCTTGCGTGTGTTACTGGTTGCGCCTCCGTAACCGACCATGGTTCCGGAGACGGGGGTGATGATAGCCGTTTCTCAGGGCTTGTCAAGTCCTTGAGCGGGTGCCGAGCTGGCCAGCCAGGCTGCGAGGTGCCCCTTCTGCTCCGCGGTCGCCTCCGGATCGACTGCGAGTCTCCAGCGGAGCTTCGGCTTCTCCTGGAGCGTGGCGCCGAGGCGGACGAGGCGGTCCCGCCGTGCGACGAGGAGCTCGACGGTCTCGCCGGGGCGGTAGGCCTTGAGGCGGTCTTTCCACTGGGCCGGGGTGACCCGGTAGTCCCCGAGGCCGAGGATCTCGTCCTCGACGTTGAGGCCCGCCTCGTACGCCGGAGTTCCCCTCCGGACCTCGGTGACCACCAGGCGTCCGCTGCGGTCTTCCGTCTCCATGCCCAGCCAGCCGGCGGGAGCGGCCGGGCCGGCTTCGTCGCCGTTGCCCTCCTCCTCGTCCTTCTTCTCGTCTTCCTTCTCGACGAAGCGCAGGCCGTACCAGGCGAGGGCTTCGGTGTAATCGAGCTCGTCGTTGGAGAAGAGAGCCCGGTCGAGCCAGGAGGAGAGATCGATCCCGGCCACCTCGTGAAGCGCCGTGCGGAACTCTTCACTGCGGAACCCACGCTCCCCGGAAAAGCGCCGGTAGGCGAGCCGCAGCACGTCGTCGAGGCTGCGCCGGCCGTCCGTGGCGCGGCGGATACGGGCGTCGAGGAGGAAGCCGACCACGGCTCCCTTCACGTAATAGCTGATCGCGGTGTTGGGTGAGTTCTCGTCCCGCCGGTAGTACTTGATCCAGGCGTCGAACGAGGAGGTGGCGAGAGTCTGGGCCTGCCGGCCCGGCGTGGTCTGGAGGACCTCGACATCGGTGCTCAGTGCCTTGAGCAGCTCCTTCTGGGTGCTCAGGCCGGCACGGTGGAGAAGCACGTCGTCGTAGTAGGAGGTGAGCCCCTCGACGATCCACAGGTCGCGGGTGTAGACCTCGTTCTCATAGTCGAAGGGACCCAGGGCCTCCGGCCGGAGCCGCTTGCCGCTCCAGGCGTGGAACTGCTCGTGACTCACCAGGCCGAGCCAGTCGACGTAGTCCTTGCGGCGGCGGGTGGCCCAGCGGCTCTCCATGAGGACGGTCGAGTCGCGGTGTTCCAGCCCGCCGTCCATCTCGACCAGGAGATTGAAGAAGATGAAGCGTGGATAGGGAATGACGCCCCAGAAGGCCACCAGCTCGCGCGCGATCTTCTCGACGTCGGCGGCGGAGCGGGGACCGTCCCAGATGCCGCCTTCTCCTTCGTTGACCAGCAGATGCGGCGTGCCGCCGACCTCGAACCGGTACAGTGCGGGAGTGCCGGCGTAGATCGGTGCATCGACCAGCGCATCGAAGCTCGCAGCGCGAAACCGGCCCTCGCCTTCCGCAAAACCGGGCGGTGGAGGCAGCGCGCAGACGGCGGTCTTCCACCCAGGGGGGAGGACGATCTGCACGTCGTGCGGCCGTTCGGCGCCGTCTGCGAGGGTCAGGAACGTCGGTGCACCGTTCAGCAGGGCGAAGCTCGCGTCGATGAAGTTGGTGCGCACCGACAGCTCGCGCGCGTAGACGCGGTAGCGCACGGTCACCTGCGCGGCGCCGCCGGTGGTGACCCGCCAGCGGTTCTTGCGTGTCTTTTCGAGCGGCAGCGCCTCGCCGGAGACGGTCGCGGCGGTGACGGCTTCCAGATGGCGGGAGTACTCCCGGATCATGTAGGACCCGGGTGTCCAGGTGGCCATCATCAGCTCGATGGCGGGCCGGCCGCCGGTGGGGACGGTGGCTTCCACCTCCACGGAGTGGGCCTGGGGGGCCGGGAAGCGAAGGGTGTAGACGATGGGTTCTTGCATGGCCTCGGCTGCCGGAGATCTTGTAGCACAAAAGATTGCCGACATCAGCACGAAAATGACGGCGAGAGGGGAACGAATCATAGAACGAAAGGAACCCCGGATCATGGGCACAACTTACAGGAGAACAGCCCGGCCGCCAAGCATCGGCAAGCGGGACCTTCTGGCTCTCCCGGGGCCGGCCTTATATACTGCGCCGCCATGGACCCGCGGACTGAAATCAATTCCTTGCTACAAGAAGGTGCGCCTGTGTTGTTCGGTGCCCTCTCCCCTCTCGGACAGAGGGTGTACTTCCCCCCCGACGTGCCGGCGCAGAGCGCCGAAGCGCGCGGCAAGGCGCTCAACGGGACGATCGGCCAGATCACCGACGGCCGGGGTGGCGCCGTGCCGCTGCCTGTTCTGGCCGCCGGCTTGTCCGGGCTTTCGGCGGAGGACCTGAGCCGGGCCCTCCTCTATTCGCCGGTGGAAGGCATTCCCGAGGTGCGGCAGCGTTGGCGCGCCTGGCAGCGCCGGGGCGTCGCCGCGGATCTCCCGTCCAGCTTGCCGCTGGTGACCGGCGGGCTGACCCACAGCCTGTCCATCCTGGCCGATCTTTTCGGCGGCGAAGGGCGGGCGGTGGCGATCCCGCGGCCGTTCTGGGGAAACTACCGGCAGGTCTTCGCCACCCGCACGGGTGCCGAGGTCAAGACCGCGCCCGCCTACGTGGAAGGCCGCTACAACACCGTCGCCATCGCCGAGGCCCTGCACGGGCTGCCCGCCGGAGAGCCCGCGGTGGCGATCTTGAACCTGCCGTCGAACCCGGGCGGCTATTCATTGACCGTCGCGGAACGCGGCGAGGTGCGGCAATGCCTCCTCGATGTCGCCGCCGTGCGCCCGCTGGTGGTGATCTGCGACGACGCCTACGCCGGGCTGGTCTTCGAGCCCGGCATCCCCCGCGAGTCGCTGTTCTGGGATCTGATCGGCGCGCATCCGAACCTGGTGCCGGTCAAGGTGGATGGCGGCACCAAGGAGTTTTCGTTCTTCGGCGGCCGGGTGGGCTTCCTCACCTTCGCCTGCGCACCGGAGTCCGGCGTCGCCCGGGCGCTGGAGAGCAAGATGAAGACCCTGGTGCGTTCGACCGTCGGCTCGCCGGTGGCGACCAGCCAGGTGCTGCTCCTTCAGGCCCTCCGCGCTCCCGGGGTCGAAGAGCAGGTGGAAGCCGTCCGAGCCCTCCTCGAAGAGCGCTACCGCGCCCTCAAGAAGGCTCTCGCCGAGGTCGATCCCGGTCTGCTGACCGTGCTGCCCTCGAACTCCGGCTGCTTCGCCCTGGTGGAGATCCCGGAGAAGCTCGGATTGACCGGCGAGCAGGTCCGCCGCCACCTGCTGGAGCACCACGACACCGGCCTCATCTCGGTCGATCCCCGCTATCTGCGGATCGCCCACTGCTCGGTGGATGCCGCCGCGCTGCCGGAGCTGGTACGGCGGATGGAGCAGGCGGTTCGAGAGCTGGCGTAGCTTCTTTACATCAATCCCTTCACATATCCCCCGTCCACCGTCACCGCCTGGCCGGTCAGGTACGACGCGGCGGGGGAGCAGAGGAAGCCGATGACCTCGCCGATCTCCTGGGGATCGGCCATGCGGCCGGCGGCCGTGTCGCCGACCCAGGACCGGTAGATCTCCTCGGCGGTCTTGCCGGTGCGGGCGCAGGCCGCGGCGGCGAGCTCGGTCTGGCGTTCGGTCAGGGTGTAGCCGGGGAGGACGGCGTTCACGGTGACGCCCTCGCCGGCCACTTCGTTCGACAGGGTCTTGAGATAGCCGAGGACGGCGGGGCGCAGGGCATTCGACATCGCCAGGTTGGGGATCGGCTGGCGCGCGGAGACGGAGTTGATCGCCACGATCCGGCCCCATCGGCGCGCCCGCATGCCGGGCAGGACCAGGCGGCAAAGACGGGGGATGAACAGGAAGACCAGCGGGAGGACGTTCTGCCAGTCCTCCTCGGTGACCTCGGCCGCCGGTTTGGCCGGAGGGCCGCCGCCGTTGGCGACCAGGACGTCCACCGGCCCGGCACTCTGCTCGGTTGCGGCGACCAGCGCCTCCAGGGAGGCGAGATCGCGGACGTCCACCGGCAGGGCCGCGATCTTCGCCCCCGGGGCCGCGTGTTCGGCCAGACGGGCGCGGGCGGCCTCCAGCTTCTCGCCGCCACGGCTCGCGATCACCACGTGCGCGCCGCGGCGGGCGAGCGCCTGTGCGGCGGCGAAGCCGAGGCCGCTGCTGCCGCCGGTGACCAGGGCGACGCGGCCCGCCAGGTCGTCGAGGCGGTGCGGCGGGGTCATCGAATCCGCTCGCCGTTCTCGTCGTAGGTGTAGACGCCGCGCCCGCTCTTGCGGCCGAGGCGCCCCGCCTTGACGTGCTGGATGAGCAGATGGTTCGGGCGAAACGCCTCGCCCAGATGCTTGTGCAGGTATTCGAGGATCGACAACCGCACGTCGAGCCCGACCAGATCGACCATCTCGAACGGCCCCATGGGGTGGTTCAGGCCGAGCTTCAGCGCCTTGTCGATGTCCTCGGCGCTGGCGACCCCTTCCTGAAGCATGCGGAACGCCTCGTTGCCGATGAGCGCGTTGATCCGGCTGGTCACGAAGCCGGGCGCCTCATGGACCAGCACGACCTCCTTGGACATGCGAACGCCCACCTGGCGCATGATCTCCAGCGTCTCGTCCGAGCTTTGCAGGCCGCGCACCAGCTCGAGCAGCTTCATCACGTGGACGGGATTGAAGAAGTGCATGCCGGCGAAGCGCTCCGGCCGGTCGGCGCCCGCCGCCATCTCGGTGATCGAGAGAGCCGAGGTGTTGGAGGCGAACAGCGCATGCGCCGGGCAGGCGGCGGACACCTCGCCGAACAGGCGGATCTTGAGCGCCATGTCCTCGGGGACGGCCTCGATGACGAGATCGGCGTCGGCCACGGCCGTGGCCAGGTTCTCGTGCAGGTGGAGGCCCTGGCGGGCGGCCTCGGCGGCGTCCGCGGCGACCTTGCCCAGCTCGACGCCCTTGGCGAGGTTGCGGTGGATGGTGGCCTGGGCCTTCTGCAGGGCGGAAGCGTTGGTGTCGAACAGATGGGTGACATAGCCGGCCAGGGCGGAGACGTGGGCGATGCCGCGTCCCATGGTCCCCGTGCCGAGGACGGCGAGGGTCTTGATCTCTGGGCTCATCGTGCTCTCAGGAAACAGGAATGGTGAGCAGGCCGGTCGTTCGGGCGGCCAGGTTGCGCAGCTCGTCGGCGATGGCGAGGGTGTTGCGCACGGCCTCCGCGGCGAGCTCCTGCAGCTCCGGGGTGTTCAGGTGGTTCTCCAGGTAGGTGCGCCCGAGCTGGTGATGGTGCGCCTCCTGGGGCTGGATGATCGTCTCGTACAGGCGGGCCGTCCCTTCGTCTCCCACCGAGCGGCAGAAGTGGACGAACTGTGCGTTGCGGATCTGGGCGATCGCCTCATTGGCGAACGGTCCGCCGGCGATCCGCTCGACGGTGGTGCGCAGGCCGCGCAGGTATTGATAGAGCGGGCTGTGGCCGTCGGCCAGTGGATCGAAGGCCGTCATGTCCTCGCCCAGCTCGGCGAGGCGGTGGCTGATCAGCGCGTAGTGGCGCATCTCGTCCCCGCACTGGAGGGCGAGGACCATCTTGGCGTCCACCTCGGGGGTGGTGGGCATCCAGAAGCCGGCCAGCTCGCTCGCTTCGAGCTCGCTTTTGAGGGCGAGACGCAGAAGGGTGACCACGTCCACCTCCTGCCCGTCCGCCTCCGATTCCAAGGTATCGATCTCTCCGAGCCGCGCGAAGAGGCGTTCCATCTCTTCCATGAGGCCCGCGACAAATTCTTTGCCGTTCACAGGAATTCTCCTTCCGGACCTATTCTAGCGTGCGGAGCACCGCCCGCACCGGCGAAGCGTCGAGCCCGGCCAGCTTCAAAGGAAGGGCGATCAGCTCGTAGAGGCCCTCGGGCACACCGTCGAGGATCAGGCCCTCCAGGATCGCCACCCGGCCGCGGGCGAGCGCGTGGTGGGCGTCGAGCGTCTTGCTGTCGAACGGATCGACCGACGGCGTGTCGAGCCCTACCAGCAAGGCGCCGCGGTCGCCGAGCAGGCTCGCCAGCTCGGGGGAGAGAGCGGTGAACCGCTCGGGAAAGACCTTGCGGTCGCGGATGCTGTCGGTGCGGAACAGGATCCGGCCGGGGTGGGCGAGGTCGATCCCCTCCACGTGCCGGGGCTCGATCACCGGCACCGGTGGCACCTTCACCACCCGGCAGGCTCCGAGGTAGCGTTCGAGCGGCAGCTCCTCCATGGTCTCGCCGCGCGGCTCGGTGTGGAACGGCGCGTCGGCGTGCGAGCCGAGGTGGGGCGTGGTCACGATCCGCGACAGATTGACCGATGCGCCCTCCGCAAGCGACCAGGTGAGGCGGCTTTCGAACGGGGTATCCCCCGGCCAGACCGGGAAGCCGGGGCGGATGGTGGGCGAGAGATCGTAGAGCATGGTACGGCCCTCCTCCGGGGATCATAGCGGAGGCGGGGCGTCTCCGGCTTCCTGTGCCGCCGGATGGGCCGGGCCGCGCAGCCGGGGGGTGGTGTCCAGGAGATCCGCGGCGGCGACTTCCGGTCCTGCCGACCACACCAGCTCGACCTGCACCCCTTCCAAGGCGTGCAGCGAAACGTCCTCGCGCAGGATGCGTTCCACCACCTCCTCGGCAGGAGATCCGCCGGGGAGAGCGCCTACCGAGCGGTTGCGGCCGTTGCGTTTGGCCAGATAGAGGGCATGGTCGGCGAGGCTCAGGACCTCCTCGAACAGCACCGCCTCCGGGTCCTCGCCGCTCCAGGGGAACGGAGCCCAGCCGATCGAGACGGTCACCGGCACCGTCCGGTCGACGCCGATGCGGAACGGCCTTCCGCCGACGGCCTCCAGCAGGCGCTCGGCCAGCAGGGCTCCGGCCGCGCGATCCGTCCATCGGCTGATCACGAGAATCTCCTCACCGCCCCAGCGCACCGCGAGATCCGAGGCGCGGATCGTCTGGCGCAGGCGGCGGGCGATTTCGACCAGCACGGCGTCGCCGGCATCATGACCTGCGCGGTCGTTGAGTCGCTTGAAGTGATCCAGGTCGAGCAGGTAGACGACGAGGTCTCGATGCAGTGGGTCGCCGGGAGGGTCGCGGTGATTGCGAATCGCCTGCAACATATCGGGCTGGATGGTGGCGGCGAGAAAGCGCCGGTTCTGAAGCCCGGTCAGCGGATCGGTGAAGGAGGCGAGCTCGAGGCGGTGATTGGCCTCCGCCAGCTCGTGGGTCCGCTCGGCGACGAGCTCTTCGAGGTGCGCCGCGCGGCGGGCCAGGGAGCGGACGCGCAGACGCACGACGACGGTACCCAGGCCGCCCGCCGCGAGCGCATAGAGCGCGAACGCCCAGGGAGCCCGCCAGACGGGAGGGAGGACGCGAAATCCGAGCGTGGCGGGGCCGGAGACGGTGCCCTCGCCATTGCGCCCCCAGACCTTCAGGGTGTAGGCGCCGGGTGGGAGCCGGTCATAGGAGATGTGGGTCTCGCGGGACCATGCGCCGGGTTGGGCGTCAAGGCCGGAGAGCTGGGTGCGGAAACGGATGGCATGTTCCCGTTCAAAGCTCAGCAGGGCGAATTCGATCGTGAGGCGTTTCTCCTGCGGTCGCAGCTCGAAGCCGGGGGCGAGAGGCCTCTCCTGTCCGTCGACCAGGAGCCGTTCGATCCGCAGGGGCGCGGGAGGCACGGATGCGGAGTGGCGCAGCTCGTGGCGGGGATCGAAGAGGGCGATGCCGGCCGCCGAGCCGCTCCAGATCCGGCCTTGATGGTCCACGAACGAGGCGCGGGTGAAGTGGATCCCCGGCAGGCCGTCCTCGGTGTCGAACGCCTCCAGTCGCGTGGTCTCCAGAGAGCCTCCAGTGGGAGCGGCGAGGCGGAACACACCTTGGTCGCTGAACAGATAGATCCGATCTTCGGCATCGCTCAGAATCTGGACGATTTGCGCATTCTTCAGCTGGGAGTGATGGTCTTTGGTGAGAGCCTGGCAGGAGCCTGGCACGACGCGCCCGGCCGCGAGCCGCATCCGGGCCACACCCTCCCGGGCTCCCAGCCAGAGCCAGCCGTCGCCCGCCGAGTTGGCGGAGGGGTAGAGGGCAAGAACCTCCGGGTGAGGCAGGCAGGGCGCCGCCTCCGGCTGCCAGCGGTCCCCCGTCCACTCGGCGGCACCGGCGTCTGTCCCTGCCCAGAGAGTGCCGCGCGAACCGGTGGTCAGGCTCTGCAGAGCGGTGATTTCGCGGCCGGGCAGGCCGCCGTCGCCCGGGAGGAAGTTGGGCCAGTGGCCGCCGGAATGGCGGCGGAGCCGATAAACAGAGCCGGCCCAGAGATCGTCGCCGTCTGGAGTTGGGACGGTGCGCAGGAAGTAGGCGTCAATCGGCGGGAGGGCCAGGCTCCAGGTGCCGCCGGTGTGGCGAAAGAGCCCCTGTGCCGTGGCCAGCCAGAACACGCGCTCCTGTTTTTCCAGGGTCCAGGTCATGTCGAAGACAACCGGCGACGGGCCGCCGGCGAGAGGCCGGTAGAGCTCCCAGCCGCTCGGTCCGAGTCGAACCGTGCCGTTGGTCGTTCCGACCCAGTAGCTGGTGCGGCCGTCGGGAAAGGCCGTCTCGCCGGCACCGACCACGGTGTCGCTCGGCAGGCCGGAGCGCGAATCGATCGTGTGCCAGCGGGTGCTGTCGAGCCGCGCGAGGCCGCCGGTGGTCGCGATCCAGAGGGTGGGTTGGCCGGAGGTGCCGGTGTTGAGGAGGGTATACAGATAGTCGGACGGCAGGCCGGCGGTTCGGCTCAGGATCTCCCACGCTCCCGTCTCCTCGTCGATGCGGATCAGGCCGGCTCCGAACGTGGCGGCCCAGAGGACCGGTTTCTCCTCGTGCCGACCGGTGAGCAGAGCGGCCACGGAGTTCAGGGGGAAACCGGCGCGGCGGTCATAGCGGGTCCAGGCGCCGTTGCGGAGGCGCGCCAGGCCACCCTCGTCGGTGCCTACCCAAAGCGAGACGTGGCCGTCTGCCGACGTGCTTGTGGCGAGGCTGCGCACGGAGTCGCTCGGCAGGGCATTGCGGTGGTCGAAGAGGAGCGGAGCGAGCACCGGGCGATCGGTCTCGATGCCATCCAGGCGGACCAGCCCGCGGGCCGTCGCCACCCAGAAGGCCGGCCGGCCGTCTCCACCTTGGGTGGGTGCGAGCGCCCGCACCGAGAGACCCCAGAGCGACGGCACAGGCCGGCAGCCTGCTTCCGTGCACCGTGCGAGCCCCTGGGAGGTGCCGGCCCACGTCACGGCCTGCTCGCCGCGGGCCGACTCGATGAGGAACCGTATGTGCGGCGCGGCGGCCCCGGGCTCGCCCGGATGAAGGTGCTGCCAGCCGTCGCGATGGTGCCGCAGCAGCCCACGGCTGCGCGTTCCGAACCAGAGGCTGCCGTCGCGCGCCGCCAGCAGGCTGGTGACCTCGGTGTCCGGCGGATCGACGGGAAGAGGGACCGGCTGCCAGGCGTGACCGTTGTACACAGCGGCTCCCTTGGGGGTTCCCGCCCAGAGATACCCCTGCCGGTCGACCGTGAGCTTGTTCACCGGCTGCTCCAGCTTGTCCCGCCAATTGAAGACACGGAACGGCAACCACCGATCCGGCTGCTGCGGCAAAGGGGGAGGAGCCGGTTTCACGACAGCCGGCGAAGGCTCGGAGGGGAAGCCGGCGGCGCACACCGCGCTCGTGCCGACGTGCAGCAGAAGGAGCGCCGCTCTCCAGGCCATTGAGGGAGGCATGCTGGCCCAATAGGATGACAGAGTTTCTGCAATCTGTCAGGAGAGGCGTCGGAGGATACCTACGACGCCTCCCCCCAACGCGCCCTTCTCAGACGCGCTCGATCACCGTGGCGATGCCCTGGCCGCCGCCGATGCACAGGGTGATGCACGCCGTGCCGAGGCCGCGGCGCTCCAGCTCGTCGAGCGCGGTGCCGAGGAGCATGGCGCCGGTCGCGCCCAGCGGATGCCCGAGGGCGATCGCGCCGCCGTTGACGTTGACCCGCTCCGGGTCGATCCCCAGCTCACGGATCGTCTGCAGCGGCACCGCCGCGAACGCTTCGTTGATCTCCCAGAGGTCGATGTCACCGGGCTCCATCCCCGCCTGCCGCAGCGCCTTGCGGCAGGCCGGCGCGGGAGCGGTCAGCATGATCACCGGCTCCGAGCCGATGGTGGCCATCGCCCGGATGCGCGCCCGCGGCTTCACGCCCTGCGCGCGGACATAGTCCTCGGAGGCCAGCAGCACGGCGGCGGCGCCGTCCACGATGCCGCTCGAATTGCCGGCGGTGTGGACGTGGCGGATCTCCTGCACCTGCGGATAGCGTCGCAGCGCGATCGCGTCCAGGGTCTCGTCGCCATCCGGCACCCGGGTCGCGCCGAGGGCGACGAAGGAGGGCGCCAGGCCGGCGAGCCCTTCCGCCGTGGTCTCGGGCCGCGGGAGCTCGTCCTTCTCCAGGAGGACCGCGCCGGTCTCCGGATCGCGCACGGGGAAGAGACTGCGGGCGAACCGGCTCTCGGCGAGCGCCACCGCGGCCTTGCGTTGCGAGGCGAGGGCGAAGGCGTCCACGTCCTCGCGGGTGAAGCCTTCGAGGGTCGCGATCAGGTCCGCGCTGATCCCCTGGGGAACCTGAAAGACCTTCCGGCGCAGGTGGAGATTGCCGCCGTCCTGCCCGGCGCCGTCCGCGCCGAGGGAGAGGCGCGACATGCTTTCGACACCGCCGGTCACCACCAGATGCTGCTGCCCGGCCATCACGCCCAGCGCACCGAAATTCACCGCCTGGAGGCCGGAGCTGCAGAAGCGGTTGAGCGTCACGCCGGTGACCTCGAGCGGCCAGTCCGCGGCGAGGACCGCATTGCGGGCGAGATTGGCCCCCTGCTCGCCCACCTGCGACACGCAGCCGGCGACCACGTCGTCGACCGCTGCGCGATCGAAGCCGTTGCGTGCGGCGAGGGTGTTCAGGGTCTGGGCGAACAGCTCCTGGGGGTGGACGTGGGAGAGGGCACCCTTGCCCGCCTTGCCGCGGCCGCGGGGGGTGCGCACAGTATCGAGAATGTAGGCGGTCACCATGAACGGTCTCCTTGAGTAGAACGAACGGTCGTACGTTTTTTGAGAGAGGGCAGTCGGTGCATGGAGTGGCTCCGCGGCGGGGATGCGAGGACCTCAGGCCCGGCAGGTGGCCAGGAGGCGCTCGAACAGATTGCGGGCGCGCTCCTCGGCGCGCGGATCGCGCAGCAGCCGGTTGGAGTCGTGATAGCCGAGGGTGATGGCGTAGAAGTCGAACGCGAACTGCTCGGGGTCGAAATCGGCGCGGAAATGGCCGGCTTCGACGGCGAGGCGGGCCGCCTTGGCGAGGGCGGCGACGCGCGCCCGGTGGGCGCGCACCAGGAAGTCGCGCTGGGCACCGGGCCGGTCGTCGAGCTCGACGGCGGCGGCGATCAAGATGCAGCCGCCGGGGGAGTCCAGGGCGTTGACCCAGGTCAGCCAGCGCTCGAACAGAGCCCGGATGCGCGGCTCCCCGCGCGGCGCCGCGAGCGCCGGCCGGATCACTTCGATCTCGAACCGCTCGACCGCCGCCTGAAGCACCTGGAGCTGCAGCTCGTCCTTCGAGCCGAAGTGGGAGAAGAGCCCGCTCTTGGAAAGGCCCAGCTCCGCCGACAGCGTGCCGATGGTCAGCCCATCCAGGCCATCGCGGCTCGCCAGGCGCACGGCCTGGTCGAGGATGCGTTCGCGGGTGACGGCGCCCTTGCCCATCGTCCTATGATACGAACGGTCGTTCTATTTTTCAACCCCCGGCGGTGCCGGAGGAGCGGGAGCCGGGGCCGCCGCCCCCTCGAGGAGGCGGACGCCGGTGACGAAATAGCCGGTCTCGCCGAAGCAGTCGCTGGGAACGCCCCTGTGCTCTTCATAGGTCAGGGCGACCCGTTGCCCCAGGGTCTCGTTGACCCGGGCGGCCACGGCGTCATCGCGCACCGTGAACGCGAAGATCTCGGGCATCGCCCCCGGCAGGTTGACCATGGCCAGCTCACCCTCCCAGGTCTTGCAGACCCATCCCTTGCGGGAGAACTTCTGCACGTATCCGGCGCGGTCACCCTCCGAATAGCTGATCTGGAGGGTGGCCCACACGTAGAGGGCGGACCCGCCGAAAAGGACGGCGGCGAGCAGGAAGAGGCCCACCAGGATCTTGCGGCCGGCGGATCGGCGGGCGGGGGGTGGGGCGGTCTGGGTGGGGATCATGAGGACAGAATATAGCGCGGATCTCGCCTCACCCCGCCTTGCGAATCCGGAACGCCGCCACCGCCAGCGGTTTGGGATTCGGCAGCGCCGCGGCCATCCGCTGGATGACCTTCGGCCAGCTCGGCTGGCTGGTCCACTTCTTGGCTTCGATCGGCTCGCTGCGCAGCTCGCGGCCGGTGAGCCAGCGGGCGAGGTCGGGCCGGCGGGTTCCTTTCTGGTCGACCGCGATGCACTCGAAGTCGGCGCCTTTCTTATAGAGGGCGAGGAGGCCGAAGGATTCTTCCGGCCCGGCGATCTGGAGGAGGGCCACCCGGCCGCGCCGGCCTTCTTCCAGCTCGGAGAGGATGCCTTCGACCAGGGGATGCCCGGTGGCGAAGAAGTCGATCGTCTCGCGGCGCACCGCCTCCTCGCGGGCGAAGGTGCCGAGCCAGCGGGAGCCGGGGGGGACACCCTGGATCTGGTCGAGCAGGGCTTCGTAGCCGTACTCGATCAGCCAGGTGCGCGCGCCGCTCTGCGCTTCGGTCTCGAAGCCGAAGCTGTGGACGGCTTTGAGCACCACACCTTCATTCAGGAGATCGAGGTCTGGAGGTACCCGCGCCAGGATCGGCTGCGCCATCCCGGCCCGGTAGGGGTCCCGGTGCAACTCGTGGTGGGCCGACTGCTGGACGCGCGTATGCGCCTCCTCGGCCTCGCGCAGCACGTCCGCGAAGACGTCCGGATCGACCTCCAAGGTTCCCTGCAAGGCTTCGCGCTCCACCGCCCGCGCCACGTGGCGCAGCTCGCGCTCCAGGCCGCCGAGCGGCTCGCGGAACAGGCCGATGCGCTCGTAGAGGGTGGCGAGCGCGCGGCCGAAGCCGCCCGGCGGGCGGAAGTAGACGATCTCGGTGGGGATCGTGCGGCCGATGCGGTCGAGGCGGCCGATCCGCTGCTCGACCACCGCCGGGTTCCACGGCAGGTCGAAGAGGATCAGCCGGCGGCAGAACTCGAAGTTGCGCCCCTCGCCGCCGGCCTCGGTGGAGATCAGCACGGCCGGGCCTTCCGGCAGGCGGAACTGGGCCACCTCGATGTCGCGCCGCTCCGGCGGCAGATCCTCGTGGAACAGGCCAACCCGCGCCCGGCCGGATTTCTCGATCACGTCCTTGAGCCGCTCCAGAGTCTCGCGGTGGGCCACGAAGACCAGGGTCTTCTCGCCGGCCTGCTGCCAGCGCCCGGCCTGTTCGACGAGCCAGCGCAGGCGCGGATCGGTGCGGTCGGCCGCCGCGGTCAGCGCCAGGGTCGCGGCGTCGTTTCTGTCGGTGACCGCGGCGAGGGCGATCGGGGAGGCCAGTGCGCGGACGATGCGGTCCACCTTGCGCTTCTCGACGGCGGCGTTGTCCGCCGGCAGCTCGCGCATGCGCCGCTCCAGGTCGAAGAGCGGGGGCCAGCCCGGATCGTCGGCGGGGAGGTCCATCGGGACACCCACCCGCGGCGGCAGGCCGCCGATGTCGGCGCGCCGTGCCGCGCTGGTGCACGGCGGCAGCGGCTCGCGCCGTGCCAGGCGGTCCTCGAACGATTCCTGCTCCGGAAACTCCTCCGGCCGCAAGAGCTGGAGCAGGCGGAAGAAGCCGTGCGCATCGTCGTCGAGCGGCGTCGCGGTGAGCAGCAGCACGTGCCGGCCGAGCGCGGCCAGGGGTGCCACGGCGCGGTAGGCCTCATTGCCCGGGTGCCCCGGCGGCCGTCGCAGGTGATGGGCTTCGTCGACCACCAGCAGATCGACGCCCGCGGCGGCGGCCTGCTCGGTCAGCCGGCGCCGCGCCGTCAAGGTCTCCAGGCTGACGATGACACGCCGGTGCACCTCGAACGGATTGAAGTCCGGCCCATGGTCGGTCGCCACGTCGTTCAGCCGTTTGGCGTCGAGCAGCACGAAGACCTGGTGGTATTTCCGCCACAGCTCGCCGAGCCATTGCAGGGCCAGGGTCTCGGGCACGACCACCAGCGTACGGTCGGCGCGGCCGGTGTGGAGGAGGCGGTTCATGATCAGGCACGCCTCGACGGTCTTGCCGAGACCGACCTCGTCGGCGAGCAGCCAGCGCACCGGATCGCTGTGGCAGGCGCGTTCGGCGGCGTAGAGCTGGTGCGGGAAGATCTGGATGCGCCCGCCGAGGAACGAGCCAAGGCCTCCTGCCTGGCGGATGCGCAGCAGGCGCAGGGCGTCGAGGCGGTTGGCGAAGTCCTCGAACGGATCGACCTGACCCCGCGCCAGGCGTTCGAGGGGGGCCGGCTCCACCGGTAACGGCCACAGCTCGTCGAGCGACACCTCGCGGCCGTCGGTGAGCCGGCACCGGCCGGCCTCGCAGGATTCGACCACCACCACGTCCTGACCCGGGGCGAGGCGCGCCCGGCTGCCGGGCGCGAGGGCGAAGGGGACGAGCGCGTCGGCGTTGACGGCGAAGCTCAGCGTCTGTTCCGCATCGGGAAAGCGGACGAAGAGATTGCGTCCACGGATTTCCAGGACTTCACCAGGGCCGAGCTCGGGATTGTGACGATGGGTCAGGCGGTCGCCGGGTTTCCACATGCGCGGGGGATTGTACTCCCCGGGCTCCAAAGGCCAAGGACTCCAAGGACGGCAGCCCTCCAAGGACCAGACCGAGGAGGCTGTCGTCGTTGCCGTCCTTGCAGTCGTTGCGGTCCTTGACTACCTTCTCCGCCATGCCGTCTCTGCTGTGCCCCGTCCGCACCTGTGCCGCCCCGCTCACCCTGGAGGGGGCGGCCTGGCGCTGCCCGCAGGGCCACTCGTTCGATCTCGCGCGCAGCGGCTATGCGAACCTGCTGCAGCCGCAGGACCGCAAATCGAAACAGCCGGGCGATCCCAAGGAGGCGGTGCTGGCGCGGCGGCGGTATCTGGAGGCCGGGCACGGCGACTTCTTGCGGACGGCTCTGCTCGCGGCGTTCGACGGTCTGGCCCTGCCGCCCCGGCCGGCGGTTCTCGACGTGGGATGTGGCGAAGGGTACTTCCTGGGTCATCTGGCGCAGGAGCGGGAGATCGAGGGCACCGGAATCGACCTGTCCGCACCGGCCGTCGATCTCGCGGCCCGGCGGTGGCACGGCCTCTCCTGGTTCGTCGTCAACGCGGACCGCGCTCTGCCCTTCGCGTCGGAGTCGTTCGACCTCGCCTTGTCCTTGACCGCGCGGCGCAATCCGCCGGAGCTGCACCGGCTCCTGCGGCCCGCCGGACGGCTGCTGGTGACGGTGCCGGGTGAGGACGATCTGATCGAGCTGCGCACCGCCGTTCAGGGGGAGGGGCTGCGCCGCGACCGGGTGGGCGCCGTCCTGGACGAGCTGGCCCCGTTCTTCGCCCTGGAGGCCCGGCGTTCCCTGCGCCAGGGCGCCCGGCTCGACGCCGCCCCGCTGCGCGATCTGCTGGCCTCCACCTACCGCGGCGCCCGCAGCAAGGAGCGCGGGCGGGTGGAGGCGCTGACGGTGCTGGAGGTTTCCTTCCATCTGGAGCTGCTGATCCTGCGGAAGCTCCCTCCTCCCGGCGGCGGGGGCCTTCCCGACCCGGGACCGGGGGGGGAGGTGTGGCCCTCCGGCGGCGTCTTGCGCTATTCTCCGTGAGGTGATCTCCGAACGTACGGTTCAGCCCGCTCCGCTCCAACTCTCCGCGAGGGTTTCGCGGATCTCTGAATCGGCCACGTTGCGCGTGTCGCGGCGCGCCGCGGCGCTCAAGGCGCGGGGCATCTCGGTGGTCGACTTCGGCGCCGGGGAACCCGATTTCGCCTCGCCCGCCGTGGCGGTGGAAGCGGCGCGGCGCGCCCTCGCCGAGGGGTTCACCCGCTATACCCCGGGGAGCGGCCTGCCGGTGCTGCGCGCCGAGGTCGCCGAGAGCTACCAGAAGCGCTACGGCTCTCCGTGGACCGGCGCGCAGACGGTGATCACCGTCGGGGGCAAGGCGGCGCTCTTCGAGCTGGCGCTCGCCGTGTTCGACGACGGGCAGGAGGTCATCCTCCCTTCACCCGCCTGGGTGAGCCTGCCGGAGCAGATCCGCTTTGCCGGCGCCCGGCCGGTCGAGGTGGCGACCTCTGTCGAGGACGGGTTCCGGATGCACGCCGAGCCCCTTCTCGCCGCGGTCACCGGGCGCACCCGCGCCTTCTTGATCAATGCCCCGTGCAACCCGACCGGCGGAGTGATCTCCGCGGCGGACCTGCGGCGGGTCGTCGAGTTCGCCGCCGAGCATGGCCTGCTGGTGATCTCCGACGAGACGTACGCGCAGTTCGTCTACGACGGCCTGGAGCACGCCAGCGTCGCGGCGCTCGCCGCGGAGTTTCCGGAGACGGTGGTGCTGGTGGGCTCGTTTTCCAAGACCTATGCCATGACCGGGTGGCGCATCGGCTACGTGCTCGGGCCGCCGGACCTCATTCCGGCGATCGAGAACATTCAGAGCCATGCGACGTCCAACCCGACGTCGTTCGCCATGGTCGGCGCCCTGGAGGCGCTGCGCCACGGCGCGGCGGACGTCGAGGCGATGATCGCCGAGTATGCGGCGCGGCGCGAGCTGCTGATCCCGCGGCTCAACGCGATCCCCGGATTCCTCTGCCGGCCGCCCGACGGCGCCTTCTACGCCTTCCCGCGCGTGGCCGACCTCTACCGGCCGGGCCGCCAGGGCTCGGTCGAATTCGCCGAGCTTCTCCTGGAAGAGGCGCGGGTGGCCGTCGTACCCGGCGCCGCGTTCGGCGCCGACGATCACATCCGCATCTCGTTCGCCTGCTCGCGGGCCGAGCTGGCCGAAGGGCTGGAGCGGATCGCCGCCGTGCTGGCGGATTGACCGAACCGACACCGCATCGAATCGAGGGACCTCATGACCTACAGACTTTCCGGCTCCCGCCGGGCGCTTCTCGCGGCGGGTTCTGCGCTGGCCTTCCTGCTCACCGTGGCGGCTGCGCCGGCCGCCCAGGCGGCGCCGACCGCCGCCGACGCCAAGACGTTCATCGAAACCGCCGAGACGCGCCTGCTCGAGCTGAGCATTCAAGCCGAGCGGGCGCTCTGGGTGCAGAGCACCTTCATCACCCATGACACCGAGCTGCTCGCCGCCGAGGCGAATGAAGTCCTGACCGCGGTGAGCGTCGAATACGCCAAGGAGGCGGCGCGCTACGACCAGGTGCAGCTCGATCCCGACCTGCGGCGCCGCATGGACCTGCTGAAGCAGACGCTGACCCTCGCCGCGCCCGCCGATCCGGCGAAGAACGCCGAGCTGAGCCGGCTGGCCACCAGCCTGGAGAGCACCTACAGCTCGGCCAAGTCTTGCCGCCCGGGCGGCGAGTGCCTCGACTTGGAGCAGCTCTCCGACCTGATCGAGCAGAGCCGCGACCCCAAGGTGCTGCTCGACGTGTGGACCGGCTGGCACGACACCGCCAAGGTGCAGCGCGCCGACTATGCCCGCCTGGTGACCCTCGCCAACGAAGGCGCGCGCGACCTGGGCTACAAGGACACCGGCGCCATGTGGCGCGCCAAATACGACATGGAGCCGGACGCCTTCGCCCGCGAGGTCGACCGCCTCTGGCTGCAGGTGAAGCCGCTCTATGACGCCCTGCACTGCCACGTCCGCGCGCGGTTGACCGAGACCTACGGCAAGGATGTGGTGCCGCCGGGGGAGCCGATCCCGGCGCACCTTCTGGGCAACATGTGGGCGCAGTCCTGGGACAACCTCTATGACCTGGTGGCACCGCCGGCCGCCGATCCGGGCTACAGCCTCACCGGCTTGCTCAAAGAGCGCAACACCGATGCCGTGGAGATGACGCGCTACGGCGAGCGGTTCTTCACCTCCCTGGGCTTCGCGCCGCTCCCCGCCACGTTCTGGGAGCGCTCGATGCTGACCAAGCCGCGCGACCGCGAGGTGGTCTGCCACGCGAGCGCCTGGGACATCGACGCCCAGGACGACCTGCGGATCAAGATGTGCATCCAGACGAACGAGGAGGATTTCCGCACCATCCACCACGAGCTGGGGCACAACTTCTACCAGCGGGCGTACAAGAACCAGCCCTTCCTCTATCAGGACAGCGCGAACGACGGCTTCCACGAGGCCGTGGGCGACACCATCGCGCTCTCGATCACCCCCGAGTACCTGCAGCAGATCGGGCTGATCCAGCAGGTGCCGGACCCGTCCAAGGACCTCGGCCTGCTGATGCGCCAGGCGCTCGACAAGGTGGCCTTCCTCCCCTTCGGCGTGATGATCGACCAGTGGCGCTGGCAGGTCTTCTCCGGCCAGATCCCGGCGGAGCGGTACAACCAGGGTTGGTGGGATCTGCGTCGCAAGTACCAGGGCGTGCAGCCGCCGGTGGCCCGTGGCGAGGATGCGTTCGATCCGGGAGCGAAATACCACGTCCCTGGCAATACGCCCTACACCCGCTACTTCCTGGCCGCGATCCTGCAGTACCAGCTCCATGAAGGTCTGTGCAAGGCGGCGGGCAACCAGGGACCGCTGCACCGCTGCTCGATCTATGGCAACAAGGAGGCCGGCCGGCGGCTCCAGGCGATGCTGGAGATGGGGTTGAGCCGTCCCTGGCCGGAGGCGCTCGAAGCCGTCACCGGCTCCAAGCAGATGGACGGCACCGCCCTGGTCAACTACTTTGCGCCGCTCAAGGTCTGGCTCGACGGGCAGAACAAGGGGAGGACCTGCGGCTGGTGACCTCCCGCGGGGATGATCCACCGCGGGGTCTCTCCCGCCGTGCCTTCCTGCGCGGCGGGGCTGCGGCCGGTGTGCTGAGCACCGGGCTGCTGCGCGGTGTCCCCCCGGTGGAGGCGGCTCCTGCCGCGGCTCCGAAATCCGAAGCCGGGGTTCCGATCCTGGGTCCCGGCCCCGTCGCGATCAAGCTCCGCGTCAACGGCCAGGAGGTGGCCTTACGCCTGGAGCCGCGGGTGACCCTGCTCGACGCACTGCGCACCCGGCTGGAGCTGACCGGCGCCAAGAAGGTCTGCGACCGCGGCACCTGTGGTGCCTGCACCGTCCTGCTCGACGGCAAGGCGGTCTATGCGTGCAGCGTCCTCGCCCTCGAAGCCCAGGGGGGCGACGTGCGTACCGTCGAGAGCCTCGGCTCGGTGGAGCGGATGCATCCTCTCCAGGCCGCCTTCGTCGACCACGATGCGCAGCAGTGCGGCTTCTGCACACCCGGCTTCGTGATGGCGGCCAAGGCGCTGCTCGACCGCAACCCGAGCCCGTCGCTCGCCGAGATCCACCATGGCCTCGCCGGAAACTTCTGCCGCTGCGGCACCTACGCCGGCATCCGCCGCGCCGTGCTGCAGCTGGCCGAGGCGGGGGCCGCCAACCCGGACTATGCACCGGGGCTCCCGGGTGCGCCCGAACCCGGCGAGATCGAGAACCCTCGGCCGCGCCGCCAGAAGAACAAGAAGCGCAAGAAGCCGAGAGGGACCGGCGATGGTTGAAACGAGCTGGCCGAAGGCGGAGGCGCGGCGCCTGCTGGGCACGCGCGTCTCGCGGCTGGACGGTCCCGCCAAGGTCACCGGCACCGCGAAGTACACGTACGACGTCGCGCGTCCGGGCATGCTCCATGCCCGGCTGGTGCATTGCCCGCATGCCCACGCGCGGATCACGAAGCTCGACGTCTCCGCCGCCCAGGCCTCCCCCGGCGTCAAGGCGGTGCGGGTGATCCAGGGCGTGGGAGCCGAGATCCAGTGGGCACACGACGAGATCGTCCTGGTCGCCGCGGCGACCGGCGAGGAGGCGGAGGATGCGGCGCGCGCCGTCGTCGTCGAGTACGAGGTCCTGGCTCATCACGTGGACGACCTCCACCTCGACCAGGCGCCCGAGACCCGCGCCGAAGAAGAAGAGCTGGCCGGCGAGCCGGAGAAGGCGATGGCCGAGGCGGCGGTGCGCTCCAAAGGCACCTACGGCCTGCCGGTGATCGCCCACAACTGCCTGGAGCCGCACGGCCAGGTCTGCGAGTGGAATGCGGCGAAGGACACCCTGACCGCGCATTGCTCCACCCAGGCGGTCGCCGCCCTGGCCCCCCAGTTCGCCGAACGGGTCGGCCTCCCGGCGGGCAACGTGCACGTGATCTGCCAGTACATGGGAGGCGGTTTCGGCAGCAAGTTCAGCGCCGACCGCTGGGGGATCGAGTGCGCCGAGATCTCGCGGCAGGCCGGCGGTGTGCCGGTGAAGCTGATGCTCGACCGGCGTGCCGAGCTGACGATCGCGGGAGACCGTCCGTCGGCCTACGCGGAGATCGAAGTCGGTGCGCAGGCGGACGGCACGTTGACCGCCTGGATCTCGAAGTCCTGGGGCTCCGGCGGTCTCGGCGGCTCCGGGCGCCCGCCGCTGCCGTATGTCTTCCAGATCCCCCACCGCCGCAGCGTGCACCACTCGATCCCCACCCACACCGCGAGCTCGCGGGCGTGGCGCGCGCCGAACCACCCGCAGGGCTGCTATCTCTCGATGTCGGCGCTCGACGATCTCGCCGCCCGGCTGGGGATGGACCCTCTGGCCTTCGTCCGCAAGAACGAGGCGCTCCTCGGGCCGCTCGCCAAGACGTACCTGGAGGAGCTGGAGATCGCCGACCGGCTGATGGGCTGGAGCGCGCGCTGGAAGCCGCGCGGCGGCGGCAAGGGGCCGGTGGTGCGCGGTCTCGGCCTCTCCCTGCACATGTGGGGCGGGAGCGGCCACCGCAGCAGTTGCGAGGTCACCTTGCAGCCGGACGGCTCCGTCGAGGCGAAGATCGCCACCCAGGACATCGGCACCGGCACCCGCACCGTGCTCGCCATCGTGATCGCCGAGACCCTCGGGCTCCCTCTGGAGGAAGTGCGCGTTCAGATCGGCGACAGCCGGTATCCGGCCTCCGGGGGCTCCGGTGGGAGCACCACCGTGGGCGGCGTCAGTGCAGCGGCCCGGCGGGCCGCGGTCAACGCCCTGCGCATGGTCTTCGACAAGGCGGCCCCCGCGCTCGGCACCACGCCGGATCTCCTGGAGGCGGTGGATGGCTCCATCCGTGTGCAGGGAGAGCCCGGCCGTGCGCTCACCTGGCGCCAGGCGGCGGCCTTGTTCGGCCGTGCCCCGGTGACCGCCACCGGCGGCAACCCGGCGCCCTCCGGCTCCGGTGAGCTCGAGCTGACCGGCAGTGGAGCCGGGGGCGTCCAGATGGCCGAGGTCGACGTCGACCGGGAGACCGGCGTGGTCAAGATCCGCAAGATGGTGGCGGTGCAGGACTGCGGCCTGGTGGTCGATCTCAAGACAGCGGAGAGCCAGGTCTACGGCGCCCTCATCATGGGCATCTCCTCCGCGCTGGCGGAAGAGAAGGTCCTCGATCCGGTGACCGGCACCCTGCTCAATGCCGATTTCGAGTCCTACAAGATGGCCGGCATCGGCGACATCGGAGAGCTGGTGGTCCACCTGATGACCGGCCCCGGCTATGACGAGCGCGGCGTGATCGGCCTCGGCGAGCCGCCGGTGATCTCGCCGGCCGCGGCGATCGGCAATGCTGTGGCCAATGCCCTCGGCGTACGGGTCCCCCTGCTCCCCTTCACGCCGCAGCGCGTGCTCGATGCCCTCGAATCCCCGGGCCGGGGGATCGTCTGATGCGCCCGTTCGACTACGCCCGGCCCGCCACGCGCGAGCAGGCCGTCCAGCTTCTCGCGGCGACCCCGGGCCGGGCGGCCGTGCTCGCCGGTGGCAGCGATCTCCTGGCGCTGATGAAAGACGGCGTCGTCACTCCGGAACGGCTGGTGAGCCTCCAGGGCTTGCAGGGCGATCACACGCTCCGGTTCCTCCGCTACACCGCCGCGGCCGGCTTCCGCATCGGCGCCTTGACGACCCTCGCCGACCTCGCCGCCTCCGAGGTCCTGCGCCTGGAGCACCCGGTGGTCGCCGAAACCGCCGGCCGCCTCGCCGGGCCGCAGATCCGCAACGTGGCGACGGTGGGTGGGAACCTCTGCCAGCGTCCGCGCTGCTGGTACTTCCGCAGCGGCTTCGGGCTTCTGGCCGCGCGCGAGGGCGCGTCCCTGGTCGTCGCGGGAGACAACCGCCACCACGCGATCCTCGGCAACGACGGCCCGGCATACTTCGTCACACCCTCCACCCTGGCGCCGGTGCTGATCGCCCTGGACGCCGAGGTGGTGCTGCTCGGGCCGCAGGGGGAGCGCACGATCCCCCTGGAGAAGCTCTACCGCCTGCCGCTGGCGGAGGGCGAGCGCGAGCACGACCTCGGGCCGGGCGAGATCCTGACCGAGCTGCAGCTCGGCCCGGCCGCCGGACGCCAGGTGGGCACCTGGGAGGTACGGCAGCGCGAGACCCTCGACTGGTCACTCGCCACCGCCGCGGTGGCCCTGGAGATGGAAGACGGACGGGTGAAGCGCGCCCGGGTCGTCCTCGGCCAGGTGGCGCCGCTGCCCTGGACGTCGCGCGAGGCCGAGAGCTTCCTCACCGGCAAGACGATCGACGAAGCCGCGGCCGACGAAGCCGCGAAGCTCGCGGTGCAGGGCGCCAAACCGCTGTCGAAGAACCGGTACAAGGTCCAGCTCGCGCGGGTGGCGGTGCGCCGTGCCCTCCTCGCCGCCACCGGGCTCGACCGGGAGCTTTGACGTCATGGCGATCCCCTCCACCTCCGCGCTCTACGCCCCCAGGACCTGTTGCACATCGCTGCGCTGGAAGGGGATGTTCATCGACGCCGCACCCGATCCGTCGATCCCCCACACCCGCGACGGGCTGTTCTGGTGCAGCCGAACCATGACCTGCCTGGGACCCGATGGCCGCGTCGCGGACGACACGCGCTGCTGCGCGGGCCGCTCCTGCTTCGACCCCCTCTGAGGACCCCCGACCATGAGAACCCTGCGCCGCCCCCTTCTCGCCCTGGCCCTGCTTCTCCTCGCCCTGCCGGCCGCCCTCCCGGCACAGGACGCCCCGATCGCGACCGATCCGGTCGCAGCCGATCCCATCGCGGCGAACAAGGCCCTGGTCCGCCGCTATCTCATCGAAATCCTGACCGCCGGTCATCTCGACCGGCTCGAAGAGCTCGTCGGCCCCGACTTCCTCGATAGCACGCCCGGTGCGCCGCAGGACCGGCGAGGTCCCGACGTGGTGCGCACCGCCCAGCAGCGCGCCCGCGAGATCTTCCCGGAGATCGAGTACCAGATCGACGACCTGGTGGCCGAGAAGGACAAAGTGGCCGCCCTCTACACCGTGCGGGCCACCAGCCGTGGCTCCGGCTCGAGCCCGGGGCGCCCCATCAAAGTCACCGGCATCAGCCTCTTCCGGATCGACGAAGGCAAGATCCGCGAGCTCTGGACCGTCAACGACCAGATCGAGATGTTCGTGCAGCTCGGCTACACCCTGCAGCCCCCGCAATCCGGCCAGTAGGCTCCCGACACCACCGGCCCGGTGGTGGATAAAACCCTGAGAAGCCTGCGGTGACGACGGATGGCCCCGAGAGGTGCTGTCTGTGCCCGCCCATCCCCTCTTCCGACGTCTCCGCATCTTTTTCCCTTGATTCGACAGATTCAGTCGGCGCCGGCGCACAGCGGAGCTGAACAGGCCTTGCGCCCCGATTTTCCAGAAAGGGAAATGAAAAATCGAAGTCGGGGCAAGTTTTCTCTTCTTTCGTGGTCCGGATTCGGGAAATTTGTTGCATGATCTCCCGTGCATGGTCCCCGCACGGGTCACGGCGGCCCGCTCCGGAAGGACCCGGAAAGAGGAGATTTCCCATGTCCAAGAAGATGATGCGCCTCGTCGCGGCCGTTCTCTTGCTGGTCACCTGTACGGCAACCGCCCATGCCGCCCCCGGCTCCTTCGGCGGTGCCGGCGACTCGTTTTCCCTCGCCACCCTGTGGGAGAGGCTGGAAGCCTGGCTCGGGTCGGCCGACGCGGTGCAGATGGCAGGGCCCAGCATGGACCCTGACGGAAGGCCGACCACGAACGGGGCGGCGAATGGCGACGAGGGTCCCAGCATGGACCCCAACGGCTGAGAGAGGGCGGGCAGGAGCGCCGGCTTCCTGGGAAGAGCCGGCGCTCATTTTCTTACGCCTGGATTCCTCTGTTCTTCTGCGCGATGCAATCTGTAAGGTGCGCTGAGCTTATCGATTCTCCGAGGCGCACCGCCTCCAGATCTCCAGGAGCCCATCTCGATTTCATGCGCGGCGAAGGAGGAGCTTCGTGAAGATTCACCCGAAGGATCTCGCTCTGGAGGAGTTCTTCCTGGCTCTGGGGGAGCACCAGCAGGCATTCCTTTCCCACCTGCTCCAATGCAACGGGTGTCGCCGGCGGCTCCACGCCGTCCTTGGGCGGATCTCGGCCGAGGACGCTGGAGAGGCCGAGGAGGAGAGTGGGTGGGCACCCGTTGGCGTGGATCTGGAGGTCGGCGAGGGTCCTGCCGACCCCCTGGCGGTGCAGGCGCAGAACCTGCTTGAGGAACGCGAGGTTGCACCGGGCCTCTTTGTCGAGCTGATGGGCCTCTCGGCAGATCGGCAGCTCCTGCTCATCCGGAATTCTCCCCGCTTTCGGACCTGGGGCTTGTGCGAGCTCCTCCTGGAACGATGTGGCGACGCTGCGGTCGAAAACCCGCGCGATGCCGCGCAGATGTCCCTGCTCGCCCTCGAGATCGCAGCTCAGCTCAGCAAGACCCACCCGGATCCGCGCCTCGTCGAGGATCTCCGGGCGAGAGCCTGGACCTGTCTGGGCAATGCACGCCGCGTCATGTCGGACTTCCTGGGTGCAGAAGAAGCGTTCCGGAAGGCGGAAGAGAGCTTGCTTCGCGGTAGCAAGGACCCTCTTGAACGAGCGTTCTTCCTGGACCGGCTGGCGTCCCTCCGCCGAGACCAACGCGAATTTACCGAGGCGCTCAGTCTCTTGCGGAGATCGGTTGCGATTTTCCGCCGCATGGGGGATTCTCATAGTGCCGGCCGAAGCTTGGTCAAGATGGACACCGTCTATCGCTATGCGGGCCGGCCGGAAAAGGGAGCTGCCCTTCTCTCTCAGGGCATCGAGTTGATCGACGCGGATCGGGAGCCGCGGCTCGCACTTTGTGGCCACCACAATCTCCTGGACTACCTTGCGGATACCGGCCGGTTTCGCGAGGCCCAGAAGCTCTACGGTGAGATTCGTCCGCTCTACCACAGCTTTCCCGATGCCGTCACCCAGGCCCGGCGTCAGTGGATCAAAGCAAAGATCTCGGTGGGCTTGGGGCGGCCGAAACAAGCCGAGAGGCTTCTCCTCAAGGCGCGCACGACCTTCATCGCTGAGGAAATGGCCTATGACTCGGCACTGGTCTCTCTGGAGCTGGCCCTTCTTTATGCTCGGGGCGGCCGGGACGCCGACCTCAAGCAGCTTGCGGAGGAGATGCTGGCGATCTTCGCCTCCCTCCACGTCCACCGGGAGGCCCTGGCCGCCCTACGGTTTCTCCAGAGAGCGCTGGATGCGGAGCAGGTGAGCCTCGAGGTGGTGACCCAGGTTGCTCGGTTTCTTCGCCGGGCGGAGCACGATCCGGGTTTGCGCTTCGAGCCGTGAGATGATCTCCGTGCCGTTGTACGGCACAGGAGATCGCTCTCATGGTTCGACCGCTCCGCTTCTTTGTTCCACTGCCCCCTCTTCTCCTCCTGGGTGCCGCTTTGGCCGGTTGCGCCAAGGAGGAGATGGCCGAGCCGGACCTCACGGCCCGCGCCGCGGCGCCGGCGGCCACGGAGGGTGCTGCGGCTCCCGCTGCAGCACCCGGCGCGCCTGCGCAAGGAGACACCTCCCAGGCTTTTCCAGCTCCGGCCCTTTCCGCACGCAAGCTGATCCGCAAGGTGGACCTGGATCTGGCGGTGAAGGACACGGAGGCCGCCGAACGGCGGGTCGAGGAGATCGTAAAGGCTCATGGCGGCTTCGTCGAGGCGTTGAACGCCCGGCGGGCCGAGAGCCTGATGCACTACGAGCTGACGTTGCGCTTCCCCGCCGACCAGCTCGATGCGGCGCTCGCCGCCATCAAGGCGTTGGCCGTGCGGGTGGACCGCGAACAGGTCGCGACGGAGGACGCGACGAGCCGCTATGTCGACCTTCAATCGAGCCTGCGCACGCTGACCGCGACGGAAGCCGAGCTGCGCGAGCTGCTGGCCGAGTCGCGGGAGAAAGGCCGCAAGGTGGAGGACGTCATGGCGGTCTACCGCGAGCTGACCCAGATCCGCGGCCAGATCGAGCAGATCCAGGGGCAGCTCCAGTCCATCGACCGGCTTGCCGCGCTCTCGACGGTGCACCTGAGCCTGCGCTCCGATGTCGCCGCCGCGCCGATCGTAAACCGCGATGAATGGCGGCCGTGGAACACGGTGCGCAGCAGCGCGCGGGCGTTGCTCAAGATCCTCCAGTTCCTGCTCGACGCGCTGATCGTTGTGGGGGTCGCGATCCTTCCGGTGGTGCTCCCGTTCTGGTGGCTCGTCCGGTTCCTCAAACGGCGCAACCGCAAGCCCGAAGCCGGAGGACCGCAGCCATGACGCCCGAAATGAGTCTCCTCCTTTGGGTTCTGGGAGTCCTCTGCGTGTTGGTGGGGATCGCCGGCTCGGTGCTGCCGGCCCTGCCCGGGACGCCGCTCGTCCTGGTGGGGCTGGTTCTCGCGGCCTGGGCGGACGGATTTCAGAAGGTGGGTTGGTTGCCGCTCTGTGTGATCGGCGGCCTGACCCTCGTCGCCCTGGCGGTGGATTTCGTGGCATCGAGCCTGGGAGCGAAACGGGCGGGAGCGAGCTGGATGGCGGTGGCCGGCGCGGCGGTCGGCACGTTCGTCGGGCTCTTCTTCAGCCTGCCGGGCCTGATTCTCGGCCCGTTCGTGGGCGCCGTGCTGGGGGAGTACCTGGCCCGGCGCAACCGCGACCAAGCCCTGAAAGCCGGCTTCGCCACCTGGCTCGGCATCCTCCTGGGCACCGCCGGCAAGCTGGTGCTGATCTTTCTGATGATCGGGGTGTTTGCGTTCTCGTACGCGGTGTGATCAACCGCCCACCAGGGGCGCCAGGCAGTCCGGCGCGTCGTGGGCGGGGCTGTTGACCGCCCGGCTGACCGGGACGGTCTCCATCTGGCTCCCGTCGTAGGGCACGAGAAGCTCCTGGAGGCGGCTGCGGTCGTCGAGGGTGGGATCGAGCCAGAGCCCGAAACGGGAGGGCTCGACGATGACCGGCATGCGGTCGTGGAGCGGCCGGATCAGCTCGTTCGCCTCGGTGGTGAGGATCGTGAAGGTCTCGAGCACTTCGCCGCTCCCGTCGCGGGGCTTCCAGCGCGCCCAGAGGCCGGCGAAGGCGAAGGGGCGGCGATCCTGGCGGCGGATGTGGTACGGCTGCTTCAGCTTCCCTTCCTTCTTCCACTCGTAGAAGCCATCCGTCGCGATCAGGCAGCGCTGTTTGCGGAAGCTGCTGCGAAAGGCGGGCTTGTCCGCCACGGTCTCGGCGCGGGCGTTGATCATCCGGTTGCCGATGCCCGGGTCCTCGGCCCAGTAGGGGACGAGCCCCCAGCGCAGGAAGTCGAGGTGCCGCGGCGCGCCGGGCTCGACGACGCGCACGACCGCCGCCTCCTGGGTTGGCGCAATGTTGAAGCGGGGCGGCAGGCTCGGGACTTCCGACAGGTCGAAGAGGATGGCGATCTCGTCGCTCGTCGAGGAGAGGGTGTAGCGGCCGCACATGAGGGTATCTTATGCGCGCGGCCGGGTCATGGTGCCACTTCCATGCAGAAATGCCGGAGGCTCCGGGTGAGCACGGTGCGGGCGGCGGCGAGCTCGCTTTTCGGCAGGCTTTCGTTCGGCTTGTGCGCCACCTCGATCGTGCCGGGGCCGAAGATGGCGCAGTCCAGGCCGAGCTGCTGCATCCAGCCCGCGTCGGTGGCGTAGGAGACTGTCTCGGTCTCTCCCTGGCCGACCAGCCCGCAGAGGTGCCGGTGGATGGGCGCGCCTTCGTCCAGAAACATCGGGGGGCTGTCGGAGAGGATCTCGACCGACGGCACGAGCGGCGCGGCGGCGGCGATGGCGGCTTGCTCGATGCGGGCGGCGAGCGCGGCGGAGTCCATCCCGGGGAGGGGGCGGACGCCCACCTCGACTACGCAGAGATCGGGGACGACGTTGATCGCGGCGCCGCCGCGGACGGTGCCGACGTTGAGTGGCACGAAGGGGACACCGGGAAAGAGCTCCCGGTGCGGCGCCTCCTCGCCTTCGAGCGTGCGGCGCAGCTCCGCCAGGGCACCGATCACCCGGCCGGCCGGCTCGATGGCGCTGACGCCCAGGTGCGGATAGCCGCTGTGGGCACTCGTACCGTGGAGCGTGATGCGCAGCTTGAGGTGGCCTTTGTGGGCGCGCGCTACGCGCAGCGAGGTCGGCTCGCCGATCACGGTGGCGCGCGGCAGCGACGGCCCCTGGGCATACGAGGTGAGCAGGTGCCGGGCTCCCAGAGTGCCGACCTCCTCGTCATAGGTGAAGACGAGGACCAGGGGTGCCGTGAGATGCGCCGGATCGGTCTCGGCCGCGAGATTCGTCGCGAGGGCGAGAAATCCCTTCATGTCGCAGGCGCCTCGCCCGACCCAGCGGTCTCCGGCATCGGTCAGCGTGAAGGGATCGCTCTGCCAGCCGGCTTCATCCGCCGGCACCACGTCCATGTGCCCGCAAAGGACCAGGCCGGCGCGGTCGGCGCGCGGCGGCGGGCCGAGCCAGGCGATGACGTTGACCTTGGTTCCGTCGGGGGACGGGTGGCGGTCGATGTGGAGGCCCGGACGATCCAGGACCTCACAGAGAAAGTCGGCGATCGGGAGGTTGCTGTTGCAACTGGTCGAGTCGAATGCGACCAGGCGGGCGAGGAGATCCGTGTCGGTGAGGCGCACGGACGGCGATTATAGGGGAGCGGACGGCAACCGGAAGGAGGCGGCGAGGGCGCGCGGGTTTTTCTCCTGCCAGACCTTGCCGAGGTGCCCTTCCAGATCGGCGAGCAGGTGGGCGGCGGGGGGGCGTTTGCCGTGGGGGAAGGAGAGAAGGGCGACGAGGGTCTCCTGGTACATGTCGGAGGAGCGGAAGAGCGGCAGCATCTGGTGTGTCTGGCGCCGCATGTCCGGGCCGCGCCCCTCGCGGGCGTAGTGGGCGGCGAGGTCCATGGCGGCGAGGGCCGCTTCGTAGGCGAGCCCCTCGCGGGCCAGGGCGTCGCGGGCGGCGAGGAGGGCGGTCTCGGCGGTCTTGCCGGTGGCGATCTTCCCTTCCAGCCAGCGCAGCCTGCCGAGATCGCGGCGGTCGCCGGCCCGCTGGTAGAGCAGGCGGGCGCCGTGCAAACATCCGGCCACCGATCCGGTCTTGCCGCTCTCCTGCAGGAACCAGATGTAGTTGTGGGTGGCACACACGAGGAGCCGCGGCTCCCGGGTCGGCTCGATCAGGTCCATGCCGCGCCGGATGAGGCGTACCGCGGCTGCGGATTCTCCGGCATTTCCGAGGACGGTTCCTTTTTTGATCAGCGTGCGCCCGAGCTGATGGCGGTCGCCGGCCCGGCGCCAGATCGAGGCGACCCGGTTGAGCAAGGGGAGCGCTTCGTCGAACCGGCCACTGTAGGTGAGAAGGGAAGCCTGGAAGCCCAGCAGCTCCGCCCGGACCAGCGGATCGCCGCTCCCCTGGTCGAGCAGAAGCTCGGCGGTGTCCATCGCGTTTCTGGCGAGCTGAAGGTCGGCCTGTACGCGCGCCGTGTCGGCCAGGTAGGCCCAGGCGATGGCGCGCAGGTCCTGCACCACCGGCGACCCGTAGGGTCCCAGGTCGAGCTGCTCGGCGACGTGCACCGCCAGCTCGGCGGCTCGCCGGGCGCGCGGAGGATCGTCCACGCCGAGGTCGCGAGCCGTTTGCAGCAGCAACTCGCAGAGAGCCAGGCTGGCATACCGGCGGGTGCTGTGGACCTGGCTCAACCCCTGGACCGCTTCCTGCCGGAGAAGCTCTGCGTGCAGCAAGCGCGCCTCTTCCCGCTCTTTCTCCAGATGCCGAGCCTGCGCGATGGCCCGGTCGATGCCTCGGGTCTCCAAGCGCTTGAACACCCCTTCGTAGTTGGCCTTCTCGGGCGGTGCGGCGGCGCGCTGCGCGCACACCTTGCAGCCCTGCAGCAGGTGGCGGACGGCCGCGCGCGTTTCCTCCGGGGTGGCCGTTCCCCGGGTCATGCGGACGAAAACGTCCGAGTCAGGATGCTCGGTCAGCTCCCGCATCAGTCTCTCCCGCTGAGCTTGCGGGCTCCGCCGCACGCAAGGCACGGAGAGCCCGTGCCCGGCGTTCGGGATCGCGGATCGACTCGATCCGCCGCCTGCGGGCGGTGGCGGCCCGTTTCCGGTTGCCCGCCAGCTCCCACAGCCGCGCCGCCCGACTCCAGGCACCTTCTTCTTCGGCTCGCTGTGCCTCGCAATGGTACATCAATTCCTCCAGGAGGCAAACCTCCTGCCAGACGAGACGCTGCGCGTCGTCGAAGACGAACCATGGAGCGTCGGGAATCCGGGGGCGCAGGACGGCGATGCGCGTCGTGATCAGTGGGTACGCCTGCAGCCAGTCGCCGTGCCGGATCCTCTCGCGCAAGTGGGGGAGCAGGACCTGGCGTCCCTCAGGAGCCGGCTCTTCGACGCGTGCGACCTCGCTCCAGAGGCCGGCGCGCGCGTAGGTCTCGACGGCGCGATGGGTCTTCCCCAGCTTTTCCCAAAGGGGAGCCGCGTCCTCGGGGCGGCCGGCCGCTTCGTGCGCGAGGGCCAGGGGGCGATCCCCCGCCTGCTGCCAGCAGCGGACGGCCTCGGCGGGGCGGCCGAGCTCGTCCCATCCGGCCGCCGCCGCGGCCCAGCGCCCTTCGCACTCGAGGAGCCGCAGCTCACACCCGCGGGCGTCGTCCGGGAGGCCGGCCTGCAGGTAGCGTTCGAGCGCTTCGGGGAGGCGCCCCAGCCGTTCGAGGAGGGGCGCCTGGCGGTCCACGGCGCCGAGCCGCTCCCAGAGGGTGAGCGCCTCGCTCCAAGCATCGCGCGCCTCGGCGGCCCGGGCGAGAGCGGCGATCTCCCGGTCCTCCCGGCCGGCGCGGCGGAAGCACTCGGCGGCTTGCCGCCAGTGGCCGTGCTCCAGAAAATAGTCCCCCTCCTTCTCCCAGGCCGCGGGTGAGGCGGTGGCCTGGAAGAGACGGCCGAGGCTCTCGGGAACGCCGCGCTCCAGCCGGCCGTGGAACCGGGCGTCCCCCCAGAACGGATGGGCCGCAGGCCCCTCATGGATGGCCAGATGCCGCCGGGCGCGCGTGGCACCGACGTAGAGGTGGTGGAGGAGGCGTTTGAAGCGGGCTTCGCGGGCCATGCCGTCCGGTGCCCGGAGAAAACGCTCGATGAGCTCGTGGTCCTCCGCCAGGAGCTTCCAGAGGACCACCGAATCAAATTCCAGTCCCTTGGCCTCGCGCACCGGAAAGACGCGGCTGGTGCCGAGCAGAGTGCGCAGCCGCTCCGCCTCGCCCTCGCCGGAGGTCAACACGGCGCAGCGGGGGCCGAAGCCTCGGATCGACGCCAGGACCGCCGCCTCGTCCCCGGGCACTTCCACCGGCACCGGGCCTGCCAGAGCCGCTTCCTCGGGATCGTCCTCCTCACCGCGGCCGAAGACCTCGCGGCGGAGCAGGAGCAGTCGGTTGGCGAGCTCGACCAGAGGCTGCACGCTGCGCAGATTGCGCCGCAGACGCACCACCTCCGGAGCGGCGCGCAGCCGGGCGGATTTGCCGGCCAGGCGGCGGACCTCGGCCCAGCGGAAACCGCTCGGATTGATGATCTGCTGTGCATCCCCGGTGAGCAGGAGGCCATCGAGCGCCTGGCGCCGCGACAAGGCGAGGACGAAGGCGACCTCGAGCTCGGTCAGGTCCTGGACCTCGTCGCAGATCACCACGTCATGGCCGGGTCCGCGGCGGCGCAATTCCAGGAAAGCGCGGCGGCACAAGTCGATGGGGTCTGTGCGTCCCTCTTCCGCCAGCCACTCCTGGTAGCGCTGGGCGATGCGCCAGATCTCCGGCCTCTCGTCGACGAACAGCGGGGCGCGCTTGCGTCCCAGCTCGGCGTAGGCCGCTTCGTCGAGCATGGGCTGGTCGAGGGAGAGGCAGGCGCCCTTGAGGATGCTGCGCAGCTCCTCCCAGACCAGGGCGGGATCGAGCGGGCGTCCGGACTTGCGGAACCACTCACGGAAGAGCGCTTCGGTCATCGGCCGCGCCTGGTGCTCGTGGACATCGCGCGGTACCAAAGAACGGTAGAGGTCGGTGAAGGTGAAGAAGTCGGGTGCGGTGGCCGGCGCCCTGCCCCGAGCCGCCGCCAGGTCGCCGTAGAGCCCCTTCGCATGCTCGACCAGCGCCGCGCTGAGGGACAGGTAGAGAACCGTGGGTGGGTTCGGTTCGAGCGCGGCGGCGGCGAGGCGATGGACGGCGAGTGTGGTCTTGCCGCTGCCGGCGCTGCCCGCGAGGAGCAGTGGACCGGGTCTGCGGAGAATCTCGTATTGCTCGCGGGTCAGCTTGAGCTCCAGCTCGTCCCCCCCGGTGTCGAACAGCCGCTGCAGCTCCTCCTCCCGCACCAGATAGGCGGGATCGAGACGGAACCAGCGGATGCCGCCGACGGTCTCCTCGCCGGCCTCGACGTCCGCATCGCCGGGCGCGAGAAGGAAGCGCAGCAGAGGCTCGGAGGCGTCGGCCGGATCGTCTGAAGGGATGTCGGCGAAGCTGGCCGCAGGGTGCGGAGGGGGCTCCTCGATGGCGAGCTCTTCCAGAGTGTCCAGCTCGAGGAACTCGGCGTCGGGCGAGCGGTTGCGGCGGGCCGTCCGCTCGGCGTCGTCGTGGGGGACCAGGTCCCAGATCTGCAGATGCGGTACCGACCGGCCCGGCGCTTCCGCCTCCGCCGACCGGACCACGGTGAACAGCAGGCGATCCCCCGCATCGGTGCGCGCCTCGTAGACAGGCCGGCTGATCCCCCGCAGGCGCTTGACCCGCGTGCCGCCGCCCCAATGCCCGGCCCGCAACCGGGTCAGGGTCTTGAAGAAGCGCGCCGTCTCACCACGCCCGCCGCGCCGGAGCCTGCGATAAAGCTCCGGGTGCAAAAGCACCGGGAACATGACTTCCTCCGGGTCCTCCTTGAAGCAGTTCAACCTGCGAGGAAACGCTCCTGCGGATTGTAGCCCAAGAAAGGCCCTTTTTATAGAAGTCGGGCTCAGGGAAACTGCGAGGGGCTCATCCCGATGTCCACAATGCTGCAACCGGGCCGGACGTTCAGGCCCATGCGGCGGGCTTCGTCGAGGACGCGGGCGTCGGCGGTGCCGGGATTCAACCAGACCTCTCCGGCTCCTTTGGCGGCCATGTCTCCCAACAGCTCCAGGGTGACCGGCGGCGGCAGGTAGACGCTGATCCGGTCGAGCGTCCCCGGCACGTCGGCCAGATGGCGGCAGGTCGCCCTTCCTTCGATCGGGTCACCGCTCCCCAGATTCACCGGGTAGACCTCCCAGCCGGCCTCGAGGTAGGCGCGGACGCACTTGTTCCCGAACTTGCTGCGGTCTTTTGAGGCTCCCAGAACGGCGATCGTCTTCATGCGGTGCTCCTTTTGCGCACGACCATGCGGTCCTCCCCCATGCGCCGGGTGGTCCCGGTGGAGTCCAGGTGCTCCAGGAGAGGGATGGCCCATTTGCGGCTCAGCCCATAGCGGTCTTTGAAGTCGGGAACCGAGAACCGGTCCCAGTCGGTGGCGAGGAGGTCCTGGCGCAGGTGCGCCACGGCGGAGGCGGCGAGGACGAGCCCGCTCGGCAGCCGCAGCAGCTCGCCGCGCGCCACCAGGTGGCGGACGACGCCGTCGAGGATCTGCGGCTTGGCCTGCAGCTCCTGCTGCAGCTCGCTCGGTGCGGGCGGCGTGAGGCCGGCCTTGTTGAAGCACTCCAGGACCGCGGTGGACAGGCGGGACTCTTCGCCGGTGAGCTGGGCGCTGCGGCCCGGGAGGGTCACCTGGTCGCCCTGCACGGTGAGGATCTTCTGCGCCTCCAGCCAGCCCAGGTAGACCGGCGCCAGGTCCGCGGCCTTGCCGCGCAGAATGCGGCGTACCGCCTCGGCTTTCGGGATGAACTCGGCGAGCCGGTCCTTCTGGAAATGCTCCTTGAGCACCCGGCGGGCCCGCTCGGTGACCCTCTGCACCGCGGCCGGAGCGATCCAGCGCGGCGCAGCGCCCGCCGCCACCTCCACCAGCTTGTTGGCGTGCGCCAGCTTGTGCAGCTCGGCGGCGGCCACCGCCGCGGGGACCCCGAGGCGGCGGGCGATCTCCGCGGCGTCCACCCCGCGCTCTCCGGCTTCCAGCGTCCAGAACGGCAGCGCCGGCCGCAGCTCTCCCTGGAGAGCCTCCAGAGCGGCGGTGAGCAGGGTGCCGCGGTGGCGCCGCCAGCGGGGATCGAGGATCTCGCCGCCGCCCCAGGTGGCGGGTGGCGACGGCCGCCGCACGATGAAGCGGTCTCCGCGCACCGCCACCACCGGAGCCTGGAGACGGATCTCCACCGGGCCGGAGCCACCCGGCGCCATCCCTTCCGGAGCGAGCGGGCGCATGCGGCCGAGCACTTCGCCGGCGAGGAGGTGCAGGCGGATCGGCACGAACCCGGTGAGCGGCGGGGCGTCCGGCAGCAGGGTGAAACGGCCGAGGAGGCTGGTGGTGCTCGCGTAGGCCCCGGGCGTGCCGATCTGCAGACCGCGCTCCAGGTCCTCGAGCGCCACGCCGCTCAATTGGAGGGACGTTCGTTCCCCGGCCTCGGCCTGCTCGCGCGGCTGACCATGCACCTGGATGCTGCGCACCCGCACCCGCTCGCCGCGTCCGTGGGAAGGCGGCAGGACCTCCAGCGCATCCCCGGGGCGGATCGGCCCGCCGGCGAGGGTGCCGGTGACCACCACACCGAGACCTTTCAGATGGAAGGCGCGGTCGATCGGCAGCCGCGAGGGCTGGCCGGGCGCCGCGGCGGGCACCGCATGGCGGGTCGCGAGGTCGACCAGGGCGGCCTGGAGCGCAGGAATTCCCTCGCCTGTCGCGCTCGATACGGGGAGCACCGGAGCGCCGGCGAAGGGCGTACCGGCCAACAGCTCCTCCACCTCGAGCTCGGCCAGCTCCAGCAGGTCCGGCGTCACCAGGTCCGCCTTGGTCAGCGCCACCAGGCCCGCCGGAATGCCGAGCAGCGAGCAGACCGCGAGGTGCTCGCGGGTCTGCGGCTTGACCCCCTCGTCCGCCGCCACCACCAGCAGCATCACGCGGATGCCGCCGAGGCCGGCGAGCGCGTTGTGGAGGAACCGCTCGTGCCCGGGGACGTCGACGAAGCCGATCTGCAGGTCACCCGCGACGAGCCAGGCGAACCCCAGGTCGATGGTGATGCCGCGTGACTTCTCCTCGGCCCAGCGGTCGCAGTCGATCCCGGTCAGCGCCAGGACGAGGCTGGTCTTGCCGTGATCGATGTGGCCGGCGGTGCCGACGATCGCGCGGAGCCCCATCACCTGGCGGTGAGCGCTTCGCGCGCCAGGCGGTTGATGGTGGCGCCGTCGGCGGCGCTGCCGAAGCGGGCCAGCATCTCCTTCATGATCGGCCCGATCGCCGCCGGACCGGAGAGCCCGCGGGCGGCGACCACCTCGGCGATGGCGGCGCGGATCTGCGCCTCGTCCACCTGGGCGGGCAGATAGGTCGCGAGGAATGCCTTCTCGGACTCCTCCTTGGCGGCCAGCTCTGCGCGTCCGCCCTTGTGGAACTGGGCGGCGGCCTCCTCGCGTTGCTTGATCGCCTTGCGCACGAGGGAGACGAAGGCGTCCTCGTCGACCTCGGCCTGGCGGCGGATGCGCTCGTTCTTGATCTCGGTCAGCAGCATCCGCAAGGTGCTCAGGTCCTCTTTCTTGCCCGCCTTCATGGCGGCCTTCACGTCGGCTTCGATGCGTTGCTGCGGTGTCATGGTGTCCATGCGCCCGATTATAGGCGCGCAGCGGCCGGCAAGCACCATCTCCTGGTGACTCTCATTCCATCCGTGCCCCAGGGCCGCGGTGCACGCCCCCTGGAGCCGCAGGCGTCCCGCCGGCTTTCAAGACGAACGGGCCGAAGGCCCGGCCAGCAATGGCAGCTGCCTCTCACAACTTCCGGCTCTGGGTATGAAACGTTTTGAAAGACCCGGTCATCAACAGCTACCGGCTCTTGCGCCGCAGCCGAAGTGGCCGGCCGCCGGTTCAAAGAACAGCAGGTTTTTTCAAGGAGAACCGACATGAGACTCTCATGGCTCAACCGATTCGCCGCAGGTGCCACTCTCAGTATCGCCCTGACCTTTCCTGGTGCAGATCTCCACGCGCAGCCCGCCGCCTCACCAGAGAAACAACTGATTTCGCCCAACTCCCTGATGATCGACTGGAAAGTCGCCATGGCGGGCGAAGACCATTTCCTCGCCACCCTGGGAGATCGCGCCGTTTTCGTGGCCCCAGGCGTGTACGAGGTCTCGTTGAGTCCGCGCGAGAAGGTGCGTGCCGCCTTCGGCGACCAGGGGATGCGGTTTGATCGAGAGCGATTCGAGACCAAGCTGGTGGCCGCGCAGGACGAGCTTGCCCGTGCGGCTCATCCGTCCCGGGAGCTGTTGAGAAAAGTGCACCGGCTGGAGGACCTCGTGGCGGCTCTCCAGGAATCCCCGGCCAAGGCGGCCTTGACCGGAACGTTTTGCAGCACCGGTACGATCTACGACTGGACCTTGGATGGCGGCCGTTCGAGCGGTGTGGTCACCGCCAAAGCCCAGGTCGGCATCGGCCTCGATTTCGGCCCTTTCCCGTACTACGCGAATCGCTATGCTGACGCCTACGCATCCGCCTACCGCGGACGGACCACCTGTCTCGAAACGACGGTGAGCGCGAGCGACTCGAGAACCGATGGCTCGATCGGATACGCGGCCGCGACGGCATCGGTGTCTTGCTCAGGAACCGCGTGCACGGGCTGGGAGACGTTCAGCGCAGTGCGTCTCGACGGTTGCGCGGATGGCTATCGGTCTCTGACCCGCTGGAGTGGTTTCATCTGCTGAGTTGAGCCGGCTTGCCGTGATCTCGCGGCCAGGCCGCAGGTTGGCGGTCGGTCACGGTGTTTCCGCCGGCAGCGACTCCCTGAACCGGCAGGAGCGCTCGTGGCCGCCTTCACACGCGCGCCGGAACAGCTCGGCGGCGCGGGTCTCGTCGCGCGGCACGCCGTCGCCCGCGGCGAGCAGGTCGGCGAGATTGGCGCAGCCGGAGGCGTTGCCACCGTCGCAGCCGGCGGTGAAGAACGTTGCGGCTTCCGCTTTGTCCTGGGCTACACCCAGGCCGTCCCGGAGCATCACGCCGAGGTTGAAGCAGCCCATCGGATCGCCGGGCTCGCAGGCGGTTCCGGAGCAGGCGCGGCGATAGTAGGTCACCGCCCGCCGCAGGTCGGCCTGGGTGCCCAGTCCGTTCTGATGCTGGTAGCCGGCATTCGTGCAGGCGAGGAAGCTCCCGAGGGCGCACGCCCGCTCATAGGTGGCCACGGCGAGGCTCGGGTTGGCGAAGGTACCCCGCGCGTCGGCGAAGTGGAGGGCGAAGTTGTAGCAGCCGGCCGCATCGGCGCCGTCGCAGGCCTGCCGGAAGAGGGAAAAGGCGCGATCGTCGTCCATTGCCACGCCGGTTCCGGTGGCATACAGAAAACCCAGGCGGGTGCAGCCGACGGCGCTGCCCCCGTCGCAGCCCCGGCGGAAGAGGTTCCGCGCCCGGGCGGTGTCGAGGGCGATGCCGGTCCCGTGGAGCGCCTGCATCCCCAGGTCGGCGCAGGCCCCGGCGCTCCCGGCGTCACAAGCCTTCTCGAAGATCTCCGCGGCGCGCGCGAAGTCCGTCTCCATCCCGCCGCCGAGGTGGGCGGTGCCGAGCCGATGGCAGCTCGCGACCCGGCCTTTCTCGCACGCCGCGCCGTAGAGGTCGAGCGCCGCCGCGAGCTCGACGGTCGCCTCGCGGCGTTCCCGTCCCCGCCGCCAAGCGAGAACCACCTTGTCGCCGGGGGCCCGTTCGCCGAGCGCCCGGCCGAAACCGCAGGAATCGGCCATGGGCACGCCGTCGAGGGCCACTACGAGGTCCCCTGGTTCCAGGCCGGCGCGGGCCGCCGGCCCGTCCTCCTCCAGGGCCTCGACGACGGTTCCGCGTTCTTCCGAGGCGGCACGGACCTCAATGCCCAGGGTTGCCGGTCCCGCGGGCGGGCCAGGATCGCCGCAGCCGTGCGCGAAGAGGGCGAGGCCAACGAGGAGGGCGGGCCGGCGGCGTCGCATGGCCGACAGAATACCCCGTTTGCCCCGGCAGGCCTCTAGCCCGATGGGTGCAGGTGCCAGGTGAAAGAGCAAGAATGTCGCAAGTGTTCATGATTGCCTCTCTCGCGACCCTTCAGGCCGCGCTGAGGAATCGCCTTCATTCCCCAGGGAATCGGCCTGTGGCCTCATCCCTGGGCTCCGCTCTCGCGGCCCGTTGGGCCGAAAGGGCGCCCATCTTCGGTTTGACAGCGTAGAATCCGTCCATGGTCCCCCTTAGAACCGTCGCAGGCTCGATCCAGTACGCTGTCAAGCATGCCGTCGCTTTCAGCGCGGTGCTCTCTGCGGTGACCGGGTTCGTTCTCGTTGGGTATCTGGGTCTGCTGGCCTGGGCGGTCGTGGCCGGGGCCCCTCTGGGTGGTCCGCTCGCGTTGCCGTTTCTCCTGGTGGTCGCTGTGCTTGCCGGGACCGCCGCAGCCCTGGGGGTCCTTGGGCCGGTGACGGCTTTCGGCGGATTCCTACGAAAGAAGGCTTTCCCACGCCATGCTCTCGCGGAGATCCCGCTCACGACGCTCGTCATGACCGGCTACCTGATCCTCCTCGGGATGGTTGCGTCCGTCGGTTTCGGCGGCCCCGCGGCGGCGGGTTTTCGTTACGGCCTGATCGGCACCGTCCTCCTTCTGGTGCCCCTCGGGGTGTACTGGTGGGCGCTGCAAGCCGCCGCTGCGCTCCTGGACCTCGGCGCTCACCTGGCCCTGTGGATTCGGGGTGCCTTGTCCCTGGCGTCGGTGCTGAAATCTCACAGTCGCAGGACCGAGATCCGGCGGCCCCGATGCTCGATGTCCTCCTGAGAGCAGCGCTCCGGAGGAGGAGCGGCGCTCGTGCGGCCATCGAAGAGGATCAGGGTCCCCTGGTCGAGACCCAGACGATCCAGGCAGCCCGATAGTTGCTCCAGTCCTTCCTTCAAAGGATCCGGCCGGCGGTCGCGCCAGACCTTCATCTCCGCCGCCCAGCGTTGCATGCCCTTGGGGTGTGGCCAGCGGACGCAGAGATCGATCCAGCAGCAGGTGCCAGGTGAAAGAGCAGAAGTGGCGCAAGGAAGCCAAGAGCCGATAGGACCCGACGAGAGAATCGGGCTGCGGGGCGGGGCAAATCTCGGGTCCCCGACCCTTTATCTCCGTCCCGGGAGCCAATTGCGGCGCCGGGGCACCAATGAGTCCGCGCCAAGTCGGAAAACTCGCCGGGTGGAGAAGGGAAGACCGCGGCCGAGCCCCGACGTTCCGCCTCGCACGCCCCTGGGACCGTCGGCGTCTCGCCGGCCTTCAGGAGAACGGGCCGAAGACCGTCCCTTTCCCTTACCGAGGTCGAGGCGACCTCATGGCAGCCAAGGCCTGATCCAGGGTCAGGTCCTCGAAAAGCTCATCGCGTTCCTCGGTGTAGTTTCCGTACCCTGTCGTGAACTGGCCCAGGAAACGAACCGTGGCCACGATCCCCAACTCTTTGGACAGCAGCTCAATCGCCTGCTGAGTGATCTCGCTCAGCGGTCTGGCTTGGACAGTCATGGTGCTACCTCCGCAATGAGCTCAAGGGCGAGACCGCCTTGGTTGGGGGAGCGGCGACCACTCGCGCCCGCTTCAGGAGCCGGTCATCACAGGTACAGAAGAAATCGGCCCGGCCGGCCTCCGCCGATGCCAAGTGGAGCGCGTCCAATGGCTTGAGGCCGGCGAGGACCAGAAGACGCGCACGCTCCTCGAGCTGTGGGTCCGTCCGGACGAAATCCCCGGTCGTAGCCATGACGTCGAAGACGTACCGTTTGCGCACCACATGAGGATTCCGCTCAGCCTCGAACAGCAGCGCATCCGAGGCAATCAGGTCAATCTGCCCTGCCTCGCCGTCGAAGCGCACCTCGACGCGCGTGCTCCCGTCCTCGGTCTGGTAGAGGAGGAACTTGGCTTCGGGGCGGACGAGATCGGTCATCCGCTTTTCCCTGTCCCCCGCTTCGCGCGCGTGGCCCCCAGAGCAACGATCTCGTCGACGAACAAGACCTTCTCGTCGATCAGCCGGCGCACTTCGGGCAGGCGCCTTTCAGGAGGCAGCATGTAATGGTCGAC
>DIHE01000115.1:318-43840 GCA_002420005.1 Holophagales bacterium UBA5704 | reverse complement strand
GCGCTGCCCGACGTGCGCGACGGTTTGAAGCCGGTGCACCGCCGCGTGCTCTACGGCATGTGGGAATCGGGCAATCGATCCGACCGCCCGTACAAGAAGTCGGCGCGCATCGTCGGTGACGTCATGGGTAAATATCATCCCCACGGCGACTCGGCGATCTACGACACGGTGGTGCGCATGGCCCAGGATTTTTCCATGCGCTACGTGCTGGTCGACGGCCAGGGCAACTTCGGCTCGCTGGACGGCGACAATCCGGCGGCGATGCGGTACACCGAGGTGCGGCTCACCAAGCTTGCCGAGGAGATGATCCGCGAGGACATCGACAAGGAGACGGTCGACTGGGTGCCGAACTACGACGGCTCCGAGACCGAGCCCGCCGTCCTCCCCGCGCGCGTGCCGAACCTTCTGATCAACGGCAGCTCGGGCATCGCCGTCGGCATGGCGACGAACATCCCGCCGCACAACCTCGGCGAGGTGATCGACGCGCTGATGCTGCTCATCGAAAATCCGGAGGTCACCATCCCGGAGCTGATGCAGGTCCTGCCCGGGCCGGACTTCCCCACCGCGGGAACCATCCATGGCGTGCTGGGCATCCGCTCCGCGTACACCACCGGACGCGGCATCATCCAGGTGCGGGCGAAAGCCGAGATCGAGGTCCATCCGAAGACCGAGCGGCAATCGATCATCGTCACCGAGATCCCGTACCAGGTCAACAAGAAGAAGCTGATCGAACGGATGGCGGAGCTGGTCCGCGAAAAGAAGCTCGAAGGCATCTCCGACCTGCGCGACGAGTCCGACCGCGAAGGCATCCGCATCGTGCTCGACGTCAAGCGCGGCGAGCAGCCGGAAATCATTTTGAACGGATTGTTCAAGATGACCCAGATGCAGGTCACCTTCGGCATCATCCTGCTGGCGATCGTCGACAACCAGCCGAAGGTGATGACGCTCAAGGAGCTGCTCTACCACTTCCTGAACCATCGCAAGACGGTGATCATCCGGCGCACCCGCTACGACCTGCGCAAGGCGGAGGAGCGGGCCCATATCCTGGAAGGCATTCTGAAGGCGCTCGATCATCTCGACGAGGTGATCGCGACGATCCGCGCCAGCCAGACACCGGCCGAGGCGCGGGACAACCTGATCGCAAAGTTCGAGTTTTCCGAGATCCAGGCGCAGGCGATCCTCGACATGCGCCTGCAGCGGCTGACCGGCCTGGAGCGCGAGAAGGTGGTCGAGGAGTATCGCGAGCTGATGCTGCTCATCGAGCGGCTGCGCGCCATCCTCGCCTCGGACGCCCTGGTGCTGGCGGAGATCACCCGCGAGCTGGGCGAGCTGCGCAGCGCCTACGGTGACAAGCGGCGCACCGAGATCCTCCCCGAGATGGCGGACATCTCGATCGAGGACCTGATCGCCGACGAGCCGATGGTGATCACGGTGACCCGCACCGGCTACGTGAAGCGCTCGCCGCTCACCCTCTACCGCTCGCAGAACCGCGGCGGACGCGGGCGCACCGGCATGGGCACCAAGGACGACGACTTCGTCGAGCACCTGTACGTCGCGACGGCCCACAGCTACATTCTGGTGTTCACCGAGAGCGGCCGGGTGCACTGGCTCAAGGTGCATGAGATCCCGGAAGCCGGGCCGGCGGCGCGCGGCAAGGCGATCGTCAACCTTCTCGAGCTGGAGGCGAACGAACGCCTGGCGACCACGGTGGCCGTGCGCACGTTCCCGGAGGACCGCTTCCTCTTCTTCGCCACCGAGAAGGGAACGGTGAAGAAGACCGAGCTCTCCGCCTATGCGAACCCGCGCGTCGGCGGCATCATCGGCATCAACATCGACGAGGGGGACCGCCTGCTCTCCGTCCGCGAGACCGACGGCAGGAAGGAGATCCTCATCGCCACCCAGAAGGGCTTCGCCATCCGCTTCCCGGAGGACGACGTCCGCCCCACCGGCCGCGCCACCTACGGCGTACGCGGTCTGACCCTGCGCGAAGGGGACCGCGTGGTCGGCATGGAGGCGCTCGATCCGCACGGCGACATCCTCACCGTCACCGAGCGCGGCTACGGCAAGCGGACGCCGATCGAGGACTACCGTCTCCAGAGCCGCGGCGGTCTCGGCATCATCAACCTGAAAGTCACCGCGAAGACCGGCGAGGTGGTGGGAGCGCGCCATGTCACCGCGAGCGACGGCCTGATGCTGATCACCCAGGAAGGGATGATCATCCGCATCAACGTCTCCGGCGTCCGCGTGGTGGGCCGCTCCACCCAGGGTGTCCGCCTGATGAACCTGGCGGGCGAGGACCGCCTCGTTTCGACCGCCAAGGTCGAGCGCGAGGAAGATGCGCTGGTCGAATCCGCCGGCGAAGGCGAGACCGATCTCGCCGAGGGGATGGAGCCGGAGCTGCTGCTCGAAGCCGCCCCCGAGGACGATCTGCTCGACGGCGAGGAAGGCTTCGAGGAAGAAGCTGAAGAGGACGACGAGACGGTGAACTAGCGCGGCGGCCTGCAGAAGGACGGCAAGGACGGCAAGGACAACAGGGACCAAATCGTCTTTGTTGTCCTTGCTGTCCTTGTTGTCCTCGGCCTGACAAACCGCGGTAGACTCCCCGGGGGCCACCCGGCCCCGCCCACGACCCTACTTTCTTCCGGGAGACCCCGATGGAATTTTTTCTCGACACCGCCGACATTCAGGAGATCGAGACCGGCCTCGAATGGGGCTTGGTCGATGGCGTCACCACCAACCCGTCGTTGATCGCCAAGCAGGGCAAGTCGTACCTGAAGACGGTGCAGGAGATCGCGCGGCTGGTGCCGGGTCCGGTCTCCGGCGAGGTGCTGGCCACCGACTTCGCCGGCATGATGGACCAGGGGAAGCGGCTCGCCGCGCTGGCGGAGAACGTCATCGTGAAGGTGCCGCTCACCCCGCCCGGCTTGCGGGCGGTCGGCAAGCTCCTGGAGCAGGGCATCCGCTGCAACGTGACGCTCTGCTTCTCCGCCGCACAGGCCCTCCTCGCCGCCAAGGCGGGCGCCGCCTACATCTCCCCGTTCGTCGGCCGCCTCGACGACGTCGGCGAGGACGGCATGGACCTGATCGAGGAGATCGTCTCGATCTATCAGAACTACGACTTCGACACGAAAGTCCTGGTCGCCTCGGTGCGCCATCCGATTCACGTCGTCCAGGCGGGCCAGCTCGGCGCCGACGTGGCGACGCTGCCGTTCAAGGTCCTCGAACAGCTCTTCAAGCATCCGCTGACCGACATCGGCCTCGACCGCTTCCTGGCCGACTGGCAGAAGACGGGCAAGAGCTTCGAGGACTGATCGAAGAAGCGCTTGGAGCCCACGCCGACCGTCTCTCCTCCGGCGCCCGGCCGCCTCTACTCCCTCGCCTGGGTCCTGTACCTGGCCATGGCGATGGGCGGAGCCCTGTGGATCGGCCTCCGCGAGGGGGTGATTCCGCTGCGCCTTTTCCTCGACCTGCAGGGTTGGTGGATCGACCTGCTGCTCGGTCTGGGTGCAGCGGCCCTGCTGCTCGGCCTTTGGAAGGGAGCCGAACGGGCGTTTCCCCTGGCGCGCGAGCTGGAGGCCCAGCTCGCCGAGGTCCTGGGCCCCCTGAAACCCGGCGAGGCCGTCGCCCTCGCGCTGCTCTCCGGGTTTGCCGAAGAGCTGTTCTTCCGCGGCGCCGTCCAGGGGACGGTCGGGTGGCCGCTGGCGGCGCTGCTCTTCGGTTTCGTCCACACCGGACCGGGCCGTGCGTTCCGGCTATGGACCGTCTTCGCCTTGCTGGCCGGCTTTTTGTTCGGAGCGCTGATGGCGCTGCGCGGCAACCTGCTCGGCCCGGTGACCGCGCACTTCGTGGTCAACGCGGTGAACCTGGCGCGTCTCGCCCGCCGGGAGGACTCTGCTAGACTGCGTCAGGGAAACACCGAGGGAGACAAGGAGAGCTGAACCATGGCCAATGACTCGCGGGACGTCCTCTCCCGTATCGACGCCGACAAAGAGACCTACCTCGAAGAGCTGAAGGACTACATCCGGATTCCTTCGATCTCGACCGATCCGGCCTACAAGGCGGACGTGCTGCGCGCCGCGGCCTTCCTCGAAGGGAAGATGCGCGAGGCCGGGCTGGCGACCGAGCAGATCCAGACCAAGGGCCATCCGCTGGTCTACGGCGAATGGCTCGGTGCGCCGGGCAAGCCGACGGTCCTCTTCTATGGCCACTATGACGTGCAGCCGGCCGATCCTCTGGAGCTCTGGCGCAATCCGCCGTTCGAGCCGACGGTGGAGGGCGATCTGCTGGTGGCGCGCGGCGCCACGGACGACAAGGGGCAGTCCTACACGCATCTCAAGGCGGTCGCGGCGATGCTCGCCGAGCGCGGCAGCCTGCCGATCAACGTCAAGTTCCTGGTCGAAGGCGAGGAAGAAGCCGGCGGCGAGGCGATCGACCGCTACGTGCGCGAGGACGGCGGCAAGCGCCTCGCCTGCGACGCGGTGATGATCTCCGACACCTCCCTCTACGCGCCCGGCCAGCCGTCGCTGATCTATGGCCTCAAGGGTCTCTGCTACATGGAGATCAAGGTCACCGGGCCGAACCGCGACCTGCACTCCGGCACGTTCGGCGGCGCCGTGTTCAACCCCTTGAACGCCTTGTCGGAGATCATCAGCAAGCTGCGCGACGGGAAGACCGGCAAGATCCTGATCCCCGGCTTCTATGACGACGTCCGGCCGCTGGAGGACTGGGAGCGCAAGGAGTTCGCGGCCCTGCCGTTCGACGAGGCCGCCTACCGCAGCGAGCTCGGCGTCCCCGAGCTGTTCGGCGAGGAGGGATACTCGACGCGTGAGCGGACCTGGGCGCGGCCCACCTGCGACGTCAACGGCATCTTCGGCGGCTACATGGGCAAGGGGGCGAAGACCGTCCTCCCGTCCTGGGGCGGCGCCAAGGTGTCGATGCGGCTGGTGCCGGACCAGGAGCCGAAGAAGATCGCCAAGCTGTTCGGCGACTATGTCCAGTCCGTCGCCCCGCCGGGTGTCAAGGTCGAGGTGGAAAGCCTCCATGGCGCCGATCCGGTCGTCGTCGAGGTGCAGGGTCCGATCGTCGACGCGGCGCTCGACGCCATGCAGGACGTGTGGGGCGCGCGCCCGGTGCGCATCCGCGAGGGCGGCTCGATCCCGATCGTGTCCACTTTCGCCTCGGTGCTCGGCGTGCCGGTGCTGCTGCTCGGCTTCGGCCTGAATGACGACGGCTTGCACTCTCCCAACGAGAAATTCAACATCAGCCATTTCTTCAACGGTATTCGCTCGGTGGTGCGGCTGTTGGATCGTCTGGGCAACCTATGAGAAGCAGCGACAATCTGGAGAAGGAGCTCAAGTTCCCGGCGGTCGAGCTGGACGCCTTGCGGGACCGGTTGATCGAGCTGGAGGCGGAGCGGGTGGGACCCTCGTCGTTCGAGGACAACTGGATCCTCGACCGCAACAACGAGCTGCTGTCGACCGGCCGGATTCTGCGCCTGCGCACCGATTCCGGCCGCGCGCGGCTCACCCTCAAGGGGCCGATGCACCTCGAAGGGAACCTCAAGGTCCGCGAGGAGCACGAGGTGACGATCGAGAACGCGGACGCCGCCCGCGCCCTCCTCGAAGGCCTCGGCTACTCGGTCGTGCGGCGCTACCAGAAGATGCGGGAGGAGTGGCAGCTCGGTGGCGTCACCATCGCGCTCGATCACACGCCGATCGGCGACTTCGCCGAGTTCGAAGGCGATCGCGCCGAGGTGGTGGCCAAGCGCTGCGGCCTCGACGCGGACAAGGCGGAGCGGCGCTCGTACCTCCGGCTGTACGAGGATTATCTGAAGGAGCACCCGGACGCACCCCCCGAGATGGTGTTTCGCCAGTAGCTCCCCGCCCGTGAACCCATGGCACACCCACGGCTGAGAGCGTTGGTGCTCGCGGCCGGTCTCGGCACCCGTCTCCGTCCGTTGACGGAGCGGATGCCGAAGCCGCTGCTGCCGGTGACCGGTGTGCCGCTCCTCGGGCACACCCTGGTACAGCTCGCCGCGGTGGGTTGCGAGGCGGTGGCGATCAACCTCCATCACCTGGGCGACCAGATCCGCGCGTTCTACGGCGACGGGGTGCCGGGCCTCCCGATCACCTGGTCGGAGGAGCCGGAGCTCCTCGGCACCCTCGGCGCCTGCGGCAAGCTGCGGGACTTCTTCGCTCCGGCCGATCTCGTCCTCCTGATCAACGGCGACAGTCTCTGCCGCTGGCCGCTCGCGAGCCTCCTGCGCCGGCATCGAAGCGGCGGAGCCGCAGCGACGTTGCTGCTGGCCTCGCGCCCCGCGCCGGCCGCGTTCGGCGGTGGGGTCGGAATCGACGCCACAGGCCGCGTCGTCTCGTTCTGGCCGGGCGATCCGCCGCGCGGCGAGGTGGCCGTCCGCCACGTCTTCGCCGGCGCGCACGTCTTCGCGCCGGGCCTGCTCGCCGGCGTGGCGGCGCAGCCGGCCGACATCGTCCGCCAGCTCTACGTCCCCCGGCTCGATGCAGGGGAGACGTTGCAGACGGTGGTGACCGCGCGGCGCTGGCACGACCTCGGGACGCCGCAGCGCTACCTGGAAGCCGTGGTCGAAGCGGCGGGCTCCGGGTGGATCGCGCCGGACGCGACGGTCGACGCTGGAGCGCAGGTGCGGCGGTCGGCCGTCGAAGCCGGCGCGCACGTCGAAGCCGGAGCCCGGGTCGAGCGCTCGGTGCTCCTCCCCGGCGCCCGGGTGGGCGCCGGCAGCGTGGTGCGCGAGGCGATCGTCGGCTTCGGCGCGGAGATTTCCCCGGGCTCGCGGGTGGAGCGGTGTTTGGTGATGTCGGACTCCGAAGGAGGGATGCGAAACCTATGAAACCCTTCGACCTGCTCGTCTTCGACTGGGACGGCACCCTGATGGATTCGATCGCGTCGATCGTGGCGTGTACGCGGGCCACGATCGAGGAGCTGGACCTGCCGCGGCTGCCGGACCAGACGATCCGCGACACGATCGGCCTCGGGCTGCGCGAGACGCTGGAGATCTTGAGCCCGGGGGCCGATGACGCGATGTACGAACGGGTTCTCGGGTGCTACCGCAAGCACTGGCTGGCCACCTACCGCGACCTGCCGGTGTTGTTCGACGGCGTGCCGGAGATGCTGCGCGGGTTGGCGGAGGAGGGCTATCTGCTGGCGGTGGCGACCGGCAAGAGCCGGCGCGGGTTGGACCATGCCTTGCGCGAGACGGGCCTCGGGTCCCTCTTTCTGGCCACGCGCACGGTCGACGAGGCGTTCTCCAAGCCGCATCCGCAGATGCTGCTCGCCATTCTCGACGAGCTGGGCGTGACGCCCGGTGCGGCGGTGATGATCGGCGATACGACCTGGGATCTGGAGATGGCCCGCAGTGCCGGTACAGCGTCGATCGGCGTCTGTACCGGCTCCCACGGTCGCGCGGAGCTGGAGCGGCTGGAGCCGCTCGCCTGCCTGCGGGAGGTCGTCGAGCTTCCCGCCTGGCTGGCGGGGACCGCTACTTCCCGGCCTTCCCCTTCCACTCGCTGATCAGCTTCTCCAGGTCCGCCACGGCCTGCGCCTGCGGCGGCTGGGCGGCGGACTTGGCGGCGGCGAGAGCCTTCTCGCCCGCGGCGACGGCGCCCTTGTAGTCGTTCTTCTTGGCGAGCAGCAGCCCCTGGGCGCGCAGGTTGGTGAAGGTCGGGCTGAGCGCGATCGAGGCCTCCAGCCAGGTCGCGGCCTGGTCGAGGCAGGTGTCGTTCTGGATGCACCAGTTGGCGGCCTGGTACGGCGTCTGCCAGCGCAAGGCGTTGCCGGCCGCCGCGGTCACCAGCTTCGTCGTGTCGACCTCGACGGTGAACGGAACCTCCAGCTTCTCCCACGCGAGGACGACCTCGGCCGCGTTGTCGGTGACGTTCTCGAAGCTGAACTGCAGGCGCTCGACGGGTTTGGCGGCCGGTCGCGGGGTCGCCTGGATGCGCAGGGCGTCATTCTCCGGCTTGTAGTTGAAGGCACCCCAGAGCTCGGCGTCCTTGCTGAAGATGACCGTCCAGGCGCCTTCGGCGGGGATGGTCTGGAGGCCGTAGGTGCCGGCGGCGAGCTCGCTGCCGCCGATCTTCACCGCGGTGCTGAAGGTGATCGTGGTGTTCTCGTTGGCGCCGGTGCGCCAGACCTCGCCGTAGGGGACGAGCTCGCCCCAGATCTTGCGGCCCTTGACGCCGGGCCGGCAGTAGGCGACCGAGATCTCGGTGACGCCCACCGTCTGGCTGACGGAGGCCTTGGGGCTGGGGCGGGGCAGGTCGAGTTGCTGGGCGGACGCCGCCGCGGTGAGCTGCAGGGCGAGGAGGGCGGCGGCCGGAACGGCCGTGCGAAGCAGTGTCGGTTTCATGGTTGTCGATCTCCTTTCAGACTTGAACAGGGAAACAAGGGGGCTCAGTGCCCATAGCCGCCGTCGGCCGGTGCCGGAACCGCCCGGCGGGCGGCGGCGCGCTCCGCGGTGGCGGCGGCCTCGGCGCGCAAGCGTTCTCCCGCGGAGGCCTCCGCCGGTTCCACCCAGCCTTGCAGGTGGGCGAAGGCCACGCCGGCCAGCGCCTGCACGTGGTCCGCGCGGTCGTTCAGGCAGGGGATGTAGCGGAAGCGCTCGCCACCGGCGTGGACGAAGATCTCGCGGTTGAGCTGGTCGATCTCCTCCAGGGTCTCCAGGCAGTCGGCGGAGAACCCCGGGCAGACCACGTCGAGCGAGCGGATGCCGGAGCGGGCCATGGCCTCGACCGTGCGGTCGGTGTACGGCTTGATCCACTCCTCTTTGCCGAACAGCGACTGGAACGAGACCTCCCAGCGCCCGCGCTCCAGGCCGAGCGCCTCGGCGGTGAGCCGCGCGAGCTTGTGGCACTGGCAGAAGTAGGGATCGCCGCCGTCGAAGTAGCGCTGGGGGATGCCGTGGAAGGAGAACAGGAGCTTCTCGGCCGGCCCGCCGTCCGCCTCCCAGGTTTCACGGATGCTCGCCGCCAGCGCGCGGACGTACGCGGGATCGTCAAAATAGCCGTGGATGGTGCGGATCTCCGGCACCCACCGCCAGCCGGTGAGCTCGGCGGCCACCGCGTCGAAGGTCGAGCCGACGGTGGCCCCGGCATATTGCGGGTAGGCGGGCAGGATGAGCAGCCTCCGGCAGCCTTTCTCGGCCAGCTCGCGCAGCGCGGCGCGGATCGAGGGATTGCCGTAGCGCATGCCGACCGCGACGTGGACCGGGTTGCCCACCCGGGCGCGCAGGGCCTCCTGCAGGCCCGCCGCCTGCCGCCGGGTGATCACCAGGAGCGGCGCCCCTTCCTGCCACCAGACCTTCCGGTAGAGCGCGGCCGATTTGGCCGGCCGGGTGGTGAGGATGAAGAGGTGGAGGATGAGCCACCAGAGCAGGCGGGGCAGCTCGATGACCCGGGGATCGCTCAGGAACTCGCGCAGATAGCGCCGCAGCGACGGCGTGTCCGGCGCGTCGGGGGTCCCCAGGTTGGCCAGGAGGACGCCGACGGCCGGGATCTCGGTGTGCTGGAAGTCGGGGCGGCCGTAGTACATGGCCGGCTCAGCATATGCCAGGGGACCGGCCTGTCACGAAATCGAGGCTTTCGCGGAGAGCTGGCCAAACACCTCGCCCACCTGCTCCCAGCCGACGCGCAGAAGGAAGGTGTTGTTGCGGCCGTAGGACTTGCTGCCCAGGATGTACAGGCCGGGCTCGGGGTTGGTCAGGGTGTCGACGCCGTGTGAGGTCTGCGCCATGCAATCGCCGCCGCCGGCGCCCAGGAGGGCCGCGGAGAGCTTCATCGGGCCGCAGGTGGCATAGCACTCGTGCACCTGGAGCTGGCGGTAGAGGCTCGCGTCGCCGACGAATCCGGTGAGCGCGAGGATGCGGTCGACGTCGACCGCGTCGCTGTCCTCCCCGTGGCGCAGGACGACGCGCAGCCGCCCGCCCATCCGCCCGATCGACTCGACGACCACGCCGCATCGCACCTCCACGGCGGGCGAGGCGCCCGCGGCGAGGGCGGTGGCGACGGCGGCGAGGCGGGCGCGCTCGGGGAGCGGGTCGTCGGCCGGCGAGGGTTCCGGGGCTTCGCCGCGCAGCGCCCAGATCACCCGCGTGCCCGGCTCCTTCTCGGCCAGCGCGGCGAGGTCGCGCGCCGCGGTCTGCGCCGAGAAGCCGGCTCCGGCGAGGAGGATGGTGCGGCCGGCCCACTCGCCCGCTTCGGCGGCGAGGTCCGGGATGTCGCGCCGGATCTCGGCGTCGAGCGCCCGCTCGCCGACCGCGGGGATGCCGCCGTCGCCCAGGCGGTTCGGCTGGCCGTAGGTGCCGGTCGCGTCGATCACCACGCCGGCATGCTCGATGCTCTCGTCGCCGGCGGCGTCGGCCACCAGCAGGCGGAACGGCCGCCGGCCGCGCTCGGCGGAGGCGATCTCCTCGTGTTTCAGCAGCCCTTCGCGGCCGACCGCCACGACGCGACGGCCGAAACGCAGGTGCGGCGCGATCTCCGGCAGCGCGGCCACCCGGTCGAGGACGTCGGCGAGCTCGTGACCGGTCGGACACCCGTCGCCCGCCGGCACCGCCACGCCGGCCGTCGCCAGCCGGCGGCGCACGCGCGGTGAGACGCTCAGGTCCCACGGGGTGAACAGGCGCACGTGGCCCCAGCGGCGCAGATGGCCGGCGGCGCCCGGGGCGGCTTCGAAGACGACGAAGGGCCGGCCGGCTTCGGCGGCGGCGAGGGCGGCCTCGATCCCGGTGGGACCGGCGCCGAGGATGGCGATGCGGGAAGCGTTCTCGGGTGTGGACATGGTCAGGCTCCCAACCCTTCAGTAGCGGGAAAGCGCCCGCTCGCGGGCGGGCAGGATTTCGAGACAGGTGGTCCACCAGCCGGTGAGGATCGTCTCCACGAACTCCTCGGGGAGCCCCTCGCGCCGCATCTCCGCGGCGAGCGCCGGATGGTCGTAGGCGAGCGGCACGAGCTCGACCGCGAGGCCGCCGCCGGGGCGGGCGTCGAGGAGCGCGTACCACACCGCGGTCGTGCCGTCGTTCGCCGGCCGGCCGATCACCCCGACGTTCACCACGTCGCGGCCGGAGGGCAGCCGCCGGTGCCAGTGGAGCCCGGTGTGGGTGCAGAGGAGGGCGTCGCAGGCGTTGCGGTCGAGGAGGGTCTCGAGGAACGGCACCGGTGCGGTGGAGGCGAACAGGAACTCGTTGATCCGCCGCGGCGAGCCGTGGACGAGCAGCAGCTCCCGCTCGCCCACGCGCACCCGGCGGCGCATCGGCAGCCGCCCCATCCAGGCCTTGAAATCGGCGGAGGCATGGCGCGCGGTGTAGCCGTAGGAGACGGCGGCGAAGTGGTTGTCGCGCGGATCGGTGTAGCCGCAGTTGCAGTCCTCGCGGCCGGAGGCGAGCGACTCTTCGTAGTTGCCCTGGATCGTCCGCACGTCGCCCTGGAGGAGCAGCGGCCAGACCTTCTCGGGACTCGGGCCGAAGCCGCCGAGGTCGCCCAGGCAGTAGACCGCCTCGGCACCGCGGCGCGCCGCGTCGTCCAGCAGCGCGGCGAGGCCGAGGTGGTTGTTGTAGATGCCGCCGCAGACGGCGATGCGCGACCACGGCCCCTCGACCGGGGTGGTGTCGGGGAGGACGGCGGTGGCGGCCCGCAGGGCGGCGGCGCGCTCCTCCGGGGAGAGGTCGCGGCCGGCCGCCGCGGCGGCGCGCCGGAAGTCGGCGAGGGGCACCAGCCGCTCGCCCCAGGTGGCGAGGCCGCGGTGAAGCGCCATGCGTTCGCGTTCGGTCATCCGCCGCTCCGCTCAGGTCTTGCAGCTCACGCCGTAGACGTGGCACGTCCAGCACGCCGGGTGGTCGAGCGCGAACGGGCCGAGGGCGTCGGCGAGGGTCGAGCCCATCCGCGCCGCGGGCTCGTTGACCAGGATCGGGCAGACCCACACGCCCTGGTCGGTGACCATGCGGCACGCGCTGCACTGCAGGTGGTCCCAGCCGTCCTCGGGGGTCTCCCCGGCGCGCAGGCGCTGCCAGCTCTCATAGGCTCCGGCGCGCTCGGCTTCGGCGCCGATCTGGAAGACCGGCAGGACCTTGAGCCGCGGTCGGTCGATCCCGATCCCGCGCAGGAGGGCGAAGAAGCGCTCCTTGCCGGCGTCGGAGCTCGCCTCGCGGCAGACGTCGGTGACGGTGAGCACCGGGTTCAGGCCGGCCGCCGCGAGGTTGCGCACCCCGGCGAGGATGCGGTCGAAGGTGCCGGCGCCGCGGATGGGGTCGTTGCTCTCGGCGTCCCAGCCGTCGAGGGAGACGCGCAGGTCGAGCGAGTACTCGGAGCCGGCGGCGAGTGCCGCGAGGCGGGCGGCGCGCTCCGGGCTGAGGAGGAGGCCGTTGGTGAGCACGGTGGCGGGCGCGACCTTCAGGGTGGCGGCGAGGATCGCCTCCATCTCCGGGTTGAGGAACGGCTCGCCGCCGGTGAAGTAGACCTCGCGCACGCCGAGCGCCGTCGCCTCGGCGAGGCTGCGCTCCACCGCGGCGAGAGACAGCATCTCGTGGGTGTGGTTGGTCGGCGAGCAGGAGACGAAGCAATGGGTGCAGGCGAGGTTGCAGACCGTGCCCGCCACCTGGAACCACAGGGTGTCGAGGGCGCGCAGCTCGACCCCGGGGGCGGTGCCGGGGGTCGGGAGCTGCTCGGTCGCCAGGGTGTTCATGGTGCAATCCAAGCTTATACGATCGACCGGTGGTCCAAGGATGGGCTTGCGATATGATCAAGGTCCCTTGAGACGGTTTCTGCTTTTCTCCATCCCCCTTCTGATCCTCGCCATGGCGCTCTTCCGCTTCGGGCTGGAGGCGATCGGCCGGGCGCCGGACCCGCTCGCGCTCGCGCCGAACGGGGGCCATGAGCTGCCGTCCTGGGTGGTGCTCGCCACCTGGGCGCTGGAGGCGCTGGCGCTGTCGGCGCTCTACCTGCTGATCTATGGCCGCAGCGGCGCGCGCTGGACCTCCGGCCTCCTCGCCGGCTGGATCGCCTGGGTGTTCCGCGGTCCCCTGCTGGTGATCACCGTCGTCGGCGTGGCCGGCCTGCCGGCCGCCGCCTGGTGGGGCATGACGGTCGGCTGGCTGGTGCTCTACTCGTTCTGTGGCCTGCTGCTGGGCGGCTCCGCGGCGGTCTCCAACCTCGAACCATGAGGGTCGCCGCCGTCGGGAGGGCTCTCCCGCCGCATTTTTACGACCAGGACATTCTGTTGCAGGCGCTCTCGGAGCGCTGGGGCACGCGCTTTTTCAACCCGGAGCGTTTGGAGCGGCTGCACAAGAGCCTGCTGATCGGCGGGCGGCATCTCGCGCTGCCTCTGGAGGAGTACGCCGGGCTGACCACCTGGGGCAAGGCGAACGACGCCTGGATCCGGGTCGCCCAGGAGATCGGCGGCCCGGCGGTGCTGGAGGCCTTGCGCCGCGCCGGTCTGGCGCCGCAGGACGTCGACGCACTGTTCTTCGTCTCGGTCACCGGCATTGCCACGCCGTCGATCGACGCGCGGCTGATCGAGCCCCTCGGCCTGCCGCTCCACTTGAAGCGGGTGCCCATCTTCGGCCTCGGCTGCGTGGCGGGAGCGGCCGGCCTCGCGCGGGCCGCCGACTACGTCCGCGGGTTTCCGGACCAGGTGGCCGTGCTGCTCTCGGTGGAGCTGTGCTCGCTGACGCTGCAGCAGGAGGACCTGTCGATCCCCAACCTGATCGCGTCCGGCCTGTTCGGCGACGGCGCGGCGGCGGTGGTCGTGGTGGGGGAGGATCGCGCCGAGCCCGGCCCGCGCGTGGCCGCCACCCGCTCGGTCTTCTATCCGGGCTCGGAGCGCGCGCTGGGCTGGGACATCTCGGAGACCGGCTTCAAGATCGTCCTCTCGGCGGAGGTGCCGGATCTCGCCCGGCGCTTCCTGGGCGGAGACGTCGACGCCTTCCTCGCCACCCAGGGTCTGACCCGGGCGGACATCGCGTCCTGGATCTGCCATCCCGGTGGGCCGAAGGTGCTCGAAGCGATGCAGGAGGCCCTGGAGATCACCGAGGAGGACCTGGCGGTCACCTGGACCAGCCTGCGCCAGGTGGGCAATCTCTCCTCGGCCTCGGTGCTCCACATCCTCGGCGAGATTCTGGACGAGCACCGCCCGCCCCCGGGAAGCTGGGGCCTGCTCATCGCCATGGGGCCGGGGTTCTGCTCGGAGCTGGTGCTGTTGCAGTGGTGAGGGGAGGAAAGCCAAGGACACCAAGGACTGCAACGACACCAAGGACCCCTCCCAAGCCCTGTCCTTGAGTCCTTGCCGACCTCGAAGTCCTTGTCGTCCTTGGTTTCTCAGCTACGATAGCCTCTGATGACCGACACCCGCCTCCTCTTCACCCTTCTCATCGCCGCGGTCGCCATCGGCCGCTTGATCGAGCTGCGGATCGCGGAGCGGCACCGCCAGAGCCTCCTGGCGCGCGGCGGCCGGGAGGAGGGAGCGGGGCATTATCCGTGGATGGTCGCCTTGCACACCGCGTTTCTGTTCTCCAGCCCGCTGGAGGTCTGGCTCCTCGGCCGGCCGTTCGTGCCGGCGCTCGCCGGGGCGATGCTCGCTATGCTGGCGGCGGCGGTGGCTCTCCGCTGGTGGGTCATCGGGACGCTCGGCGAGCGGTGGACGACGCGCATCGTGGTCCTCCCCGGTGCGCCGCTCGTCACCGGCGGGCCGTTCCGGTTCCTGCGCCATCCCAACTACCTGGCGGTGGTGACGGAGATCGCCGTCCTCCCGCTGGTGCACACCGCCTGGCTCACCGCGCTGGTCTTCTCTCTGCTGAATGCCTGGCTGCTCTTCGTGCGCATCCGCGCGGAGGAGGCGGCGCTCGCGAGCGCCGTGAGGTCGTCCTCATGACCGGGGAGGAGATCCTCGCCGGGATCGCGGAGGTCGCCCGGACCCACCTCGGCTGGACGGGGGGCGACCTCACGCCCGGGATGCGCCTGGTGGAGGATCTGCGGCTCGATTCCGTCCGCCTGCTCACCCTGGCCGCCGAGGTGGAGAACCGCTTCCACATCTTCCTGGACGAGGCGGACGAGATGGCCATCGAGACGTTGGCCGACCTGATCGGTCTCATTCAAAGGAAGAGCGGTGGCTGAGACCCTGCTGGACTACCTGGCCGAGGTGGACCGGCCAGAGGGGGCGGACGGCGGCCTGCGCTTCGTGGACCGCGCCGAGCAGGCCACCTGGTTTCCCTGGATCGATATTCGCGCCCGTGCGCTCGCGGTCTGCGGTGGCCTGCGCGCGCTCGGCGTCGAGCGCGGGGACCGCGTCGCCCTCGTCTTCCCCACCGGGATCGAGTTCTTCGACGCCTTCTTCGGCGTCCTGCTCGCCGGAGCGGTGCCGGTGCCGCTCTATCCCCCGGTGCGCCTCGGCCGGCTCGGCCAGTACCTGACCGGCACGGCGCGGATGATCGAGCGCGCGCGCGCCCGGCTGGTGCTGGCGGACGCGCGGGTGAAGCGCCTGCTCGGCGAGGCGGTGGCCGCCGCCCGTCCACCGCTCGGCTGCCGCACGCCCGCGGAGCTGCCGCAGGCGGAGGGGGAGGCCGTGCCGGTCGGGCCGGCGGACCTCGCGCTCGTCCAGTTCTCCTCCGGCACCACGGTCGATCCGAAGCCGGTGGCGCTCTCGCACCGTGCGGTCGTCGCCCAGGTGGAGATCCTGAACGGGTTCTGGCCCGACACGCCGGAGCTGCGCCACAGCTGCGTCTCCTGGCTGCCGCTCTACCATGACATGGGGCTGATCGGCTGCGTCTTCCCGGCCCTCTCGCGCGCCGCGCAGCTCACCCTTCTCGGCCCGGAGCTGTTCGTGGCCCGCCCGGCGCTCTGGCTGCGGGCGCTCTCGCGCTACCGCGGCACGATCTCGCCGGCGCCGAATTTCGCCTACGGCCTCTGCCTGCACCGCATCACCGACGCCGAGATGGACGGGGTGGACCTCTCCGCCTGGCAGACCGCGCTCGACGGCGCCGAGGCGGTGGTGCCGGCGCTCACCCGCGCGTTCATCGAGCGGTTCGCGCGCTGGGGCTTCCGCGCCGAGGCGCTCACCCCGGTCTACGGCCTCTCGGAAGCGGCGCTCGCCGTCACCTTCTCGGAGCTGGGCCGGCCGTTCCGCTCCCGCCGCTTCGAGCGCGAGGCGCTGGCGCGGGACGGCGTCGCCCGCGAGGCCGCCGAAGGCCGCGAGATCGTCTCGGTCGGCCGTCCGCTCCCGGGGTTCCGCCTGCGCATCCAGGGGGAGGCCGGCGAGGAGCTGCCGGAGGGCCGGACGGGCCGGGTCTGGATTCAGGGTCCGTCGCTGATGGACGGCTATCTGGACGATCCGCTCGCCACCGCGCGCGCCTTGCGGGACGGCTGGCTCGACACCGGGGACCTCGGCTTCGCGCTCGACGGCGAGCTGTATCTGACCGGCCGCGCCAAGGACGTCGTCCTCCTGCGCGGGCGCTGCTATGCGCCGGACGAGATCGAGCGCGCGGTCGAAGGCCTCCCCGGTGTGCGCACCGGCTGCGTGGTGGCCGCGAGCTGGCTGCCGGAGGAGGCGGAGGGGGAGCGGCTGGTGCTGTTCGTGGAGACCGCCCGTGGCGCCCGGCCGGAGGAGCGCGAGGCGCTGCCGGAAGCGTGCACCGCCGCCGTGCTCGGTGCCACCGGCCTGGCCGTGGATCAGGTGGAGCTGTTGCCGCCCGGCACCCTGCCGCGCACCTCCTCGGGCAAGCTGCGCCGCGCCGAAGCCTTGCGCCTCTGGCTGGCCGGCGGGTTGACGCCTCCGGAGCCGGTGACGCCGCTGCGGCTCGCCAAGGCGATGACCCGCTCGGGTGTCGCCTACGCGAAGCTGCGCTGGAGCCGGCCGCGATGAGCCCGCCGGCGGTGGACGTCGCCATCGTCGGAGGCGGGCCGGCCGGTCTCGCCACCGCGCTCGCCGTCCGCGCCGCCGGGCTCCGGGTGACGGTCCTCGAACGTTTTCAGCCCGGCCTCGACAAGCCTTGCGGCGAGGGCATGATGCCCGACGCCGTCCAGCGTCTGCGCCGCCTCGGCGTCGAGTTGGGTCCCGGTGAGGCCCACCCGTTTCGCGGCATCCGCTATGTGGACGGCGATGTCGTGGCCGAAGGAGCCTTCCCCGGGGCGGGAGGCTGGGGCGTGCGCCGCCTCGCGCTCCACCGCGCGCTCGTCCGCCGGGCGGAGGAGACCGGGGTGGACCTGCGCTGGGGCGTCGGGGTCCGCGGTCTGGTCCCCGGCTCCGTCGGCTGGGAGGGGGTCGCGACGGACGACGGCGTGCTCCGCGCCACCTGGATCGTCGGCGCCGACGGGCTCCTCTCCCGGGTCCGCCGCGAGGCCGGTCTGGAGAAGGGACCCGGAGCCTTCCAGCGCTTCGGCGTCCGGCGGCACTATCAACTGAAGCCGTGGACCGACTGTGTCGAGGTCCATTGGGGCCGCCAATGCGAGGCCTATGTGACCCCGGTCGGCCCGGACCTGGTCGGCATCGCGATGCTCTGGAGCGGCGGCAAGGCGAGCTTCGACGCTCTCCTGGACCGCCTCCCCGCCCTGCGCGACCGCGTGGCCGGAGCTCCCATCGCTTCGCGGGACCGCGGAGCCGGCCCTCTCCACCAAAGGGTGCACGGCGTCTGCCGCGCCAATCTGGCGCTGGTGGGCGATGCCGCCGGCTACCTGGACGCCATCACCGGCGAAGGTCTCGCCATCGCGCTCCACCAATCCGCCGCCCTGGCCGAGGCGCTCCAACGGGGCGACCTCGCCGGCTACGCCGCGGCCTCGCGCCGCATCCACCGCCTGCCGGACGCCCTGACCCACCTGCTGCTCGCCGTGGAGAGAAGGCCGTGGCTGCGCACCCGCGCCCTGCGCGCCCTCGCCGCCGAGCCGGCGCTGTTCTCCCGGCTGCTGGGCATCCACGGCCGGCTGCTGCCGGTGCGCGCCCTGGGAGTGGAGGGGGCGCTGCGGCTGGCTTGGCGGCTGGCGGCGGCGGGGTGAAGAAAAGGACGACAAGGTCGCCAAGGACAACAGGGACCACGGAAACCGGCCTTGTGTCCTTGGTGACCTTGCAGTCCTTGCCGTCCTTTGACAAAGCCCCCGATTTGCCACCACCCGCCCGATCCCGCACAATCTCCCTCGCATGAAGCACTCCCCCCGTAGCCACGACTGGTCCCCCTTCCGCGCCGACGAGCGCTTTGTCGAGCGCTTCGCGCAGCATGGCCGGCACCGGATCGCCCTGGCCTATGCGAACAGCTACCACGTGGCAATGTCCAGCCTGGCGTTCCAGCGCGTCTACGAGCTGGTGCACCACCGGCCGGAGTGGGTGTGCGAGCGGTTTTTCCTCGACGGCGCCGGCACCCCGGTCTCGATCGAGCAGGGCCGGCCGCTCAACGACTTCGGCTGCGTGATGTTCTCGGTCTCGTTCGAGGAGGACTACGTCCATCTCCTCCAGATGCTGGAGCGGGCGCGCATCCCCCTGCGCCGCTGCGACCGGGGACCGTGGGACCCTCTGATCGTCATGGGCGGCTCCTGCGCGCTGATCAATCCGCTCCCGATGGCCGAGTTCATCGACGTCTTCGCGCTCGGCGCGGCCGAGAACGTGCTGCCGGATCTGCTCGCCGCGCTGGAGGACGAGGCCGGCCGCGACGCGGTGATGGAGCGGCTCGCGGCGCAGCCGGGGTTCTACGTGCCGGCGCATCACCGCCCGGAAGAGGGCGGCGAGGAGATGCCGAAGCTCGAAAAGCGCGAGCTGACCGAGGAGCAGATGCGCGAGCCCGGCCATCTGCCGACCACCGCCATCGTGACGCCGCGCACCGAGTTCGCCGAGAAGTTTTTGATTGAGATGTCCCGCGGCTGTCCCGAGAAGTGCCGGTACTGCTGGGCCACCTTCGGCATGGGCCGTTTCCGCTGGCATCCCACGGAGTTCATCCTCGCCGCCCTGGAGCGCGCGCGGCCGGTGACCCGCCAGCTCGGTTTCGTCGCCACCGCGGTCGGCGATCATCCGGACATCGAGAAGATCCTCCGCGAGGCGAACGAGATGGGCTTCCGCACCTCGGTCTCCTCGATTCGCATCCCCGCGGTGACCGACGGCGTGCTCGACGCGCTCCATGCCTCGGGAGACCGCTCGATCACCCTGGCGCCCGAGACCGGCACGGACGAGCTGCGCCGCAAGATGGGCAAGCCGATCCCCAATTCCTTTCTGTTGGAGAAGATCCGTCTCATCTTCCGGCACGGCTTCACTCAGCTCAAGCTCTATTTCATCGTCGGCCTGCCGGGCGAGACGATGGAGGACGTCCAGGGCATCCTGGACCTCGGCGCCGCGGCGCGTGCGGTGATGATGGAAGAGCTGGTGCCCCGCGGCATCATCGGCCACGTCCATCTCGGCGTGAGCGTGCTGGTGCCGAAGCCGTACACTCCCTGGCAGCGCGAGCCGATGGACGACGAGAGGAGCCTGAAGGAAAAGGTTTCTCTGCTCCAGAAGGGCATCGCGCGCCAGCCGAATCTTTCCCTGGGCTCGGTCTCGATCCGCCAGGCGGTCTGGCAGACCTACATCAGCAAAGCCGGCAGCGACGCCGCCGACGCCCTCGAAGCCGCCGCCCGCGGCGAAAGCCTCTCCGCCCTGCTCCACCGCTTCGCGCCACAGATCCACGCCGAGGTCTTCGCCCCCCAGCACGGGGACCTCCGGTGGCACTTCATGCGGCAGGCGTTGTAGGGCTACCTGAAACCGCCACGCGCCTTCAGCCGGGCGCGCGTCATGCGCTCGCGCAGGCCGCCTTCCTGAAGAAAGGCCCGCTCCAGCTGGCCCAGTTGGCGGTACAGCAGAAAGCTGGCCACGCGAATCAGGCCGATGATCACATTGGCCGCGATGACCGGATCGGGGCTTTCGATCCCCTTGCGAAAATCGGCGTAGGTGGCGTTCGGAATCCGGTTGAGCTGGCGCAGCCGGCGGGTATAGGCGTGATCCGCCGGCCATTCCTCGAGGCCGCGAACGCGAAGAAAGTCGCGGTAGTCGGCCAGCAGCTCCTCCAGGCTGGCGCGGGCCACGTTGATCAGCTTGATCTCCATCTCCTTGGAGGTGCCCGACGCCATGCTGCCCTCGATGATGTTCTGCTTCCCGGAGCGGGCCGCCTGCACCATCTGGTCATGGGTGCGGCTGCGCGGATCGATGAAGTGGTTGCAGAAGTAGACCGTGGCATCGAAGACGATCTCCGCCTTCTGGTAGGAGAGCAGGCTCTTGTAGCCCCCGTGTTTCGGGATGAAGCCGTCACTCATGCCGGGCCGCTCCAAAGAAAGGACCCAAGGGTCGTCAAGGACAACCAAGGACACTATCACACCGGAAGGCGCAATGTCCTTGGCGACCTTGAGGACCTTGTCGTCCTTGGAGGTCTACCCCAACCGCCCCGCCACCACCCGGTCCACCGAGTACCGGCCGCTCCCCTGGATCAGCACCGCCAGGGACATGCCGATGGCGAGCAGGTGGTACTCGATCCCCTCGCCTTTGCCGGCGTTGTACCAGTCCATGAAGAAGCCGTTCGGCAGGTGGATCAGGAAGACGGCGCCGAGCATGACGCAGAGGACGCCGAAAGCGCCGATGCGCCCGAGGAAGCCGAGGATCAGCCCGAGGGCTCCGAAGGACTCGGCGAGGATCACCAGGACCACCAGCGGCGCGGGGATGTGCAGCCGCTGGGTGAAGAAGTCCATCGTCCAGGCCGGCCCGTGGCCGCCGAACCAGCCGAAGAGCTTCTGGGCGCCGTGCGGAAAGATCGCGAGGCCCAGGAAGACGCGGACCAGGAACATCCCGACACTGTCGTTCGTCTGCAGGAGCTTCTTGAGCATCTCGGGCCTCCTTCTCGGACCTCCAGTCTACGCCGCCAACGCCGCCGCGCGCACCCGGTCCAGCACGTCCAGCAGCTCGCCCACCTGCGCCGAGGTGAACAGGCCCTCCGGACCCTTCGGGGCCAGGTCGGTGAAGGGGGACTCGTAGAGGAGGTCGGCGGCCATCACGCCGTGCTCGGTCAGATGGTCGATGATCAGGTTGACGAATTCGATCTGGTTCGCGGTCAGGGTGGTTCGCATCAGGAAGCGGGCGAAGGCCAGCTTGGCGGCTTCGCGGTCGAGACCCACCAGGGAGCGCACGAAGAGGCCCAGGCCGTGGCTCTCTTCCTTCGCCTTCTGCACCTCGTCCGCGTCTCCGGCGCCGCTCTCGGTGAGAATCCTTTCCAGCTCGGCGAGGTCGCTCTCCGTCAACTGTCTGTTCATTCGCAGCTTGCGGATGGTGATGTGGTCCGCATGCTCGCGCAGGAAGGCCCTGGCTTTGGCGCGGAAGCGCTCGAAACCGTCCGGAGGGCCGAAGCCGAGATCCACTTCGGTCTCTTCGCCTCTCTCGTCCTCGAAGTCGGTGTACAGCGGCACCCGGCTCGTGCGATCGATCAGCTTCACCCAGTTGCGCAGACGGCGGCGCACGGTTTCGAGCATCGGCGCGGTCACGTCCTGCCAGAAATCGTCCTCCTGGATCTGTTGCAGCAGGAGGCCGTGATCCCGCAGGCCGGGGATGTGGGCCTTCTCCTCCAGCAGGCCCGCCAGGGCGATCACCTGATCTCTCAGCCTCGGGAAGGACGCCGGCTGCCGGAGCACGGCGAGCTGGAGGCGCAGCAGCAACAGATCGAAACGTTTCGCCGACTCGTCCTCCGGCTCCTGCGCGGTCGGCAGGCCGGCGACTTCCTCGGCCAGCTCGGCGCGGTCCTCGGCGGTCAAATGCCGCCACGCTCCCGGCTGGGCGTACTTCTCCACCCATTGCCGTTTCGGACGCACCACGAAATTGTCGAGGTTCATCGCCGCCACCTGGCCGTGCAACAGGTGCGCGAGGGAGCTGCGCAGCTGGGCGGCGTTCACCGGATCGCCATACTCCGCGACAGCCTCCGCCACGGCCCCCTCGTTGCGCTCATCCAGCTCGCCCAGCAGCTCCAACCGCTTGCGGAAGAGATTCTCCCCGAGCGAGACCGGGAGCGCGCCGTCGGTGATCTCGGGATTCTGGCCGAAGAACTCGAAGTTCTGGCAATAGTCCAGGATGTAGAAAAACTCCTTGTGCTTCCCCGGCCCGAACAGGTCCTTGCACAAGCGCGTCCCCCGGCCCACCATCTGCCAGAATTTGGTGCGTGAGCGGACGAGCTTGAAAAAGACCAGGTTGACCACCTCGGGCACGTCCACGCCTGTGTCCAGCATGTCGACCGAGATCGCAATGTGCGGCGCCTTCGCAGGGACCGAAAAGTCGTCGATCGCCTGCTGGGCATTCGCCATCTCGCTGTGGATCACCTGCGCGAAGGCACCCTTGTAGTGCGGGTAGTTGGCGTTGAACCGCTCGGCGATGAATTCCGCGTGGCGCTTGTTCTTCGCGAAGACGATCGTCTTGCCGAGCCGGTCTCCGCCTTCCACGCGCTGGCCCCGCAGCATCAGATGCTCCAGGACCTTGTCCACCGTGTCTTTGTTGAACAGCCAACGGTTGACCACCTCGGGCTCGACGTGATCCGGAGTCTCGCCGTCGTCGCCCCAATCGAGCGCGTCCCACTGTTCTTTCTCGATCTCGCTGAGCTGATCGTAGCGGATGCCTCCGCGTTGGAACTTGATCGGCACGGAGATCGCCTTGGCAGGGACGAGATATCCGTCGCGCACCGCCTCGTCCAGGCCGTAGACGTCGGTCGGCACGCCGCGTTCGAGATCAAAAAAACGGTAGGTGTTGAGGTCGATCTCGTCTTTCGGCGTCGCGGTCAGGCCCACCAGGCGTGCGTCGAAATAGTTGAAGATGGCGCGGTATTTCTGGTAGATCGAGCGGTGCGCCTCGTCGATCACGATCAGATCGAAGTGCCCGACGCCGAAACGCCGCCGGCCTTCGCTCATCTCGTCGATCAAACCCATCATCGTCGGATAGGTGGAGACGAACACCCGGCCTTCGGCATCCCGCTCTTCCACCAGGTTGACCGGTGCCGCGTCCGGCAAATGCTTTTTGAAGGCTCCCACCGCCTGCTTGACCAAGGCGTTGCGGTCGGCGAGAAAGAGCACCCTCTTCACCCAGCCCGTCCGCATCAGCAGATCGCACAGCGCAATCACGGTGCGCGTCTTGCCCGCGCCGGTCGCCATCACCAACAGCGCTTTTCTCTCGTTGTCGCGCTCGAAGGCTTCCGCCACCCGGCGGATGGCTCTGATCTGGTACGGGCGCTCGACGATGGCCTCGTGGATCGTGGCCTCGGCCAAGGGCCGGCGGCTGGTGCGCCGCTGGATCCTCAGCTCCAGCTCGGATTTCTTCAGGAAGCCTTGCACCGGGCGCGGGGGATCGAACGTGTCATCCCACAGCCAATGATCCATCCCGTTGGAAAAGAAAAGGATCGGCCGCTGCCCGAATTCCTTCTCCAGGGCGTCGGCATAGAGCTTCGCCTGCTGCTGGCCGTTCTGCGCGGATTTCCTCACGCGCTTCGCTTCGATCACGGCGAGCGGCCGGCCGTCGTCGCTCCACAGCACGTAGTCGGCGAAACCTCCGCCCTGGAGGGGATACTCGCGGTCCCTCTTCTGGCTGAGCAGCCAGCCGACCTCGCGCAGCAGGATGTCGATGAGAACGTTGCGCGTCTCCGCTTCGGAGTAGTCGTGCGTGTCGGGCTGCGCCGCGCTCGCCTTCTTCGCCGCCGCCACCTCGGCCCTCAGCTGCTTCACCTTGTCGTCCAGGCTGTCGCGGTCGGCGCGCAGCGCGGAGAGCTTTTCATCCCGGTCGCGCAGCTCGCTCTCCAGCGTGCGGAGCTGCTCGACGGTCTGCTTCGAGAGCGGTGCCGTCCGCGGCAGGACGCCGGGGTCGAACGTCACTCCGGGTGCCGGCCGCTCGCCGCGGGCATAGGTGCGCGCCATCCAGTACGCGACATGGAAGAGCTCGCGCACCGCGGTCAGCGCATCGCCCGGCGGCACGGGCTTGTGGCTGTGCACGGCCTGGTTGCCGAGGTTGATGATCACCCGCACCTTGCCGAACACCGCCTCGCCGACCGTGGCCTTGAACGTGGGCTCGTGGATCAGCGCGCTCAGGTTGTTCTGGTAGGGCATCCGCAGCGCCCCGTCGGCCGTGTAGAGCCAGGCGACCGCCAGCTCCAGCGCCCTCCGCGCGTAGAAGCACGCCGTCCGCGGGTCCGGATGCGCATTCCCGGCCGCGCGCGTGGCAGCTTCGAAGACATCGGGCCACTCGGCCTGGAGGAAGGCGAAGGGATTCATCGTCGGCGGAGATTCTACAGGACTTCGCCGTGCGGGCTTCTGTCGGATCAGGGTTTATGCGCTCGCCGTCTGCGCCGAGATCCAGAGAACCCGCGCCGTGGCGTAGCCGATCGGCGCCGCGGCGCGGGCGGGCGTTGGGGGTATTTGCTCATGTGCGCCGCGGCGCGAAAAACCGGTGCCGCGGCGCGGCCGACCCCTGCCGAGGCGCCGGTCGGTTGCGCCACGGCGGTGACGGCCACGATCTCGGCGCGGGTGGGCGCTCGGGGTGTGGGGTGACCTGCGCCGCGGCGCAGGTGGTGCGGATCTTGGCGCGGTTGGCGATTTGCACCGCGTGGCCGCCGACCTGCCTCTCGGGGTTGGCGGTCTGCCCCGGGAGGCAGGCGGTCTGCCTCCCGAGGTTGGTGACCCGCCTCTCGTAGCCGCCGGCCCGCATCTCGTTCCCGTTGACTTGGATCTCGTCACGGCTGACCTGGGTTTCGTAGCCGGCGATCTGGTTCTCGTCACGGCTGGCCTGGACCTCGTAGCCGATGACCTGCCCCGCGTCGCCGCCGGTCTGCCTCGCGAGGCGGTTCGCCAACCCCGCGAGCTCCGTCGCCAACCCCGAGACGCAGGCCGCCCGCTTCGCGAATTATGTGGGCGGCTCCACGAACTGGACCGTCGGCGACGAGCTGCGGGTCACCGGGAACCCGGCGCAGGCCACCCGTCTCGCGATCCGCACCGCCCGCCCGCCGGTGCACCTCAGGCGGGCGATGGTCTCACAGCTCGCCCCGAAACGCCCGGTGCTGCAGCGACGCAAAGAGGGCGTCCAGCTCTCCCAGCGAGGCCCGGTGGGCGGCCTTCAGTTTCTCCACGGCGGCCACGCGGCGGGCGAAGTCCTGCTGGAGGGGGAGGGGTGGGACCTCAAGAGTGACGCACTCTACGGCCGTCTGGTTGATCTTGAACGTGCCGTTGGTGGTTCGCGCCGAGGCTTCGAGTTGCCGCCTCACTCCGCCCGAATTCCAGACATGCTGGAAGAAGGCTCTGTCCAGGAGAAAGGGGGAAATCCGTGCCGCGATCATGGTGTCAGGAAAGGCCACTCCCTCCATTGAGCATGACGGGTACTGCCCTTTACCGACGAGGCGCACACTACCGTTCCCGCGACAGATCAGGAAGTCGGTGGCGTCAACGAGAGAGGAAACGGGCAACGCAGTTTGAAAGGAGCACGCCTTCCACGCGGTTGAATCGAAGGCAGGACCAGTGATCGCAGAAAGCGTAAGAACCTTAGAAGAGAACCGGCCTGCGGTCGATGGCGATAGGCCGTTGCGGAGTGGTGAGGCGAGGCAGTCCTGAAGCTTCATCATAGGCCAGTCACCCATCCTCGCCGCCGCCCCCCCAAACATTTCCAGGAAAATCGCCTGCGTCAGCCCGTCGAGCTGAGCAAGGGCAGCGCGCCGCTTGGCCCGCAACGCCTCCACCCGGTCCAGGACGTCGGCAATCCGCTGCTGCTCCGGCAGGGGTGGGAGCGGAATCGCGGAACGCTTTAGGTATTTGAAGTGGCGGTCGTAGCCGCCGTCCGGGAGGCGCAACTGGCGCAGGTAAAAGTAGAGAAACTTGGGGTCTATTCCAGCCCTGGGCCGAAGAACCTTGACGCCGTCGGCACCCATGCAGAACGGGAAGTCGACGTATTTGAAGCAGCGGGTGTGATCACCGAACACGATCACGGGAAGCTCGGCTCCGCACAGGAAAGACTCGTCATTTACGAAGCCGGCCACGAGGGCTTTCCCTTGGTCGACTACGGCAAACCGGCCAGCCGGGAGGTAGTCACTCTGAAGCGTCTTAACGTTACCGCCCGATTCATCGGTCACGGCGTCGCCGAAGGGGACCAGCTGCCAGGACCCCCTCACCGCAACATCCCCCCCAACTCCTTCATCCCCTTCTGAATCTCCACCTCCAGCTTCGCCAGCTCCGCCAGAATCTCCTGCGGAGACCGGTGCTGCACCTCCTCGTGCACGACCTCCTTGTACCGGTTCAAGCTGAGGTCATACCCCTGCGCGACGAGGTCGGCTTTCGGGATGCAGAAGCTTTGTGCGGTGCGCGGACGTTTGCGGTCCTTGCCGTCGCGCTCGCGCCAGCGGGTGAGGATGTCGGGGAGATTGTTCTTCGCGTGATCGGTGGCGGTGAGCTTCGCCTCCGGGACGGGACCGAGCTTGTCCTCGCTCAGCAGCGGCGTCCGTTTGTCGTCGAGCGACCAGCCGTCCGCGGTGCAGTCGTAGAACCAGACGTGATCGGTTCCGCCGGAGTTGGTCTTTGTAAAGAGGAGGATGGCGGTGGAGACGCCGGCATAGGGTTTGAAGACGCCACCGGGGAGCGAGACGACGCCGTCGAGCTTCTGCTCTTCGATCAACATCCGGCGCAGCTCCTTGTGCGCTTTGCTGGACCCGAAGAGGACGCCGTCCGGCACGATGACGGCGGCGCGGCCTCCGGGTTTCAGGAGGCGGAGGAAGAGGGCGAGAAAGAGCAGCTCGGTTTTCTTCGTCTTCACCACCTGCTGGAGATCCTTCGCGGTGCTCTCGGTATCGAGCGAGCCGGCGAAGGGAGGATTGGCGAGCACCAGGGTGTAGCGTTCCTCTTCGCCGGCATGATCCTGGGCGAGCGAATCGCGATAGCGGATGTCCGGGTTTTCGACGCCGTGGAGCAGCATGTTCATGCTGCCGATGCGGAGCATGGTGGAGTCGAAGTCGAAGCCGTGAAAAGCGTTCTGATGAAAGTGCGCTTTGAGCTTCGCATCGCGCAGGATCTCGGGATGATGCTCGCGCAGGAATTCCCCGGCGGCGACGAGGAAGCCGGCGGTGCCGCAGGCCGGGTCGCAGATCACGTCCTTCGGACCCGGCGTGGTCATTTCGACCATCAACCGGATGACGTGGCGGGGCGTGCGAAACTGGCCGTTCTGCCCGGCGGAGGCGATTTTGCCGAGCATGTACTCATAGAGGTCGCCCTTGGTGTCGCGGTCGTCCAGGGGAACGGCGTCGAGCAGCTCCACCACTTTGACGAGCAGCGCCGGCTTGGGGATGGTGAAGCGGGCGTCCTTCATGTGATGGGCATAGGTGGAGGTGTCACCGCCCAGGGTGCGCAGGAAGGGAAAGACGTGCTGGTCGACCACGGTGAACATCTCCGCCGCCGCGAAGTGCTTGAAGCGGGACCAGCGGAGGTCGGCATAGGGCCGTTTCTTCGGGTCCTTGCCTTCCGGGAAGATGTGCCGTTCGAGGGGACGCTTCAGGCGGGTGGCCTTGTTTTCTTCGAGCGTCTGGAGGTCGTCGAGCCGGCGCAGGAAGAGCAGATAGGTGATCTGCTCGATGACTTCGAGGGGGTTCGAGATGCCGCCGGACCAGAAGGCGTCCCAAATGCGGTCGATCTGGTTCTTGAGGTCGCCGGTGAGCATGGGTCTCCTTGCGTTGCGGGGGGGCATGGTAGCATCGCGGGGAAACCTTTTGCCGTCATCGTCGTCTATCCTTCCGAGGCACTTGATCCGCTGCGAAGGAGGAGATCCGTGGTGAAAAGCTCGTGGTGGTCCCGTTGTGGGCAGGCCCTCCTTCCGGGGCCACGGGTGCGGCGCGGTGCGGCCTGGGGGGTTCTGGTCGCGGCCGCGGTGCGCGCAGCTGTCGAAGGCATCTGGCTTCAGCCCGGGGTCGGCCCGGCGTTTCTCGACATTCCGGCCGGCATCCTCCTCTCCCTCCTGTTCGCCGCCCTCCTCGGCCTCGGTATGATCCTGGCCCTCCGGCTCCTCGATCTCCTGCCCCGGTTCTTCGGCTGGTTCGGCTTCGGCGCTCTCGGGGTCCTCATTCTCCTCGCCATCGGCTCCGGGCTTCCCCCCGGTCTCGGGGTCGCCGTCGGGCTGGGCCTCGGCACGGTCGAGGCCCTCCTCGGCGGCTCCATCGCCCGCCTGCGTTCCGGTGTGCCGCTGCGGCCGGTGCGGCGGCGGGTGCTGCAGGCTCTCGTGGTGACCGGGGTCCTCGTCAACGGCGGGCTGATCGTGTGGCTTGGCGGCCGGGGCGGCACGGAGGATCTGGTGAAGCCGCGGCGGCCCGATCCGGTCCAGGTGGCTCCGCTCGCCCTGGCCGATCCCGGCCAGCCCGGCCCGCACAAGGTCCTGTCCTTGACCTACGGCAGCGGCACCGACCGGCAGCGCCGCGAGTTCGCCGACGGCGCGGCGCTCAAGACCGAGAGCGTGGACGCGACGCCGTTCGTCAAGGGCAACGAGGGGTGGAAAGTCGCCGTGCGCGACTGGTTCTGGGGCTTCGACTTCACGAAGTTCCCGCGCAACGGGCGGGTCTGGTACCCGGACGGCCCCGGCCCCTTCCCTCTCGTCCTGGTGGTCCACGGCAACCATGGGATGACCGAGTTCTCCGACACCGGCTATGCCTGGCTCGGCGAGCTGCTGGCCAGCCGGGGCTTCATCGCCGTCTCGGTGGACGAGAACTTCTTCAACGGGTTCTGGTCCGGCGGCCTGACGAAGGAGAACGACGGCCGGGGGTGGCTGTTGCTCAAGCATCTGGAGCTCTGGCGCGCGTGGAACCGCACGCCGGGCAATCCCTTCCACCGCAAGGTGGATCTGGACCGCATCGCCCTCATCGGTCATTCGCGCGGCGGCGAGGCGGTGGGCATCGCCGCGGCCTTCAACCGCCTGCCCTTCTACCCGGACGACGCCACCGTGCCGCTCGGCTTCGGCTTCCACATCCGCTCGGTGGTGGCCATCGCGCCGGTCGACGGGCAGTACAAGCCCGCCAACAAGCCCACGCCCGTCTCCGGCGTCAGCTATCTCGTCCTCCAAGGGGGGCACGACGGCGACGTCTCTATCTTCGACGGCGAGCGTCTCTATCAGCGGTTGCAGCTCCGGGAAGGCGGGCACTTCAAAGCTGCGCTGTACAGCTACCGGTCCAACCACGGCCAGTTCAACACCGTGTGGGGAGACGGCGACGCCGGCTGGCCGCGCTCCTGGCTGCTCAACCGGGCCGCCCTCCTGGAGCCCGAGGAGCAGCGCCGCCTCGGCCGTGTCGCCATCTCGGCCTTCCTCGAAGCGACGCTCCACGACCAGCAGGGCTACGTCCGCCTCTTTCGCGACCTGCGCAGCGCGCCGGCCTGGCTGCCGCAGGACCTTTACATCACCCGCTTCGCCGACTCGACCTTCCGCGCCGTCGCCACCTCCGAGGAAGACGTGGACGTCGCGTCCGCCTCGCTCCCCGGCGGCGTCATCCGGACGCGCGGCCTGACCCTCTGGAAGCAGAAGGACCTCGCCTTCCGGCAAGGGGAAGGCACGAAGCAGAACCAGGTGGTCTATCTCGGCTGGAAGCGCCAACCGGGCAAACCCGAACCGGCCGCGCCGGTCGCGACGTGGGCCGTCCGCCTGCCGCAGGCGCCTCCCGCCGGCTGGGCGCCTCCCGGTGCCGGCTCCCTCCTCGTCTTCTCCCTCGCCGACTCGGGCGACGACGCACCCGATCCCCAACAGCCGGGGGTGAAGAAGAAGAGCGACGCCGAGGAGGAGAAGGAAGAGAAGGAGCGCGAAGCGCGGGAGGAGCGTGACAAGAAGGAAGGCAAGGAGCCTCTGGATCTCTCGATCGAGTTGGCAGACGCGACGGGCGCCACCGTGCGGCTGCCCTTGTCGCGCTTCCGCGCCTTGCCGATCCCCCTGAAGTCCCGCTTCACCCGCCTGCCCGACGAGTCGGACATCTACGGCGACCCCTGGGAGCCCGTGATGCAGACCTTCGAGCTGCCGCTCCAGGCTTTCGCCGCCGCGAAGCCCGGCTTCGATCCGGCCACCGTGCGGGAGATCCGCTTCGTCTTCGACCGCAGCCCCGAGGGCGTGGTGATCCTCGACGACGTGGGATTCGCGGAGGCGGGGCCTTGACCGCGCCAGGGCCCCCCTACTCCGCCCCGATCCCCAGGTAGGTTCGCAGCTTCTCGTCCTCGAACATCGCTTCGGCCCGCGGCTCGCGGCGGAGCAGGGAGACCGCGATGGCGACCAGGAACGCGGCGGTCATCGAGACGATCGCCGGATTCTTGAGCGGGAAGAGCGCTTCGGCGTTGCCCAGGACGTCCACCCAGATGGTCGGGCTGAGGACGATCAGGAAGACCGACAGGAACGCGCCGGTCAGGATCGAAGAGACCGCACCCGCCGTGGTGAAGCGCCGCCAGACGATGGACAGGAGGAGCGACGGGAAGCTCGCGCTACAGGCCACCGCGAAGGCGAGCCCGACCATGAAGGCCACATTCTGCCCCTTGAACAGCATGCCCAGGAGCACCGCGAGGAGGCCGAAGGCCACCGTGGAGGCCCGGGCGACCGCCACCTGCTCCCCCTCGCTGGCGTGGCCTTTCTTGATCACGCTCACGTAGATGTCGTGCGACAAGGCCGAGGCTCCCGCGAGGGTGAGCCCGGCGACCACGGCGAGGATGGTGGCGAAGGCGACCGCGGCGATGAAGCCCAGAAACGGGGTGCCGCCCAAGGACTCGGCGAGGAGGGGCGCCGCCATGTTCCCTCCTTTGTCGATCGCGGTGATGAGCTCGCGCCCCACCAGCAGCGAGGCACCGTAGCCGACGATCGGGATGATCACGTAGAAGTACCCGATGAAGCCGGTGGCATAGAGCACCGACGTGCGCGCCGTCCGCGCGTCCGGCACGGTGTAGAACCGCATCAGGATGTGCGGCAGGCCGAGCAGCCCGAACATCAGCGCGAGGCCGAGCGAGATCGCATCGACCGGGTTGCTCACCAGGCCGCCCGGCTCCAGAGCCTCCTGGCCGAGCGTGGTCGCCACCTCCGAGTAGAGATTGCCCGGGCTCCAGTGGAACTGCGCCAGCACGAGCAGGGTGAGCAGCGTCACGCCGCAAAGCAGGAGGACCGCCTTGATGATCTGCACCCAGGTGGTGGCGATCATGCCGCCGAACAGGACGTAGGCGAGCATCACGGCGCCGACCAGGACCACCGCCGCCTCGTACGGGATGCCGAACATCAGCTTGATCAGGTTCCCGGCGCCCACCATTTGCGCGATGGTGTAGAGCAGCACGGTGAGGATGCCGCCGATCGCGGAGGCGATTCGCACCGGCGTCTGGCGCAGGCGGAAGGCGACCACGTCGGCGAACGTATACTTGCCGAGATTGCGCAGCGGCTCGGCGATCAGGAACATCAGCGCCGGCCAGCCGACCAGCCAGCCGGTGGCATAGATCATCCCGTCATAGCCCTTGAGCGCCACCAGCCCGGCGATGCCCAGGAAGGACGCCGCGCTCATGTAGTCGCCGGCCAGGGCGAGACCGTTCTGGAGCGCGCCGATGCTGCGGCCGGCGGCGTAGAACTCCTTGGTCGAGCGCGTCCGCCGGGCCGCCCACCAGGTGACCGCCAGGGTCAGGCCGACGATCAGGAAGAAGAAGAGGATCGCCGAGACGGTCGGGGTTCCCAGGGTGGTCGGCATGGCGTCCGCTCCTTACTGGCGCACCCGGCGCTTGAGATCGTCGACCGCCCGGTCGTTCGAGCGGTTCGCCCACAGCACGTAGACCGCGGTCAGCACCCAGGAGAGGACGATCACCCCGACGCCGAAGGGGATGCCGAGGGTGGTGTGCGCGCCGATCTTGCGGGAGAGGAACGCCTTGTCCACCGCGATCAGCAGGATGTAGCCGTAGTACAGGGCGAACAGGCAGGCGGTCAGCAGGATCGAGACGGTCCACTTCCGGCGCACCAGCGCCTTGAGCTCCGGAGAGGCCAGGATCTCGCGGGCGTTCTGCATGGCGCTTCCTTATCTCCCTGCCAGGCGCCAGAGGGCCGCCACGGTCAATTCCGCGACGCGGTGCAGCTCCTGCGGAGTCATGAACTCGTCCGGCCCATGGCCCCGGTAGTGGTCCATGGAGGAGGCCGGGCCGAAATCGACGCCGCCGGGGAAGAGGCGCGCCTGGGTGCCGCCGCCGATGGCGAGCGGCTTGCCGGGGGTGCCGGTCACCTCCTCCCACACGCCCAACAGGGTGGACACCAGCTTCCCTTCCGGAGGCGCCCAGTGCGGCTCGCTGAAGCGCGCCGACTGGATCTCCACCGCGGCGCCCGTCCGCTTCTGGAAGGCGGCGGCCTTGGCGGCCACGCGGCTCTGCACCTCGTCGTTCGAGATGCCCCGCGGCAGCCGCAGGTTGATCTCCGCCACCGGGTCTCCTTCCTTCATCCGCAGGAAGGAGAGGCTGGCGGTGAGATCGCCGATCCCTTCGTCGTGCGTGGCGATGCCGAAGGAGCGCCCGTCGGTCTCGGTCTTGAGCGTCTCGGCGAGGAACGAGACGAGGGCGCCGTGGGCGTTCAGCGTCGGCTTCAGGCTGGCGAGGAAGCCCGCCAGGTCCGCGAGGGCGTTGTGGCCGCTCGCCGGCTCGGAGGAGTGACCGCCCTTGCCCTCCGCGAGGACGTGGAAACGCAGCCCCGGCTCCTGCTGGACGATGATGCGGGCCGGCGGATGCGCCGCCGACCACTTCGCCGCGGCGTCCTGGAGGAAGGTCCAGGCGCCTTCCGGATAGCGCGAGGTGTCGAGGATCGCCTCGCCGCTCTCGGGGATGATGGACATGCCGCTGCCGCCGGACATCTCGACGACCGTCCATTCGCCCCGCTTCGGCTTGGCGGCGCCCTTGCCGCGCACGGTGAGCACGCCGTAGCCCTTCTGCGCATGCACCACCGGGTAGGAGGCATCGACGCCGAACGTCATCTCCGGCAGCGGCGCGCGCTCCAGGTAGTAGGGGATCTCGTCCCAACTCGACTCCTCGCCGTTGGCGACGAGCAGGCGCAGGGTCATGGTGAGCGGCCAGCCGGTCTCGCGCAGCGCCGCGAGGGCGTAGAGCGTCGCGACGATCGGCCCCTTGTCGTCCTCGGTGCCGCGCCCGATGATCTTGCCGTCCACCAGCTTCGCCTCCCAGGGGTCGGACGACCAGTGCTGGTTCTTCACGTCCTGGACGTCGCCATGGGTGAGCACCGCGAGAATCGGCGCGGGACCGGGGAGCGTGATCTCGTCCATCCGGCCGTCATAGCTCTTGAAGGCGAGCCCGAGCCCTTCGGCCTTCTTCTGCAGCCACTCCCGCTGGCGCAGGAACTCCGGCGCGTTCCAGTTCTCCTTGCCTTCCTCGGCGAAGGTGCGGAAGCCGACCATCTCCTGCAGATCGCGGACGATCTTTTCGCCATGGGCGGCGACGGTATACCGCCGCACCAGGCAGGAGGCGAGATCCGCCGCCGCGGCCGGCACCGGGCTCCCCGCCACGAGCGCCTCGACCTGGGCCGCCGTGGCCGCATCCCCCGCCTGGCGCAGGGACGCCGCCACCCCTTCGCGGAACGCGGCGAACGAGGCGGGCGCGGCCGGCACGTGCGCCGCGAGAGCCTCACAGGATGGAGCTGCGGCGGCAAGGGCCGGCAGGAAGAGGGCGCCGGAGCAGAGGAGAAGGGCGCGAAAGATCTTCGTCATGGCAGGGGCCTCCCCGGGAAAGTAGAGGCCTGTTCTATCACGGGAGAGGGAGCTCGGCGAAGCCTCCGGCGCCGGATCGCCGTCAGGCGCCGGCCGGGCTCGGCCGTTCGATCCCGTAGCACAGCATCTCGCGGCCTAGGTGCTCGATGCGGCGCACGAGCTTTTCGCCGACCTTTTCGGCGACGCGCAGCGAAGCGTGGTTGTCGGGGTGGATGAGGCTGATGATGCGTTCCTTCCCGAGCTCGCCGAAGGCGTAGCCGAGCGCCGCGCGCGCCGCTTCGGTGGCATACCCATGCCCCCACGAGGCCCGGTCGAGATGCCAGGCCAGCTCGCAGCCGGGCCATCCTTCCGGCTCGGAAAAACCGACCAGACCCAGAAACGCACCGGTCTCGCGGTGCTCGACCGCCCACGTGCCGCACCCCCCGAGCACCCAATGTCCCCAGAGAAACGCCAGATATCGCCAGGAGCGGCCCAGGTCCCACGGCTTGGTCTCGCCATACGCACAGCGCAGAACCTCGGGGTCCGCATTGAGCGCGGCGTAGGCCTCGACGTCGCTCCGCCGCAGGGGCCGTAAACGCAATCGTTCGGTGGTCAATGTGGGAATTTCGAGCACGACCATTTTTTGTCTCCTTTCTCAACCGCCGGCTCTTTGCGAGCACGGCAAGAGCTTGCCCTCGTTGCGGGGAAAGCGGACACTCCGAATCAAGGGACACCTTTTCCCGGTGCGCAATACGGCGCGCCGCGACTCCTCGTCCCGTCGTTGAGGGGCGGTTGCTCTGCGCCGAAGGCAATCTCGAAGACGATCTGGGCAACAGCGAGGCCGCCGCGGCCATCTTGCGCCGTGCCGCAACCCTCTTCGAGGGAACGGCGGAAACCTTCCTGTGGGCCAAGACGCTCGCTCGGCTTGCCTACACTCTGGTCGATCTCGACCCGGCCGAGAGCCTCCGCATCGTGGAGCAGGCGGCAGAGCTGATTCCACTCGGAAATCCACGGCTTGTCTGGTCGACAGAAGTCATCCGAATCAATGGCCTCATCGTCTACCTGCTGGGCTTTCATCTCCGGCGAGGGCAGAAGGCGGAGGCGCTCGCGGTGTGCCGGCGGGCGCGCACCGAGCTGGCGCAACTGGACGACGAGGAAGGCAGCAGCGCCATCGCGCGGGAGCAGATGGTGGCCGTGTGGCTCGACCTGGAGGACGAGGTCCGCCGCGGCACGGTGGACCTCGGAGCGCCGGCCGTGCTGCGCAACTACATCAAGGCCCACTGGCGGACTCAGTCGCCCGAGCCGCCGCGCTTCCGGGGGTGACGGCGGGTGGCTCCGCGCCGCCTACCAGGCGAAGATGATGCCCGCCGAGCCCTCCGGCAGCCAGGTGACGCTGTCGGAGTCGTAGCGGTCGTAGCGGTTGTCGAAGTCGGTCTCGAGGTCGATCCAGGTGCCTCTCCCTTCGAGGCGCACGCCGACGTTGTCGGAGAAGAAGAGCTTGACACCCCCGCCGAAGGAGCCGGAGAGGTAGTTCTCGGCATCCAGCTCGACGAAGTCCGGATCCAGGCGGGCGAGGCCCAGCGAGGCGACCGCGAAGGGGACGACCTGGCCCGAGCCCCACTGGTACAGGAAGCCGGCATGGAAGAGGCTCAGATCCACGTCCCCGAGGTTGCGGGAGGGGGAGAGCAGGCCGTCGTCGACGGTGAACGAGGTGCTCTGCCGGCTCGCCAGGAGCTCGAGCTGGAAGCCGGAGGTGAGCGGGATGTCGAGCGTCGCTCCGAACAGGGAGCCCTCGTCGATCTCGACGTCGGAACCGCGGCCGAAGCCGAGGCGGGCGGAATTGTCGACCTCGCCGCTCAGGCGGTAGCCGGCGAACGGGGTGAGCTCGAAGCGCCGCGGCTGGGCGGTGGCGACGGCGGGAAGCAGGGGCAGCAGGAACAACAGACTGGTGAGGGCTCGGTGCATGATGATTCTCCTTTCAGGCTCCGTCTCTTTCTTATCACGGATGGTACGATCGAAGGCCGCCCGGGGTTTCCCGCCGCCGGGCCGTCTGGCCGAGGTCCCCTATGCCCACACCCGTCCTCACCGAAGCGCGGCGGCTCCCCGAAGCGAGCCGCCTGCGCCTGACCTGGAGCGACCATCACGTCGCCGAGTATCCGTATGACTATCTGCGGGGTTGGTGCCCCTGCGCCGGCTGCCAGGGGCATACGGGGCAGATCCGCTATCAGCCGCCGGCCAGGCCGGTGACCGCCACCTCCATCCAGCCGGTCGGCAACTACGCCATCTCGATCGGCTGGTCGGACGGTCACGGCACCGGCATCTACCGCTACGAGTTCCTGCGCGAGATCTGCCCCTGCGGTGCGTGCGCCACGGCGGGGGACACCGTGGAGGGGTGAGGCTCAGCCGCCTTTCTTGGTGAGCAGCTTCTCGAGCTCGGCAAGCCGCTTCTCCAGCTCCTGGAGCCGCTTTTCGAGCTGGCGCTCGCGCGGGGAGCGCTCGCGCTGCACCCAGCGCATCTCGGTGTCTCCCCCTGCTCCCGGCGGCGGCAGCTCGATATGCTGCGGCAGACCGTCGATCTCGGCATTCAGCCGCAGCACCGTCGGGCCTTCGCCGTCGCCATGGCGCAGGAAGAGCGGTCCCATGTCCATCTCGGGCCGTTCGCGCAGGGCCACGGTCGCGGTGACGGTCTGCGCCTTGCCGCCGCGCCAGATCTCGATCGGCACCTGCCGGCCTTCCTCGTACCCGCGCGCCTTGGAGCGCACCTCGAAGCTCGTCTGCACATCCTTGCCGTCGATCCGCGTGAGGACGTCGCCCACTTCGATGCCGGCCTTGTCCGCCGGGCTCCCGGGCTCGACCCGGGAGACCATGACGCCGGCCGACTCCGGCACGCCGAAGTGGCTGCGCAGCTCGGGGGTCATCTCGGTCAGTGCGACGCCCAGATAGCCGCGGCGGACCATCAGGCCTTCCCCTTCGATGACCTTCTCCTCGCCGTCCTGGTTCACGATGACGATGCGGCGCTTCTCCACCGTCTTCTCTTCGTTGTCTCCGTCCGGCCGGGCCCAGGCGGCGGCGCCGGAGCCCAGCAGGGCCAGCAGGCCGGCCGCCGCGATGCGGTGTGCCATGGTCTTCATCGTTGGATCTCCTTCAAAAAGTGTCATTGCGGAAGGCGGCGGGCACCGGCCCGGCCTCCCTGGGGACGTTGTCCAGATCGAGCACCAGATCCATCTGCTCGTCACCGCCCAGGTAGAGCGGTGCCGAAAGGTCGTTCAGATCCTGCTCCAGGCGATCGTGCTCGGCGCGGATCTCCTGGAGCAGCCGCCGGGCTTCGGCGGTCTGCGCCTCTTCGCGGGCGCGGTCGAGACGCACCCAGCCGGCCGTCACCACCAGGGCGAGGGCCGCCGCGGCCAGGGCCGTGCGCAGGCGCCATCCCCCGCGGTGCCAGACGGGCGCCTCGGCCGGCTCGTCGAGCCGCGCCAGGACGCGCCGGGTGAACCCCGGCCGGGCGGTCTCGCGCGGCAGCTCGCGCAGCAGCCGGCCTACGTGGTCTTCCATGCCGTTCCTCCTTGCCAATAGGGCTGAAGCGTCTGCCGCAGTTGTTGCCGGCCGCGAAAGATCCGCGACTTCACGGTCCCTTCGCGGCATCCCAGCTCCCGGGCGACGTCCGCATAGGACCAGCCCTCGATCTCGTGGAGAACCAGCGGCACCCGCCAATGCAACGGCAAGGCCGCCAGCGCACCCGCCACCTCCCGGTGCAGCTCCTGGAGCAGCAGCCCCGACGGCGCGGCGGGCTCGGCATGATCCCGCCACCGCAGGAAGGGGAGGAGCAGGCGGAACCGCTTCTCCCGCCGCTCTGCGGAGCGCACCAGGTTGGTGGCGATGCGGAAGAGGAGCGCCCGCAGGTACCCTTGCTCGACGTAGGAGGCCGCGGTACGCCAGAGCCGCAGGAAGGTCTCCTGCGCCAGGTCCTCGCCGCGGTCCCGGTCGCCGGTCAGCCGGGTCAGGTAGTTGACCACGGCGTCCTTGTGGCGGTCCATTAGGTGGGCGAAGGCGTCCCGGTCCCCGCCGCGCACGCGCGCCATCAGCTCGGCATCGCTCGGGGACTCGCTGTGGATCAGGGGCTCGCTCATCTGTTCTCCATCCATTGCAACGCCGGGAGGGAGGAAGAGTTCCCGGGTATCCCGGCGGCTCGTTGGAGGTCAGAGCCGCGATGCCCAGTAGGATGGCTCGCGACGTTGGGGCGCGACGGCCAGCACTTCGACCACACCTCCGGCCTCCCGGTAGATGAGATCAAAGTGAAATACGCGGAATCCGATGCGCCGGATGGCCGGCTGACGGACGATCTTGTATCGGTGCGGAGCCGCCAGTGCGAGGGCCAGCGCAGACAGATACTCGGCATGGTAGCGCCGCCCCAGGCCTGCCTGCCTCTCCTCGTACCAGGCGACCTGCCGCTTGTGTTCGGCAGCCGCCTCCGGGTGAAGGCGGTATCTCACCTGAAGAGCTCTTGGACCTGCCTCTCCAGCTCGTCGCCGGAAACCATCTGGACTTTGCCTTGGTCGATCTCGTCGGCGCGACGCCGAGCCTCTTCAACCCAAAGCTCCCGAGCTTCCTTTTGCGGAAGCTGATCCAGGCTTTCGAGAAGGAGGTGCGCCAGATGCGCCCGGTCTTGCACGGGCAGGTGCAGGAGGGATCGTTCAAGGTCCGGCGTCACCATGACCCGATGGTACCACCTTCTCCCAGGCCGAGAGTCTCCGCCAGCCACCCCACCTCCCGCGCCCTCCGCCCATACCCGGTCTCCTCCACCAGTTCCCGCGCCCGCGCCACATGCCGCCGCGCCGTGGCGAGATCCCCCTGGTCCCGGCAGAGGCGCGCCCATTCGAGGTGCGCGTCGCACTCGTGCAACCGCATTGGCCCGCGCTCGGCGATCTCCAGGACCTCGGCGAGGTCCGCCGCAGCGCCGGGGAAGTCGGAACAGAAGCGCCGAAGGGCGACGCGGGCTAGGAGGCCGTTGGGCAGATATTGCTCTTGTCCGGCTCGCCGCAGACCGTCCACCGCCCGGTCCAGGGGCTCGGCGGCCTGGGCGAGCCCGGCGGTGCGGTCGTCTCCGGAAGTCGTCAGGGCCAGCCCGAGGTTGGCGCGTGCCAGGGTGAGGTGATTCAAGGCGACATCGAAAAGATTTCGCGAGTCCCTTAGAAGAATCTCCAATGCCTCCCGGCCCCGCTCCAGCACCTCCCGGCAGGCTTCCCGGAACCGCTCCGCCTCCTCCGGGTGGGAGCCCAGCCAGGCGAGCCCGTCCAGCCCGGACCCGGCCTCCGGCTCCGCCCGGCCCAGCAGTAGATCGCAGAATTGAAAACCCGGAAGTCCGTAGAGCCGGGGGTACTCCGGCTGCCGCTCCGCCTGCATCGCCTCGGCCTCGCGGAAGGCCGCCGCGCTCTCCTCCCACCGACCCGCTTGGTGCAGAGCGTCGGCCCAGGTCACCTGGCTAGAACTTTTACAGATGGCGTGGCTGCAAAGGTCTGCAAAACTGGCGCTCCGCTCGGCGAAAGCTATAGCGCGAGTCACCTTCCCGAGAATTAGGGTTAGCTCGCCAAGATTGCAGGCTTGTACAGACGCATTGTGCCAGGCCTTTCTTCTGATGCTGAAATCTAACCCTGTCTGCATCGGCTCGACCGCCGCCACTAATCGGCCCAATTTGCGTAGTTGAAAGCCGACCTGGTTTAGGACGAACTCCTGCAAACCTGCGGTGAGGCAGGCGGAAGGCTGGGACCAGGGTCGCTCGAAGAAGGCGGCCAGCGCCATCAGCTCCGAGTCAAAGGCTCCAAATCCTGTAGAGAAGTAATGATTGTTCCACCGTTGGATCCGTGGAATGTAGACCTCATACATTACCTCCAGATGGCGCCCTGCCCGGCATCCGTGGACGACGGCTGCATAGAGGGGCTGCACCGCTTCCAGGGTCTCGGGAAATTCCGGCACCGCATCGCACAAGTGTTCGAAGAGGAGGAAGTTACCTAGTCTCCAGGCGGCCGGTCGGTGGCTCTCTAACTCTTCCGCGAAGAAGGCGCGGACAAGGGGATGGGTGTCGAGGGTTTCCGGCTCGCGTGGATGGGCCGCCGCCAGCAGGTTGTGTTCCCTCAGTGTGGCGATGGCTAGATGCCAATCCTCCTCCGAGAGGTCCGCCAGGGCCTCCGTGAGCCCCGGGATTGGCGGCGCGGTGCGCAGGGCTTTAAGGGCTCCGGCTTCCGCGGGGCGATCGAAGAGACCGAGGAGGCGGAGAATAGCCAGCTCCGGTCCCTCCCCCAGCCAGCGGGCATAGGCGGCGATCACGCGGAAGGCGTGGCCGCCCTGTGTCTCAGCGGCCCGGTGGAGGTCGATCTCGCGCCGCTTGCGGACGTCGCCGCCGTGCGCCCGGCGCAGGAAGTTGCCGAGGAGGGTCAGGGTGAGGGCGTGGCGCCGAAACTCCTGGACCGTGGCGGCTAGCTCCTTCTCCCGGCCGTCCACGCCGTGCTGGCGAAGCAGAGCCACGGCTGCGCCGGGGTCCAAGTCCTCCAGGGGAATCTGCGGCGCCGTGCTGGGGTGGCCGGCGAGGTCGGCGATCCGTTCCCGGGTGGTGACCACGCAAAGACCCGGGTTGCCCGCAGCCAGCCCTTTGAGGAGGGCCGCGAGGCCCAGGTCCTTGAGACGCCCTTCGATCTCCGGCCGCCCCGGCGGGTATTGCAGGGGCTCGATACCGTCGAGGACGAGCAGCGATCGCTCCTTCCTGACTAGATAAGCGAGCCGCGCGCCGCGGGCGTGGAGGGAACCGGCCTTGGGGTCGGGATCGCCGAAGAAGCGGAGAGCGTAATCGATGAACGGCTCGACGGAGGTGACCCGGTCCCCCGTGCCCTGGCTGTAGAACGACCAGTCGAGGACCCGCGCGGCCCCGCGCCATCCGGCTGCCGCCATGCGATCCAGCCAGCGGGCCACCAGGGCGGATTTGCCGACGCCTCCGAAGGCGACGAGGGTTAGGACGTGGATGGCCGGGTCCTCCCAGGCGGCGTCGAGGCGGGCAAGCTCGGCGTCGCGGCCGACGAAGTGGGGGCCGGGGATGGGGAGGCGGCCGAGGTCGAGGAGGAGCTCGGGGAGCTTGGCCCTCTCGTCGCGATACCAGGCCAGCACGCCGGGAGATTGCCGGAGCAGGTCCTCAATGTCCTCCCAGCCCAGGACATCCACGGCGAAGAAACCGTCCCTTCTATGTAGCGCCGTCAGAACCCTCGCCTGTTGATCGAGCGTCGCGCTGCGCTTGGCCGTGGTGGCGAAGACGAAGCGCTGGAGAGGAGGTTGAAAGCCCTTGGCTTTCTCCACCTCCTCCCGAAGCTCGGCCGCGAGAACCTGGTCTTTGATCGGGGTGGCCGAGCCGTGGTGTTTGCACTGGACGCCGTTCAACCCGGAGCCTCCAAAGCGATCCTCTCCATAGAGGTCGACACCATCCTGCCGCTGGCCACGGCGGCCGTGGAGCTTGGCGCCCGAATCCCGCCAGACCTCGCGGAAGAGGGCCAGGACGAGATCTTCGAAGTCGTCGTCCCCCTTGGGCAGCGGGATCTCCTGGCGGGGTGCGTCGCTCATGGGGTGTTCCGGGAAACACAAAGATTGTAGCGGAGAGGAGCCGGGGGTGAGGGTCTGATACGCTCCCGCGCCGAGAGCACCCCCCGAGGAGACCCCCATGAGCAAGACCGCCCTGTTGGAACCCCGATTCATCGATCTCATCGCCGCGGAGGTCGGCTGCCGGCCGCACCAGGTGGACGCCGCCGCCGCGCTGTTCTCCGAAGGGGCGACCGTGCCCTTCGTCGCCCGCTACCGGAAGGAGGCCACCGGCGGCCTCGAAGACCTCCAGCTGGAGACGCTCGCCAAGCGCCGCGAGTACTTCCTGGAGCTCGCCGAGCGCCGCGACGCCATCCTGGAGAGCATCCGCGAGCAAGGCAAGCTGACCGACGAGCTGGAGGCGAGCATCCGCGCCGCCCTCACCAAGTCGGAGCTGGAAGACCTCTATCTCCCCTACAAGCCGAAGCGCCGCACCCGCGCCCAGATCGCCCGCGAGAAGGGCCTGGAGCCGCTCGCCGACGCCCTCCTGGCCGGCGCCGCGGGCCGCGATCTGCCGGAGGAGCTGGCGGGTTCGTTCGTCGATGCCGAGAAGGGCGTCGAGGACGCCGCCGCCGCCCTGGCCGGGGCGCGCGACATCCTGGCCGAGCGTCTTTCCGAGAGCGCGGAGCGCCGCGCCGATCTGCGCAAGGTGCTCGCCGCCGAGGGTGTGCTGCGCGTCCGCGTCCTCCCCGGCAAGGAGAGCGAGCCGGAGGCCGCCACCTACCGCGACTACTTCGAGCACGACGAGCCGGGGCGCGACATCCCGTCCCACCGCCTGCTCGCCATCCTGCGCGGCGAGCGCGAGGGCTTCCTCCTCTCCGACCTGCGGGTGGATGACGACCGGGAGGTCGAAGCGCTGGGGCGTTCCTGGAGCGTGCCGCTGGAGACGCCGTGTGGCCGCCAGGTGGCCGAGGCGACGGCGGACAGCTACAAGCGGTTGCTGCGGCCTTCGCTCACCAACGAGGTGCGCGGCGAGATGCGCGAGCGTGCCGAGAACCAGGCGATCGCCGTCTTCCGCGCCAACCTGGAGGCCCTGCTCCTCCAGGCCCCGCTCGGCCAGGTGCCGGTGATGGGGCTCGACCCCGGCTTCCGCACCGGCTGCAAGCTCGCGGTGGTCGACGCCACCGGCCGCGTGGTGGCGACCGACGTCATCCACCCCGTGCAGCCGCAGCTCGACGAGGCGGGCTCGGCGCGCACCATCCTGCGCCTCGCCGCGCAGCACGGCGTGCAGGCGATCGCCATCGGCAACGGCACCGCCGGGCGCGAGACCGAGGCGTTCACCCGCAAAGTCATCCAGGAAGCGGCGGACGAGAAGCTGCGCAAGGTGGTGGTCGCCATCGTGCCGGAGACCGGCGCCTCGGTCTACTCGGCCTCCTCGGTCGCCCGCGAGGAGCTGCCGCAGCTCGACGTCACCCTGCGCGGTGCGGTCTCGATCGCCCGCCGGCTGCAAGACCCGCTCGCCGAGCTGGTGAAGATCGAGCCGCGCTCGATGGGCGTCGGCCAGTACCAGCACGACGTGGACCAGAAGTCGCTGGAGCGCGAGCTGGACACCGCCGTCGAAGGCGCTGTGAACCGGGTCGGCGTGGAGCTGAACACCGCCTCCGCGCCGCTGCTGCGCCGGGTCTCCGGCCTCTCCGAGCGCCTCGCCCGGGCGATCGTCGAGTTCCGCGACGCCAACGGCGCATTCTCCTCCCGGCAGGCTCTGCGCAAGGTGACCGGCTTCGGCCCCAAGACGTTCGAGCTGGCCGCCGGATTCCTGCGCGTGCGCGGCGGCGCCCATCCGCTGGACAACACGGCGGTCCACCCGGAGCGCTATGACGCGGTGGAGAAGATGGCGGACGCGCTCGCCGTGCCGCTCCCCGAGATGATCGGCAACCAGGACGTGGTCGGCCGGCTCGACTTCTCCCGCTTCAAGGACGAGGCGCACGGCCTGGGCACCTTCACCCTGGAGGACATCAAGACCGAGCTGCTGCGCCCCGGCCGCGACCCGCGCCCGGAGTTCAAGACGCCGGAGTGGCGTGCCGACGTGACCTCGGTCAAGGACCTGGAGCCCGGCATGTGCCTGGAAGGGCGGGTCTCCAACGTCACCAATTTCGGCGCCTTCGTGGACATCGGCGTCCACCGCGACGGCCTGGTGCACATCTCCGACATGTCGTGGACGCGCCGCATCAAGCACCCCAGCGAGGTCCTCAAGAAGGGCGACGTGGTACGGGCGCGGATCACCAACATCGA
>DIHE01000115.1:0-179 GCA_002420005.1 Holophagales bacterium UBA5704 | reverse complement strand
GCCTGGTGCACATCTCCGAGCTGACCCACAACTGGATCGCCGATCCGCGCGAGGCGGTGAAGGTGGGCGAGATCGTCAAGGTGAAGGTGATGGAGGTCGACCACCAGCGCGAGCGCATCAGCCTCTCCATCAAGGCCCTGCTGCCGCCGCCCGTCGCCACCGGCCGCCCCGCCACCGGC
>DIHE01000031.1:34353-70640 GCA_002420005.1 Holophagales bacterium UBA5704 | reverse complement strand
GAGGTGGTGCCGGTGGGGGCTGTTGCTTGGGGTGGTGGCGCCCCTCTCCCGGGCGGGTGTGGGTGCGTGTGGGAGAGGGGACGGGGGTGAGGGTCTTTGGGAGGGGGAGCCCCCCGTCCCGCATGAGGACCACCCGGAGGCCGTGGAGCCCGTCCAGGAGACGCCCCCCGCCCCCCCCTCCGCCCACGCCGGCCTCTTCTTCCTCCTCCCGGCCCTCGCGCGCCTCGGCCTCGCCACGTTCCTGGCCGACCATCCGGACCTTGAGGACGCCCGCTTCGCCGCCCGCCTGCTCGACCATCTCGCCGAGCGCCTCGGGGCTCCGGCGGACGATCCCCTGCGGCGCGTCCTCGATCTCCCGGAGGAGGACGCGATCGCCGCCGAGAACCTCCAGATCCACCTGACCACCTGGCGCCTCGCCGTGCGCCGCTGGTGCCGGCGCCGCGCCGGGATCGGCCTGGCGAGCCTCGTCCGCCGGCCGGGCCGGGTGCTCGCCAGCCGCACCCACGTCGATCTCTACTTCGATCCGCAGCAGGTCGACATCCGGGTACGGCGCGCCGGGCTGGATTTCGACCCCGGGTGGGTGGCCTGGCTCGGCCGGGTCGTCCAGTTCCACTACGCGCTTCCACCGGAGGTGTCCGATGTCCGTTGAGCCGCTCCTGCGGGTCGTTCCGGCGGCGCCGGCCGCACCGGCCGCACCGGTTCCCGCCGCCACCTTGCGCACCTGGGCGCTCGCCGCCGCCGGCACCTTCACCTGGGGAGGGCCTCCCGAAGGCGACGGCTGGGAGGCCGGCCATCTCCGCGCCTGCCTGGACGCCGTGGCCGCGGCCGACGGAGACTGGAAATCGTCGCTCCCCGCCTATCTGGGCCGTCCCGCGGCGGAGGACGTGCCGCTGCTCGCCCTCGCCCGCGACCTGGGCCTCTCCCTGGCCGAGATCCTGGCCGTGGCGCTCACCGCCGCCGTGGAGGAGGACCTCGCCACCGGCCGCCTCATCGCCTGGCTTCAGGCCCCGCTCGCCGGCTCCCGACCCACCCTCGGCCTCCTCGCCGCCTGCCTGGAACCTCTCTCCCGGACGGGCTCGCTCATCGAGCCCCTGGTGAACGGGCCGGCGATGCGCTCCGGCCTGCTGACCCTGCCGGCCGAAGGCGGTCCCTTGCCGGAACGCACCGTGTCGGTCCCCCTCCATCTCGGCTTCGCCTTGCGCGGCCGTGACGCCGTCCTCCCGGGAACGGCGATCGGGCTCGGCTGGATGCCGGAGATCCCTCTGCCGCCCTCCCTCCTCGGCCAGGCCGAGCGCCACGCCGCGGGGCTCGCGGCGGGCTCCGGGAGGTCCTTGATCCTGCGCACCGGCATGCCGGCCGAAGGGCGCTCCGCCGCCACCGCCATCGCTGCGGCGCTCGGCCGGCGGCCCCTCTTCATCGAGACCGACAAGCTCCTCGGCTTCGGCCCCTGGTGCCTCCTGCGCGGCCTGCTACCGGTTTTTTGTGTCGATTCCGGCCCGGGCGAGCGCCGGGTCCTGCCGGCTCTCCCCGGTTACGACGGCCCGGTCCTCGCGCTCAGTGGCCCGGACGGCGCCATCGAGATCACCGGCACCTCGCCGCTCACCTGGTCGCTGCCCGTTCCGCCGCCGGCCGAGCGGCGCGAGCTGTGGCGCCGCGCTTTGGGGGAGGGCGACGGCCTCGGTGACCTCGACGGCCTCGCGGGCGTCCTCGCCCGCCACCACCGCCACGGCAGCGGGCGCATCGCCACCCTCGGCCGCCTGGCCCTCCACCGCAGCCGCCTCGCCGGCCACGACCGGCCCACCCGTGCCGACGTGGCCGCCGCGGCCTGGAGCGGCGACGGCACCGGCCTCGAAGCGCTCGCCCAGCCGCTCACCGATCCGATTCCGGACGAGGCCCTGGTCCTCCCCGAGGCCCTGCGCCAGGAGCTGCGCCTTCTCCTGCTGCGCTGCCAGGGGCGCGACGGCCTGGTCGACCACCTGGGGATCTCGGCGCAGGCCCGCTACCGGCCGGGCGTCCGCGGCCTGCTCATCGGTCCCTCCGGCACCGGCAAGACCCTGGCCGCGAGCTGGCTCGCCACCCGCCTGGGCATTCCGCTCTACCGGGTGGACCTCGCCTCCGTGACCTCCAAATACATCGGCGAGACCGAGAAGAACCTCGCCCAGCTCCTCGCCCGCGCCGAGCAGTCGGAAGTCATCCTGCTCTTCGACGAAGCCGACTCCCTGTTCGGCAAGCGCACGGACATCAAAGACTCCAACGACCGCTTCGCCAACGCCCAGACCAACTACCTCCTGCAACGCCTGGAGTCCTGGGACGGCATCGCGCTGCTCACCAGCAACAGCCGTTCGCGGTTCGATCCCGCCTTCATGCGGCGGCTCGACGCGATCCTCGACTTCCCTCTGCCGGGTCCGGAAGAGCGCCGCCTCCTCTGGAGCTCGCACCTGGGGGAGAGCCATCGCCTGCCGCCGTCCGAGATCAGCAAGCTCGCCGCCCTGGTGGACCTGGGCGGCGGCCACATCCGCAACGTCGTCCTCGCCGCCGCGGTCCTGGCGCAGAGCGAAGCGCGTCCGATCGCCTCCGCCGACATCCTGCTCGGGCTGCAGGCCGAATACCGCAAGCTCGGCCGGCAGGTTCCGTTGGAGCTCAAGAGACCCCGTCTGGAGTGACCCATGCAAGCCGCCAGCCCCCAGAAAAGTACGTCGGGCTCCGAGCCGAAGGCGGCACCGGAGCCGGCAGCCCGGCCGGAGTCCGGTGCGCCGTCGGGCCTCCCGCGGTTCTTTCGCTTTCCCCACCAGGAGCAGATCCAGCGTTCCCTGGGCGTGAGCCAGCCGTTCCAGGCGGTTGACAACGAGCCCGGATGTGCCGGGCACGGAAAGGTCGCCTTCACCGACGGCGCCGTCACCCATTTCTCCGGCAAGGAGCCGCCGCTCGACGTCGCCGCCCATGAAGCCGCCCACCAGCTCCAGCATGCCGGTTTGACCCACGACGCCGGCCTGGGTCCGGAAGGGCACGCCGTCGCTGTGGCCGCGGCCGTCCGCGAGGGAAAATCCGCGAAGGGGTTGATCGGAAAATGCGGAGACCCTGTGCCTTCTGCGGTTCGCGGCTATGTCAAAACGGACGAATACGGCGGGTCGGGAAAGCTCGGCGATACCGGTGATACGTTGACGTTCGGCTCGCACGTGGCCTACGCGACCCCTGCCCTGATCGCTCAGGCGGCTTCGATCCTGAAGGCGAAAAAGTCCGGAATCGAGATCTCGGCAGGCGAAGGAGCCATGACGGTCCAGGTTCCTGGAAATGGAGGCTCCAAGACACTCTCGAAAGTCAAAGTGAAGCACGACGTCGATCCGACGGGCGAGACCTTCTGGGGTGATTGCCGCCAGGCGGCCCGCGAGGTCATGGGGCCGAAAGGATCGACCACACCGGAGGCGGCCGTCTGTTGGCCGGGCGGGGCCCCCATGGAAGTCCCCCCGAACGAAAGCCCTCTCGATCTGGTGGCGCTGACCGTCTACATCGACAAGAAGATCCGGCAGACCCCCGGCTACGAGAAGATGACCGATGAAGAGAAGCGGGCCATCGCCCAGGAGGCGCGCGAGGAATTTCTGTGGCTTGACAAGAAAGATAAAGAGGCTCTCCGCAAGACGCCTCTTGGCGAGGAGCGCGCCAAAGAGCTCGGGCTTGATCTGGGTGTCGTGCCCGAGGTTGGAGAGGCCTACGCCGTCCGGAGCGGGAAGAATCCGGTGCCTGGTGAATATTTCTTCCACTATGCCACCGTCATCATGGCGGCCGGTCCCGACCGGGTGACCTTTGAGAATGCCGGAGGTGACAAGGGTTCGAAGACCACGGCATGGAGAATGGAGACCTACGGGACGGTCAGCAAGGAGCAAACCTTTCACGACCGGTGGGCCTCGAAGCTGGGCGACAACAGCCACACCATCCGAGTCCGCACCCAGCCACCTCCTCCCGGTGACGCCGACAAGTTCTCGGCGATGCCCACCCGCCAGCTCTTGGATCGCCACGTCAAAAGCACCGATGAGAGCGAGCGGTTCTACCTCAAGGAAGAGCTCGAGAAAAGGAGGCTCTATGCCTTTGTCGAGGCGGTCCAGACCAAGAGCTGGATCGCCGACGACCAGGTCTACCTTCTGTTCGGCGCTGGTGGAGGGATGGTGTTCTCCACGGGGGCCAAGACCTTTGCCAACGGTTCTTCGCAGATCTACGAGATGCCGCTGTCCCGGCTCCTGCCTGCGTTGACCGCCGGCGGATCCAGCTCCATCCAAGTCCAGGCCTTCCAGATGAACCTCGTCCTGTCGGATGACTTCCTCGGTTCCATCGACTGGCCGGCGCCCTATTGGCCGAAGTCCGGCGTCGGGCTGAACAACGGTGGCGCGCAATACACGGTCTCCTTGACAACCTGAGCAAGGCCGAGAACATGTACGCCGCCCTCGCCCCCAAGCCCGTAGAGAAGAAAATGCCGTCGGCTCCCGAGCCGGCTGTGGCGCCGGCCGGGCCGGGCCTCTCCGAAGGCCTCTCGGCCGGCTCGACGGCAGGGGCACCGCATTTCCTGCGCCTGCTGGGCGGCAACCCGCCGCATGTGCAGCGCCGGGCTGCCGCGCCGCCGGTGCCGCCGACAACAGACAAAGACGAGGACGTCCTGCCGCTCCAGGCCAAGCTGGAGGTCAACAAGCCCGGAGACTTCTGGGAGCAGGAGGCCGACGGCGTCGCAGCTGTCGTCCAGCGTCAGCCTGACGCGGCCTCCGGCCAGGGTAAGGCGTCCGTGGCGCCGCCGGCCGCGGGCTCCATGCTGCCCCTGCCGGACCCCGGCGCGCCGCTCTCCGGTGCCGTGCGCGAGCGGGTCGAGCCGGTCCTCGGCGCCGACCTGGGTGGCGTGCGCGTCCATGCGAGCTCCCAGGCGCAGGCCGAAGCCCGAGCCTTGCAGGCCAGGGCCTTCACCCACCGCGGCCACATCTGGCTCGGCCCGGGCCAGAGCGCCGACGACATCGAGCTGATGGCTCACGAGGCCACCCATGTGGTGCAACAGGGCGCCGCCTCCCCGGCCGGCCCGCCGGGCATCCAGCGAGATCCCTTGCCCGGCGCCTCCCCCTCCGTGCCGGCCAGCATGCCCGGCCCGAACGCCAGCACCGTGCCTCCCAAGGACAAGGGACCGGCCGCGCCGCAGGGCGCGACGATCCCGTTCGAAGGCGTCGCCCTCGCGCCGGACTCGGCCTGGCTACGCTCCCAGCTCGAGCAGATCGCCGCCACCAAGGGAGAGGCTGCGGCGAGCACCTTCGCCTGGCGCTTCATCAACATGGATTGGGCGCAGAAGGCCAGCCTGGAGGCGCAGCACGGCAAGGAGCTGGTCGATGAAATCCAGATGTATCTGCGCGAGGAGATCAACCGGCTCGAATTCGACAACAAGGAGTTTTTGAAGCAGCTCGAGCAGAAGGCCACCGCGGTCACCCGCGAGCTGCTCGCCAACAGCAAGGCCCAGATCGAGAAGGAGCTGGCCCATTACGGCATCACCGAGACGCAGGTGGGGGACTCTGGCGGAGGGCCTGCGACCACAGCGTATCGCATGAGCAATGAAGCCGCCGGCAAAGGCCTCCAGGTCGCCGCGGGCGAAATGGCGGTGAAGCGCCGCCTGGTGGACGAAGCCGGCCAACAGTCGATCGCGGCCCGCGAAGCGGTCGAGAAGGCGGCGCAGGCGAATCCGTTCCTCATTCCGCCCGCTCTCCAGGAAACCGCCGAAAGCCTTCGCAAGACCTGGCAGGAGGCGGAGAAGGAATACACCGAGCTGGCCAACACGAAGCAGGCGGAGTTTCCCATCCTCGCGGCCTATTCCACCGGCCCCGGCTCAGCCGGCCGGCTGGAACAGCTCGCCCGGCAAGGTCCCGCCTCCCTTGCCCAGTCGATCGGCGAGACGGCCCATGAGCGGCTGAACAACATCCAGACCGTGGAGTCCGAGCTGGGCGGGCGCTTCAACGTCTGGTCCCAGCAGCGCATGCTCGACCTCGCGATGCGCCAGATGAACGCCACGCCGATGCAGAGCCGGGTGGCGGCGGACAACGTGGCGAAGGTCAAGGCCGACGCCGAGTCCTCCAAGATGCTTTTCGGCCTTCTGGCAGTCGGCCTGGGGTTGCTCGCCGCGATTCCCACCGGTGGCAGCAGCCTGCTCGCGGGCATCGCGGCCGCCGCCGCCGTGATGGGAGCCGGCTTGAGCCTCTACGCCGCCTACGAGGAAGCCCAGAACTACGCCCTGGCGTCCGCGGCCACCGGCACGGACTTCGACAAAGCGAAGGCGATCTCGCAGGAAGATCCGTCTCTCCTCTGGCTGGCCATCGACATCGTCTCCGCCGTCGCCGATGTCTACGGTGCCGCCGCGGCCTTCAAGGCCCTGCGCACGGCGCTCCTGGCGGCCAAGGCGAAGGGCGGCATCGAAGGGATGAAGGACCTCGTCTGGATGGCCTCCCGCACCCGTCTTCCTGCCAGCTCTCAGGGGCGTCTTCTGGCGCAGGCCTTTGGAGGAAGCGGCAAGGTCGATGAAACCCTCAAGGCGGTTCGGCAGATCTACCGCAATCTCCCGCGCCCGGGCGTGGATGAGGAGCTGGCCAAGGCTTTCAAGAGTGCTGCCGAGTGGTACCTCGACCAAGGCAAGGTCCTGGTGGTGCCACCGGGCGGCGAAGGGAGATACCAGAAGCTGTTCAATTTTTTCCTGGAGCACGGCTTCGATAAATTGAACGCAAGTCGCGGTGCCAAGTCCGTCATGGGTGAGCTGGCCAAGGGCAAGATCGGCCTCCACAACAAAGAATTTCAACTGATCATTCTCGAGGGAGGGGCGTCGCCGGCCACGGTCGCCGATGTCCTGGCCCACGAGATGTCGCACGGCCGGCAGGCTGTGATCAAGGAGCTGGACACTCTATGGGAGTTCGAGAAGGAATACCAAGCTCTCATTGCAGAGCGCGAGTTCTTGAAGCTCCTGCCACCGGATATTTTGGGGACCGTCGATCCGAACACTCTGCAGCTTCTCCATGCCACGGACGACCAGGTGATGAAAATCGCCGCCCAGCTCAATCCGAACCTGCCACAGCTGCCGAACAGGGACGCCCCTGCCCTTGCCAGCTTGATCATAAAGCACCTGAGAACCATGTGATGCTCACTGCCAGAGGAAGGTGACCCATGGGGAGAGCTTTGACGACCGTTCAGGGGCACCGGGCCGGTTCGACTCCGGCGGCGGAGCCTTCCCCGCGCCCCGCCGGCGCGTCACGCGCCGGATCCGCGGCGGGGACCCCGAGGTTTCTCGCGTCCGCGCTGAGCCGGCCGGCGGTGAGCCCCGTCGCCCGGGCGGGAGTGGTGCAGCGCTACACGAAGGAAACGACGACCGCGGGCGAGGCGGCGGTGGGAGAGGGAAAGCAGACGGCCTACCTGGGGCCTCAGCAGCTCTATGCGGCGCCGGGGCTCATCGGCGGAGCGAACGCGAAGCTCCAGGCGTCCGGAAAACAGGGCTCCTCCATCGAGCTCCGGGCGGCGGGCGGCTCGCTGAGCGTCGCCGGCAATTCCTTGACGCGGGTCGAGCCGCATTTCCTGCCGAAGCCGGGGAGCCCCCACGCAGCGTGCGAGGGCGCCAACGCCCCCGGCGGCCAGGACAGCGAGGGGAAGTCCGGCGGCCCGATGGCGGTGTGGTCGGATTGCGGCCGCGCCTCGGCCGCGGTGACGGGCTCTTCCGGAAGAGGAGACCGCAGCGTGGTGTACAAGGACAATGGCGTGGTCAAGCTGGGCAAAGGGATCTCCGACCCGTCGGTGTCGAGCTGGGTCAACACGACGCCGAATCGGATGGCCAATCAGGTCTACATGGATCTGATGCCCGGTTTCATCCAGCGCAAGGACAACGAGGCCTTCCTGGTGGAGGGAGTCCACTATGACCTGGAGGGCCACATCGGGACCGGTGCCGTGGCGGGTGCCGTGGTGGGGGCTGCCATCGGCGCCAAGGTCGGCGCCTTGCCGGGCGCCGTGATCGGGGGTGTCATCGGTGGGGTGGTCGGGGGTGTCGCCGGCTCGCAGGTCAAGAGCAAGGTCATCCGCAAGCCGGCGACCATTGCGGAGGCCAAAATCATGTACCTGGCCCTCGGGGATGCCGGCATGGACAAGTTCGACAAGGAGGCGGGGATCAATGCCTATGCCAATCCAGACGTCGGCGAGTCCTACTCGATGGCGACCGAGGGAGACATGCCGGGCTTCCACGTCGAACCCGGCACGGACGCCTGGACCTTCCACTGGGCCGGTGTCGTCATGAAGGATGGCTCGGACAACATCACCCTGGAGAACTATGCCGTGACCGGCACCTATGCCGCCTCCAAAGGTGTCGCGTCGTCCTCGGACTTCATCAACCGCGAGTGGAACTTCGGGATGTACGGGACGACCAGAAAGGAACAGACGTTTCACGACCAGCACCTGAAATCCGGCACGCATGGCTCGCATGCCACCTCGATCGCTGTGAGGACGGACAAATGACGGCTCCGCCGCTTTGCACGACGGCGGCGCAGCTCGGGCCGCTCGACGGCCGGTGGGTGCGGCTGGTCGGGACGTATCTGCCGGTGCCCACTCTCAAGAAGATGCCGCGCCCTGGCGCTCCGCGCGAGGAGCTGGATCTGGGGCAGGTGGTCATCGAGCTTGCGGGTGACGCCCCCGCCCGGATCGCGCTCGGCACGACGATCCGGCCGGGCGACGAGATCGCCCGCTTCCGGCACCGCCGCGTTGCGGTCGAAGGCCGGCTGGTGCTCGCCCCGGTGAGCCAGGTCCCCGAAGCCGCGGCTCCCAGACCGGCGCCCGTCCTGCTGGACCCGTCCGGGCTGCGCCTCGCCGAGTGAACGCGGAGCCTGGCCCGCCTCGGCTGGCTGCGACATTTCGGGACTCCACCGGATCTTCCAGGCCAATGCCCGACTTTCCCGGACTACGCCGCACCCATCCTCGGTGTGACAAAGTAGACTCCGCAGAGTCCGGTCTCTCGATCCGCATGAGCCCCCCCTCGCCTCTCCTCGTCTCCCCCGGCCAACGCGCCCTCTGGTTCCTCCACCAGTTGGCGCCGGAGAGCCCGGCGGACATCCTCGCCGAGGCCGTCGTTGTGCCCGGGGGGTTCGATCCGGAGGCGATGACCCGTGCGCTGGAGCGGGTCGTGGCGCGGCATCCGGCGCTGCGGACGACGTTTGAGGCCCCGGCGGGGGAGCCGGTCCCGGTCGTCCACGAGCGCCTGCCGGCCGATGTCCGGGTGTTCGACGAGCCGTTTGCGGATCGGCGGGCTCTGGCGCTGCGGTTGGGGGAGGAGGCGGAGCGGCCGTTCGACCTGGTGACGGGCCCGCTGGTGCGGATGCGGATCTGGACCGGCGGTTCGGACGGTGCGGTTCTCCTCCTGGCGGTGCACCACATCATCTCCGACTTCCGGTCCCTGGCGATCCTCGCGCGGGAGCTGGGGGCGTTCTACCGGGAGGAGACGGGAGGCGCGGCGGCGGACCTGGCGCCGCCGGTGCCGTTCGCCGAGGCTGTGGCCCGGCAGGCGGAGCGGCTGGCGGGAGAGCGCGGCGAGCGGCTGTGGGCGTATTGGCGCGACCGGCTCGCGGGGAGCCCGCCGCCTCTCGATCTGCCGGCGGATCGGCCGCGCCCGCCGGTGCGGAGGTTCCGCGGTGCCCGGTGGGTGGAGCGGCTCGACGGGGTGCCGCTGGACCGCCTGGCCGCCCTGGCCGCGGAGGAGTCGGCGACGCTCTTCATGCTCGTGCTCGCGGCGTTCGACGTGCTGCTCCTGCGGCACACCGGGCGCGTCGACCTGCCGGTCGGTGCGCCCACCGCCGGCCGCCGCACGTCCCGCCTGGCGGGGGTGGTCGGCTACCTGGTGAATCCGATCGTCCTGCGCGGCGATCTCGCGGGCGATCCGGCGTTCCGGGAGCTGCTGGGGCGCATCCGGCGCACGGCTCTGGACGCCTTCGCGCACCAGGACGCTCCTTTCTCCTGGCTCGCCGAGCGGCTGGGCGGCACGCGCGAGGCGAGCCGGTCGCCGGTGTTCCAGGTGATGCTCTCCTGGCAGGCGGCTCCCCGCGGGACGGGGGAGGGCTTCGCGGCGCTCGCGGTGGGGCTCGAAGGGGTCCCGCTGGAGCTGGGGGATCTCGCCGCCGCCACGCTCGCCGTCCCGCGATCCGGCGCCCAGCTCGACCTCACGCTTCAGGTGGCGCCGATCGGGGGCGGGCTCACCGCGGCCCTGGAGTACGACACCGCGCTCTTCGACGGCCCCACGATCGGCCGGCTGGCGCGGCAGCTCGCGACCCTGCTGGCGGGGATCGCCGACGCTCCCGCGGCCCGCCTGTCGGATCTCCCGCTCCTGGCGGAGGGCGAGCGCCGGCAGGTCGCGGCGGAATGGAACGACACCGCCGCACCGATCCCGCGCGAGCCGGTCCACTCTCTTTTTGCAGCACAGGCCCGGCGGCAGCCGGAGGCTCCGGCGGTGCTGTTCGCGGGCACGGTGTGGACCTATGGCGAGCTGGACCGGCGATCCGCCGTGCTCGCCCGTCACCTGCGCGGGCTGGGGGTCGGCCCCGAGGTGCGGGTGGCGGTGGCGCTGGAGCGGTCCTCCCGGGCGGTGGCCGCCCTGCTCGCCGTGCTGCGGGCCGGCGGCGCGTACGTGCCGCTCGATCCGGGCCACCCGGCGGAGCGCACCGCCTGGGTGCTGGAGGACTGCGGCGCCGCGGTGCTGCTGCACGAGGGGCCTTCGGCGGCGGCTCTCCCGGCGGGGCTGCGGACGGTGGATCTGGCCGGCCTGGAGCTGCGCGAGGAGGAGCCAGACGGGCCTTGGCCGTCGGTGGACCCCGGCCATCTCGCCTATGTGATGTACACCTCGGGCTCGACCGGGCGGCCCAAGGGGGTCGAGGTGCGCCACCGCGAGCTGTCGAACCTGCTGGCCGCGTTCCAGGGCGAGCTGGGGCTGGCGGCGGACGACACGCTCTGCGCCGTCACCACGTTCGCCTTCGACATCGCGGGCCTGGAGCTGTGGCTCCCCCTGGTGGCCGGAGCGCGGATCGCGCTGGCCGACCGCGCGACGGCGGCGGACGGGACGCACCTCGCCGAGCTGCTCCGGTCGTCGCAGGCCACGGTCCTGCAAGCCACGCCGGCCACCTGGCGCCTCCTCCTCGCGGCGGGCTGGCCGGGCGAGCCGCGCCTCACCGCCCTGTGCGGCGGCGAGGCGCTGCCGCGCGACCTGGCGGAGGCTCTGCTGCCGCGGGTGGCGTCGCTCCGCAACGTCTACGGCCCGACCGAGACGACGATCTGGAGCACCGTGGAGCGGGTGCGGCCGGGCTGCGGCCCGGTGCCGGTGGGCCGGCCGGTCGCGAACACCGCGGTGCACCTGCTCGGCCCGTGGGGAGAGCCGGTGCCGCCGGGGTCGGTGGGGGAGCTGGCGATCGGCGGCGCCGGCCTGGCCCGCGGCTATCTGGGCCGGCCGGAGCTGACCGCCGAGCGTTTCATCCCGGATGGCCTTGGCGATCCGTCGGATCACGGTGGCCGCCTCTACCGCACGGGGGACCTTGCCCGCCGCCGGCTCGACGGCACGCTCGAGCTGCTGGGGCGGATCGACGCGCAGGTGAAGCTGCGCGGCTTCCGCATCGAGCTCGGGGAGATCGAACAGGTGCTCGTCGGGCATCCCGGAGTGCGCGAGGCCGCGGTCGTGCTCGGGCACGAGGCCGCGGGGGAGCCCCGGCTGGTGGCGTTCCTGGTCGCCGCGGGCGCGCCGGCTGCGACGGCTGCCCTGCGGGCGCAGGCCGGCCGCCGGCTTCCGGCGGTGATGGTGCCGGCGGTCTTCATCTGGGTGGAGAGCCTGCCGCTCACACCGAGCGGCAAGGTGGACCGGCGGGAGCTGGCCCGCCGGCCTCTGCCGCGCGCGGTGGACCGGCGCGGAGAGGAGGAGGCCGCCGTACCGCGCACCTGGATCGAGGAGCTGCTGGCCGGCCTGTGGGCGGAGCTTCTGGGTGTCGAGGCGGCCGGCCCGGCGGACGATTTCTTCGCGCTCGGCGGGCATTCGTTGCGCGCGGCGCAGCTCGTGGCGCGGCTGCGCGCCGTGGCGGGCGTCGAGATTCCTCTCGCCGACGTGTTCCGGCACCCCACGCCGGCCGGCCTCGCGGCGGTCGTGGAGGCGGCCCTGCGCACCGGCCTTCCCGCCACGCCGCCGCCCGTGCCGGTGCCGCGCGACGGGCGCGGCGGCGCTCTGCCGCTGTCGTTCGCGCAGCAGCGGCTCTGGTTCCTCGATCAGGTGCAGGGAGCGGGCGCGGTCGACAACATGCCCGGCGGGTACCTCCTCGACGGCCCGCTGCGCGCCGCGGTGCTGCAGGCGGCCTTCGCCGAGGTGGTCCGCCGCCACGAGGCGCTGCGCACGGTCTTCGCCGCCCAGGACGGCGCGGCGGTGCAGGTGGTGGCGCCACCGGGGCCGGCCTGCCTGATCGGGATCGACCTGCCGGTGATCGATCTGGGCGCTCTCGCCGAGGACCGGCGCACGACCGAGCTGGCGCGGATCGCCGCGGAGGAGGCGGCCCGGCCGTTCGACCTGGCGCGCGGGCCGCTGCTGCGCCTGCGGCTGGTCCGTCTGGGCACGGAGCGGCATGCGCTCCTCGTGACCCTCCATCACATCGTCGCCGACGGCTGGTCGCTCGGCGTGTTGGCGCGCGAGGTGGGCGCGCTCTACGCGGCGTTCGGCGCGGGACGCCCCTCGCCGCTGCCGGAGCTGCCGGTGCAGGTGGGCGACGTCGCGGTCTGGCAGCGGCGCCGGGCGGAGGCCGGGGGCTGGGAGGGCTCCCTCGCCTTCTGGCGTGCGGAGCTGGCCGGAGCGCCGCCGGTCCTGGAGCTGCCGGCGGATCGCCCACGGCCGGCGGTGGCGAGCCATCGCGGAGCGGCGCTGCCGGTCGCCTGGCCGGCTCCTCTGGGGAGCGACGTCGCGGCGCTCGGCCGGCGCGCCGGGGCCACGCCGTTCATGGTCCTCCTGGCGGGTTTCGCCGCCCTCCTCGGCCGCTGGAGCGGGCAGGACGACGTGGTCCTCGGCACGCCGGTGGCCCACCGCCGGCCGGTCGAGACCGAGGGGCTGATCGGCTTCTTCGCGAACCTTCTGGCGCTGCGCATCCGCCTCGGCGGGAGCCCCTCGTTCACCGCTCTGGTGGAGCAGGCACGGTCGCGCGCGCTGGCCGCCTTCGCGCACCAGGAGCTGCCGTTCGAGGCGCTCGTCGAAGCGCTCCGGCCCGAGCGCAGCCCGGCCGCGGCGCCGCTCGTCCAGGTGCTGCTGGTCCTCCAGAACGCACCGGCCGTCCTGCCGGCGCTGCCCGGCCTGACGGCCACGCCGCTGCCGGTGCACACCGGGGCCTCGCGGTTCGACCTCACCCTCGCCCTGGAAGAGGGGAAAGAGGGGCAGGAAGGTGGCCTCGCGGGGGTCCTGGAGCATGGCCGCGACCTGTTCGACACGGTGACCGCCGCGCGCCTGGCGGTTCACCTGGAGGTCCTGCTGGGCGCCGCGGTGGCGGCTCCGGATCGGCCGGCCGGCGAGATCCCCTTCCTCACGGCCGCGGAGCGGCACCAGCTCGTGGTGGAGCAGAACGACACCGGCGCGGCGTTGCCCGAGCCGTTCGCCCACCGCCTGTTCGCGGCGCAGGCGCTGCTCCATCCGGACGCTCCGGCGGCGGAGCTGGCCGGGGAGGTCCTCACCTACCGCGCGCTGCACCGGCGGGTCCGGCGCCTGGCGGCTCTCCTGCGGCAGAAAGGGGTCGGTCCCGAGGTGCGGGTGGCCCTGGCCCTGGAGCGCTCCCCCGGGGTGCTCGTCGCCCTCCTCGCCGTGCTCCGGGCGGGCGGCGCCTTCGTGCCGCTCGATCCCACCTGGCCGGCCGAGCGCCTGGCCTTCATGCTGGACGATTCCGGCGCGCCGCTCCTGCTCACCGAGGAGAGCCTCGGCGGGCACCTGCCGCGCCACCGCGCCGCGGCGCTCCGCCTCGACCGCCTGGAGGAGGAGGCCGCCGGGCTGGACGCGGAGGGTGATGAGGAGGAGACGGCGGGCGGCCTGCTGCCGGACCATCTCGCCTACGTGATCTACACCTCCGGCTCCACCGGCCGGCCCAAGGGGGTCGAGGTGCCGCACCGCGGCCTCGCGAACCTGACGCGGGCGTTGACCGGGCTGTTCGACCTGGGACCGGGCGACCGGGTGCTGCAGCGGGCGTCGATGAGCTTCGATGCCTCGATCTGGGAGATCTGCATGACCCTGGGCGCCGGGGCCTGCCTGGTCTTCGCGCGGGAGGAGGAGCTGCTGCCCGGCCCGGCGCTGACCGGTCTCGTGGCGCGCGAGGAGATCACGGTGCTCAACCTTCCGCCGTCCGCCTTGGCCGTGCTGCCGCGCGCCGGGCTGCCGCGGCTGCGTGTGCTGGTCACCGGCGCGGAGGCCTGCCCGCCCGAGGTCGCCGCGTTCTGGCGGCAGGGGCGCCGCTTCTACAACGCCTACGGCCCCACCGAAACGACCACCACCGCCACGGTGGGCGTCGAGCCGGAGGGGGAGATCCGCCTCGCGATCGGCCGGCCGCTGCCGAACCTCCAGGTCCACCTGCTGGATGCCGGCCTGCAGCCGGTCCCGCTGGGGGTGCCCGGCGAGCTTCAGGTGGGAGGCATCGGGCTCGCCCGCGGCTACCTGGGACGGCCGGAGCTGACCGCCGAGCGCTTCCTTCCCGATCCTCTCGGCGGCGCGCCGGGTGCGCGGCTCTACCGCACGGGCGACCTGGCGCGCCGGCTCCCCTCCGGCGAGATCGACTTCCTCGGCCGGGCGGACAGCCAGGTCAAGGTGCGCGGCTTCCGCATCGAGCTGGGCGAGATCGAGGCCGTGCTCGCCGAGCACCCCGGCGTCGCCCAGGCGGTCGCGGCGGTGCGCGAGGACCTGCCCGGCGGCCGGGGGGTGGTGGCGTACGTGGTCGCCGGGCCGGAGGGGGAGGTGGACGCGGCCGGCCTGCGCGCCTTCCTCGGTGCCCGGCTGCCGGCGCCCCTGGTGCCCGCCGCCTTCGTCCTCCTGGCGGAGCTGCCGCGCCAGCCGAACGGCAAGGTGGACCGCCGCGCCCTGCCGGCGCCGCCGGCTCCAGAACGCGCGGGCGGGCCGGAGGGCGCCGGCTTCGCCGCCCCGCGGACGGAGCTGGAGGAGCGGCTGGCCGTGGTCTGGGCCGCGGTCCTCGGGCGCGCGGTGGTGGGCGTCCACGACGACTTCTTCGCCCTCGGCGGCCATTCGCTCCTCGCCCTGCGGCTCGCCCACGAGGCGGAGCGGGCGCTCGGGGTGCGCGTGCCGGCCGCCTGGCTCTTCGCGGCGCCGACGGTCGAGGCGCTCGCCGGGCGCATCGCGGAGGAGACGGCGCCTCCTCCGCTCCGGCCCGTGCCGCGCGTCGGCGCCCTGCCGGCCTCTTTCGCCCAGCGGCGGCTCTGGCTGCTCGACCGGCTCGATCCCGGCTCGGCCGCCTACAACCTCCCGTTCGCGCTGCAGATCGACGGCGCGCTCGACGCCGCCGTCCTGGCGTGGAGCCTCGGCGCAATCGTCCGCCGGCACGAGGCGCTGCGCACCACGTTCACCGCCGTGGCGGGGGAGCCGGTGCAGGTGATCGCTCCGGCCGCCGCCTCCTGGACCCTGCCGGTGGTCGATCTGTGCGGGCTTCCGGGCGGGGAGGCGGAGGCGGCACGGCTGGCGCGGGCGGAGGGGGCGCGGCCGTTCGACCTGGCGCGCGGGCCGCTCCTGCGCACCACCCTGGTGCGGCGCGGTGCCGCGCGATGGACGCTCCTGCTCAACCTGCACCACGTCGTCTCCGACGGCTGGTCGATGGGCATCTTCGCGCGGGAGCTCCAGGCGCTCTACGCCGCCGGCCTGCGGCGCGAGCCCGCGCCGCTCCCCGCCCTGCCGGTGCAGTACGCCGACTTTGCGGCGGGCCAGCGGGAATGGCTGCCGGGCGCGCTGCCGGCGCTCCTCGCGTACTGGCGCGGGCAGCTCCACGGCCTGCCGGCCCTGGAGCTGCCCGTGGACCACCCGCCCGGTGCGTGGCCGGATCGGCGCGGCGGCGCCTTCCGCTTCCTCCTGCCGCCGGCTCGCGGGGAGGCGGTGGCGGCGGCCGGCCGGCCGGCGGGGGCCACGCCGGCCATGGTGCTCCTGGCGGCGTTCCAGGCCCTGCTCGGGCGCTTCTCGGGCGCGGAGGACTTCGCCACCGGCACCGTGGTGGCGAACCGCCGGTGGCCCGAGACCGCGGGGCTCATCGGATTCTTCGTCAACACCCTGGTCCTGCGGGCGCCGCTCGCCGGGGATCCGCCGTTCGCCGAGCTGCTCGCGCGGGTGCGGCGGACGAGCCTGGGCGCCTATGCCCACGAGGACCTGCCGTTCGAGACCCTGGTCGAGGAGCTGGCGCCGGAGCGGAGCCTGGACCGGGCGCCGTTCGTCCGCGTCCTGTTCAGCCTCCTCGGTGCGCCTCTGCCGGAGCTGGAGCTGCCGGGCGCGGCGCTCCGCGGCGAGGAGGTGGAGACCGGCGCGGCGAAATTCGACCTGGCGCTCGCCTTCTGGGAAAGCCCGCGGGGGCTGGAAGGGCAATGGACCTGGGCGCGCGCGCTGTTCGACACCACGACCGTGCGGCGCCTGCACGGCCATTTCAACACCCTCCTGGACGGTGCGCCCGCCACGCCGGAGCGTCCCCTTTCCGCCCTCCCCCTGCTCGCGGAGGCCGAGCACCACCAGATCCTCCGCGAGTGGTCCGGCGCGGTCTGCGGCGCCTCCTCCCCCTTGCCGCACGGCGCCTGCCTCCACGAGCTGTTCGCGGCGCAGGTGGCGCGGGCGCCCGACGCGGTGGCGGTGGCGGGTGAAGCCGGCTGCCTCTCCTACGGCGAGCTGGAGGCCCGTGCCCGGGCGCTCGCCGGGCGCCTCGCGGCGCTGGACCTGGGGCCGGAGCCGCTGATCGGCCTCGCGGCCGAACGCTCGCCGGAGAGGATCGCCGCGCTCCTCGCCATCCTCCAGGCGGGGGGCGCCTATGTCCCCCTGGACCCGGCCCTCCCTGCGGAGCGCATGGCGTTCCAGATCGCGGACGCCGGGCTGGCGGCCGTGGTGGTCCAGGAGCGCTTCCGCGCGGCCCTCCCCGCCGTTTCGATCCCCGTGGTCTCTCTGGACGAGGGCCTCTCGCGCGCAGAGGCGGGCGGGAAACCCCTGCGCGGCCGGGCCGTGGCGGAGAGCCTGGCCTACGTGCTCTACACCTCGGGCTCCACCGGGCGGCCGAAGGGGGTCGCGGTCACCCACGGCAACGTGGCGCGGCTGATCTCGGCGGAGGGCGCCGTCGATGCGCAGGAGGGCGACGTCTTTCTCCAGCTCGCGCCGCTGTCGTTCGACGCCTCGACGTTCGAGATCTGGCGGCCGTTGCTCACGGGGGCCCGGCTGGAGGTGCCGCCGCCGCAGACGCCCTCGCTCGCCGAGCTGGCCGGCGCCATCGAGCGCCACCGCGTCTCGGTGCTCTTGCTGGCCGCGGGCCTGTTCCATCAAATGGCCGAGCGGCACGCGCCGGTGCTCCGCCGGGTGCGCCGGCTTCTCGCGGGCGGCGACGTCGTCTCGCCGGTTCGCGCCGCCGCCTTGCTCGCCGAGCCCGGTCCCCTCGTCCTGCTGAACTGCTACGGCCCCACCGAGACCACGTCGTTCAGCACGACGTACCCGATGCGCCGGCCGGAGGCGTGGGAGGGCACGGTCCCGATCGGCCGGCCGATCGACGGCACGCGGGCCTGCCTGCTCGACCGGAGCTTCCGGCCGGTGCCGGCCGGAGCGCCGGCCGAGCTGTACCTGGGTGGCGGCGGCCTGGCGCGCGGCTACCGGCGCCGCCCCGATCTCACCGCGGAGCGCTTCGTGCCCGATCCGCTGGCGGCGGAGCCCGGGGAGCGCCTCTATCGCACGGGCGACCTGGCACGCCATCTCCCCGATGGAGCGCTCGACTTCCTCGGGCGGATCGACCGGCAGGTCAAGATCCGCGGCTTCCGTATCGAGCCGGGGGAGATCGAGGCCGCCCTCGCGAGCCATCCGGCGGTGCGCGGCGCCCTCGCCGCCGCCTCCCCGGATCGGGCGGGCGGCCGACGCCTCGTCGCCTGGGTGGCCACGGACGGGGCCGGGCCCGCGGATCTCGCCGCGCACCTGCGGCGGACCCTGCCGGACTTCATGATCCCGTCCGCCTTCGTCGTCCTGCCGGAGCTGCCGCTGACGGCGAACGGCAAGGTGGACCGCGCGCGCCTCCCTACGCCGGAGGAGGCCGCCGCCGCGCCCGCGCCGGACCTGCCGCGCACTCCCGCCGAGGAGCTGCTGCTCGGCCTCTGGGAAGACCTCCTGGGGCGGCGCGTGGGGATCCGCGACGACTTCTTCGCCCACGGCGGCCATTCGCTCCTGGCGACGCAGGCGGTGGCGCGGGTGCGCGAGCTGTTCGGGGTGGACCTGCCGCTGCGCGCCCTGTTCGAGGCGCCCACCGTGGAGGGGCTCGCGGCGCGGATCGCCTCCGCCGCCGCAGGGTTGGATCTGCCGCCTCTGGTGCCGGTGCCGCGGCAGGGGGACCCGCCGGCCTCGTTCGCCCAGGAGCGGCTCTGGTTCCTCGACCAGATGCTGCCGGAGAGCCCGCTCTACAACGTCCCCGGCGCCTGGCGGCTCGCCGGCCGGCTCGACGCCGCGGCCCTGGAGCGGAGCCTCGGCGCGCTCGCCGGCCGGCACGAGGCGCTGCGCACCACCTTTCGGGCGGTGGACGGCCGGCCCGTGCAGGTGATCCAGGCGGCGGGTCCGGTGCGCCTGCCGCGAATCGATCTGACGGCGCTCCCGGCCGCGGCGCGGGAAGACGTCCTGCAGCGCCTCGTCGCCGCGGAGACCCGCCGGCCGTTCGACCTGGCGGCGGGGCCTCTCCTGCGCGCCTGCCTGCTGCTCCTCGGTGCCGGGGAGCAGGCCCTGGTGGCCGTCCTCCATCACATCGCCGGCGACGGCTGGTCGATGGGGATCTTCGCGCGCGAGCTGGCCGCCTTCTACGCGGCGTGTACCGGCGGCCTCGCCCCGTCCTTGCCGGAGCTGCCGGTGCAGTACGCCGACTTCGCGGTCTGGCAGCGGCGATGGCTCCAGGGTGCGGCGCTGGAGGCGCAGATCGCCCATTGGCGGGCGGCGCTGGACGGTGTGCCGCCGGGGCTGGAGCTGCCGGTGGACCGGCCGCGTCCGGCGTCGGTGGGCGTGGCGGGGCGGAGCGTGCCCGTGGAGCTGCCCCCGGCTCTGGCGGAGGAGCTGGACGGGTGGGGGCGGCGGCGGGGGGCGACGCTGTTCATGACCCTCCTCGCGGCCTTCGGCGCCACCCTCGCCCGGCTCACCGGCGCCGAGGACCTGGTGATCGGGTCGCCGGTGGCCAACCGCGGGCGCCGCGAGATCGAGGGGCTGATCGGCTTCTTCGTCAATCCCCTGGCCCTGCGCCTCGACCTCTCCGGCGATCCCGGCTTCGCCGTCCTGCTGGAGCGCGCCCGCGCGGTGGCGCTCGCCGCCTGGTCGCACCAGGACGTGCCGTTCGAGAAGCTCGTCGAGGAGCTGCGGCCGGCGCGCGATCCGCGCTTCACCCCCTTCTTCAACGTGCTCCTCACCCTCGACCGCCGGCCGGAGGAGTGGACGCTCCCCGGCCTCGCGGCCACTGCGCTCGCGATCGCCACCACCACGGCCAAGTTCGAGCTGGTGCTGGCGCTGGAGCAGGCGGGCGGGCGGCTCCGCGGTGGGCTGGAGCACCGGAGCGACCTCTTCGACGCGCCGACCGCGGCGCGCCTGGCCGCCACCTTCGCCCATCTGCTCGCCGCGGCCGTGGCGGCGCCGGAGCGTCCGCTTTCGGCGCTCGATCCGTTCGGCGAGGGGGAGCGGTGGCAGCTCCTCGGCGAATGGAACGACACGGCCTCCCGCCCGCCCCGGGCGAGCCTGCCGGAGCTGTTCGCGGCGCAGGTGCGACGGACGCCCGAAGCAGAGGCGGTGCGCTACCCCGGCGAGACCCTGACCTACCGCGAGCTCGACCGCCGGGCGAACCGGCTGGCCCGGCGCCTCCTCGCCCGCGGCCTCGCGCCGGAGGAGCCGGTGGGCCTCTGCGTGGAGCGCTCCGCCGCCTGGGTGGTGGGGATGCTCGGCATCTTGAAAGCCGGCGGCGTCTACCTGCCGCTCGATCCCGGCTATCCGGCGGAGCGGCGCGCCTGGATGGCCGCGGATGCCGGTGCGGCGGTCGTGCTGACGGCGGAGGATCTCGTGGACGGGCCGGGGCCGGACGCCGCCCCCGGCGTCTCCGTGGACCCCGGCCGGCTCGCCTACGTGATGTACACCTCCGGCTCCACCGGACGGCCGAAGGGGGTGGCGGTCCCGCACCGCGCGGTGGTCCGCCTGCTGTTCGCCACCGGCTACGTGGCCCTCGGGCCGGACGACCGCCTGGCGCAGGTCTCGAACGCCTCGTTCGATGCCGCCACCTTCGAGGTCTGGGGGGCGCTCCTCCACGGCGGCTGCCTGGTGGGGATCGGCCGCGAGGTGCTGCTCTCCCCGGCCGCGTTCGCGGCGGAGCTGGCGCGCGAGCGGATCACCGCGATGTTCCTGACCGCCTCGCTGTTCAACCAGATGGCCCTGGAGGCACCGGCGGCGTTCCGTGGCCTCCGCCATCTGCTGGTGGGCGGCGAGGCGCTCGATCCGCGCCGGCTCCGCGCGGTGCTGGCGCACGGCGCTCCGCAACGCCTGCTGAACGGTTACGGCCCCACCGAGAGCACCACGTTCGCCTGCTGGCACCGCATCGCGGAGGTGGGGGAGGAGGAGACCGCGGTCCCCATCGGCCGGCTGCTCTCCAATACGCAGGGCTACGTCCTCGGCCGTCTCCTGAGCCCGGTTCCCCTGGGGGCGGAGGGCGAGCTCTGCCTGGGCGGCGACGGCCTGGCCCGCGGCTATCACGGGCGGCCGGAGCTGACCGCGGAGCGCTTCGTCCCCGATCCGTTCGCCGCCCTCCACGGTGCGCCGGGCGGCCGGCTCTACCGGACGGGGGACCGCGTCCGCCTGCGGCCGGACGGCGCGGTGGATTTCCTCGGCCGGCTCGACCGGCAGGTCAAGATCCGCGGCTTTCGCATCGAGCCGGGCGAGGCCGAAGCGGTGCTGCGCGAGCTGCCCGGCGTGCGGGAGGCCGCTGTGGCCGTCCGGGAGAGCGCGGAGCGGGGGCTCGAGCTGGTGGGCTACGCCGTGCCGCGGGAAGGGGTCTCTCTGGAGACGGAGGCTCTGCTCGCCGGCCTGCGCGAGCGGCTCCCCGCCTATCTGGTGCCGGCGGCGCTGGTGCTCCTCGACGCCCTGCCGCTCACCCCCAACGGCAAGCTCGACCGCCGCGCCCTGCCCGCGCCGGGAGCGGCGCGGGGGGCGGAGCACCGCCTGCCGCGCACCCGCACCGAGGAGCGGATCGCGGCCCTGTGGACCGATCTCCTCGGCCTCGAAGCGGTGGGGATCGACGACGACTTCTTCGCCCACGGCGGCCACTCCCTGCTGGCCACCCGGCTGGTCTCGCGCCTGCGCGAGGCGTTCGGCGTCGAGCTGCCGCTGCGCGACCTGTTCGACGCGCCGACCGTGGCCGGTCTGGCCGGGCGGGTGGAGCGCCTGCTGCACACCGCCGCCGCTCCCGTCCGGCCGCCGCTCCGGCGCCGGGAGACGCAGGGTCCCGCGCCGCTCTCCTTCGCCCAGAGCCGGCTCTGGTTCCTGGAGCGCCTGCAACCGGGCGGCGCGGCCTGGAGCCTGCCGCTGGGGCTCCAGCTGCGCGGTCCCCTCGCCGCGGGCGCCCTGGAGCGTGCGCTCGCGGAGATCGTCCGCCGCCACGAGGTGCTGCGCACCGCCCTGGAGGAGAGCGGCGGCCGGCCGGTGCAGCGGGTGGTCCCCGCGGAGGAGGCCGGGCTCGCCGTGCCGTGCATCGACCTCACGGCGCTCGCCGCGCCGGAGCGCGAGGCCGATCGCCTGGAACGTGCGGAGACGCGCGCGCCGCTCGATCTCGCGCGTCCGCCCGTCCTGCGTGCCCTCCTCCTGCGCACCGCCGCCGCGGAGCACCTGCTCCTCCTCACCGTCCACCACGCCGCCTGCGACGGCTGGTCGTTGGGCGTCCTGGTCGAGGAGCTGGGCGCGCTTTACGGGGCCTTTGCGGCGGGGCGTCCGTCGCCGCTCCCCGGGCTGCCGGTGCAGTACGCGGACTTCGCCGTCTGGCAGCGCGGCTGGCTCCAAGGGGAGGCCCTGGAGCGGCAGGTGACGTACTGGCGCGAGCGCTTCGTCGACGAGCCGCCGGTCCTGGAGCCGCCGGCCGACCGGCCGCGCGATCCGGCGCGCACGCCGCGCGGCGGGCGGTTGGAGACGCGGCTCCCGCCGCCGCTGGTGGAGGCCCTGACCGGCCTCGGCCGCGCGGGCGACGCGACGCGCTTCATGGCCCTGCTCACCGCCTTCGCCGCCCTGCTCGGCCGCCACAGCGGGCAGAGCGATCTGGTGATCGGCTCGCCGATCGCGAACCGCACGGTGCGTGAGACCGAGGGGCTGATCGGCTTCTTCGTCAACACCCTCGCCCTGCGGCTGGACCTCGCCGGAGAGCCCTCCTTCGCCCGGCTGCTGGCGCAGGTCCGCGAGGTGGCCCTCGGCGCCTATGCGCACCAGGACCTGCCCTTCGAGCGGCTGGTCGAAGAGCTGCGCCTGGAGCGGCGGCTGGAGCTGCACCCCGGCCGCAATCCGCTGTTCGAGGTGCTCTTCGGCCTCTACACCGCACCCGCGGCCCCGGCCGGAGGCTGGCGGGGGCTGTCCCTCGCTCCGGCGCGGCGCAGCGCCGAGGCCGCCACCTTCGAGCTGACCGCCATGCTGTTCGAAGCGGCGGACGGGGTGACCCTCGCGCTCCACTACGACGCCTCGCTGTTCGACGCCACGACCATCGCCCGGCTGGCCGGGCAGTACGTCGCCCTGCTGGCGGGGATCGCCGCGGCGCCGGAGCGCGCCCTCGCGGATCTCGAGATCCTGGGCGAGGCGGAGCGCCACCAGGTCGCCGTCGAGTGGAACGACACGGCGTCGCAGATCCCGCGCGGCCGCACGCTCGGCGCCCTCTTCACCGAGGTGGTGCGCGGCGCGCCCGATCGCGTGGCGGTCTCCTGCGGCACCGCGGAGCTGACCTACGGCGAGCTCGGCCGCCGCGCCAACCGGCTGGCGCACGCCCTGCGCGCCCTGGGCGTGGGGACGGAGGTGCCCGTGGGGCTCTGCCTGGAGCGCTCGCCGGAGATGGTCGCCGCCATGATGGGGGTCACCCTGGCCGGCGGCGCCTACGTGCCGCTCGCCCCGGACGTTCCCGCCGAGCGCCTCGCCTGGATGGTCCGCGATGCCGGGGTGGAGGTGGTGCTCACCCGCGAGACGCTGCGCTCCGTGCTGCCGGCCGGCCTGCGCTGCCTGTGCCTCGACCGCGACGCGGAGCGGATCGCCGGGCCGCCGGCCGGGCCGCCGATGGAGCCGCCGGCCGGCGCCGGTGACCCCGCGGGCCTCGCCTATGTGATGTACACCTCGGGCTCGACCGGAGAGCCCAAGCCGGTGGGGGTGAGCCATGCCAACGTGGTGCGCTTCGTGCGCGGCACGTCGCTGATCGAGGGGACTCCGGACGAGGTCTTCCTCCAGCTCGCCCCGATCTCCTTCGACGGCACCACGTTCGAGATCCTGGCGCCGCTGCTGAACGGCGGGCGCACCGCGGTGCTGCCGGAGGTCCCGGCGGTGGCGGAGCTGGCCGCGGCGGTTGAGCGCCACGGCGTCACCACCCTCTGGCTCACCGCCGGGCTCTTCCACCAGATGGTGGACGGCCCTCTGGACCGGCTGCGCGGCGTGCGCCGGCTGCTGGCGGGCGGTGACGTCCTCTCGGCGCCGCACGTGGCGAAGGCGCGGCGCCGGCTGCCCGGCTGCCTTCTGTTCAACGGCTATGGCCCCACCGAGAACACGACCGGCACCTGCACCCACCGGGTGGAGGAGGTGCGGCCGGGCCATCCCGTCCCGATCGGCCGGCCGCTCGCCAACACCACCCTGCACGTGCTCGACGCGGCCTGGCGCCTGGTCCCTGTCGGCGCCGCCGGGGAGCTGTGCCTCGGCGGCGAGGGGGTGGCGCGCGGTTACCTGGGGCGTCCGGATCAGACGGCGGAGAAGCTCATCCCCGATCCTTTCTCCGCGCAAGGCGGCGTGCGCCTCTACCGCTCCGGCGACCGGGCGCGGCGCCTGGCCGACGGCTCCCTGGAGTTCCTCGGCCGCCTCGACCGGCAGGTGAAGATCCGCGGCATCCGGGTCGAGCCCGGGGAGATCGAGGCCGCGCTCGGCCGCCTCCCGGGGGTCCGCGAGGCCGTGGTGGACGTCCGCGCCGACCGCCGCGGGGCCGAGGAGAAACGGCTGATCGCCTGGATCGTGCCGCGGGAGGAGGGGGTGGACCTCGCCGCCGTGGACCTGCGCGCCGCGCTCGCCCGGAGCCTCCCCGAGGCGCTGGTGCCGTCGGCGTTCGTGACCGTCGCGGCCCTCCCGCTCACGCCCAACGGCAAGGTGGACCGGCGCCGCCTCCCCGAGCCGGCCGGCCCGCGCGGCTCCGCCGGGACGGTGGCCGGCGCGCTTTCCCCGACGGAGGAGGTGCTCGCCGGGATCTGGGAGGAGGTCCTGGAGGTCCCCGGCATCGGGGCCGGCGACGATTTCTTCGCGCTGGGCGGGCACTCGCTGCTCGCTCTGCGCGTCGCCTCGCGCCTGCGCGAGACGTTCGGCGTCGAGATTCCGCTCCGCCAGCTCTTCGAGGCGCCGGTGCTCGCCGATCTGGCCGCGGCCGTGGAGGCCGCCATGGCGCAGGCGCGGCAGGGCGGCGCGGTGGCCCTGCCGCCCCTCGTGGCGGCCCCGCACGGCGGCGATCTCCCGCTCTCCTTCGCGCAGCAGCGCCTCTGGTTCCTCGACCGGTTGCAGCCCGACAGCCCGTTCTACAACCTGCCGGCCGCCCTCCACCTGCGCGGCCGGCTGCGCCCACCGGTGCTCGCCGCCGTGTTCGGCGAGGTCGTGCGGCGCCACGAGGCGCTGCGCACCCGCTTTCCCGAGACCGGCGGGCTCCCCGTGCAGCGGGTCGAGCCGCCGTACGCGGTCGAGCTGCCGCTCGCCGATCTCGCCGCCCTGCCGGCCGCTGTGCGGGAAGCCGAGGTCCGCCGCCTCGCCACGGCCGAGGCGCGGCGCCCGTTCCGGCTCACCTCTCCGCACATGCTGCGCACCGCCCTCCTGCGGCTGGACGCCACCGAGCACATCCTCCTCCTCACCCAGCACCACATCGCCTCGGACGGCTGGTCGATCGGCGTCCTCCTGCGCGAGGTGGCGGCGCTCTATGCGGCGTTCGTCGCGGGGAGGCCCCCGGCGCTGCCGCCGCTCCCGGTCCAGTACGCCGACTTCGCCCTCTGGCAGCGCGGCTGGCTCCAGGGTGCGGCCCTGCAGGCGCTGCTCGCCTTCTGGCGCGGGCATCTGGCGGAGGCCCCCGCGGAGGTGGCGCTCCCCTATGACCGGCCGCACCCGCCGGTGCAGACCTTCCGCGGCGCCATCCGCCTCCGGCCGCTGCCCGCCACCCTGGTCGAGGCTCTGCGCACGCTCGGCCGGCAGAGCGGAGCGACCCTTTTCATGACCTTGCTCGGCGGCTTCGCGGCGCTTCTCCAGAGGTATGGCGGGACCGGCGACGCCGTCGTCGGCACCCCCACCGCGGGGCGGACCCGGCGGGAGATCGAGGGGCTCATCGGGTTCTTCGTCAACACCCTCGCCCTGCGCGTGCGCTGCGACGGGAAGGACAACTTCCGCGCTCTCCTCGCGCGCACCGCGCCGGCCGTGCTCGATGCGCAGATGCACCAGGACCTGCCGTTCGAGAAGCTGGTGGAAGAGCTGCGCCTGCCGCGCGACCTCAGCCGGTCGCCGCTGTTCCAGGTGATGCTCATCCTCCAGAACCTGCCGCTCCCGGCCCTCGCGCTGCCGGAGCTGGCCCTCGCGCCGCTGGAGATGCAGACCGGGACGGCCCGCTTCGAGCTGACCCTCTCGGTGGGGGAGAGCGCAGGCGCGTGGCAGCTCTCCGCCGAGCACAACACCGATCTCTTCGATGCGGCGACGATCGACCGGATGCTCGACCACCTGTGCACGCTGCTCGCCGGCGCCGTGGCGCATCCGGAGGCGCCGCTCGCCGACCTTCCCCTGCTCGGGGAAGCCGAGGCGCACCAGCTCCGCCTCGCCTGGAGCGGCGCCGCGGAGCCGGAGCCGACGACCGCCGCGGAGACCGGCCTGCACGGCCTGGTCCTGGCGCAGGCGCGGCGCACGCCCGGGCGGGTGGCGGTGGTGACGCCGGACGGCCGGTCCCTGACCTACGGCGCTCTCGCCGCGCGCGCCACCCGCCTCGCCGGCCATCTGCGCGCGCTGGGCGCCGGTCCCGAGGTGGTGGTGGGCGTGCTCCTGGAGCGCAGCCCGGAGATGGTGGCCGCTCTCCTGGCGGTTCTCCAGGCCGGCGCCGCGTATCTGCCGCTCGATCCGGCGTATCCCGGCGAGCGCCTGGCCTTCCTGCTCGCCGATGCGCGGGCGCCCCTCGTGCTGGTCGACGCCACCACCGAGGAACGCCTCCGCGGCGCCCTGGCGGAGCTGCCGGAGCCGGCGAAGCCGCCGCTCCTCGTCCCGGCCGGAGGCGAGCTGGAGCCGGTCTCTGCCGAGGAAGAGGCGCCCCGCCGGGTCGATCCGGCCCGTCTCGCCTACGTGATCTACACCTCGGGCTCGACCGGCCGTCCCAAAGGGGTGGCGATCTCCCACGGGAGCGCCGTGGCCTTCCTGGACTGGGCGCGCGAGGCCTTCTCTCCGGAAGAGCTGGCGGGCGTCGCGGCGGGCACCTCGCTCTGCTTCGACCTCTCGGTCTTCGAGCTGTTCGCGCCGCTCGCCGTGGGCGGCCGGGTGATCCTGCTGCGCGACGGCCTGCACCTGCTCGATCTCCCCGCCGCTCTCGCGCCGACCCTCGTCAACACCGTCCCCTCGGTGGCCGCGGAGCTGGTGCGCGCCGGCGGTCTCCCGGAGACGGTGCGGACGGTCAACCTGGCGGGCGAGCCGCTCCACCGCACCCTGGTGGACGCGATCGGCCGCGGCGGCTCCGTGGAACGGATCCTCAACCTGTACGGCCCCTCCGAGGACACCACCTATTCGACCTTTGCGCAGGTGGAGCCCGGCCGGCCCGAGGCCCCTTCCATCGGCCGGCCGGTGCGCGGCACGCGGGCGGTTCTCCTCGGCCCGGACCTCCGGCTCCTGCCGGCGGGCCTCCCCGGCGAGCTCTGCCTGGCCGGCGCCGGTCTCGCCCGCGGCTATCTCGGCCGCCCGGAGCTGACGGCCGAACGCTTCGTCCCCGATCCCTTCGGCCCGCCCGGCTCCCGCCTCTACCGCACCGGCGACCGTGCCCGCTGGCGGCCGGACGGCTCGCTGGAGCTGCTGGGGCGGATCGACTTCCAGGTGAAGATCCGCGGCTTCCGCATCGAGCCCGGCGAGATCGAGGCCGTGCTCGCCGAGCATCCCAGGGTGCGCGAGGTGGCGGTCGCGGCGCGCACGAGCGGCGGCCTCGGGCTGCGCCTGATCGCCTGGGTCGTCCTGGAAACAGCGGAGACCGCTCCGGAGGGCGCGGAGCTGCGCACCTGGCTCGCGAAGCGCCTTCCCGCCCCGCTGGTGCCGGCGGCGTTCGTCCCCCTCGACCGCCTCCCGCTCTCACCGAACGGCAAGGTGGACCGCCGCGCCTTGCCCGATCCGGAGGCCGGCGCGCCGGGCGGCGCCGCCCTGGAGCCGCCGCGCGACGATGTCGAGCGCGCCGTCGCCGCGGTGTGGTGCGAGGTGCTGGAGCGCGAGGCGGTGGGCCTCCACGAGAGCTTCTTCGAGATCGGCGGGCATTCGCTGCTCGCCGTCCGTGCCGCCGGCCGCCTGCAGGAGGTTCTGGGGCGCAAGGTCTCGGTGCTGGAGATCTTCGAGCATCCGACGGTGGCCCGGCTGGCCGCGGCCCTGGCGGTGCCGCCGGCGGGCGGCGAAGTGGAAGACGCGCGCCTCGGCGCCAGCCGGGACCGGGCCACGGCCCGCCGCGACGTGCTCCGCCGCCGCGGAGCACCACGGCGCAAGACGGTGGACCATGACGGGGACGAGGAGGCGAGCGATGGAGCCTGAGGAGGGCGATCACGGAGAGGACCTGGGAGAGGTCGCCATCATCGGCATGGCCGGACGCTTCCCCGGGGCGGACGGCCTGGAGCGGTTCTGGGAGAACCTGCGCGACGGGGTCGAATCCGTCTCCCGCTTCTCCCCCGGGGAGCTCGCCGCGGAGGGCGTCGACCGCGCCCTCGCGGAGCATCCCGACTACGTGCCGGCCAAGGCGGTCCTCGACCGCGCCGAGTGGCTCGATGCACCGTTCTTCAACCTCAGCCCGCGCGAGGCGGAGATCACCGATCCGCAGCAGCGGCTGTTCCTGGAGCACGCCTGGGAGGCGCTGGAGGACGCGGGCCTCGATCCGTCGCGCTTCGCCGGAGCGGTCGGCGTCTTCGCCGGCTCCAGCCTGAGCAGCTATCTGCTGGCGAACCTGCTGGGAAACCCCGCGGTGGCGTCGGCCGGCGCCCTGGAGATGCGCATCGGCAACGACCGCGACTTCCTGGCGACCGCGGTCTCCTACCGGCTGAATCTGCGCGGCCCGAGCGTCAACGTCGCCACCGCCTGCTCGACCTCGCTGGTGGCCGTCCACCTCGCCTGCCAGAGCCTGCTCAACCGCGAGTGTGACGCCGCGCTCGCGGGCGGCGTCTCGGTGCAGTTCCCGCAGCGCAGCGGCTACCTCTGGCAGCGCGGCGGGATCACCTCGGTGGACGGGCATTGCCGCGCCTTCGATGCCGAGGCCACCGGCACCGTGGGGGGCGAAGGGGCGGGCGTCGTGGTCCTGAAGCGGCTCGCCGACGCCCTGGCGGCCGGCGACACCATCCGCGCCGTCGTTCGTGGCTCGGCGATCAACAACGACGGCGGCCTCAAGGTGGGCTTCACCGCACCCGGCGTCTCCGGGCAGGCCGAGGTGGTCACCGAGGCCCAGGCCCTGGCCGGCGTCGATCCCGCCACCGTCACCTACGTCGAGACGCACGGCAGCGGTACACCGCTCGGCGACTCCGTGGAGATCCGGGCGCTCAACCGGGCGTTCGGATCGGCCGGGGAGAAACACTGCGCGGTCGGCTCGGTGAAGACCAACATCGGCCATCTCGACGCCGCGGCGGGGATCGCCGGGCTGATCAAGACCGTTCTCGCCCTGGAGCACCGCCTCCTGCCGCCCAGCCTGCATTTCAAAACGCCGCACCCGGAGCTGGAGATCGACGGCGGGCCGTTCTACGTCAACGCCGCGCTCCGCCCGTGGGACGGCCGGGGCGGGCCGCGCCGCGCCGGGGTGAGCTCGTTCGGGATCGGCGGCACGAACGCCCACGCCGTTCTGGAGGAAGCCCCCGCGGCCGGGCCGTCCGGCCCCGAGCCCCCCTGGTCCCTCCTGGTCCTCTCCGCCGCCACGCCCACCGCCCTGGACGCGGCGGCCGGGCGCCTGGGCACGCACCTCGCGGAGCATCCCGAGGTGCGCCTCGCCGATGCCGCCTGGACCACGCAGACCGGGCGCCAGGCGCTTGCGCACCGGCTCGCCCTCGCCTGCCACAGCCGCGAGGACGCCGCGGCGGCCCTGCTGGCGCGCGATCCGCGCCGCCTCCTCCAGGGAACCGCCTGCGCCGGGCGGCCGGTCGCCTTCCTGCTCTCCGGCCTGGGCGACCAGTACCCGGGCATGGGCGCCGGGCTCTACCGGCACGATGCGGGCTACCGCCGCGAGATCGACCGCTGCGCGGAGATCCTGCGCCCGCTCCTCGGCGAGGACCTGCGGCAGGTCCTCGCCGAGGCGGCACCTCCCCGGGAGCCCGCGCCCGGTCCCGACCTGCGGCGGATGCTCGGCCGGTCGCCGGAGAGCCCGTCCGCCTCGCCGCTCGACCGCACGCTCTTCCTGCATCCGGCGGTCTTCGTCCTCGAGCTCGCCCTGGCGAAGCTGTGGGAGGGGCTGGGCGTGCGTCCCCGCGCCCTCCTCGGGTACAGCCTGGGCGAGCTGACCGCCGCCTGCCTGGCGGGCATCTTCTCGCTCGACGACGCCCTGCGGCTCGTCGTGGAGCGCGCGCGCCTGCTGGAGACGCTGCCCGCCGGAGCGATGCTCGCCGTCCCCCTGGGGGAGGACGAGGCGGCCGGTCTCCTGGAGGCCGGGCTCTCCCTCGCCGCGGTCAACGGACCCGGCGTCTCGGTGGTCGCCGGTGCCGAGGCGCCGGTCGCGGCGTTGGAAAAGCGGCTGCGGGAGCGCAACCTTCCCTCCCGCCGCCTGCCGGTGGCGCATGCGCTCCATGCGGCCGAGATGGAGCCGCTCCTCGCCCCGTACGCGCGGCTTCTGGAAAGCATCCCGCTGCACCCGCCCACGGTGCCGCTGGTCACCTGCGTCACCGGTGGCTGGATCACCTCCGAAGAGGCCACCTCGCCCGGGCACTGGGTGCGCCACCTGCGCCAGACCGTGCGCTTCGCCCAGGGAGTCGCCACCCTGGGGAGCGATCCGTCGCTCGCCTTCCTGGAGATCGGACCCGGGCAGGGGCTCACCACGCTCGCCCTCCAGCTCGCGGCCGGCCGCGAGGACCGCCTCGCCGTGCCGTCGCTCCCCGCCGGCTACGAGATGCAGGACGACCCGGCCTTCTTCCTCACCTCCCTCGGCCGCCTGTGGACCGCGGGCGTCGCGGTGAGCTGGCCGCGCCTCCATGCGGGAGCGAAGCGGCGCAAGGTCCGCCTTCCCACCTACCCCTTCGAGCGCCGGCTGTACCGGATCGAGCGCGCGGGAGCGCCGAGCCCGGCCCCGGCGGCTCAAGAGCCCGCACCCACGGCGCTCCATCCGCGCCCCGCCCTCCCCAGCCTGTGGGTGGCTCCGCGCACCGCGCTGGAGGAGACCGTGGCCGGGATCTGGCGCGACGCCCTGCGTCTCGAAGCGGTCGGAGCCCACGACAGCTTCTTCCATCTGGGAGGGCATTCGCTCCTGGCTTCGCAGGTCGTCCTGCGCCTGGAGCAAGAGACCGGCGTCGCACTGCCGCTGCGCGCCCTGCTCGAACGCCCCACCGTCGCCGAGGTCGCCGCAACGGTGGAGAGGCTCCGCCGGGGCGAGGCACCGGACGGCGGCGAGCCGGACCTCCTGCGCGAAGCGGTGCTCGATCCCGCCATCCGCGGGGAGGCAGAGGAAGGCCGCGCCGCGGCCGATCCGGACGATCCGGAGGCCGTCGTGCTCACCGGAGCCACCGGTTTCCTGGGCGCCTTCCTGCTGCGCGACCTGCTCTGCGAGACCCGCTCCACGGTCTTCTGCCCGGCGCGCGCCGGAGACGCCGCGGAGGGGATGGAGCGCATCCGGCGCAACCTCGTCGCGTACGGCCTGTGGGAGGCGGGCTTCGAGGAGCGCATCGTGGCCGTTGTGGGCGATCTCGGGCAACCGCGCTGGGGGCTTTCCGCCGCGTCGTTCGAGGCACTCGGCGAAAGCGTCGGCGCGGTCTATCACGCCGGCGCCCGGGTGAGCTTCACCTACCCCTACGCCGCGCTCGCCCCGGTCAACGTCGGGGGGACCCACGAGGCCCTCCGCCTCGCCGCCACCGGACAGGTCAAGCCGGTGCACCTCGTCTCGACCATCGCGGCCTTCGCTCCCGGCTCCTTCACCGACGGCATCGGCCGCGAAGACGCCCCGCTCGAAGCCACCGCCGGGCTCTTCGGCGGGTACGGCCAGAGCAAATGGGTGGCCGAGAAGCTCGCCGTGGCGGCGCGGGAGCGGGGGCTGGCCACCACCCTCTACCGCCCCGGAGCGATCGGCGGCGACAGCGCGACCGGCCGCGGCAATCCGAAGGACCTGATCTGGGCCTTCCTCGCAGAATGCCTGCACCTGGGCGCCGCGCCCGCCCTCGACGCCCCTTTTGAGGCCGCCCCCGTCGACTGGGTGAGCCGCGCCATCGTGACCCTCTCGCGCCGCCGGGAGAGCGCGGGCCGGGCCTTCCACCTGTTCAACCCCCACCCTGTTCCCTGGGCGGACGTCTTCGCCCGTGCCCGGGAACGCGGCCATGCCCTGCGCGAGCTTCCCCTGGCCGCCTGGCTCGACGAGCTGCGCCGGGCGATCCGCGAGACGCCGGAGGAGCACCCCATGGCCCCCTTCTGGCCGCTCTTCGCGGCGGAGGGCGGCGAGCCCCCCTTCGCGGGGAGCCTGCGCTTCGACGACCGCAACACCCGCGAAGGCCTCGCCGGCACCGCCGTGGTCTGCCCGCCCGCCGCCGGCCTGCTCGACGTCTGGCTCGACGCCCTGCCGTCCGCAAGGAGATCCCGATGAAGATCCGTTTCTACGCCCACGCCAGCTTTCTCCTGGAAGGGGACGGCGTCCGTGTGGTCACCGACCCCTACCGTCCCGGGAAACGGGGAGCGTTCTTCGATCCCATCCACGAGCCCGCCGACCTGGTGGTCCGCAGCTCGGCGAGCGACGCCTTCCACAGCGATCCGAGCCACGTCCACGGGAGTCCCGCGGTGATCGACGCCCTGCGCATCCCCAAGGAGGGGCAACGGTTCCGCGACCTGGAGCTCAAGGGGTATCCCGCCTGGGAACGCATCCGCTGGCTCCCGCTCCTCGTCGGCCGGCTGCCGCGCCGCTACGCCATGTACACCCTCACCTTCCCCGGTGAAAATCTGCGTCTCCTCCACGGCGGCGACATGGGAGGCCCCTTCGCCCCCGAGGTGGTGGCCGAGCTCGCGGGGACGATCGACGTCCTCTTCGCGATCACCGGCGGCATCCACACCATCGAGCTGGACGACCTCGACGAGGTGATCCGGCAGATCCGCCCCCGGATCGTCATCCCCATGCACTACCACAGCCCGCGCGGCCGCCTGAAGACCATCCTCCCCGTCACCGCCTTCACCGGGCGATACCCCGCCGACTCGGTGGTCCGGGTGGGCGGCCCGGACGTGGAGATCACCCGCGAGAGCCTGCCGGAAACGATGAAGATCTACGTGCTGGAGCAGTGCCGCTGAGGGGGTGGCAGCAGGCACTGCCACGCCAAGAGCGAAGCGGTGTTCAAGGAGCTGCTCCGGGACCAACACCCGATGCCGCCCCGTCCGCTGCCGGCGCCGGGGCCGTCGCCTCTTCGCCCGGGTGCTGCGCGACGACGACGTACTTTGTGCGCCGCACCCGTTTGCGCAGCGGCGCCATCTTGAAGTGGACCAGCAGCTCGCTGCGGTGACCGATCTTCGCCCGGGCGATGGAGCGGAGGGTGATCGCAGCGTCCGTTCCCTCCTTCAAGGCGGCGTTGAGATTCTGGGTCATCGCCTGACGCTGGGCGTTGAGCGCCAATTGCTCCAACTTGAGGCGCTTGATCCTTGCCAACGTCTGGCGCACCGCCTCCACCTCCTTCTCGCTCCCTTCCAGCTGCGCCGCGTTGCTGTCGGCGGCGCCGATGAGACTCTCCAGGTCGTCGATGATCTCGGCGTGCGTCTTCGCTCCAGGCATCGGGGCTCTCCTTCTTGCTTCCGGCGACATGCCGGCCGTCTCCTCCTACGAACCGGAACCGGCCGGCGTCTATCCGGAACCCTCCAGGACGTCCCTGGCCGCGGCCGGGGACGAGCGGGCCGTGGCCGGGGGCGACCGGGAGGAGGCCGGCGGTGCTGCGGCCGTGGCCGGCCTCCATCCGGCCACGGCCGGAATGATTCTGACCCTGGCCGGATGGACCCCGGCCCTGGCCGGGAAGCCGGCGGCCACAGCCGAAAGCGACCTGGCCACGGCCGGGAGGAAAGCGGCCACGGCCGCATCGGAGCCGGCCGCTTCCGGAATGAGACCGGCTGCGGCCGGCACAATCCCGGCCGAGGTCGGATTCTTGCCGGCCACGGCCGGAGTGTTCCGGGCCGGTGCCGTGGCCCTGCCGGCCGCGGCCGTGGGAGGGAAGGAAGCGGCCGGGGTGAAGTCGGCCGCGGCCAGGGTGCTCCCGGCCGAGAGTGCCGAGGCGCGGAGATCCGGCGGGGTCACCGCACCCAAGACGGGGCCTCTGATGCGCCCCGGGTGGGAGAGGGGGCGGGACGCTGCGTCCCCTGCGCTACACTTCTCGCTCAACCGCACCATGGCCAAGCCCGCCCTGACCGCCACCGCGCACACGCTCCCGTTCGAGAAGCTCTCGGCTCTCGACTTCGAGCGCCTGTGCCTGTGGCTCGTCCGGGCCGAGAGCTTCGAGCGGGCCGAGCATCCGGGGGAAGCGGGCGGAGAGGGTGGGCGCGACGTGGTGGCGTGGAAGGACGGCCGGCGCTTCGTCTTCCAATGCAAGCGGGTGCAGGCGTTCGCCGCGGCGGACGCTCTCCGGGAGATCCGGAAACTGCGTCGCCTGCCGGTGGAGGACCAGCCGCACGAGCTGGTGTTCGTGGTGTCGCGGGCGGTCTCCGCCGAGGCGTGCAAGTCCGCGCGGGTGGAGTGGGGGGACGACGCGACCTGCCACTTCTGGGCCGGGAGCGTGCTGGATGCGATGGTCAAGAGCCATCCGGAGCTGGTCGCGGAGTTCTTCCGGCTGTCTCCGGCGGGGGAGCCGGCGCCGTTTCGCCACAACCTCCCCTTCGCCTCGCTCGGCCCGCTGTTCCTCGGTCGGGAGGCGGTGCTCGGCCGGTTGCGCGAGACGCTGGCACGGACTCCCGCCGGGCGGGCTACGGCGATTGCGGGAAAGGCGGTGCATGGTCTGGGTGGCGTCGGCAAGACGCGGCTCGCCATCGAATACGGTTGGCAGCATGCCGCGGACTACGCAGCCGTGCTCTTCGTCGGCGCCGGCTCACCGGCCGACCTGCGGAGCAACCTCGCGGCACTCTGCGCGCCGGAGGTGCTGGACCTGGCGGAGCAGGCGGTTCCTGAAGAAGACGTGCGGGTGGCGGCCGTCCTGCGCCGGCTCGGGGAGCAGCCGGGGTGGCTGCTGATCCTCGACAACGTCGACTCCAAAGAGACCGCGGCGGCGGTGGACGCCCTCGTTTCCCGCCTGCACGGCGGCCATGTGCTCTTGACCGGCCGGCTCGCCCGCTGGGGTGCGGAGGTGGAGGCGATCGAGCTGGAGCTTCTCGCCAAGGACGCCGCCGTCGCCTTCCTGCTGGCGCGCACCGCGGGCAGGCGGGGAGCCACGCCGGACGACGCCGACCGGGCCGCGCAGCTCGCCCGGGAGCTGGGGTATCTCCCGCTCGCCCTGGAGCAGGCCGGCGCCGCCATCGCCGAGCGCTGGTTGACCTTCGCCGAATACCTCACCGAGTGGCAGGCGCGGCGCGATCAGGTCCTCACCTGGTTCGATCCCTTGATCAGCCACTATCCGGTGAGCCTCGCCGTCACCTGGCAGACCTCCTTCGATCGCCTCTCCGGCCCCGCCCGGCGGCTGCTCGAACGGCTCGCCTGGCTGGGGCCCGAGCCGATCCCGAAGTCGTTGCTGGAGGTGCCGGAGCCCGATCTCCCGGAGGAGGAGGCGAGCCGGGACGCCCTCGACGCCCTCGGCGAGCTCGCGACGTCCTCCCTGGTGACCCGCGCGGCCGAGACGCCCACCTTCACCGTGCATCGCCTGGTGCAGGACGTCACCCGCCGAAGCCTGCGGGGTGATGGCGAGCATGAGGCGCTGCGGGGGGCGCTCGGGTGGGTGAACGCCGCGTTCGTGGGCCATCCCCAGGACGTCCGCACCTGGCCGGTCCTCGAGCCCCTCGCCCCCCACGCGCGGGCGGTCAGCCGCTTTGCCGATGCCGCAGGAATCACAGAGCCCACCGCGCGGCTGATGAACAACCTCGCCCAGTTAATGGATGCGAAAGCCTTGCTCCACGAGGCGGAGCCCCTGATGCGTCGTGCGCTGGCGATCGACGAGACGAGCTTCGGGCCGGAACACCCGAACGTCGCCATCCGCCTCAACAACCTGGCTCAGTTGCTCAAGTCGACGAACCGCCTGGTGGAGGCGGAGCCCCTAATGCGTCGTGCGCTGGCGATCGACGAGACGAGCTTCGGGCCGGAACACCCCAACGTCGCCCGAGACCTCAACAACCTGGCTCAGTTGCTCCAGGCGACGAACCGTCTGGTGGAGGCGGAGCCGCTGATGGCTCGGGTGGTGTCGATCCTTGAGAGCAGCCTTGGTGAGGAACACCCCAACGTCGCCACCGCCCTCAACAACCTAGCTCTGTGTTTCCAGGCGACGAACCGTCTGGT
>DIHE01000031.1:385-34018 GCA_002420005.1 Holophagales bacterium UBA5704 | reverse complement strand
TTCGGGCCGGAACACCCCGAGGTTGCCACCGATCTCAACAACCTGGCTCAGTTGCTCAAGTCGACGAACCGTCTGGTGGAGGCGGAGCCGCTGATGCGTCGAGCGCTGGCGATCCTTCTCGAGTTCGAGCGCCGCACGGGTTACGAGCACCCGCATCGGAAGCTCTTTTCAGCCAACTCCGAGGCTCTCCGGCGGGAGATGGGCGCATCGGGTTCTGGGCTCCGGGCGGCGCTTGCGGCGATCGGGCGGTTCTTTGGGAGGCTGGCGGGGCGGTGAGCCTGGGGTCCCCACCCCAGGCTCTATGATGCCGTCCCTTCGGGACTCGCTCCCTCGCGTGGCGGTCCATCGTGGGGCATCGGGTGTGCTGAGGAACCGACAGGTTGGCTCTGACGCCGGCTTTGACGAGCACCAAGTGGCTACCGACTTGGCCGATGGGAGACCAGCCTGCTTTCTGAAAGGCCTTGGTCGCCTCTTTCCCGGAGATATTGCCGAGCTTGCCCATGAGCTAGACAGCTACGACCAGAGGAACTCGCCCTTCAGCGTGGCTGAGCGAGGACACAGCCTTCTGGTCTTCCGCCCACAACCAAGCGGTGATGGCCTCGCGAATATTCTCGAGAGCCACCTTCTCGTCTTCACCCTGGGAGACACAGCCGGGCAAGGCCGGACATTCGGCCACCACCCAGCCATCTTCTGCGTGCTCAAGAGTGACGTGAAAGATCATAGGCTCCTCTTGGAGTTGGTTGAGACCTGTCGACGAGTCTGCCCGACAAGAGTCTAACTCACTCGGCGTGGCGTACAGGCGGCTCCAGGCGCGCTAAGGTGCCTCGATCGCCCGGACCCAGTCCCGGATCGTCGCCTTGACCTCGCGCCAGGGTAGCTTCCAGAGCAGGGTGGGCCGAGGCTCCTGGTCGGCGTCATCGAAGTAGACGAGGGCATAGAGGAGGTGCGCGAGGTCGTCCACCTCGAATTTCTCGCGGTACCAGCCGAGCATCTGCGGCAGGGAAAAGCCGTGCCGGCCCAGGGCGAAGAGGTCGACGAAATCCTTGCGCGAGCCGCGTTGGCTGATCGCCGAGAGCTTCATGCAGGCCAGGTCTTCGAGCGCGGCAAGCTCGCAGCCGGCCTCCGGCCAGCGGACGAGGGGACCGAGCAGGCGGTAGCGAAACTGAAAGAAGCTCACCCGGACCCCGCGGACGGTCCCGTGCAGCGTGCTCCGCCGGGTCCCGCCGGTGGAGAAGGGGATCTCCGCCGCTTGCAACTCGCGGGCGAGCTCCAGGGGTTCTTCGAGGAGGGGTTGGCGGAACCAGTCGAAGTCGACGGAGCGGCGGTGCCCGAGATGGAGCGCGATGGCGGTGCCGCCGCCGAGGTAGAAGCCCTGGCGGCTCGCCGCCGGCCCCAGGCGCCGCAGGACCTCCTGCTGCCGGGTCTGCAGAATCTCCGGATGGAAGCTCACGGCGCCGTCCGCCGGTCCCAGACCTGCCGCGACGGGCTGCGCAGCCAGCGGTCGACCTCGCGGCGGGGGAGGTCGAGGAGGAGCTGCCAGAAGCGGAGCTGTTGCGGGGTGAGCCCGCGCCCCTCGTTCTGCAAGATCCACTCGCGGAGGGCCGGGTCTCCGATCGTCCTGCGCAGCCAGGTCACGTCGGCCCAGGTGCCGCTTGCGAGGACGCGGCCGATGATCGCCTCCCGGTGGCGGTCCCAGCGCACAGCTCGGATGTCCGTATCCCAGAAGAGCCGGCGCACGGGGATCGGGAGGTCCATCGTGAAAGTCTACACCGGCCGTTGCGGGCGGGAGCCGGCCTGTGGGCAGGGTGATAGACTCCGATCCCGACGTGGAACAGCTCATCCGTGACATGGCCCATGGCCTGCGCCTGTTCGTGCGATCGCCCGGCTTCGCGGCGGTCGCGGTCCTGTCGCTGGCGCTCGGCATCGGCGCCAATGTGACGGTGTTTGCGTTGATGAACGCCCTGTTCCTGCGGCCTGTCGCGGTGGCGGATCCGGGACGGTTGGTGCTGGTGCATACGGTCTCCAAGCAGGGACCGGGCTACTTTCCGGTCTCGTTCCCGAACTATGAGGACTACCGGGACGAGAGCTCCGTCTGGTCCGGGCTCGCCGCCTATCAGCCGGTGGCGGTGAGCCTGGCGGGGGACGGGGAGCCCGTGCAGGTGGAGGCGGGGCTCGTCGCGGGGAATTTCTTCGACGTCCTGGGCGTCGAGGCGGCGCTCGGGCGCACGTTTGCTCCCGAGGAGAGCCGCACGGAGGGCGGGCCGCCGGTGGTGGTGCTGAGCGATGCGCTCTGGCGGAGCCGGTTCGGCGCCGATCCGGGAGCGATCGGGCAGACCCTGCAGATCAACGGTCTGGGCTTCACCGTCATCGGCGTCGCCCCGGCCGCCTTTACCGGCGTCGGCCGGCTGGAGAGCCAGAAGCTCTGGGTCCCCTTGTCGGCGCATGCGCAGATCCTCCCCAGCGTCTACCGCCCGTTCTTCACCCTGCGCCGCCCGCTCCTCTTCCTGCCGGTCGGCCGCCTCAAGGAGGGGGTGAGCCTGGAGCGGGCCCAGGCCGAGATGGGCGCGCTCGCCGAACGGCTCGCCCGCGATTTTCCCGAGTCCAACCGCGGCCGGTCGCTCGCCCTCATCCCCCTGGACCGCGCGACGATCTCCGCCAACGAGCAGGGTCCCTTTCTGGCCGCCGGCTCGCTCCTCCTCGCCCTCGTCGGCCTGGTGCTGCTGATCGCCTGTGCCAATGTCGCCGGCCTCCAGCTGGCGCGCGCCACCGGGCGGCGGCGGGAGATGGCGGTGCGGCTCGCCGTGGGCGCGACGCGCGGGCGGCTGGTGCGCCAGCTTCTCGCCGAGAGCCTGGTGCTCGCCCTGGTGGCGGGTGGCGTGGGCGTGCTCCTCGCCGTCTGGGCGCGCCGGGCGCTGCTCGGATTCGAGAATCCGATCCTTCCCGCGACCCTGGAGGTCCCTCTCGATCTCCGTGTGCTCCTGTTCGCCTTCGGTGTGTCCCTGGTCGCCGCGTTCGTCTTCGGGCTCGCTCCGGCGCTCCAGGCGTCGCGCTCCGCCCCGATCGCGGCGCTGCGCGGCGATTTCGACGCCGCGGCGGCGGGGCTCCGGCGTTTCGGGCTGCGCAGCGTCCTGGTGGCCGGGCAGGTCGCCCTCTCCACGGTCTGCCTGGTGGCGACCGTCCTCTTCCTGTGGAGCCTGCGCAATGCGCTCCAGATCGATCCCGGCTTCACCACGGACGACCTGCTGGCCGTCACCTTCGATCTCGACGGCCAGGGGCTCGGCCCGGAAGAGGGGCGGCAGCTCGTGCGCCGGATCGTCGAGCAGGTGGAGGCTCTCCCCGGTGTGCGCTCCGCGGCCGTGGCGGCGAGCCTGCCGCTCGATCCGGATGCGCCGCGGCTGATGCGCACCGCCGTCCTGGAGGGTGGGGGGAAGACCGTGGAGGAAAGCCCGATCGTCCAGATGAACACCGTGGGGATGGGCTATTTCGACACCTTGGGGATTCCGGTTCTCGCGGGGCGGGGATTCACGGAGGACGACCGGCCGGAGGGGCGCGCCGTGGTGGTGGTCAACCGCACCATGGCGGAGAAGCTCTGGCCCGGCGAGAGCCCGGTCGGCCGCCGGATGACCTTTCTGCCCGAGAACGAGGTGGTGGAGGTCGCCGGCGTGGCGCGCGATGCGAAATACAACTCGCTCGGCGAGGAGACGCCGCTCTACGTCTACCGGCCGCTGGCGCAGAGCTGGGCGGCGCGGCTGACCCTGCACGTCCGCACCACCGGCCGGCCCGACGTGGTGCTCGAACCGGTCCTCCGCACACTCCGTACGCTCGCTCCGGGCGCGCCGCTCCTGCGCCCCTCGACGATTCCGCAGGTGCTCGGCCGGCAGCTCGCGCTGCCGCGCCTGGGAGCGGGACTGCTGGCCTTCTTCGGCGGCGCGGCGCTCCTCCTCACCCTGGTCGGCCTCGCCGGCCTCGTGGCCTTCTCGGTGAGCCAAAGGGTCCGGGAGATCGGCCTCCGCCTGGCCTTGGGCGCCCGCCGCGGGCAGGTCGTGGCGCTCTTCCTGCGCGAGGTCCTGCGGGTCTTCGCCTGTGGCCTGGCGCTCGGCCTCGCCGGAGCCTACGCCTTGTCGTTCCCCCTGGCGGGCCTGCTCTACGGCATGGAAGCCGGCGACCCCACCGCCCTCCTCGCCACCGCCCTCCTCCTCACCGTCGCCGCGCTCGCCGCGAGCTGGTGGCCGGTCCAGAAGGCTGCCGCGGTGGAGCCGGTGGTCCTGCTGCGCAGGTGAAGGGACCGGGCGGCCCTACTCTGGGCCTCACCGCCCAACCCCGGGGCCAGAACCTGAGGCCCCCGCCGCCGTACAATGAGGCCGCCGGCACGAGGCTTCTCCCGTGCCGCCACGGAGAGAGGCCTCATGGAGAACATGACCTGGGTCTGGGTGCTCATCCCGATCGCCGCCATCCTCGGGCGGACGTTGCGGGATTTCTTGCGGTTGCAGGCGCAGCAGCGCGTCCTCGGGACCTCCAACCGCGAGCTCGAGAAGACGGTGGAGGAGCTGCGCCAGACGAACCGGCAACTCTCTCAGCGGGTGGAGAATCTGGAGACCATCGTGGTCAGCCAGACCTGGAACGCCGTGCATGCTTCCGCCGTCTCCGACGGCGAACGCCAGCAGCGGGTCGCCGCCGCCGTCCGCCAGGAGATGCATGCGCCGCCCGCCGAGGACCTGAACCGCCAGCGCGTCGAGCAGCTCGCCCGACGGTTGGGCGGATAGGGCTCTACTCGGCCCCCGTCACCTGATACAACGCCGCCGCCGCCCCCGCCGGGTCCTGGATGATCGCGTAGCGACCCTGGGCCCCGTAGCTCAGGGGGCCGCGGAGCACCTTGCCGCCGCCCGCTTCGCACTGCTTCAGGCTCTCGTCGAGGTCGGCGACGATGATGTAGAGGAGCCATTGAGCGGGCAGGCCGGCATTGCCGCCCCGGGCGTGGCAGATGCCGGCGACGGTCTTGCCGTCTCCCGGCTGGTTCATGCAGTGGTCGCTGTAACCACCCATGTCGAGCGGCGTCTCGGTCCAGCCGACGACGTTGCGATAGAACGCCCGCACTTCGTCTGCATTCTCGACGGTCAGGTCGAACCAGCTGATCGATCCTACGGGAGGACGGTTGCTCATGGTGTCGGGGTCTCCTGGGTGCCGGCCTCGCGGGCTGGCGTCTGTTGGATGTCTTCGAGGGCGCGGGCGAGCACCTCGTCCGTGCCGGCGTGCAGGCCGGCGCGGGTCGGGGCGATCTCGACGTGGGGAGTGAGGCCTTTGCGCTGGAGCTGGCCGCCGTCGGCATGGCGCACGTCGTGGCCGGTGAAGTAGACGACAAGGCCGCCGGGGAGGGAGAAGCTGGTGACGTCGCCGTTGGCCCCGGCGGTCGGTGTGCCGATGAAGCGCGTGCCGGCCGCCGCCTCGAAAAAGAGGCCGGAATGCTCCGACTGGCTGATCGCGCGGTCGTCGATCAGCATCACCGTGGGACGGGTGTAGAGCGCCGTGCCGGTTGGCAGAGGGGGCAGCGGCTGCGCGAAATAGAACCCGGCCTCTCCTTCCTCGGCGGAGAGGGCCATCACCTGGGAGCGGCGGAACTGGGCGCCCACCCGGGCGCCGCGGGTGTTGATCCGCGGTGCGATGGCCCAGGCCGTTCCGTTCGGATACCCCCGCATGTCGAGAACCAGGCCACGGGTGTCCTTCACCGTGTCGAAAGCCGCCGGTACCTCGGGGAGCTCGAGACGGGTCAGGTCCATATAGCCGATGTTGCCCGGCAGGATGCGCACCGCCGGGCTCGGGTCGGCCGGCGGCGCGGCGGGCCGCCGTCGGCGCTCCAGGCGCGTCTCTCGGACTTTGCCGTCCACACCCTGAAGCGAGAGGACGGCGATCGAGCCGGCCGCGCCGCGGGTGAGCGACCGGCACAGGCGCTGCTGAACGAAGGCGGCCGTCGATCCGGTGGTGTATTTGCGGAAGCGTTCCATCCGGGCCGCGGTGGGCTCGCCGTCCACGGCCAGGATGGCATCGCCGATCTGGATGCCGGCGGCGCGGGCGTCCTCGTGGAGGATGCGGGTGACCACGGCGGCGCCTTCCACCCAGCGGATCTCCAAGGGCAACCCGGAGTCGCCGAAGAAGGCGAGCAGCGCCGGATGCCCCGCCACCGAGGTGTGCCCATCGGCCACCCGCGCCATCATCTCCTGGATCGTCAGCGCATAGTCCTGGCCGCTCGCGGCCGTCTCCATGCGCGCCAGAAACTCGGGGAGGACGGCATCCCAGTCGTCGAGCAGGTGCAGGTAGGGATAGAAGAAGTGGATCACGTTCCAGGCGCGAATCACCGCGAGCCGGCGGTGGGCGAGGTCCGGCTCCAGCATCTCCGGATAGGTGGCGTCGGGCCGGAACACCGCCTCCGGCAACGCGGGGAGGGGAGCCGCTGCCTCCGGGGGCGCCGGAGGGCGCCGGGCTTCGGCGAGGGCCGTGGCGAGCAGGGTCGCCTCGTCCTGGCCCGCCGGGACCTCGACGTCCGCATGCAGGCCGGGCCACCCGGGGAGGGGGAGGATCTCGCCGACCCGCACACGGACCCGAACGCCTTCCCCCAGCTCCAGGACCCGCGACGTGACGGCGCGCTCCTCCGTGAGCGGTCCCACGGAGACGAGGCTGGCGGCCCCCGCCGCCTGGAGCGCCAGGGCGAGCGGCGGCAGCAGGGTTTCGGGTCCGACCAGAAAGACCACGCGGCGCGGAGTGGCGGAGGAACCGGCCGCCGGGGTGAAGGTGGTGGCCGCCAAGGACACGAAGCCGGACCAGTAGCTCCCCGAGGTGGAGCCGTCCTGCGGCCGATAGCCGGAATGAAGAAGGTAGCGCTCCGTCGGCGCGCGTGCCGGGGCACGCACCAGGAATCCCTGGACTTCGTCGAGCACGTAGCGAACGTAGAAACCGGACGTCTCGGTGGCGCCGCGCAGGTCGATGATCACCGCCGGGGCCTCCGCGAGCGTCCGGGTCATCGGGCCGAAACCGGCGAAGACCTCTTCGATCCCCAGCTTGTCCACCGCGCCGGCGTCATACAGCACGGCGCCCCCCTCCAAGGTCCGCACGACCGTGGGTTTGGCGCCGTCCGCGGCGGTGGCCGGTGGCGGCGTCGTCTTCTCCGGCGGCAGCACCCGGGTCACCGGGTCGCCCAAGGCATCGAGCATCGTCTGCACCGCCGCCGCGTAGGCCTCGGGGCTCGGCGCGTCGGCGACGGCCGGCAAGGCTCGAACCAGGGCGGCGTCCCAGTCGACGTCGCGATAGGCCAGGTACGGATGGAGATACCGCACGAAGCCCCAGAGCCGGCCTACCTGGGCGATCCGCTCGATGCGCGGCTCCGCCGGTGCGGCGCCGGCCGCAGGGGCCAGGGTCAGGCAGAGAAAGAGAACGGCGAGTCCAGGGACGAGTCGGTACGGCTTGCGCATGAAGAGCCTCCGTGCGAAGTCACCGGGGGATTGTCCCATGGAACGGGGGAGCTGAGGGAAGCTTGACAGCCTACGGCCAACCGTAAATACTGCCCAAGTGAAGACGACCTTCGACCTGCCGGATCCGCTACTGCGAAAAGCCAAGGCCCTGGCCGCTCAGCAGAGGCGCCCGTTGCGCGATCTGGTCGCCGAGGCCATCGGCGAAAAGCTCAAAGCGGCAGTTGCCGGCGGAGCCCTTGAGGGGCGGCGGGCGGCTTGGGAACGCTGGAAGGCTCGGCTCGAGCAGCTCCCGGACGGGAGCTGGGTCAATCCTCTCGGTATCGAGGACGAAAGCTTCTTCCGCTCCCTGGAGGAGGTCCGGCGAGAGTCCTGGGTATCTCGCGATCCCTTCGTCTCCGAGATCTGACGGCGCTCCGCTCGCTTCCAGCCGGCACCGGATGTTCCTCGTCGATACCAACGTCGTCTCCGAGCTCATCCGTCCGCGACCGCACCTTCCGGTGGTTCGCCGCCTCCTCTCGATCGATCCGGCGTTGCTCTTCGCCTCCGAGATCACCCGCTACGAGCTGCGTTTCGGCGCCGCGATCCACCCGCGGTCGCAGGACATCTGGAGCCGGGTGGAGAGTGAGATCCTGCCGCTTCCAACCTGGCTTCCCGTGGATGAGGATGTCTCGCTCGCGACTGCCGACCTCTGTGCCCTGCTCCGCAAGAGTGGCAAGCCGATCGAGATGCCGGACGCCCTCCTCGCCGCGACCGCCCGGGTGCACGACCTCGTGCTCGTGACCCGCAACGTCCGCCATTTCCAGAATGTCCCCGCCCTCGCCGTCGAGAACTGGTTCTCCGGGGAGTGACGCCCCTACCCCCGCCGCATCAGAAACCGTAGCGCCATCGGCAGCCTCCTGCGCCATGCGGCTTCGTTGTGGACGCCGCGGGCGTCGGGGCGCCAGAGGAGCTGGTCGCGGCCCCAGCCGCGGGCGGCGAGCTCCTGGGCCAGGGAGGCCACGAGGGGGAGGAAGCTGCCCCGGCCCTCTTTGGCTCCCGCGTCCAGGTAGATCCGGGAGAGCTCGGGCATCGGCTGCTCGGCGAGGTCGTCGAAGAGCCGCTGGTGGTCGATCCAGATCGACGGCGACATGGCCAGCGCTCCACGGAAGGCTTCTGGATGGTGGATGTGCGTCCACAGGGCGGCAAGGCCGCCCATGGAGGAGCCGCCGATCAACGCTCCGGCGGGCGGATCGGCCAGGTGCAGCTCGGCGCCCAGGGCCGGCTGGAGCGTGCCGGTGATCCAGGCGGCGAAGGCGGGGAGCCGTCCCGCGATCCCGTCGAGGACGTAGGGGTTCAGCTCGTGGATGCGCTCCTCGGCGCCATGGTCGATGCCGATCACCACCGGCACCGGGCGCAGCGTCCGGGCGAGACCCTCGGCCGCCTCGTGCACGTACCAGCCGCCGGAGAACGCTCCTTCGTCGCCGAACACGTTCTGCCCGTCGAACAGGTAGAGGGCCTGCCAGGTGCGCTCCGGCGTGTAGTCGCGCGGCAGGTAGATGCGGAGGTGGCGCGGCTTGAAGCCGGGGACCTCGAAGGGGCCGAGCACGTTCACCCGGCCGGCCGTCAGGCGGGCGAGCGCGCCGCGGACCCCCACGGCGACCGGCACCGGGCCGGCGGGGACGGGGGCCTCCGGCCAGTCCTGTTTCATCCGCAGCTGTTCGAGCCGGTACAGGCGCAGGCCGTCGTGCAGGGCCAGGTGCCGGAACATGGTGAGGACGTCGAAGCGCGGGTAGTCGGGATGATCGGCGGTGCGTGCCCAGGCCTCCGTGGGAAGGCTGCGCAGGAAGCTCACGAGATCGCCGCGTTCGGTTTCGAACCGGACGAGCGCTTCGTCGAGGTCGGCGTCCTGGAACACGCTGCGTTCGTCTTCCACCGGTGGGGTCCAGGACGTCAGGCGCGGGTGGTCCTCGGCGAGCATCCGTTCCAGGCGCTCGGCGAACACCGGTTGCAGGGCCGCCAGATGGGCCACGGTCTCGTGGGCGGACCACTTGTCCACCCAGGGCCGCCGCTTGCGCAGCGGCTCGGGGAGGGCTTCGACAGAAGACCGGAGGAGCGCCGGAGCGCCCTCCAGAATGGCGAGGACAGACTGGATCTCGTTCACTCCGGACAAGCCTACATCAGCCCCATCTTGCGCGCCCGCCGCAAGACCTCGCCGCCCAGCTTGCCGTAAGCGAGGGCGCCGGTCGACCAGCTTTCGAACTCGAAGATCGTGCGGCCATGGGCCGGTGCTTCGGACAGGCGGACGTTGATCGGGATCTCGGTGCGGAACACCTTCTTGCCCCAGGTGCCGCGGATCGATGCCGCCACCTCCTCGGTCACCTGGGTGCGGTGGTCCACCAGGGTGAGCAGGATGCCCAGCAGCTCCGGCATCTTGCCGATCCGGTCCTTGAGCGTGGCGAAGGCCTCGAAGAGGCCGGCCATGGCTTCCATGTCCAGCGGGTGGGGTGTCACCGGGATGATCATCGCGTCCACCGCGGCGAGGGCGTTGGTGGTCAGGATCGACAGCCCGGGCGGGCAGTCGAGGACCATCACGTCGTAGCGGCGGCGGACGGCGGAGAGGGCTTTCTTGAGGAGCTTGTCCGGCTCGTGCTTGCGGGCGAGGGCGAGGTCCAGCCCCGCGAGGCGCAGCGAAGCGGGAAGGAGGGAGATCCCCTCGGCACCCGTCTCCAGCACCGCCTCGGCCGTCTCCGCCTCACCCAACAGCACCTCGGCGACCGAGGGGCTCGCCTCCTCGCGGGCCACCCCGAACGAGGTGGTCGCCGATCCTTGCGGGTCGAGGTCGACCGCCAGCACCTTGAGCCCGCTGCGGGCGAACGCAGCGGCGAGGTTGACGGCGGTGGTGGTTTTCCCGACTCCTCCCTTGACGTTGACCAGAGCCACTTTCATTGCGCAGCCTCCCAGAGATTTCTGCGTCACATTGTAGCGAGAACCGGCGCCGGAGAGGAGGAGAAACCGCTAGACTGTGTGCCACGAGCCATGGCGACCCCTGCGGCAGGACCCGGTTTTGCCCGCACCCTGAGCCTGTTCGACGCGACGATGATCGCGGTGAGCGGGATCATCGGGTCCGGGATCTTCATCAACCCCGCGGTGGTGGCGCGGTCGGTCGGGACCCCGGCGATGATCCTGGCGGTGTGGATCGCCGGGGGTGTCATCGCCCTCCTCGGGGCCTTCGTCTTCGCCGAGCTGAGCACGGTGATGCCGCGGGTGGGGGGCCAGTACGCCTTCTTCCGCGAGGCGTTCCATCCGCTCGTCGCCTTCCTGCATGGCTGGGCGCTCCTGCTCATCGTCCAGTCCGGCGCCACGGCGGCGGTGGCGGTGGCGTTCGCCGAGTACGTCTGCCGGCTGGCGGGCTTCGAGAAGGGGGCGGTGACCCCCCTCGCGGTGGCGGTCCTGCTCGGGGTCGCCGGCTTCCATGCCCTGGGGATCAAGCCCGGCGCGGTGCTCATCGACGTCATCACGTTCGCCAAGACCCTCGCGCTGGTCCTGCTGATCGTGGCCGCCTTCGTGCTCACCCGCGAGAGCGGGATCTCCTTCGAGCCCCTGCTCCCGGCGGGCCTGGGCGGCCTGCCGCTGGTCTCCGTCTTCTTCCACGGGCTCGTCCCGGTGATGTTCGCCTACGGAGGCTGGCAGAACCTGAACTACGTGGCGGAAGAGGTGCGCGATCCGCTGCGCAACCTGCCGCGGGCGATCCTCGTCGCGGTCTTCTGCGTCATCGCGGTCTACGTCAGCGCCAATGTCGCCTATGTCCATGTCCTGTCGGCGCCCGGCCTCGCCGCCACCCAGACCCCGGCGGCGGATCTGGCGGCGCGGCTGGTGGGGGAGACCGGGGCGAAGCTGGTGAGCCTGCTCATCGTGGCGTCCACCTTCGGCTTCCTGAACCTGTCGCTGCTCACCGCGCCACGGGTCTATTACGCGATGGCGGCGGACGGCCTCTTCTTCCGCTCGCTCGCCCGGCTTTCGCCGCGCTTCCGGGTGCCGACGGCGGCGATCCTGCTGCAGGGAGCGCTCGCCGCGGTGCTCGCCCTGAGCAGCGGCTACGACCGGCTGCTCGGCTACGCGGTGTTCGCCGACTGGGTCTTCTTCGCCCTCTCAGGCGTCGCGCTCCTCGTCTTCCGCCGCAAGCTGCCGGACGCGGCGCGTCCGTTTCCGACCCCCGGCTATCCCTGGGTGCCTCTCCTGTTCACCCTGGCCGCGGCCGGCATCGTGGTGAACACCTTCTTCGCCGACACCGGGAACGCGCTGATCGGCACCGCGATCTTCGCCGCCGGGGTACCGGTGTACTTCCTGTGGACAGCCCGCACAGGACCGAGAGGGGAGAGAGAGGAATGAAGGGCAGCGTCTACATGCGCTGGGCGAAGGAGCACGCCGCGGCGCGCTACAACCTGGCGAACAGCGGCCTTCTCGCCTGCGGGCCGGAGGATCTGGACTTCACGGCGGAGGACGTGGTGCTGAACGGCCTGCCGCCGGACGGCTGGCCCCCTCTGCTCGGGGCCATCGGGTCCCGGTACGGGGTCGCGCCGGAGCAGGTGGTGCCGGCGGCGGGGACGTCGGGGGCCAACTTCCTGGCCTTCGTGGCGCTCCTGGAGCCGGGCGACGAGGTGCTCGTCGAGAGCCCGACCTACGAGCCGCTCCTCGCCGCCCTCCAGGCGGTGGGTGCCCGCATCCGCCGTTTCGTCCGGCGCGAGGAGGACGGCTGGCGGTTGGACCCGGACGGTCTCCGCGAAGCCTTCGCCGGAGGACGGGTGCGGCTCGTGGTGCTGACCAATCCGCACAATCCGACGGGCGTGCTGCTCGACCGGGCCGAGATGGCGGAGATCACCCGGCTCGCCGAACGGGCCGGAGCGTTCGTGCTGGTCGACGAGGTCTACCGTGACATCTGGTGGGAGGAGGCGCCGCCGAGCCATGTGCATCTCGGGCCGCACGTGCTGGCCACCAGCAGTCTCACCAAGAGCCATGGATTGAGCGGGCTGCGCTGCGGCTGGGTGCTCTGCGGCACGCCGGAGCTGGCGGATCGCCTGCGCCGGGCGCGCGACTTCATGGAGGCGGTGGGCTCGATGCCGAGCGACGGCCTGGCGCTCGCCGCCTTCCGCCAGCTCGGTCGCCTGGAAGCGCGCGCCCGGGCGCTGCTCGTGCCGAACCAGCGGCTGATCCGGACGTTTCTTGAAGAGCAGGCCGACTGGCTGGAGGGGGTCCTGCCGGCGCGGGCGCTGATGGTCTTTCCGCGGCTGCGGCAGGAGGAGGACGCCCAGGCGCTCCACGACTGGCTGCGCGGCCGGGAGACCTCGATCGTGCCCGGGCACTTCTTCGAGCACCCGGGTCATTTCCGGCTCGGCTTCGCGGTGCGCACGGCAGACGTGGAGGCCGGGCTCGGGCATCTGGCGGAGGGCCTGCGCCGCGGGGGCGGGGCGGGATAAGATCGCGGCAACCGCGGAGGGAACGTCGCCAATGGCCATCGAAGATCAACTGCAGACCGGGGAGGAGATCCTCCACCGGGCCTATCCGACCCGCCTGCCTCTGGTGTCCTGGGCGGTGGGGCTCGTCCTCTCTCTGACCGTGGCAGGGGTGGCCGCGGGCGTGGGGCTCATCCCCGTGGCACTGGTGGCCGGGGCCGGTGCCCTGGTCCTGGCCGGGGTCATCCTGTACAAGTGGGTGCTGTTGCGCGCGCACGACTACGTGCTGACCAACCGCCGGGTCATCCTGGAAGAGGGGATCATCGCCCGCCGCTCGAACGACGCCTCGCTCGGCAAGATCAACAACGTCGAGCACCGGCAGACCCTGTGGGGCCGCTTCCTCGGCTACGGGGACGTGGTGATCGACACGGCGAGCGAGACCGGCGCCACCCTCTTCCCCGGGATCAGCGATCCCCTCGCCTTCAAGAACGCCATCCTCGGCGCCGTGGAGGTCTACCGCCGGACCGGCCTCGCAGCCCCGGCCACCGGCCTCTCCCCGGCGGAAAAGATCCGCCAGCTCAAGAAGCTCCTCGACGACGGCCTCATCTCCCCCGCGGAGTTCGAGGCGAAGCGCCAAGAGCTGCTGGCGGAGATGTGAGGATGCTACCATCCGGCGGTAATGCCCCGTAATCCGCCGGTCGCCGCGCCTCCTTCGTTTCCGGATCTCATCGACGAGATCCGCCGCGATGCGAAGCTCGGGCCGCAGCTCACCTATGCGGCGTATCTGCCGGGGAGCGATCCGGTCTATGCGGATCTCGATCCGCCGCTCCCGGAGCCGTTGGCGCAGGCGGTGGCGCGCGGCGGCGTGCCGCGGCTCTGGTCGCACCAGGCGGAAGGGATCGCGGCGGTGCGCCGCGGCGAGAACGTGCTGATCACCACGCCCACGGCGTCGGGCAAGTCGCTGGTCTTCCAGCTCCCCGTGCTGGAGGAGGCGGCGCGCGGCGGCGCGGGGCATGGTCTGTTCCTGTTTCCGCTCAAGGCGCTCGGCCAGGACCAGCGCGGCAAGCTCGCCCAGCTCGCCGCGGAGGCGGGCCTCGCTCCGGACGTGGCCGGTTGCGAGATCTACGACGGCGACACGCCCGCGGCCCAGAGAGCGTTGATCCGCAAGCAGTTTCCGCGCGTCATCGTGTCCAATCCGGACATGCTGCACATGGGCATCCTCGGGAGCTGGACCACCTGGGGACCGTTCCTCGCCGATCTGCGCTGGATCGTGCTCGACGAGCTGCACACTTACCGCGGCATCTTCGGCAGCCATTTCCACCACGTGCTGCAGCGCCTGTTGCGGCTCAGCCGGGCGGTGGGCGGCGATCCGGTGGTGATCGCCTCGTCGGCCACGGCGGCCAACGCGGCGGAGTTCGCCGAGACGCTGACCGGCAAGCGCTTCCACTGGATCGGCACCTCGGGAGCGCCGCGCGAAGGCCGGCACTTCCTGCTCTTCCGTCCGGTGGCGAGCCCGTACACCGCGGCGCTCCAGCTCTTCGTGCGCTTCGTCAAAGCCGGCTTGAAGACGATCGTCTTCACCAAGGCGCGGCGGATCACCGAGCTGCTGTACTCCTGGCTGCGCCGCGAGGAGCCGGGCCTCGCGCCGCGCGTCGCGAGCTATCGCTCCGGCTTCCTCCCGGAAGAGCGGCGGCGGATCGAAAAGTCGCTGTTCGACGGCTCCCTCGACGGCGTCATCTCCACCTCGGCGCTGGAGATGGGGATCGACGTCGGCGGCCTCGACGCCTGCATTCTGGTCGGGTACCCCGGCAGCATGATGGCCACCTGGCAGCGCTCCGGCCGGGTGGGGCGCTCCGGCCGCGAGTCGATCACGGCGCTGGTGGCGCTGCCGGACGCGCTCGACCAGTTCTTCCTGGACCATCCCGAGCAATTCCTGGAGCGCCCGTGCGAGCGGTTGATCGTGGACCCGGAGAACGATCCGGTCTCGCGCGCGCACCTGATCTGCGCCGCGGCCGAGTTGCCGCTGCACCGCCGGGACGACCGCACGTATCTGGAGCGGCATCAGGGGCGGGCGGCGGCCCTGGTGGAGGAGGGGCATCTGCTGGAGGCGGAGGACGGTTCCGAGCTGTGCTCGCTGCGCCGCCGGCCGCAGCGCGGGGTCACCCTGCGCGGCACCGGCGCGCAGTACACCATCCTCGACGGCGGCCGGATGATCGGCACGATCGACGGCGTGCGCGTCCTGCATGAGTGCCACCCCGGCGCCATCTACCTCCACGGCGGCCGGCAATACCGGATCGAGGAGCTGGACCGCGACGAGCGGCAAGCGCGGGCCGGGGTGGTCGACGTGGACTATTTCACCAGCCCGCTCAGCGAGAAGGAGACCGAGATCCTGGAGGTCCTCAAGGAGCGGACGGACGGGCCGCTCCATGCCTGCCTCGGCCGGGTCAAGGTCACCGAGCGGGTGATCGGCTACGAGCGCAAGCGGATCTTCGGCCAGGAGGCGATCGACCAGCATCCGCTCGACCTGCCGCCGGTGCATTTCGAGACGGTCGGCCTGTGGTGGGTGGCCCCGAAGGCGGTGGAGGACACCCTGCGCCGCCACGGCGAGCACACCATGGGGTCGTTGCATGCCTCCGAGCACGCGGCGATCTCCCTCTTTCCGCTGCTCGCTCTCTGTGACCGCATGGACATCGGCGGCATCTCCTACTCGTTCCATCCACAGATCGGCTGTGGCGCCGTGTTCATCTACGACGGCCACCCCGGCGGGGTGGGGATCGCCGCGCGCGGTTTCGAGGAGCTGCCGGACCTGCTGGGCCGGGTGATCACCCTGGTGGAGAGCTGTCCGTGCGCGGACGGCTGCCCGTCGTGCATCCAGTCGCCGAAGTGCGGCAATGGCAACCGCCCGCTGCACAAGGCCGGTGCCGTGAGGTCGCTGCGTTTGCTCCTGGGACTGGAGGAGCCCGTGGCGCCGATCGTGGCGCCCCGGCTCGGCCTGGAAAAGGCGCCGGGTCGCCATGGCGAGGAGGGTAAGAAAACAAAGGACGGCAAGGACTTCAAGGACGACAACGCCCCCCTTTCCCCCGAGACGTCGGTTGGTTCTTCGTCCTTGGCGACCTTGCCGTCCTTGGAGTCCTTGGTGGTTTCTTCTCCCGACCCCGACGACCTCGACTTTCCGGCCCAGGACGCCGGGCCCTGGTCCGAGCCGGGTCCGGAGCCGCGGCGCTATGAGCGGGCGCCGTTCATCGCCGTGACGGCCACGCGCACCGTCCTCTTCGACATCGAGACCCTGCGCTCCGCGGCGGAGGTGGGGGGGTGGCGCAAGGTGCACCGGATGGGGGTTGCTCTCGGGGTCGTCTGCCACCTGGAGGAAGGCCGGTTCGAGGTCTTTCCGGAAAGCGAGGTGCAGGGGCTGAGCGAGGCGCTGCGCAACGCGACGCTGGTCATCGGCTTCAACATCCGGCGGTTCGACTACAAGGTGCTCGCCGGTTATACCGGCGTGGACTACTCCCGCCTGGTGCCGACCCTGGACCTGCTCGAGGACGTCTATGCGCGCACCGGCCGGCGCATCGGCATGGGGCATCTCGCGCAGGAGACGCTGGGCACCGGCAAGTCGGCGGATGGCCTGCAGAGCCTGGAATGGGTCCGCGAGGGGCGGCTCGACCTGGTGGAGGCCTATTGCCGCAAGGACGTGGAGATCCTCCGCGATCTCTATCTGTTCGGCCGGCGCGAGGGGTACCTCTCCTTCCGCGACCGGCGCCGCGACACCCGCGTCCGGATCAACGTGGACTGGTAGGTGCTTCAGGGGCCGCCCGCCGGGCGAGCAGGAGGAAGCCTCGCCGGGTGGCCTGGTCGCGGAGGCCCTGGAGGTTCGCGCTCGCGCCGGGTCTGTTCTGTCGCCGATCGATCTCGGCGAGGGCGAGCTCGGCATCGAGCGCGGAGAAGGGCATCCCCAGGGTGGTGCCTTCTTTGTGCGCCTGCGCCAGAATCCGCCGGGCCTCGCCGAGCTGCCCCATCGCACCACGGATGCGGCCGGCGGTGATGGCGATGGCGAGGCGGATGCGCCTGTCCTGGGAGGTCTTCGTGAGCCCCTGGGCGAGGCGGATCTCGCGATCCGCAGAGGTTGCATCCTGGCGTGCCAGGAAGATCGTGGCGAGAGCCTCGTGAGCGAGGGCCTCTCCCTCCGGCAGGCGAAATGCGCGGAACCGGTCCAGGGCGGTGCGGGCTTCTTTTTCCGCCGTCGCCGGATCTCCGGCATCCAGGGCGAGGCGGGCCAGGGCGATGTGGCCGCGGGCGACCCGTTGCAGCTCGACGGCCTCGGTCCAGAGAACGAGGGCGCGGGTGGCATGTTCCCGGGCGAGCTGGATGTTGCCTTGGAGGCGCTGGATCTGGCTCTGTCCGCCCATCGCGTCGGCGAGGAGCTGCTTGTGCCCGGTCTGCTCGGCCACTCGCTGCATCTCCCGAAACGCCGTCTGCGCCTCGACCAGATGCCCCTCCTCGATCAGCAGCATCCCCAGCTGGCGCAAGGCATACCCATGGATACGGGAATGGCCGATCTTGCGGCTGAGGGCGAGCGCCTGCTCGACCTGCCGGCGGGCGGCGGGCAGCGACCCCAGGTCCAGCAGCACCATCGACAGGCTGGCGCGGACTCCCGCCTCGCCTTGGAGGCTGCCGGTGGCGCGGAACAGCTCCAGCGCCGCCAAGAACGATTGCCGGGCCTCGGCCAGCCGGCCTTGCTCCTGAAGAATGCTGGCCAGGCTGGAGCGCCCCCGGGCCTCGCCGACCGGATCATGGACCTGCCGGGCGGTGTCGACGACGCGCAGCAGCAGGGGTTGTGCCGCCTGGTAGTCCCCGCGTTGCAGCTCGAGCCCCCCGAGGTTGGTGAGCGCGAGCACGATGCCGTCCTGGTTGCCGGCCTGCCGGTGGATCTCGAGCGCCTGCTCATACCGCGCGCGGGCCCCCGCAAAGTCGCCGCGGTCGCGCAGCAGGTTGCCCATGTCGTGCAGGGCACTGCCGACCCCCACGTGGTCCCCGGCCGCCCGGAAGATGCGCTCCGCCTCTTCGAACCGGGCGAGCGCCTGCTCCTGCCGGCCGAGGCTGCGCAGCGCCTGCCCCTGGAGGTGGAGCGCCTGGGCGGTGAGCAGCCGGGCGCCGAGATCGCGGCCTTTTGCGGCAGCCCGGGTGGCCGCCGTCTCCTGACGAGAGTAGTCGGACAGAGCGGCGGCGGCTTCGGATTCCGCGAGGTCGATGCGCGGGTCGTCCGCCGCGGGCGGTGCGAGCTTGCGCAGGCCCCCCACGGTTTGCAGGGCGTCCTGCGCACGGCCGGCCTTGACCTTGGCCCGGGCGAGGCGAAGCCCGTACTCGGGATCGTCGGGGAAGAAGCGCCAGAGGCTTTCGTAGATCTCGGCCGCCTTGACCCAGTTGCTGCGGGTCTCGAAATGGAGCGCTTCGACCAGCAGGCGCTCCTCCCGGGAGAGATGGGTCGCGAGCTCCAAGGCCTTGGCCGCCTCGTCGCGGGCGTTCCGGTCATACCCGAGGGTCGCCCAGGCGCTGGCCAGGGCGGCATGGGCGAGGGGAAATTCGGGCTCGGCCTGGGTGGCCTGGCGCAGCAGCTCGACGGCGGCGAGAGTGTCCAGCGAGCGTTGCCGCTGCAGACCTTCTGCATAGCGGCGCGCCGCCAGCCGGCTCACCGGGAAGGCGGCGCGGGTGGACACCGCTTCCTTGCCTTCCGTGCGCCGGCTGCCCAGGCGGAGCCGGAGATCCTGCCCGAGCTCCGAGACGAGGTTGAACAGATCCTTCTCGGTGCGGGTCCCGGTGAGGGCGGTGAGCATCTCGCCGTTCTCGGTGTCCTGCAGGCGCAAATCGACGCGGATCTGGTGTCCTTCGTCTCCATTCAGGATGAGGTAGGAGCCGAGCAGGATGACGTCGCAGCCCAGCAGGCGCCGCAGCCGGGCCAGGGTCTCCGGGGAGAGGCTGTCGACCTCGGCGAGCTCGAGATCCCGCCTCGCCCGGGTCACGCTCTCACCGGTGATCGTATGGAGCTGGTCGCCGACGGCGAGCTCGCTCCTGAACATCTCCGACAAGGCCGTCGACAACCAGGCTGTTTCCTGGCGGCGGGAGAGATTGCGGAACCCGAGCACGGCGACCGAGCGGCGCGCCGGGCGTGCCCCCAGGTCCGCTTTCGGCGCCTTCGGGGCCGGACGGTGGACCCAGGTGAAGGCCAGGGAGCCGGCGAGACCCGCCAGGGCGAGCACCGCGGCCGTCCGGAGGAGCCGGCGCCGGAGCTTGCCGGTCGGCGCCGCGGGGAGGGGCGTGGGGAGGGGCGCCGGGAGGGGAGGTTCGGCAGGGGCGGAGCCGGCCGGATCGAGGGCGATCGTCGGATCGTCGAGGCTCTCTTCGGGAAGGGGAGGCTCTTCGGCCGGCGGCTCGTCGGACGAGGACGGCTGGGCCGCCTCGACGCGCCGGACCTCGGCGACGAAGCAGTAGCCGCGTCCTGGAACGGTGACGATGAACCGGTGCTCGCCGGCTTCCTCGCCGAGAGCCTTGCGCAGCCGGAAGACATTCTGGGTGAGGGTCGCCTCGGTGATGAACGTGTCCGGCCAGATGAGTTGAAAGAGCTCCTCCTTCTCCACGACCTGCCCGCGCCGCTCCACCAGGACGGCCAGCGTCGCCAACGCCTTCGGAGGGAGCGGCACCACCGTCCCCTGCTGCGTCAGCAGCCGACGCACCGGGTCGAGGACGAACCCTTCGAACTCGTAGAGGAATCGTTCCGTCGGCAATCTAGCTCCCACTGAGAGGACATCCTGCATGCTCGGGCACCTCCCGATACTACGACATCGGAGGGCGTCAGAGCCCTTGTTCCCGCGCCGCGTGCAGCCGGATGCGCAACACCGCAGACCTCCGACGGCAGGCGCGCCGGAACCGTATGTTAGGCTGACTCCGCCGTCAAAGGTCCTATGCCGAGCCCCTTTTCCCGCACCCTGCGCTCCCTGGAGGCCGACGGCTACCGCCGGTGGGGAGCGGGTCTGATCCCCGCCCTCCTGCTCCTCATCGTCTGGGGTGTCTGGTTCACCGCGGCGCGGGTGACGGTCTACGAGACATCCGACCGGGCGTGGCTCGCGGTGGAGCGCGAAGCGCACGCGGTGGCGGCTCCTGTCGCTGGCCGCCTCGCGTCGTTGCGCGTGGCGCTCGGGCAGGAGGTGCGGCAGGGCGAGGTGCTCGCAGTCCTCGAAGGGGAGGAGCAGCGCGCCCGCCTGGAAGAAGAACGGGCCCGCTTCACCGGTGTCGAACGGCAGGCCGTCGCGCTGCGCCGGCAGATGGCCACCGGGGAGCGCGAGCTGTCCGAGCGCCGGGGCGCCGCCCGGGCCGCGGTCGAGGAGACCCGCTCGAAGCTCCGCGAGGCCGAGGCGGCCGCCCGCCTGGCCGATCAGGAGGCGGAGCGCCAGGCGCGCCTCCTCGCGAGCGGGTTGATCCCTCCGGCCGAGGCGGAACGCGCCCGCTCGGCGGCCGAGCAGCGGCGGGAGGCCGTGGCGTCGCTGCGCCAGACGCTGGGCCGCCTCGCGTTCGAAGAGAAAGGCGCCGCCAGCGGCAAACGGGGGGATCTGGACGAGCTGGCGCGCGAGCTGGCCCTGCTGGCCGGTGAGGCGGACGGGGCCGCGGCGGCCATCCGCCGCCTGGAGCGCGACCTCGAGCTGCGCTCGCTGCGTGCCCCCGTCGCCGGCCGGATCGGCCAGATCGCGCCGTTGCGCGTCGGCTCGGTCGTTGCGGCGGGCGAGCCGGTCGCCCTGGTGGTGCCGCAGGGCGAGATCAAAGCCCTCGCCGAATTTCAACCCGCCGCGGCGCTCGGCCGCATCGCGCCCGGCCAGCCGGCGCGCGTCGTCTTGCAGAGCTTTCCCGCCGCGCAGTACGGCGAGCTGCCGGCCATCGTCGGCGGGCTCGGCAGCGAGCCGCGCGACGGCCGCATCCGGGTCGAGTTGACTCTGCGTCCGCGGCCGGGCTCGCGCCTGCCGTTGCAACACGGCTTGCCCGGCACGGTCGAGGTCGAGGTGGAGAAGGTGAGCCCGGCCGTCCTCGTTCTGCGCACCGTCGGCAAGGTCTTCGAGCGGCCGGTGCCGGCCGAGCCCGCTGCTGCGTCCGGACCACCGTGAGCCCTCCCCGCTCTGTATCCCGGCGCCTCCTGGTTCCCGAGGTCGTGCAGACCTCGGCGATGGATTGCGGGCCGGCGGCGCTCAAGGCGCTGTTCGAAGGGTTCGGCATTCCGGTCAGCTATGGCCGGCTGCGCGAGGCCTGCCAGACGGATCTCGACGGGACCTCGATCGATACCCTGGAAGAGGTGGCGCGGCGCCTCGGGCTGGACGCCGAGCAGGTGATGGAGCCGCTCGATCATCTGCTGGTGGCCGAGGCGCGCTGCCTGCCGGCCCTGGTGGTCGTGCGCCATCCCAACGGCCTGACCCACTTCGTCGTCGCCTGGCGGCGGCACGGCGGGGTCCTGCAGGTCATGGACCCGGCGACCGGCCGGCGCTGGCCGGGGGTGCGCGCCTTCCTCGACGAGGTGTTCGTCCACCGCATGCCGGTGCCCGCCGCCGGCTGGCGGGAGTGGGCGGGGACGGAGGACTTTCAGGATCCGCTGCGCGCCCGGCTCGCCGAGCTGGGGCTCGCGCGCGGCGCCTGCGGCGAGCTGCTCGCCACCGCCGCGGCCGACCCCGGATGGAGGCCGCTCGCCGCGCTGGACGCCGGAACCCGGATGACCCGCTCCCTCGTCGCCGCGGGAGCCATCGCCCGCGGACGTGAGGCCGGCCGGCTTCTGCGCTCGCTGCTCGCCCGCTGCCGGGAAGACCCGGCGCAGGAGGAAGCGGTGATCCCCGCGGCGTGGTGGTCGGTGCGGCCGATGCCCGGCGAGGAGGCCCATGTGCTCTTCCGCGGTGCGGTGCTGGTGCGCTTCCGCGGCCCCCGGGAAGAGCAGGCCGGGGCCGCGGAGCCGCTCTCCCCCGAGCTGGCCGCGGCGCTCGCCGAGCCGCCGGCCCGGCCCGGCCGGGAGCTGCTGCGGATGCTCTTCGCAGGAGGCGCATGGGCGCCCGGAGCCATCGCCGCGGCGCTCCTGGTGGCCGGGCTCGGCGTGCTGGTGGAAAACCTTTTGTTCCGCTCCTTCTTCGACCTCGGGCGCCTGCTCGACCTCGGCCGGCAACGGGTCGGCGCGATCGGCCTTCTGATGGCCGTCGTCGCCCTCTTTCTGTGGCTCGACCTGCCGATCCTGCGCGGTGCGCTGCGCCTCGGGCGCCATCTCGAAACCCGCCTGCGCATGGCCTTCCTGCGCAAGATCCCGCTCCTCGGCGACCGCTATTTTCAGAGCCGGCTCACCTCCGACATGGCGGATCGCAGCCACAACGTCCACCGCCTGCGCCAGGTGCCCGATCTGGGGGAGTGGGGCGTGCGCACGGTGAGCGAGCTGGCGTGCACCCTCGCCGGGATCCTCTGGCTCGATCCGGGCAGCGCGCCGCTGGTGCTCCTTGCAGGGGTGCTGACGGTCGGCGCTCCGCTCTTGCTGCTGCCGCGGGTGATGGAGCAGGACCTGCGCACGCGCAGCCACGCGGGCGCCCTCTCCCGGTTCTATCTCGACGCCCTGCTCGGCCTGTTTCCCATCCGTACCCATGGCGCGCAGCGGGCGGTGCGCCGCCAGCACGAGAGCCTGCTGGTGGAATGGTCCCGCGCCTACCTGAGCCAGCGCGGGTTCGAAGCGGTGACCGACACCTTGGTGCAGCTCGTGATGGTGCCCCTGGTGATCTGGATTCTCGTCGATCACCTCTCCCGCCACGGCCTGGGCGGCGGAGCGCTGCTGCTCGTCTACTGGGCGCTCAAGGTCCTGACGCTGGGGCACATGCTGATTCTCTCGATCGCCCACCAGATCCCCGGCTTTCGCAATACCGCCCTGCGGCTGATGGAGCCTTTGGGCGCCGTGGAGGAGAGTTTGTCGGGAGGGGGCTCCCCCTCTCCCGGGCGGGGGGAGAGCGATGGGAGAGGGGGCCGGGGGGTGAGGTCCCTCGCCTGGCAGGGCGTCACCGTGCGGGCCGCCGGGCACACGATTCTCGAAGGGATCGACCTCACGATCGCCGCCGGCAGCCAGGTGGCCGTGGTGGGACCGTCCGGAGCGGGGAAATCGACCTTGCTCGGCACCCTCCTCGGATGGCACCGGCCGGCGGAGGGCCGGGTGCTGGTGGACGGCGAGCCGCTCACCGGCGACCGCTTCCAGACACTGCGCCGGGAGACCGCCTGGGTGGACCCCGCGGTGCAGCTCTGGAACCGGTCGCTCCTCGACAACCTGCGCTATGGCGCCGAGGACCACCTGGCACTGCCGATCGATCAGGCGATCCGCCAGGCGGACCTCGTCGGCGTGCTGCGCAAGCTGCCGCAGGGCTTGCAGACGCCGCTGGGGGAGAGCGGAGGCCTCGTGTCCGGCGGCGAAGGCCAGCGGGTGCGCCTCGCCCGCGCCCTGGTCCGCCCCGGGGTCGGCCTGGCCCTCTTCGACGAGCCGTTCCGCGGCCTCGACCGCGGACAGCGGCGCGAGCTGCTCGCCCGTTGCCGCGAGCTTCTGCGCGGGGTCACCTTTCTCTGCGTCACCCACGACGTCGGCGAGACGCTCGACTTCGAGCGCGTGCTGGTGATCGAGCACGGCCGGGTGGTGGAGGACGGCGTGCCGGCAGAGCTCGCGGCACGCCCCGGATCGCGCTACGCAGCCCTGCTCGCAGCCGAGCGCGACGTGCGCTCCGGGATGTGGGGGAGCTCGGTGTGGCGGCGGCTCACCATGGACCGCGGCCGGTTGACCGAGCGGGAGCGGGCGTCATGACCCGCGCGCTCGATCTCGCCGCCCTCGCCTGGCCGGTCGGCCGCCTCGGTGAGGCCCTCTCCGTCCTGGCGCGCCGCCGGGGCCTGGCTCCCGGGAAGCTCGATCTCGCCGAGCCGGCGGAGGAGGCCTCGGCGGACCTCCTCGACCGCTGGATCGGCGCCGCGGTGGCCGCGATGGGGCTCGAAGCGGAGCCGGTCGAGGCGGCCTACGGCGAGGTCGAAAGCCTGGTGCGGCGCGCCTCTCCGGCGCTCCTGCGCCTGCCCGGGGAGGGGAGCCCCCGCTTCCTGCCCCTGCTCGGTGCCGGCCGGAGGTCGGCCCGGGTGCTCGATGCGGAGCACCGGGTGCGCCGGGTGCCGGTCGACCTCCTGTGCGCCGTCCTGCGCAGCGAGCGCGACGCCCGGCTCGGGCCGGAGGTGGACCGTCTCCTCGCCGAAGCGGACGTGCCGCCACGGCGGCGGGCGAAGGCGCGCGCGGCGCTGCTCGCCGAGCGCCTCGCCGCCACCCGCATCGGGGGCTGCTGGCTGCTCGGCCTGCCTCCCGGTGCCCCTCCCTGGGCGGCGGTGCGCCAGGCCGGCCTGCCGGGGAGGGCCGCCGTCCTGGTGGTTTCCCACATGATGCAGCACACGCTGCTCCTGCTCTCCTGGTGGGTGCTGGGCCTGGGCGTCCTGCGCGGCCGGCTCGATCCCGGCTGGTTGATCGCCTGGGCGCTCCTCCAGCTCTCGTTCATCCCGTTCCGCAGCCTGGAGCTGTGGACCGCGGGCGTGCTTTCGGTGTGCGCCGGCCGGCTGCTCAAGCGGCGGTTGATGACCGGAGCGCTCAAGATCGAGCCCGAGGAGATCCGCCACCAAGGGGCGGGCCAGCTCCTCTCCCGCATCCTGAACGCCGAGGCGCTGGAGACCTTCGCGTTGACCGGCTCGCATGTCGGCGCCATCACGCTTTCCGAGCTGGTTCTGGCGGTCCCCATTCTCGCCGCCGGGGCGGCCGGCTGGGTGCACGTCGCCCTGCTGCTCGCCTGGGTGGGCGTGACCGCCTGGCTTGGCCGGCGGTACTACCTGCAGCGGCGCACCTGGACCGGCGCCCGGCTGGAGATGACCTACGACCTCGTCGAGCAGATGGTCGGCCACCGCACCCGCCTCGCCCAGCAGAGCACCGGCCGCTGGCACGCGCAGGAAGACCGCGACCTGGAGCGTTACCTCGACCTCTCCGGCGAGCTGGACCGCCGGGCGGCGCTGATGCGCTCGGTCATCCCGCGCGGCTGGCTGTTGCTGAGCCTCGCCGCGCTGGCCGTCCCGTTCGTGCGCGGCACCGCCACCACCGCCAGCCTGGCGGTCACCCTGGGTGGCTCGCTGTTCGCCTGGTGGGCTTTCTGGAAGATGACCCGCGGTCTCGGCGAGATGGCCGAGGCCGGCGTGGCCTGGCGCGAGGTGGCGCCGATCTTCCACGCCGCCGGCCGCCGCGAGACCGTGGCCCCCGAGGCGGAGCTGCTCTCCGCCGCAGCCCCGGCCGCAGGAGACGAGGCGCATGTGGTGGTCGAGGCGCACGATCTCGTCTTCCGCTATGGCGAGCGCGCCGATCCCGCCCTCGCCGGCTGTGCGCTCACCATCCAGGCGGGGGAGCGGCTCCTCCTGGAAGGGCCGTCCGGCGGCGGCAAATCGACGCTCGGCTCGGTCCTCTCCGGCCTGCGGATTCCGCAGTCCGGGCTGCTCCTGCTGGAGGGCCTGGACCGCCACTCCCTGGGCCTCGACGGTTGGCGCAAGCGGGCGGTGGCGGCGCCGCAGTTCCAGGAGAACCACGTGCTCACCGACACCTTCGCCTTCAATCTCCTGATGGGGCGCGAATGGCCGCCGCGGCCGGGCGACCTGGAGGAGGCGGAGGCGGTCTGCCGCGAGCTGGGCCTCGGCGAGCTGCTGGACCGCATGCCCTCCGGCTTGAACCAGATGGTCGGCGAGTCCGGCTGGCAGCTTTCGCACGGCGAGAAGAGCCGGCTCTACATCGCCCGCGCGCTCCTCCAGCGCGCCGAGCTGATCGTCCTCGACGAGAGCTTCGCCGCCCTCGATCCGGAGAGCCTCCGGCAGGCCCTCGGCTGCGTGCTGCGGCGGGCGCGGACGCTCCTGGTCATCGCCCATCCTTGAGCGGGGTGCTGGAGGGAGGCCCGCGGGGAGACCGCCATGAGATACTCCCCCGCATGCCTCCTGGTTCCGAGACCGAGCCGTCCGCCGTGTCCGCCGCCCAGGTCCTGGAGACCGTGGCCACGGTGGTGCGCGAGCTGCAACCGCGGCGCCAGGACGTCCGCCCTTCGCTCGACGCCTCCCTGGAGCGCGACCTGGGCCTCGACAGCCTCGGCCGCGTCGAGCTGGTGCAGCGCCTCGAACGGACGTTTCAGATCCGCCTCCCCGAGGCAACCCTGGCGGAGGCCGAGACGCCGCGCGATCTGCTGAAGGCGCTGGCGCGCGAGCAGGCCGGCGGGGGAGGGGCGGGCTTCGATTTTCAGGAGGACCTGACGGCGCAGCTGGAGGCGGGGGAGGCGGCGCCGGAGCGCACGCGGACGCTCCTCGAAGTCCTCGACTGGCACGTCCAGCGCCATGGCGACCGGCGCCACGTCCTGTTCTATCCGGGCGACGACGACCCGGAGCCGCTGACCTACGGGGATCTCGACCGCCGCGCGCGCGCCGTCGCGGCCGGTCTGCGGGCGCTCGGCCTGGAGCCGCGCCAGACCGTGGGCCTGATGCTCCCCACCAGCCTCGATTATTTCGCCGCCTTCTTCGGCGTGCTGCGCGCCGGAGGCATCCCGGTGCCGCTCTATCCGCCGGCCCGGCGCAGCCAGATCGAGGACCATCTGCTGCGCCAGGCGGGGATTCTGCGCACCGCCGAGGCGGCGCTTCTGGTCACCTTCGCGGAGGTCCTCCCGCTGGCCCGCCTGTTGCGGCCACAGGTGCCCGGCCTGCGCCGGGTGGTGACGGTCGCCGAGCTGGCCGGCCTGGCGGGCCGGGAGGGGGCGGCGCCGGAGGTGCGCGGCGACGACGTCGCGTTTCTCCAGTTCACCTCCGGCAGCACGGGGAACCCGAAAGGCGTGGTGCTCACCCATGCCAACCTCCTGGCCAATCTGCGGGCGATCGAGAAAGGCGCCGAGCTGCGGCCGGACGACGTGACGGTGAGCTGGCTGCCGCTCTATCACGACATGGGGCTCATCGGCTCGTGGATGGCGCCGCTCTATTTCGGCATTCCGCTGGTCCTCATGTCACCGCTCACCTTTCTCGCCCGGCCGTCGCGCTGGCTGTGGGCGATCCACCGCCACCGCGCCACGCTCTCGCCGGCGCCGAATTTCGCCTATGAGCTGTGCACGCGCAAGATCGAGGACGCGGAGATCGAGGGGCTCGATCTTTCTTCCTGGCGCTTCGCGTTGAACGGCGCCGAGCCGGTGAGCCCGGCGGCGCTCGACCGGTTCATCGCCCGCTTTTCCCGCTACGGCTTCGACCGCCGCGCCCTCTCTCCGGTCTATGGGCTCGCCGAGTGCTCGCTCGCCGTGGCGTTCCCGCCCCTCGGCCGTGGCCCGCTGGTCGACGCCGTGGAGCGTGCGACGTTCCAGGAGAGCGGCCGGGCGGTGCCCGTGGCGGCGGACGATCCGCAGGCGCTGCGCTTCGTCGCCTGCGGCGTGCCGTTGCCCGGCAACGAGGTGCGGATCGTCGTCGACGCCGGCCGCGAGGTGGGGGAGCGGCAAGAGGGCCGGCTGGAATTCAAAGGGCCGTCGGCCACCAGCGGCTACTACCGCAACCCGGAGGCCACCCGCAAGCTGATCCGCGGCGACTGGGTGGACTCCGGCGACCGCGCCTACATGGTGGCGGGCGAGATCTACATCACCGGCCGGGTGAAGGACATCATCATCCGTGCCGGCCGCAATCTCTACCCGCAGGAGCTGGAGGAGGCGGTCGGCGAGATTCCCGGGGTGCGCAAGGGCTGCGTGGCGGTGTTCGGCTCGCCCGATCCGGTCACCGGGACGGAGCGGCTGGTGATCCTCGCCGAGACCCGCGAGCGCGACGAGGCGCTCCTGGAGCCGCTGCGTGCCGCCATCCAGGAGCGCACCGTGGACCTCCTCGGGGCACCGGCCGACGAGGTCGTGCTGGCGCCGCCGCAAGCGGTGCCGAAGACCTCCAGCGGCAAGATCCGGCGCTCGGCGAGCCGCGAGCTGTACGAGTCCGGAAAGATCGGCGGGCGCGGCACCTCGGTGAGCTGGCAGCTCGTGCGCCTCGCCGGCTCGGGCCTGCGCGCCGATCTGGGCCGCCGGCTGCGGTCGGCCGGAGACCTTCTCCATGCCGGCTGGTTCTGGGGCGTCTTCGCCGTCGGAGCGCCGTTCCTCTGGCTCCTCCTGGTGGCGACGCCGGGCCTTGCGAACCGGCGCCGGCTGGCGCGCGGCGTCGGCCGTCTGCTCGCGTTCCTCACCGGCACCCGCCTCGGTGGAGAAGGCCTGGAGCACGCGGCGGGGAGCGGCGCGCGCATCGTCGCCTCGAACCACCAGAGCTATCTCGACGCCTTCGTGCTGACCGCCGTCCTGCCGCCCGATTTCGCCTTCGTGGCCAAGCGCGAGCTGACCGGCCCCGCCGTCGCGCGGATCTTCTTGAACCGGCTCGGCACCGTCTTCGTCGAGCGCTTCGAGCCCGGCCAGGGAGCGGAGGAGACGCGCAAGGTGCTGGAGGCGGTGCAGGGCGGCACCTCGCTGGTCATCTTCCCCGAAGGCACCTTCCGCCGTGGCGCCGGCCTGCTGCCGTTCCGCCTCGGCGCCTTCGTCGTCGCGGTCGAGGCGGGAGTGCCGATCGTCCCCGTGGTGATCCGCGGCACCCGCTCCAAGCTGCGCGGCGACGAATTCTTCCCGCGCCGCGGCAGCGTGGAGGTGATCGCGTTGCCACCGATCCGGCCGGAGGGGACGGGGTGGAAAGCCGCGGTGGACCTGCGCGACGCCGTGCGCGCGCAGATCCTGGCTCATTGTGGCGAGCCGGATGCGGGGTGACCGGTATTGCCGCCGAGGCGCTGTCGCCGGGCGATCGGGTGCCTAGCCGGTGGTCTGGGTGAATGCGGGTAGAATGGCCAAAGGCGCGCGCGAGCCGGGCTCCAAGAGGGACTCCGACCTGGTTGCGCGCCGGAATCTTGCGGGAGCCAGGCCCTTGTCAGACGACGCCAAGTACCTTCCACTCATCCTTGAGCCCCTCAGGATGTGCGCCAACTACAAGCCACGCTTCGGCCAGGGCCGGGCCGCAGGGTTGACCCTTGAACAGTTCCGCGACCTCTATCGGAACGACGCCTTCTATAGCTGGTTCGGGCTCGACAACCCCCTGCTGTATGCGGCCCACAAGGCGGCCGGAGGGATGACGAGCATCTATCGCCAGATCGGCATTGGTTGTGAGCGCGTCTTCCGGTCAATCCTGCAAGATTCGCTTGGCCTCTCTTCCGAATCCGTCGCGTGGTCCTATGAAGTGACCCGCGAAAGCGGCACGAGGCGCACCCTCTCCCTGGATGGACGTGCGTTGCTGGCGGAGATCAAGGATGCGCCCGTCCGGAGGCGCTTTCACGACTGGATGAAGAAGGCGGCCGGTGGGTTGGGAGTCGACAAGCGGGTCTCTTCGGCGCTGGCCGGATCGGTTTTCGAGGTTCGGCAGGGTTATAAAAGCAAAGACTCGAAGCGCCAGAACGCGGATCTTTCCAATGCCGCGACGGCTTATATCCAGGGTTACCTGCCCTGCGCCGTGATCCTATCCTCCCAGATCGACACCGACATTCTGACCCGGTATCGAGCAGAACGGTGGGTGGTCCTGACCGGCGTCATCGGCCTGAAGGATCCGCTGCGGTCGACCTACGACTTTACGCAGGAGGTGCTGGGCTTCGATCTCGCTGGGTTCTTCGAGCGCAACCAGCAGGTTCTGCACCAGGAGATCGACGGGGTCTTGCGAGCCTTGCTTTCTCCGGAGGCTTCATGACCCAGGTTGGAATCGACAGGCTCCGGCAGCGGGCCGACTACACGCATAAATACAATGTCAAAACCGGCCGGCATGGTTGGCTCCGTCTCACACCGGCCTACTCGGTGCGGATCGTCGAAGAGCTGATGGGACGGGCCGAGAAACCTCTGCGAGTTCTCGACCCCTTTTGTGGCACGGCGACGACGGCGCTCTGTGCGGCGTACCATGGCCACGATGCAGCGACAACGGACATCAATCCGTTCCTCATCTGGTTCGGCCAAGCCAAGACGGCCCGCTACTCGGCATCCGTCCTCGAGCGGGCGCGGCGCGCCGGTGCCGAGGCCCTCGGCCTGGCTGGAAGGAAAGGGGCTGAGCCGGGCGCGCCGCCGCCCCTCCACAACATCGAGCGTTGGTGGTCGCCCGCGGCTCTTGAGTTTCTCTGCCGGCTCCGCGTTGCGCTGGAAGCCACGGCAGCCCCCGGAACGGCAGAGGGCAACCTCCTCCGCATTGCTTTTTGCCGTACCCTGATCGCGTGCTCGAACGCTGCGTTCAATCACCAGTCGATGTCCTTCAAGGATGGGTTTCAGCTGGCTCTCGACATCCAGCCGGACTTCGCCCGGATGTTTCGGGAAAATACCGACTTCGTCCTCGACGGCGCGGCCGAAAACCCGAGGGGGCGCGCCGCGATCCTCTTGCATGACGCTCGGGAGCTGTCTTCGCTGGATCGCGAGCCCTTCGATCTGGTCGTGACCTCGCCGCCCTATGCGAACAGGATGTCCTACATCCGCGAGTTGCGCCCGTACATGTACTGGCTTCGGTTTCTCGTCAATGGTCGTGACGCTGGGGAGCTCGATTGGCTTGCAATCGGTGGCACCTGGGGAGTGGCGACGAGTCGCCTTGCCGATTGGAGGCCCGAGGGGTTGGCCTACTCCTCCCCCGAGCTGGAGGCGATCCTCGGCCGGATTGCGAGCCCGCGCAACACCAACGGAACCCTTCTCGCCGCCTATGTCCGTAAGTACTGCGTCGACATGGCGAGGCATTTCGCCGAGCTTCGAGCCGTTCTTGCACCGGGAGCGAAGCTGCATTATATCGTCGGCAATTCAACGTTCTACGGCGAGTTGCTGCCGGTCGAGCGGATCTATGCCCACATGATGGAAGCGGCAGGCTTGGCCGACGTGCAGATCCGCGCGATCCGCAAGAGGAACTCCAAGAAGGAGCTCGTCGAGTTCGACGTCTCTGCTCGGTTTTGACACCGACCTCCAGGAGAACGACCCCGTGGCCCCATCCGATCAGACCGCCCCCGCCCCCGCCACCGCCCGGCCGCTCACCGCGGTCGACCATGCCTGGCTGCGCATGGACCGGCCGACCAACCTGATGATGATCAACGGGGTCCTGGGCATCTCCGGGACGCTCGACCGCGCGCGGGTGCGGGCCATCGTCGAGGAGCGCATCGGCGGGCTGCCGCGCTTCCGGCAGAAGATCGTCTACCGTGGGGGCAAGCCCTATTGGGAGGACGACCCGGCCTTCGCCCTCGACAACCACCTTTCGTGGATGCGGCTGCCGGATCCCGGTGGCGACGCGGAGCTGCAGGACCTGATCAGCCGGCTCACCAGCGAGCCGCTCGATCCCGGGCGCCCGCTGTGGAATTTTCACGTCGTCGAAAACTACCAGGGCGATACGATCTTCTACGCCCGGGTCCATCACTGCATCGGCGACGGCGTCGGGCTGATGTTCGTCCTGCTCTCCTTGACCGACCTGACGAGCGATCCGCAGGGCGCGGGCGTCGGCAACCCGTTCACCGCGATGCTGCGCGAGCGGTCCCCGGCAGTTCTGGAGGAGGCGTGCGGAGTCGCCGAGCAGGTGATGCCGGAGGGCATGCGCCTGCTCATCGCCTCCTCGGAGGCGTTCCGCCGCCTCGGCGGCTGGCTGAAGGCGCTGGCCGCGACCGCCGCCCTCGGCCGGCTGATCGCGCTCCTCCCCGATCCCCGCACCCTGTTCCGCGGGCGCCTGCACACCGCGAAGCGCGTCGCCTGGACCCGGGCGATTCCGGTGGAGGAGGTGAAGACGATCGGCAAGGCGCTCGGCGGCACGATCAACGACGTGCTGCTCACCGCGGTCTCGGGAGCCATGGGGCGCTATCTGGAGAAGCGGGGTGCCCCGCGGCGGCGGGGGCTCAACTTCCGTGCCGCCATGCCGGTCAACCTGCGGGCGATCGACAAGATGGCCGACATGGGCAACGAGTTCGGCCTCGTCTTCCTCGCCTTGCCCGCCGGCATCGCCGAGCCGCGCGAACGGCTGCAAGTGGTGCGCAAACGGGCCTTCGCGCTGCGCAAGTCCGCCGAGCCGCTGGTGGTCTATTGGCTCCTCACGCTCATGGGGCTCGGGCCGCTCTGGCTCCACCGCCTGATCGTCGCCATCTTCGGCGCCAAGGCGACGGCGGTGATGACCAACATGCCGGGCCCGAAGCAGCCGCTCTTCCTGGCCGGCCGGCCGATTCAGGACGTCTTCTTCTGGGTACCCCAGACCGGCGCCGTGGGGCTCGGTTTCGCCATCTGCAGCTACAACGGCCACATCCGGGTCGGCGTCGGCACCGACGCCGGCCTGGTCCCCGATCCCGAGACGATCGTCGACTTGTTTCACGCCGAGATCGAAGAGATGCGGCGGTTGGCGGGAGGGTAGGAGATACTCTGTCCGTGCTGACACGATTCCTCGCCCCCGCCCTGCTCCTCTTCGCCGCGGTGCCCGGCGCCGCCCTCGACAAGGTCACGCTCGCCACCAACTGGAAGGCGGAGGCCGAGCACGGGGGCTTCTATCAGGCCCTTGCGACCGGCATCTACCGGCGGCATGGCCTGGACGTCACTCTGCGCATGGGGGGGCCGCAGGTCAACAACCCCCAGCTCCTCGCCGCCGGAGTGGTCGACTTCAACGTCGGCTCCAGCTCCTTCGCCGCCCTCAACTACGTCAAGTCGAAGGTCCCGATGGTCACCGTGGCGGCGATCTTCCAGAAGGACCCCCAGGTTCTCCTGGCCCATCCCGGCCAAGGGAACGACACTCTGGAAGCCCTCAAAGGCAAGCCGATCCTGATCGCGCCGGCCGCGCGCCTCACGTTCTGGAACTTCCTCAAGATCCGCTACGGCTACACCGACGACCAGATCCGGGTCTACACCTTCAACATGGCCCCCTTCCTGGCGGACAAGAAGACCATTCAGGAGGGCTATCTCACCAGCGAGCCGTTCACTCTGCAGAAGGCCGGGGTGAAACCGGTCATCCACGTGCTCGCCGACCATGGATTCGACAGCTACTCGACCACCATCGAGTGTTCCTGGAAGCTGGTGCGCGAAAAGCCGGATCTGGTCCGCCGCTTCGTCGATGCCAGCATCGAAGGCTGGTACAGCTACCTCTACGGCGATCCGCGGCCGGCCAACGCGCTGATCAAGAAGGACAACCCGGAGATGACCGACGACCTGCTCGCCTATGGCCGCGATGCCATGAAGAAGCACGGCGTGGTCGACTCCGGCGACGCCCTGAAGCTCGGCATCGGCGCGATGACCGACGCGCGCTGGAAAGCTTTCGCGGCCGACATGATCCGGGCCGGGCTCTATCCGCCGAGCCTCGACCTGTCCCAGGCCTACACGCTGCAGTTCGTCAATCGCAAGGTCGGCATGCAGCAGAAGCCCCCGGCGCGTGGCCCCTCGCATCCCTGACACGCCGCCCGCCGAGCCGGTGGTCCGCCTGCGCGGGGTGGAGCGGCGGTTCTCGAGCGGGGTCGTTGCGCTCTCCGCGCTGGACCTCGACGTGCGTTCCGGCGAGTGGCTCAGCCTGTTGGGTCCTTCCGGCTGTGGCAAGAGCACCGCGCTGCGGTTGATCGCCGGCTTGGCGCAACCCACGGCGGGGAGCGTCGAGCGGCGCCTGGCGGGCTCGCACGCCGTCGGCTTCGTGTTCCAGGACCCGATGACCTCGCT
>DIHE01000031.1:0-174 GCA_002420005.1 Holophagales bacterium UBA5704 | reverse complement strand
CGGCTTCGTGTTCCAGGACCCGACGCTGATGCCCTGGGCGTCCGTCGAGAGCAATGTCGCCCTGCCCTTGCAGCTCCTCGGCACACCGCGCGCCGCGATCCGGTCCCGCGTCGGGGAGTGGATCGAGCGGGTGGGACTCGCCGGGTTCGAACGGGCACGGCCGCGCGAGCTGTC
>DIHE01000097.1:3060-17489 GCA_002420005.1 Holophagales bacterium UBA5704 | reverse complement strand
GCGCGAGTCCGGGCGGTGTCTGGCGGCGCTGCTGCGGCGGGCCGGGTTGCGGTTGTGAGGGGGTTCAGCCGTTCCCTTCGTCCGCCATCCGAAGGATCTCGGCTTTCAAGCCGGTGGAGAGGCGGTAACCGGCGTGATCCAAAAGCTCCAGGACGGTCGAGACCTTCGCGACGAGACCCTTTTGTTTGGCGGCAACCAGAAGAGCGCCTGTCCCGGCGACCCGCAAACCACGCCGCCGGGCGATCGCCCGGCCTCGTTTCTCATCCATGAGAAGGAATCTGTAGGCTCGCTGTTCGGCGAGGAGAATGGCCTCGGCTTCACCCTCTTCGAGAGCGAGCAGGAGGGACTCCAATTCCGCGCGATTCGGAACCTGCTCCGTCTTCAGCCATCCTTGCGCCAGCGCCTCGGCAAGCGCTCGTGCACCCTCCCGGCCCTCTCTGATACGGAGCTCTTGAAACACTTGAGGCGGGATCACGGCTCCGCCATACAGCTCGCGAAGCAGAGGCAGCAGGCCGATCCGGGCCAGCCCGATGAGCGGGCCGGCATCCGCGATGATCGGCGGTGTCGTCACAGAGCGGCCCTGAGATCCTCGGCGAGCTCCTCCGGCGCGTGAGAGACGGCATCAATGCCGGCTTCTCCCAGAAGCTCGATGAACGCTTCGAGCGCCACATTGGCGAGCTTGGCTGCCTGGGCGAGTGTCAACCGCCCTCCTTCGAACAAGCTCAGAGCCAGGGAGCGATGAACTCCGAGCGTCAGGAGGCGCTCATCGAAGGGGATGGCCAGGATCGCAGGCCGGCCATGCTTCGTGATCAGCGAGAGGTGTCCCTCCTCCGCATCGCGGAGCAGGTCGCCGGATCGCTGTCGCAGGTCTCGCACCGTGAAGACATCCAGGGAATCCATAGGCCTCTCCCTTCACTTGTGCCCACAAAGCGGGGCACACTCATTGTCGCACGCCCACGAGGGAGCTCGTCAATGTGCCCGATCTGCTACTCTTCCCTGCTCGGGACGACCGCGGGTGCCCCCGCCCCGATCCACACGAACAGGAAGGCCATGACCCACCAGAGCGACCAGGTCTCGCGGCGGCGGACGTTCGCCATCATCTCGCACCCCGACGCGGGCAAGACGACCCTCACCGAGAAGCTCCTCCTCTTCGGCGGCGCCATCCAGCTCGCCGGTGCCGTCAAGGCGCGCGGCGATGCGCGGCGCGCCCGTTCCGACTGGATGAAGGTCGAGCAGGAGCGCGGCATCTCCGTGACCGCGTCCGTCATGACCTTCGAGTACGGTGAGTGTACCCTCAACCTGCTCGACACCCCGGGCCACGAGGACTTCAGCGAGGACACCTACCGCACCCTGACCGCCGTCGACTCGGCCATCATGGTCATCGACGCCGCCAAGGGCATCGAGACGCAGACCCGCAAGCTCTTCGAGGTCTGCCGCCTGCGCAACGTGCCGATCATCACCTTCATCAACAAGCTCGACCGCGAAGGGCGCGATCCCTTCGAGCTGATGAGCGAGATCGAGCAGGACCTCCAGCTCCACGTCACCCCGGTCTCCTGGCCGATCGGCATGGGCCACGACTTCCTCGGCTGCTACGACCTTCTGCACGACCGTCTGGTCTTGATGGACCGCGGCCGGCGCAACGTCGTCTCCCACGGCGAGAGCTGCCACGGGCTCGACGATCCCAAGCTCGACGAGATGCTCCCCGAGGGCGCGGTGGCACGGCTGCGCGAGAGCGCCGAGATGGCCCGCGGCCTCTGCCCGCCGTTCCGCCTGGAGGACTACCGCGAAGGCCACCTGACGCCGGTCTTCTTCGGCAGCGCGCTCAACAACTTCGGCGTCCGCGAGCTGCTCGACGGCCTGGTCGAGCTGGCACCGCCGCCGCGCCCGCAGAAGACGGAGACGCGCGAGGTCCGCCCCGAGGAGGAGAACGTCACCGGCTTCGTGTTCAAGATCCAGGCGAACATGGACCCCAAGCACCGCGACCGGGTCGCCTTCGTGCGCCTCTGCTCCGGCCGCTTCGAGCGCGGCATGAAGCTCAAGCACATCCGGTCGGGCAAGACGATGGCGATCCACAACCCGCTGCTGTTCATGGCACGGGACCGCGAGCTGGCCGAAGAGGCCTGGGCGGGGGACATCCTGGGCCTCCCCAACCACGGCGTGCTGCGCATCGGCGACGCGCTGACCGAGGGGGAGGACCTGCGCTTCACCGGCATCCCCAGCTTCGCACCGGAGCTGCTCAAGAAGGTCCGCACGGCGGACCCGATGAAGGCCAAGCACCTCGGCCGCGCGCTCCTCCAGCTCGCCGAGGAAGGCGCCGCGCAGATCTTCCGGCCCCGCATCGGCAACGACTGGATCGTCGGCGTCGCCGGAGCCCTCCAGTTCGACGTCCTCGCCGACCGCATCCGCACCGAGTACAACGTCGACGTCCTCTTCGAAGGAACCTCCCTCTACACCGCCCGCTGGCTCGAAGCCGCCGAGCCCATGCTCAAGAAGTTCATGAACGCCAACAGCGGCACCCTGGCCGAAGACCACAACGGCTCCCCGGTCTTCCTGGCGCGCAACGCCTGGCATCTGAAGAGCACAGGGGAGGATTGGCCGGAGGTGAAGTTTTTGACCACGAAGGAGCAGGTGCAGTAGGGGACAACCTCGACCGGCCCCTCTCCCGCGAGCGGGAGGCGTTCAGGGCTCCCCCCAGCAAGCTCCTCCGTCCGGATACGACTCACAGACGCCGCCATCCGGTAGTGGCGGCTGCGCCGGCTTCACCGCCTGCTTGATCTCCAGATCGAGATGGAAGTGCAGGATCAGCGGTTCGGGGCCGTGCCAGTTCAACAGGCCCTTGTGGAGCGACCCCTGGAACACCACGTTGAACAGGCCGGTGGCGCTGTTCACCTTCTGGGCCACTCCGAAGTCGTTGTACACCACCTGCCAGCGGGCGCCCAGCGCTTTGGCCGTCCGGTCGATGGAGAGCAGGAAGTCCACGGATTGCGCCGGATCGTAGAAACCCCGCTTGTCTCGCGATGCCTGCAAGTACAGGTCGACGGAAAAGCCCTTGCCCTCCCAGGCACCGACACCATGGTTCCCATAGTTGCCGGCCTGGAAGCGTGGAGTGGCGGGGTCGGCGGCGAGCCGCTTCAGGAAATCCGCCAGCTCCACGGCGATCCCCGGTTGCTTCTCCTTGCTCTTGACCTTCACCTCGGGCGGAATCTCGACCCAGTCCGCCTTCGCGGCTTCATAGGTCGGAGCGAAATTCTTCTGGTAGGCCACCTTCTGCGGGATGGTCAGGAAGTCGGCCTGCTCCCGGCGTCCTACCGCCCAGGCGAAGCTCACTTCCTCCAGGACGTTCAGAAGAGCCTCCTCCCGCTGACGGCGTTCGGTGACCATCTCCTTCTCGATCTCGGCATTGATCTGCTCGGCCGTCTTTGCCGGCGGCGGTGCCTGTCCCTTGGGGACCTTCGGCTTCGCGTTCTTTTCCGTGGTGATCCTCTTGAGGGCCGCGTCCAGCTTGCCCCGCGCGTTCGCCCTCCATTCAGGGCCGTAACGTTTCAGGGCTCCCTGGAGGGTCCAGGCGTAGTCGGTGACGTACCACTGCTCGTATTCAGCCGCGACCTCGTCTGCGACACGGGCGGGATCCTGCCGGGTGACCGCTTTCACGGCGGCGGCGATCTTCTCCTGCGCCGCCTTCTCGGCGTCGGTGGCGGCCCTGGCTTTATCCTTCTTACTGAGGACAGGGTTCTTGGCAGCGACCTCGATCGCTGCAGCCTTTTCGCCCTTGGCTTCCTCGGTCGCCCGCTTCCTGGTCTGGGTGAGATCGTTCTGAAAGCGCTTCTCGACCTCCTGCTTCACCACTCGAGAAGCCCGGCATCGGGCCAGCTCCCGGGCGAACCGGGCCCGGTCGGGGTCTCCCCCGAACGGCACGGTCGAGGGCACCGGCAGCTCCAGAGGCCCGGTCGTCGCCGGAGAGGGCAACGTGTGGGTCTTGAGTGGAGGGACCTCGGGACAGGCGGCCATCCCCGGAGGGGCCGGGGTGTGGCCGAGAGGTGGCGGAGCGGCGGCCTGGGTCTCCGGCGGCGCCTGGACCGGGGTCGCCGGTGGAGCCTCGGCCGGGGCCTTGGCCGTCTCTGCAGCAGGGGCGTCCGGCGCCGCCTGTGGCTGTGGCGTTGCCTGTGGTTGCGGCGCTGCCGGCTCCTCCTCGCCCAGGTGCAACATGCGCTGCACGGCCCGATTCCCCAGCGTTTGCTGAAGGCGCAGGACCGGATGCACATCGGGCGGCGCTGCGAGGCCGGAAGCCGGCACCGTATCCGCCGGTCGGCGGGCCAGGATCGAGGCCGAACGTCGGTACATGGAAAGCATGGACCTCCTCTCCGAGGAGGAAAACGCCGCCGCCTGGCAAGTCCCCTCATCAGGCATCTGCAACGATCCACGCGCGCTCAGCAACTTCGGTGTCTACACCGCCCGCTGGCTCTTCCTGGCGCGCAACGCCTGGCGCCTGAAGAGCACGGGGGAGGATTGGCCGGAGGTGAAGTTTTTGACCACGAAGGAGCAGGGGCGGGTCAGGCCGATCCAGTGATCCTCTCGGGCGGGAGGGCGGCAGCAATCGGTTCAGTGCGGAGTGATTCGCGGAGCCGACAGAGTTCGTCGAGGACATCGGGGCCATATTTGCCAGTTCTCTCCACACTCGCCGCCAAATCCGCCACCTTCTTCTCCGTCGTGCTCGATGGAGGAAATATGCCACTGTCTCGAACGATCTTCAGATAGCGAGCACGGGCGCGATCAAACCGAAGGTGGCTCAATCTCACCAGCGTAGTGTCTATTCCCTGGGGAGAGTCCACGGCCCGCGAGAAACTGTACACGAAGAACACGTCGCGAACCAAGAAGTAAGCGAAGACGCCCAACAAGCCAAGCATAAGAAAAAGAATAACCCCTCTAATAACAGAGACTTGGAACAGCGCAAGCAATATGCCCGAGAACACCAGGGACCTAAAATCCATGAAACTTCTCAGAATTGCCCTGTAATCGATTGCCCGCAGCCACGTGACAGGCATTAGAGGCCACCACCACCAATGAGTCATCTTCCCCTCCTTGGCCGCCAGGTAGGCGCTCGGCGCCCAAAGCACGGACGTACCTAGCACAAAGCTCCAAGGACTATGCGTAGTAATCACTAACAACATAAGGACGGCAGTCCATCGCAGGAGCGCTCCTGCCACTTCATTAAAGAGAACCAAGGTAAACCTCATGCAACCCCAAATCAAGAGCAACGCAAGGCTCGCCGAGACCAGCAACTTCATATCAATTTTAAATGAGACAAGGGAAGCAAAAATGCCTACGCAGGCGAATCCGTCAACTATAGGCAAACTCAGCAACAGTCGATATGACCGAATAAATTGCTCAGGATTATCCAACCGAGAAAGATGAACCAACGTGGAGAGCCGTTCTTTCCAGAACTGACCTCGCAGGAAAATGTTTGCCATTTCCTCTAGAACACCCCTCTGGATATCAGGTGATATTCTGCGCAGCCTACCGACTTGCCTATAAGCAACTTCCGCAAGCCAACGGCTACTACTAGAAAATCCATTTCTGAGACAAAAATCAAGCGCCTCGCCATCGATCGAACCGCAGACTTCTAGAATCCACTTTCGATCTGCCAATGAACCGTTCCTCGCCACGGCACTTACAAGACGACCTGCCAAGGTTCGGAGCTCTACCGGGAGTTCATCCATGCGCCCCGCGAAACCATCTTGGAGTATCCCGAGGACATGTAGTAAACCCGGAGGCCAAGCGATTTCCACCACGCCCTTTTCACTATCGCTGCTTTCTTGATCAGCCCGGGGAAGGGCTGAATGAAAGTCGACTTCCAGACTTCCCAGGAAACTATGTGCCGCTTCCAGTAGCGGCCCCATCGATGCCGACGGAGCTGTCTGAAGAATCACGGTCGCAGTCTCTCGCCAGCGACCGTCCAGCAAGAGGCTTCGTGGACTCAGCCGAGCTGGGGATGTAAGAACAAGACAAGTGGCAAAGTACTCTTGAAACCGGCGATGAGAAAATGTAAAAAGCTTCTCCGCCCCACTCCCCTCGCCGTCCGCGCGAGCTAACTTAATAAATTCAAGAGCGTCAAGGCAATTGACCAGAAAGGAACGCACCTCGAACCCCTGGCGAGCCATCGCCGCCAAGATCCGTTCTCGTGAAGGGCTCAGACCAAGTTCAGCGTCAGCCGCCATGCAGAACGCGACCTGCTCGGCAATCTTCCGGATCGTGGCGACCTCCAGACGAAAACGTCGGGCGATCCGCTCACGATCCCTGGATAGCCGATGATCGATATAGCTCTCGAACAAGGTGTGGCCGCTTTCAGGGAAGGGTCGACCACTCTTTATGTGATCGCAAATCAGCCCCAAAAACAGTGGATTCTTTGCTTGGTCGCCCATCTGTTCGGCGACACGCGGCAGCCGGCCAAGAAGCTCCCGTTCCAGAGAGGTGGGAAGATCAGCCTTGCGAACCAACTCCCGGCGCCGCTCAGGGGAGAGCGCCAGAATCCGAAACCGTGGCCATTGCACTTGGCCCGGCCCTCGGAAGTAGCGGGAGGCCACAACTCCACGGCAACGGTTCATTCCATGCAGAAAGTCGTCAATCGCTCTTGTGTACCCGCGAATCACAGCATCAGGCTCTGTCGATCCGAGAATCTCTGGGATTTCATCGAAGGAGTCGAAGAGAAACAACCAAGAGCCCTCTTCCAAGCCTTTTCCGAACTCCTCCTCGATAAACGACTCTACATCTCGATCGTTGGCCCGATTCAACGTCTTGAGGATGAATTCCTCAATGAGGTTCCGATCGACTGCCCGCCCTTCAGGTCGGTCGATTTCCTTCAAGTTGATATAGAGGGGAATAACCGCCCGAAGCCCCCGCCGCCGAGCCCTGCTCGCAAGCTTCATTGCCACATGCCGGAGCGCGACGCTCTTGCCCGACCCTGGATCTCCTTCAATGAGGAGCAGCCTCTCCCGGCTAACATCGATTGCCTTTGTCAAAGACCTCTCTCTCCGCAGACCCGAGGTAGTTCTAGGCAAGAATATCGGGAGGAACGGTACGGCTCGGCGGCGCCCTTCGGCCTCGACCTCGGCTTCGAGCTCAGCGAACCGATAGTCGCTCCACGATTGATCGATGTTAAGCTGACCAACACCCCTCTCAACGTGCTCGGCGAAGCGCCGCCGTCGGGCGAGCCTCCGTCGCGTTTCCCGGTTCAGCCGAGGCGGCACAAACTCAGCGGCAAGCTGCTTGATCTGGCTTGCGACAAAGAGTACTCCCCAGAGGGCGCAGAGCAGGACTCCCAACAAGACCGCCAAGGTGATGGCCTGCATCAGCCAGAGAGGAGGTTGAATGCCAACCCCTTCGAGGAGCTTCTGGAGGGTCTCAGGGATCTTGTCCGGTTCGAAGTCCATGCTGGCTCACCTCAGACGTGGTCATTCTTCCAGGAGATTCTACACTGGCGAGCAGCCTCTCGCGAGGAGCGGGCCAGGCTCGAACTGTCGGCATCAACCCCTTGCCCCTCCGACAGCAAGCCCACGCCGCCCCCGACCGCCAGGGAGGTCCGCCACACCCAGGAAGGGCCGGGCCTTCGGCTCATTCATTTTGAAGGCCGGCGAGACGCCAGCGCTCCAAGGGGCGCGCGCTCGGGGTCAGACGACCAAGGCAGCGGTCTCGTGATCCAAGGCCGCGAGCGACCTCTGGACCGCCTCGACCTCTGCGGTTTCAAAAAACGGCTCCCCACATTCGTGCACACCCAGGCAGGGATCGCCTCCCAGACGATGTGGTAGCCCCTCCGGTCGATGCTAAAGGGCGCCGTCGAGAGTGTCATCCTCCCTCTGCAATGAAGACATTCCATCTCGGCCATACCGAGTACTCTACCAACCTTCAGAGCCGGAACGGCATCTCAGCCGGTGAGGTCATCAAGGCCACTCTGCCCCCGAGAAGGCCGGGCCTTCGGCCCATTCACTTGAATGCCGGCGAGACGCCAGCGCTCCCAGGGGGCGCACACCTGGCCTTTGGTGCGGTCGGAGTCGCTCGGCGCCGTGGAGCTCTTGCGGGCGGTCATCGCCACCCAACATGCCATCACTGCTTGCCGGGAAGCCCGGCGCATGCTATGCATGCTGTGTGTGGTTCGAATGGGACGAGCCCAAGGCCGCCGGCAACGTGCGGAAACACGGCGTGACGTTCGAGGAGGCGGCAACCTGCTTCTACGATCCTCACCAGGTGGCCTTTGAGGATCCGGACCACAGCGATGAGGAGGACCGGGAGATCCTCATCGCCCACTCGGAACGTGGCAGCCTGCTGCTGCTCGTCTACACCCTCCGCGGCGAGGTGATCCGGATCATTTCGGCACGGCGGACGACGGGCAAGGAGACGCGGACCTATGAGAGAGGAATATGAGCTCGGTACGTTGAAGGTCAAGCGGCGGGGCCCCCTGCCGGCCTTTCGCGACACCACAGGGCTGCCGATGAAGGTCCACATCACCGTCTCTCTGGACCAGGATCTGGCGGAGCACTTCCAGGCAGAGGCCGAGAAGCCCGGTGCCCTGCCGTATCAGGCGCAGATCAACCAGTTGCTCCGCAGCGCGGTGGCGCGAGAGGAGCTGGGGCCGGAGCAGAGTCGGACGGAGGTTCTCAAGGCCGCGCTGCTCGACGATCCGGACTTCCTGCGCGCCGTCGCCCGCCGGATCGAGAGCTTGTAGCGGCGGCGAGCCGGCGGTTCGCCAAGGCCGGGCCTTCGGCCCATTCACTTGAATGCCGGCGAGACGCCGGCGGTCCCAGAGGGTGCGCTCTTGGACCTTGGTGGGTAACCGACCGTCCCGCGGAAAGCCGGCCTACCCTTCCCCCAATCCCGCTTCCTCCTCCGCCCTCTGCAGGAGCCCTGACACTCCCAGCCGATCCGCCCAGAGGTGCAGGTAGGCGCGGTCGAGGGCTTTCGCCTGGAGGCGCAGGACACCCTGCAGGTCGTACCACTGGCGATCGGACACGCCGCCTCCTTCGGCGTACCAGAGGAGCTTGTGGAGGACGATGTCCTCGGCCGCGGAGAAGCTCAGGGAACGCTCCAGGCCGGGGACCTCGCGCGTCACGCGCCGGGCCATGTTGGCGTGCGCGAAGGCGGTGTCCTTGGAGACGAAGACGTCCACCTTGTAGGCGGTCCCCAGGTGGATGACGTTGAAGCTCTTCCGGGAACGGATCGCGTTCGCAATCCGCTCGGGGTCGGCGTAAAAGGTCCCGGTGAGGGCCTGGGTGAACGGCGTGGCGTGCTCCGGGCGGAGGGCGGCGACGAGGTCGGCGTCCTGGGTGGCGCGGGCGATGCCGAGGAAGCTGCTGGCGATGGAGCCGCCCACGTGGTACGGCACGCCCAGCGCCTCCAGGGCGTCGACCACCGGGAGCACCGCCGTCCAGAGGTCAAGGTTGGGAATCATAGTAGCCGTGCTGCCGCCGCAGCTCCACCACCCGGCGGGCATCCACCTCGTCGCCGTACAGCTCCCGCAGCAGAATCTCGTCCCGCTCCGCCTCGGTCGCCTCCGGATGGGCACGGCGCACCGCCTCGCGGGCGGACTGCCGGCAGAAGCTCGACAGCTCGATCATCCGCCGGAGCTGGAGCCCCGGCCCCTTCTTGCGGATCTCGTCCAGCCAGATCCGCTCCACCTCCAGAGGGGTGTCCGCCGAAAGCGGTTTCATCGTGGTCGCCACGCCCCCAGGATAACCGACCTCTCCAGAGAGCCAAAAGACAGTTGCAACTGACAACCAAGCCTGCTAAGCTCACTCCATGGACGCCAGGAACCCCCTCCCGATCCTGACCGAGACCGCCGATCCCGCCCTGGAGCGGGATGCAAGGGCGCTCTATGGAGCGATGTCGGATCTGATCCGCGTCTACCAGTTCCGGGACCGGGACCGCATCTGCTGCCATGACGTCTCGGTCTCCCAGTGCTACGCGCTGGAGGCGGTGGTGCGGCAAGGGGGGATGACGCTCAATGACCTGGCGGCCCATCTCTACCTCGACAAGAGCACGGCCAGCCGCGTCGTCGATTCCCTGGAACGCAAGGGGTACGTGACGCGCATCCCGCATCCGTCCGACCGCCGCGCCGTGCTCCTCGAGCCGACGGCGGCCGGGCGCGATCTCTACCACCGCATCGAAGGCGACATCCTGGCCGAGGAGCGGTCGCTCCTCGCCGGGTTCGACCCGGAAATCCGCCGCGCCATGACCAGCCTCATCGCCCGCCTCGCACGGGCGGCGGCCGAGCGCGTCGAAACCGGCGGCGGATCCTGCTGCCGGGTCGAGTGAGGACGCGCACCCGATCCCGACCTTCCAATCCCTATAGTTGCTGGTAACAACCCAAGGAGAACCACAATGAACACCACCCCCACGACCGAGCAAGAAGTCCGCGACATCGTCCGTGCCCGCTATGGCGAAGCCGCGCGCAGCGTGAAGGAGCAGCAGGCCACCTCCTGCTGCGGTGGCGGAAGCTGCAGCACCAAGGCCCGCGACCCGATCACCGTCGGCCTCTATGACGAAACCGAGACCTCCGGGCTCCCGGCGGAGGCGGTGCTCGCCTCGCTCGGCTGCGGCAATCCGACCGCTCTCGCCGAGCTGAAGCCGGGCGAGGTGGTGCTCGATCTCGGCTCCGGCGGCGGCATCGACGTCCTCCTCTCCGCCCGCCGCGTGGGACCGGCCGGCAAGGCCTACGGGCTGGACATGACCGACGACATGCTGGCCCTGGCGCACGAGAACCGGCGCAAGGCGGGGGTGGAGAACGTCGAATTCCTGAAGGGGGAGATCGAGGCGATTCCGCTCCCCGGCGCGGCGGTGGACGTGATCATCTCCAACTGCGTGATCAACCTGTCCGCCGACAAGCGCAAGGTGCTCGCCGAGGCGTTCCGCGTCCTGCGGCCCGGCGGCCGGTTCGCGGTCTCGGACATCGTGCTGCGCGGCGCGCTGCCGGAGGAAGCGGAGCGCAATCTCGCCCTGTGGACCGGCTGCGTGGCCGGCGCCCTCCAGGAGACGGAGTACCGCAACCTCCTCGCCGAGGTGGGCTTCGAGTCCATCGACGTCGAGCCGACCCGCATCTACCGCGCCGAGGACGCCCGTGACTTCCTCGCGAGCTCCGGGATCGATCCGGCCCTTGCGGATGCGGTGGATGGCAAGGTGATGAGCGCCTTCGTCCGGGCGACGAAGCCGCGGAGCTGAGCCGGGAAGAAAAAAGCCGCGCCCCGCCCTCTTGACAGCGAGGGGGGCGCGGGAGGAGTTGCGGTGCCCGTGGCGCGACTGGCTCATCGCGCCCGGGCCCCGGGAGGCGGCCCACTCCGCAAGGGGAGGCCACTATGTCTCTCTGCGCGATTGCAGCGGCAAATCGGTCAAGGCTCGCCCCGCATCAACGCCCTCCTGCCGGCGCCGTCTCCAGATAGAGCTCGGCTCCCGGTCCCAGGGGCAGGCCGGCGAGCATCCAGACCACCAGCAGCCCGGACCAGACGATGAGGAAGGTCACGGTATACGGGAGCATGGTCGCGATGACGGTGCCGATGCCGGCACGCGGCTGATAGCGCTCCACAATGGCGACGATGAGCGCGAAGTAGGTCATCATCGGGGAGATGATGTTCGTACAGCTGTCGCCGATCCGGTAGGCGGCCTGGGTCAGCTCCGGCGTGTACCCCATCAGCATGAACATCGGGACGAACACCGGCGCCATGATCGCCCATTTGGCGGAAGCGCTCCCCATGAACAGGTTGATGAAGGCGGAGACGAGGATGAACCCCAGCATGGAGGCGATCGGCCCGAGCCCCGCCGCCTTGAGAAATCCGGCGCCCTCCACGGCGACGATGAGCCCCAGGTTCGTCCAGTTGAAGAAGGCCACGAATTGCGCGGCGAAGAAGACCAGGACCATGTACAGCCCCATCGTCTCCATCGCCTTGCCCATCCCCTTCATCACGTCCTTGTCGCTGCGGAAGGTACCGGCGGCGAGGCCGTAGGCCAGGCCCGCGACACCGAACAGCACGAAGATCAGGGCGACGATCCCGGACATGAACGGCGACCGCAGCAGGCTGCCGGTCTCCGGGTCGCGCAAGAAGCCATCCGCCGGAACGGTGCCGAGAAGCAGGACCACGCTCATCGCCAGGAGGGCCCCCAGGGCCGCCCACAAGCCCCGCCGCTCGGCCGGCGTCAAGGCACCGAGGGCGTCGGGCTTCTCGTCGCCGGTGTAGTCTCCGAAGCGGGGGACGACGATCTTCTCGGTGACCCAGGTGCCCGCCGCCGCGATGAAGAAGGTCGAGACGCACATGAAGTAGTAGTTCGCCGTGGCGTTCACGACATAGGTGGGATCGACGATGTGCGCGCTCTCCTCGGAGAGCCCGGAGAGCAGCGGATCAATCGTCCCCAGGAGCAGATTGGCGCTGTAGCCGCCGGAGACTCCGGCGAACGCGGCGGCGAGCCCGGCCAGCGGATGGCGCCCTGCGGCCAGGAAGATGGCCGCCGCCAGGGGGATCAGGAGCACGTACCCGATCTCGCTGGCGGTGTTGGACATCACCCCCGCGAAGACGATGACGAAGGTGAGCAGGCGGCGCGGCGAGGACAGGACCAGCAGGCGCATCGCCGAGCCGAGAAGGCCGCTGGCCTCGGCGATGCCGATGCCCAGCATCGCCACCAGCACGGTGCCCAGCGGCGCAAAGCCGGTGAAGTTGGTGACCAGGGAGGTCAAAATGCGGTGCATCCCCTCCACCGTCATCAGGTTGACCACCCGGATCTCCTCCCCGGTCCCGGGGTGCAGAACCGACAGGCCCAGGCGGGCGAAGAGACCGGAGAGCACCACCACGAGCAACGCCATGAGGGCGAAGAGGGTGCCCGGATGCGGCAGCCCGTTGCCCACCCGTTCGATCGTGCCCAGCATCCGCTGCATCATCGGCTGTCGCTGCGCCTCTGTGCTCGCCATTCGCCATCTCCCCGGGGCCGGGGTCTCGCCGGATACGTCATGCATCCGGTGCCTGCCATTCCGGCCACCGTCCCGACGCCGCGTAGTGTAGCCGGAGCACCGGCCGCCAGGGAGGGGCGTTCAGCTTCCGGCGCTGGTGATCGTGCCGTCCTTGGCTCGCCAGGGAGAGGAAGGTGTTGTTGCCGCAGACGTTGTCGTTGACCAGCCCCCACCCACATTCTGCCCCAGCTTGGGCCCGGCCGCTGAAGTTGCTCGCTGGCGACCTCTACTTCCGCCCCGCCGCCCGTTTCTTGCGCGGTACAGGCGCCGGGGCCGGCACCCCGACCGGGAGGACCTGCTTCAGGTACTGGCCGGTGAAGCTCTCCGGCACCGCCGCCACCTCCTCGGGGGAGCCCACGGCGACGAGCCGGCCGCCGCCGGCTCCTCCCGCGGGTCCCAGGTCGATCACCTGGTCGGCGGTCTTGATCACGTCCAGGTTGTGCTCGATGACCACCACGGTGTTGCCCAGCTCCACCAGGCGATGCAGCAGCTTCAGGAGCTTGCCCACGTCGTCGAAGTGCAGGCCGGTGGTCGGCTCGTCGAGCAGGTAGAGGGTGCGGCCGGTGGAACGCTTGCACAGCTCGCGGGAGAGCTTGACGCGCTGCGCTTCGCCGCCCGACAGCGTGGTCGCCGGCTGCCCCAGGCGGATGTAGCCGAGGCCCACCTCGGTCAAGGTCTCCAGGATGCGCTCGACAGACGGGATGTTGCGGAAGATCTCGTGCGCCTGGTCCACCGGCAGGTCGAGGATCTCCGCAATGTTCAATCCCTTGTAGCGCACCGCGAGCGTCTCGCGGTCGTAGCGCTTGCCCCCGCACACCTCGCAGGTGACGTAGATGTCGGGCAGGAAGTGCATCTCGATCTTGATCTGCCCGTCCCCCTTGCACGCCTCGCACCGGCCGCCCGCCACGTTGAAGCTGAAGCGGCCGGGGCCATAGCCGCGCATCCGCGCCTCCGGCGTCATCGCCATCAGGTTGCGGATCGGATTGAACACGTTCGTGTACGTGGCCGGATTGGACCGCGGCGTGCGGCCGATCGGGCTTTGATCGATCGCGATCACTTTATCGAGCTGGTCGAGCCCGTCGAGGCCGGCGTGCTCGCCCGGCTTGTCCGAGGCGCGGTAGAAATGCCGCGCCAGGGCCTTGTAGAGGATCTCGTTGACCAGGGTGCTCTTGCCCGAGCCGGAGACGCCGGTCACCACGCTGAAGGCGCCGATGGGGAAGCTCACGTCCAGGTTTTTGAGGTTGTTCTCCCGCGCCCCGCGGATGCGGATCTCGCCCCGCCCGGGCCGCCGGGCGGCCGGCACCTCCACCGCGAGGGTGCCGCTCAGATACTTGCCGGTGAGCGACTTCGGGTTGCTCAGGATCTGCGCCGGGGTCCCCTCCGCCACGACCTCGCCCCCATGGACACCGGCCCCCGGACCCAGGTCGATCACCCAGTCGGCGGCGCGGAT
>DIHE01000097.1:1315-2750 GCA_002420005.1 Holophagales bacterium UBA5704 | reverse complement strand
CGCGCATTGTCGCGCTGGTGGAGGCCGATCGACGGCTCGTCGAGCACGTAGAGGACGCCCATCAGCTTGCTGCCGATCTGGGTCGCCAGGCGGATGCGCTGGCTCTCGCCACCGGAGAGCGTGGCCGAGGAGCGGTCGAGGGTCAGGTAGCCGACCCCGACATCGTCCAGGAAACCCAGGCGGTCGCGGATCTCCTGCACCACCTTCTCGGCGATCGCCCGTTCCCGCCGGTCGAGCACCAGGGTGTCCATCCAGATGCGCAGGTCCGACACCGCCTGGCTCGACAGGTCGTCGATCGCCTTCTCCTTGAGCCGCACCGCCAGCGCCTCCGGGCGCAGCCGGCGGCCGTGGCAGGCCGGGCACGGGTGGACCGACATGTACTTCTCGATCTCCGTCCGGATCGCCGGCGACTCCGTCTCCTTGTACCGGCGCTCCAGCATCGGGATGACCCCCTCGAAGCTGCCGGTCCACGAGTAGCTCGACTTCTTGCCGGAAAGGTTGAACTTGAGCTCTTCCTTGCTGCCGTGGAGAAGGACGTTGCGCGCCTCCGCCGGCAGCTTCTTCCACGGCGTGGAAAGGGAAAAGCCCATCGCCTTGGCGAGCGTGTCCACCATCTTGACGCGCCACGACTTGGAGCCTTCCGGGTAGGGGGCCAGCGCGCCGGCGAGGATCGAGCGGTCGGCGTCGGGGACGATCTTCTCCGGATCGACGCCCATCAGCGTGCCGAGCCCCGAGCAGGTGGGGCAGGCGCCATAGGGGCTGTTGAAGGAGAAGAGGCGCGGCGTGATCTCGGTCAGGCTGGTGCCGCAGTCGATGCAGGAGTAGCTCTGGGAAAGGGTCTCTTCCGCCCCGCCTTCCGGTGCGAAGACCACCAGGCCGCCGCTCACCTTGACCGCGGTCTCGATCGAGCCGGCGAGGCGCTTCTCCACCCCGGGCTTGATCACCAGGCGGTCGATGACGAGGTCGATCGAGTGCTTCTTCTGCTTGTCGAGGGCCGGCGGCTCGCCCGACAGCTCGACCATCTCGCCGTCGATGCGCGCCCGCAGGAATCCTTCGCGGGCCATCTGCGCGAGCTGCTTCTTGTACTCCCCCTTCTTGCCGCGCACATAGGGGGCATAGAGGATCAGGCGCGTCCCCTCCGGCATCTCGGCCGCGCGGTCGACCATCTGCTGCACGGTCTGCGGCCGGATGGTCTGACCACAGCTCGGGCAGTGCGGGACGCCGATCGAGGCGAACAGGAGGCGCATGTAGTCGTGGATCTCGGTGACCGTGCCCACCGTGGAACGCGGATTCCGCGCCACCGACTTCTGCTCGATCGAGATGGCGGGCGACAATCCCTCGATCGAGTCCACGTCCGGCTTCTCCATCTGCTGCAGGAACTGCCGGGCATAGGACGAGAGGGATTCGACGTAGCGCCGCTGCCCCTCGGCGTAGA
>DIHE01000097.1:751-984 GCA_002420005.1 Holophagales bacterium UBA5704 | reverse complement strand
CTTCAGGTTGTGCTCGCGCGCACCACGGACGATGATGGATTCCATGAGACGGGTGATCCTAGCAGAGGGTGCAAGCCTCCCGAAGGCCGCGAAAAGTTTCTGGAGAAGACGTGACCGCGGGCCTGACGCCAGACCCGCGACCCGGCGCAAGTATAGCGGAAGTCATCGGGCCGATCCAGCCGACCATCCCGCTTTTCGCCTTTCGCGGCACCTATAGAGACAGCGGCTCGTTC
>DIHE01000097.1:396-528 GCA_002420005.1 Holophagales bacterium UBA5704 | reverse complement strand
CCTATAGAGACAGCGGCTCGTTCGGAGCCGCCCCGCGCACCTTGACTTGGTAGAGGGCCCTCGGTTGGAATGGCCCGTGGAATTCGCCACCGGGGACGGGTGTTTGAGGGCTTGACGAAGGAGGATCGCATG
>DIHE01000097.1:0-168 GCA_002420005.1 Holophagales bacterium UBA5704 | reverse complement strand
GCTTGACGAAGGAGGATCGCATGGAGAACGTGGAGCAAGTACAGCCGGACGGCGGCCAGCACATCGACGAGCCGTACACGCCGGTGACGCTGACGCCGAAAGCTGTCGACATGATCAAGATCACCCGCGACCAAGAGGGGATCGACCCGGGCCACGGCCTGCGCATCG
>DIHE01000096.1:82342-83517 GCA_002420005.1 Holophagales bacterium UBA5704 | reverse complement strand
GTCACCCGGTCGGCGGCGTCCACGGTGCGGGTGGTGACCATCGCGCGGGCGTCCGTGGTGGTCAACAGCTCGCCGTGCTCGTTGTAGGTATGGGTCGTCGTGCCGGAGACCGGAGAGACCTCCTGGGTCAGGAGATCGCGGTCGCTGTACGTGTAGGTCGTGGTGTTGCTTTCGGCATCGGTCACGACGGTGAGGTGATCCTGAGCATCATATTGATAGCCGGTCGTGGCCATGTTGGCCGTGCCGGGGCCGGTGGTCATCGCCGTCAACCGGTTGAGAGCATCGTAGGCGTAGAGCTGGGTGGGATTCGGATTGGACGCCTTGGGATGGTTCGCGTCCCAGACCTTTTCCAGGTTGTCGTTGAGGTCGTAACAGTGCTCGGTGACGCTGGGGGTGGCGCCACCGGCTCCGCGGGTGATCTTGTCCAGGTGGCAGGTGTACTCGTAGGTGGTTTTCGAGTCGCTCACCCAGGCGGTGCCGTTCCAGCGCTCCAGGCTCTCTTCGGTGCGCTGCCCGGTGCTGTTCAGCACATAGGCCGTGCGCTCGCGCGGCTGGGCGGTGTCGAGGCAGGTGGTGGCGGTGGGCGTGGCCACCGCGGCGCCGCGGATCATCTCGTTCATCCGGCCGGCGATGTCGTACCGGGTCTCGATCCCGTTGCCGCGCGGCAGCTTGACGCAGAAGAGATCCCCAAAGGCGTTGTAGACGTAGGTGGTCACCAGATCGGCGGCGGGGGTGGCGCCTTTCTGGCGGATCTCGGTCACCCGGCCCATCGCGTCGTAGGCTGTCGTGGTTTCCACGTTGTTCGCATCGATCACCGAGGTGCGCCGGTTGAGCCCGTCGTAGCCGAAGGTGGTGGTGCCCACCAGGGGATCGGTGCGGGTGTCCATCACGTGGCCATTGCGGCCCGCAAGGTTGTAGGTGTACGCCGTCGCGTCCGTGGCTCCAAAACCAGGCGGATCGACCGAGGTGAGCTCACCCGAGGCGTTGTAGCCGTACGTCGTGACCTTGAACCCAGCCGGCAACGGGGAGCCGGCTTCGAAGCCATCCACGGTGCGGGTGGTGAGCAGGCCGGTGGTGGCGTGGTAGACGGAGTCGGTGCGGCGTTTGTTGCCGCCGCCGGAGGTCGAGGGCACCTCCACCCGGGTGACCTTGCCGGGAAAGTTGGCGTCATAGGT
>DIHE01000096.1:50506-81954 GCA_002420005.1 Holophagales bacterium UBA5704 | reverse complement strand
GGTGGTCGGCGTCAGGCCACAGGTGGGGCAGGTGCCCTGGACGGAGAGGAGCTTGGGCTTGCGGCTCACCGTGTCGCGCGCGATCGTGTAGGTCGTCACCTCGCTGAAGCTGGCCGAGACGGTGCGGGTGAGCACGGTCTGCGTCGGCAGCGCCGGGTTGGTGTAGCTGTAGGTCACTTTGTCCGTCGCGTTGGGGCCCGTGAAGATCGGGTCCCCCTGCCAGCTCCTGGCGACGTTGTTGGTCCCCGCCTCGTATTCGAACGCCGCCATGACGCGAAACTGGGCGCCGGAGACGAGATCCACGCGGGTGAGATACCCCGGACGGGCCGGGTCGTAAACGAATTGCCAGGCGGTGCCGTCCGGCCGGGTGGCGAAGGTCAGCTCGTCGCCGGACCAGGTGAAGGTCCAGACGCGCGGCAGGGTGCCCGAGCCGAGGACCGGGTTTTCCGTGATCGTCGCGAGCTTGCCCCCGGCGTGGTACGTGAAGGAGTCGCTGCGGCCATCCGGGAAGGTGACGGTGGTGAGCTGGCTGCCCTTGTAGGTCGCCTGGACGGGATGGGTCAAGTCTGCCGCGAAGAAGGTTTGCAGCCAGCGGCCGTCGGCGCCGAAGACGTCCTTGCGGCCGTCGAGGGTGTGCAGCTCCCAGCCGCCGGGAGGAGTGTCGACGAGGTACAGCTTGCGAAACTCGTCGGACGGCGCGCGGTTCTGGTAGAGGCGCAGGCCGGTGCCGGCGGCGGGGTTGGAGAACTCGCGGAAGCTGCCGTAGCGGGTGAGCAGCCAGACATGGTTGGTGTCGGGATCGACGACGATCCGCTCGGCGAAGTCATGAGACCAGAATCGGCCGAGGGTGGTGCGCCAGGCGGCCGAGCCGGGAAGGGTGTCGGCTCCCACGCCGCCCGCGGCATAGCGGACCTGCGCCTTGCCGAGCCCGTCCGGGCTGCAGCTCGGGCCGCCGCCGGCCACCGACACGGAACACGCCGGGGGCGGGCCGTTGCCGCCGCCGACCGGATGGCAGACCGGGCAGGCGTTGCCGGAAGCTCCCGAGGAGGCGCCGGAGGGCTCGGTGCAGGGGGGAGGGGGAGGCGCCGGGCACCCGGCGGCGGCGGCGAAATCGAGGGGCACGGTCACCGTCTTCTCGCAGACAAAGGTCGGAAGCGGCCACATGGGGCAGGTCTTGAACAGGAGTGTGAGCTTGCCCGCCGCGGCGGCGGCGCACGAAAGGCTGTGAGAGACCGTGGCCCGGCCCAGATCCTGGAAGATCACCGCCCCCGCGGTGCCGCACCCTTCAACGAAGGCACCGGCGGCGTTGTTGAGCTGCACGTTGCCGGACGAGAACGTCCCGGTCGCGCAAGCCTGGCCGGGGAAGAGCTGGCAGTTGATGCGGCTGCCCGGAAACTCCACGTCCACGGTGGCCTTCATGCCGCAGGTGGAGGAGACCGGGTTGCAGCCGGGAACGTCGAAGCTGTAGACCGGAGCCTGTGGCACCGCCGGCTCACAACGCATGCCACTGCAAAGAGTTTCAGGCACCTGCGTGCCGTTGCCGGTCATCTGGTAGGTCAGAAACGAGCCGGTGCAGAGCTGCGCCTGTGCCGGCCAGGCGGCGGCCAGTGCCAGGGCCGCCGCGAGGAGAGTGGTCTGAGCGCTCGGTGCCGCCACGGCCGGCCGTCCTCTCAACGCTTCGCCCGCAGAAGGGTTTGCAGCTGTGCCTCGACCTCGGCGAGCCGGGCCTCCAGGTTCTCCTTGTCCCGCGTCAACCGCTGCACGGCCAGCCACAGCGCCATCTCCACCTCACCACCTTGAATCAGTTGGTCGGAGCCGCGGCCGAAGACGTGATGGAAGTCTTCGGCGACCAGGCCCAGGCGATCCTTCGGCCCGTCGATGAAGTCGTAGGTGTAGACGCCGACACCGGAGACCCGTTGCAGGATGTCGGGGACCTCGACCGGTGCCAGGTTCTTCTTGAAGGCCCGGGACGAGGACGTCGTGAACGTCGAGGAGCCGGGGTTGATGCTGGAGAACGGCGCCGTCGCACAGGTGGAGGCGCCGCCGGCACCGATCACCAGCCGTGAGCCGGGGTCCGTGCAGCCCAGGCCGATGTTGCCGCCGGGCTGGATGCGTATACGCTCGGTGTTGTTGGTGAACACCACGAAGGGAAAGCTGGCCACACTGTTCAGGCGCGTTTCGGAACGGGCGTTGTCCAGACCGAAGAAGAAGCCGTTGGTGTTGGCATGGTTGTAGAAGCTGATGCCGGAAAATCCGGTGGGGCTGGTGTTGCGCACCCAGATCGAGGCGTCGCCCGCATAGCTCCCCACGGCGTTCAAAGGCGCCGCCGGTGTCGCCGTGCCCAGGCCCACCCGGCCCTGCGCATCCACGTAGATGGAGTGGGTCGGTGCGCCACCACGGATCGTCAGTGGGGTCGTGCCGGCGGTCAGGTCCTCGATCGAGAACCGGTCGGCACCGCCGGAGGCGGAATCGTTGGCCGAAAGCTGCCAGTCGCGCGCCGGAAAGCCGGCCTGCGCGCTGGTGTCCTCGAAGCGCAGACGCACGACGCTTTGCTTGAGGCGCAACGCCTCGGTGGCGAATGCTTCGTTGGCGGCACAGCCGAGGCCGATGCATCCCTTGCCGTCGACAATCAGGTCATCCGGCACCATCTGGTCCTTCGAAAGTCCGCGCCGTTCCGCCGGCTCCGGCAGGCCGGGTGGGACAATCGCGCCGTCGGCGAGGGTGAAGCTGCCGGATTGCACGAAGGGTCGTTCCGGCACCTCCTCTCCCGTGGGAACGACGCCGCGCAGCTCCCAGGAGTAGACGCCGTCGACGAGCGGCAGGCCTTGGGCATCGAAGAGCGGGAGCGTGGGGGCGTCGGTAAAGCGGAAGGTCCGCACCCGGCCCTGCGGATCGGCCACCGTGAGCGTGCCGGCCGTGAGGCCGCCGGGTGGCGACCATACGATGGCCGGCCCTCGGGCCCGTGGCGCGGCGGAGAGGGGTGGTGCTTCGGCGAGCGCCAGAGAGGCTGGACTTCCACCGAGGGTGAGGACCAAGACGACAATCCGCGCAGCGACCGGCCTCCGCAGCATGATCTACCTCCGTGTTTCCGCTTTCGCAGAAGGTAGCACGGACGGGGCGAGCTCGGGAAGGGCGGTAACTGCGCGGTGGTGCGGCCTGTCCTCGCGCGCGGCGTGTAGCCGTCACCCGGGTGGAGGTGGACCTGAGCGGCGGCCGACACCCCTGACCCTCTTACAGCCCAAGCCGCCGAAGCTTCGCCCTGAAGCCATTTCTCGACAAACCGGCGACGCGGGCCGCCTCGCGAATGCTTCCATTGGCCTGCGCCAAAACCGCCGCGAGAAGTGCCCGGTCATACGCATCGAGCGCCGCCCGGTAGCCGCCCTCTTGCGCAAGCTCCTCGCCGGGCGGCACCGTCGGTGGTCCCGGCAAGCTCATGTCTGAAGGGGCAGGCGGTGCGCCGGGACGCACCAGTGCCGCACCATGTAGTTGCGGACGTCCGGCAAGCAATCCACTTTCAATGCGTGCGTCTCTGTGGCTTCCTGGAGGGATTGCCAGACTTCCTTCATCTGGCCGTGGGCGCTGGTCTCGCCCAACAAAACCACGGCCTTGCGGCAGACCTCCGCCGCTTCCCGGTGCCGCTTCCTTCCCAGGTAGAACTCGAACTGCCGGAGGCGAATCATAAAGCTTTCCCGGTAGCTTTCGCTGTGCCATGAAAGCCTCGCGGCTTCGGCATAGAGCCGCTCGGCGTCCGCGAGGAAGCCGAGAGCCTCCAAAATGCGTGCCTCCAGAAACTGGAGCCTGCAAGCGAGCCACTCCTCGTTGAACTGGCTGAGGAGAGGGCGGGCCTCCTGCAAGCGCTCCATGGCACCACGGCCGTCCTGCGACTCGGCCAGGGTTTCCGCGATGATGCAGTGGGCCAGCATTTCCAGCCGCAGCTCTGTCCTGGGCAAGACGAGGAGGGTATCGGCGGCAATCGTGCGTGCCTCGGCCGGTTGGACTTCTCGAAGGAAATTCGCATGCTTGATTCCCAAGCGGGCCAGCCCATGGCGGTCCCGCAGCGCCGCATAAATCTGCCGGCTCTGGGAGATCAGGTCCACGGCCCCCTCCAGGTCACCCATGTCATAGGCGAGGGACGCCTGAAACGAGAGCACTCTGGCGCGGGCGGCACTGGTGCCGCCCGGCAGAGACTCCTGCGCGGCCTGAAAAGCAGCGGCCGAGCCTGGAAAATCGCCCGTGCGGCGCCGGGAGTTCCCGAGGACGCCGAAACCTTCGCCGCGGTGCTCCTTGCGCTGTTCGGCGGAAAGAGAGCCGGCAGGAAGCAGCTCCAGGAGATCGACGGCGAAAGTGGCCCACTCTTCAGCCAGCTTCGCTTCTCCGCCGGTCGCCGCCGAGGCGTCCGCCAAGGCGACGCGAAAAACAGCCGGCGTCCGCAAGGCTCGCGTCTCGCGCGCCGCCTTGAAGCGCTGGTGCGGCGTCAGATAGCGCAACCGGCTCCACGCGGCTCGCGCCCGCGCCTGTTCGACCTCTTGCGTGAACGTCTCAGGGTACTCCCGGGCACAGGCTGGCAGGTCCTCGCTCACCACACCCCTCCTTTCTACGTTCTCAAGCGTCAAGCGGTTCGCGTGAAGGGTACAGAACCTCCAAGAGGGAAGGCAAGGGGGGCGGAGCCGGCCGCCGCCCCCTCCTCCCGGCGTGCAGCTACACGCCACCTGCGAGCTTCGCTCTACCTACCGTCCGGGTCCCAGCCGGGTCCGGCGTCACCGCCATCCGGGTCCCAGCCGAGGCTGGCGTCTGTGCCATCCGGGACGAAAAAATTCAGCAAGAGCTGGACGAGGACGAGTGGCAGAAGCAAGGTTTTGAACATGAGGCACCTTTCTGGAAGGGCAAGGCCCTGGCGACCCGTGATTGGGGCCTGGGGCAAAAAACGCCCCTCCGGGCGCAGTCTGCGCCATCGCCATAGTGGGGCCAAATCGTGACGGCCGGCGCTCGCCCCACGGGAGCCGCGCGGCCCGAGAGGAGGTTCTGCGATGTCCACCGACGAAGAGACCACCGTGCGCGAGGCGATCGCCCGGGCGGCCCAGATGCAGAAGGGGTTGCAGCAGCACCTGGAGGACCTGCTGGCGCGCGTGCCGCCGTCGCCGTGCGAAGAGGAGATCTACGAGAAGGGCTTGTCCTACGATTTTCCCACCGAGGTCCGCTCGTGCCTCGAATGCATCCTGGAAGACTGGATGCGGCCCACCGTGCAGGACCTCGAGAAACTCTCGGTTTTCCAGCCGAGCCAACGGCTGGCGCATTGAGGGGGGAGGCGCCGCCGCCGGCCTGGACGATCGAGGCCGAGATTCGTGATCCGGGGGTCCTGCCGTTTCCCGCGCCGCTTTGTGAAACCCTTGCAGTGCAAGCCGGGGACCGCGTCGCCCTGGTCCCCTTCCCCCTGTCCTGGAGGGTCCTGCGGCCGGCGGAGGTCGAGCTTTTCGAAACCGGTGCCGAGTGGTATTTCGTCGCGACGCTCGGCGCGCACGGCCTTCCGCTGCCCGTCGCGTGGACGACCCTCGGCCTGAGCCGGCGGGTGCTGTTTCAGGTGCTGCGCCGGGCGGGCGCCCTCCTGGAGGTCCATGTCGTCGGCCTGGGCGGCGAGGGCGGGGCGTGAAGCGCCTCCCGGGCGTCTGCGCCACACCGCCGCCGGCCGTGGGATGGATCGTGCGGTCGGTCCAATTTCTCGTGCAGAGCCGTTTCGATCATCCGGAGGGGCTCGCGCATCCCGCGGTGCGTCTCCTCGATCCGGCCGCCGGTCCTCTCAACTTCGTCCTCGCCGCCTGGAGGGAGGCTCTACGGCACCGGGACGACAAGGCGGTCCTCCTGCGCGACCATCTCCTCCCGGGCTCGGAAGGCTGGGAGATCCTGGAAGACTCCTGTGCCCGCGGCAACAGGGCGCTCCGGCGGTTTCTCCGCGGCCACGGCGTCGAGCCGCAAGTGGCGGAGGGGGTGCTTCAGCAACGCGACGCCCTGGCCGAACCGCCGGAGTTGGGTGGGTGGGCCTCCCCCTCTCCCGGTCGGCAGGGGGGGCGATGGGAGAGGGGGATCGAGGGGGTGAGGTCCGCGTTGCCGGTGCTCCTCGGCAATCCACCCTGGATCGGCCAGCCGCCCGCGGCGAGCCCCTGGATGGCGGGGCTTCTCGGTGATTGGCGGACGTGCGAAGGGCAGCCGCTCGCCGAGCGCAACACCAAATGGCTGCAAGACACCTGGGTCCGCTTCCTCCGCCTCGCGCAGTGGATGATCGAGCAACGTGGCGAAGGGATCGTCGCCTTCGTTCTCAACCACAACGGCCTCGACGCGCAGACCTTGCGCGGTCTGCGGGCCTCGCTCCTCCAGACGTTCGAGGAGATCTACCTCCTCGACCTGCATGGAAACCGCCGCAAGCGCGAGCGCGCACCGGAGGGAAGCCGGGATGAAAACCTTTTCTCCGGCATCGCACAGGGAGCCGCCTTCGTCGTCCTGGTGAAGAAGCCCGGGCTGGCGCGCCGGGTGGTCCATGCCGATCTCTACGGGACACGGCGGCAGAAGCTCGCCGTGCTGCGCTCCGGGAGCGTGGCCACCACGGCGTGGCGCGAGATCCGGCCCCGGGGGCCGCTGTTCCTTTTCCGCCCCGGCGAGGACCTCGCCACCGAGCGGGTCTTTCGGCGGGGAACGCCGCTCGACGGGATCTTTCCCGTGCATTCGACCGGCCTGATCACCGGCCGGGACGCGCTGGTGACCGCGTCCGACCGGCGCACGCTCGAAGAGCGCCTGCGGCGCATCGGCCGCCGGGATTGGCTGCCACATTGCACCGCCTGGCTGCCGCGGCCGTTCGACCTGCGCTATCTGATCTTCACCCCGGAGGCGGTCGCCCGGCACCGCCCGGCCCTGGCCCGGCACCTGCGCCAGCCGGGCAACGTCGCCCTGCTCGTGCCTCGGCAGCACAAAGGGGAGCCCGGCGCGTTCGTCACCGCCGCGCTGCCCGGCCACAAAGTGGTCAGCGCCTACGACGTCACCTCTGCCTTTCCGCTGTATCTGGACGACGCCGGGGAGCGGCGTCCCAACGTGGCCCCGGCCCTGTGGGACCATCTCGCGAAGCTCTACGGGGAGCCCCCGGAGCCCGCTGAGGTGCTCGCCTACGTCTACGGCGTCCTCCACGCACCGGGCTACCGGGTCCGCTTCGGCAATCTCCTCGCCCGCGAGCTGCCGCGGATTCCGTTCCCCCGGCATCGCCCCCGGTTTCGCGACCTCGCCGGCTGCGGGCAGGAGCTCATCACCGCGCACCTCGGAGAGCCGGGCGACCGGGCGACCGGCGCCCTCTCCCTGAGAGGAGACCCTGCGCTGCCGCCGGGGAGGATCGCGTACGATGCCGCGGAGGAGAGCATCCGGCTTCACCCGGCCGGCCTCCGGCTTGACGGCGTGCCGGCGGACCTCTGGAGCTACCGGATCGGCGACCATGCCGTGCTCGCCTCCTGGCTCGCCGCCCGCACCGGCCGCCCCCTGCGCACCGAGGAACGGCGCGAGCTGTATGCGCTGACAGCGGCCTTGCGGCGGTCGCTCGACCTCCTTCCCGCCCTGGAGAGAGCGTTTCGGGCGGCGGTGGAGGCCTGAAGACCGCCACCGGCCTTCCCTCCCCTGCTCGGGTGCTGTAGTAGAGGGCTCGCGGCGTTTGAGGCCTTCTTCGCCGGCATGCCCAGGGACGCCGACCCCGGCATGGCGTTTGTGCTGGTGCAGCACCTGGCCCCCGACCACAAGAGCATCCTCTCCGATCTCATCCGGCGCTCCACCCGCATGCGGGTCTTCGAGGTCGAGGACGGGATGCGGGTCGAGCCCAACTGCGCCTACATCATCCCGCCCAACCGCGAAATGGCGTTTCTGAAAGGCGCGTTGCACCTGCTCGAGCCTGCCGAGCCGCGCGGCCGGCGGTTGCCGATCGACTTCTTCTTCCGCTCCCTGGCGCAGGACCAGCACGAGCAGGCGATCGGCATCGTGCTCTCCGGCACCGGCGGCGACGGCACCCTCGGAGTGCGGGCGATCAAGGGCGAGGGGGGCATGGTCATGGTGCAGAGCCCCGAGTCCACCGAGTTCGACGGCATGCCGCGCAGCGCCCTCGCGACCGGCCTGGTGGACTACGAGCTGCCGCCCGCCGCGATGCCGGGCCAGCTCATCGCCTATGCCGCGCATGCCTTCGGCAAGCGCCCCTGGCTCGCCACCGAGCCCACGCCCGGCGCGGAGAGCGCGCTCAAGAAGATCTTCATCCTGTTGCGCGGCCAGACCGGCCATGATTTCTCGCAATACAAGCCGAGCACCATCCGCCGCCGCATCGAGCGCCGGATGGCCGTCCATCAGGTCGACGAGATCGAGGCCTATGTCAAATACCTGCAACAGACGCCGGCCGAGGTGGAAGCGCTGTTTCGCGACCTGTTGATCGGAGTGACCAGCTTTTTCCGCGATCCGGAAGCCTTTGAGACGCTCGCCCGGGAGGTCCTGCCCGCTCTCTTCGCCGCCAAGCCCGCGGGCTCGGTGATCCGCGTCTGGTCCGCCGGGTGCTCGACCGGCGAGGAGGCGTACTCGCTCGCCATCCTGTTGCAGGAGCAGATCGAGGCGCACCGGCAAGGCCATACGGCGCAGGTGTTCGCCACCGACCTGGACGATGCGGCGATCGCCCGGGCACGCGCCGGCCTCTACCCGTCGAGCATCGCCGCCGACATCTCGCCGGAGCGGCTGGCACGTTTCTTCGTCGCCGAGCCCGGCGGAGCCGCATATCGCGTCCACAAGGGCATCCGCGACATGCTGGTGTTCTCCGTGCAGGACGTGATCAAGGATCCGCCGTTCTCCAAGCTCGACGTGCTCAGTTGCCGCAACCTGATGATCTACCTGAGCGCGGAGCCGCAGAGGAAGCTCATCCCTCTGTTCCATTACGCGCTCAACCCGGGGGGCGTGCTGTTCCTCGGCACCTCCGAAGGGGTAGGCGATCAGGCCGAGCTGTTCACCCCCCTGGACCGCAAGGCCAAGCTGTTTCGCCGCCAGGACGACGCACAGGGCCTGCACCGCGCGGCGCTCAGCCGGCTGCTGCCCTCGGCCCCGACGTTCGGAGTGGCGCCGTCCCGAGACACCGCCCGCCCGCGGGCCTCCGTGAAGCTGCCGCTGCGTGAGCTGACCGAGCAGGCGCTTCTACGGCAGCTCGCTCCCGCCGGCGCCCTGGTCAACGGCCAGGGAGACATCCTGTATCTGCATGGTCGCACCGGGCTGTTCCTGGAGCCCCCCCCCGGGGGAACCGGGGGTCCACAACATCCTCAAGATGGCGCGCGAAGGGCTGCGCTCTCTCCTCACGACGGCCTTGCGCCAGGCTGTGACCACGCAAGAGACGGTGCGTGCGAACGGTCTCCGCGTCCGCTCCAACGGTCACGTCATCCTGGTCGACCTGACGCTCTGTCCGGTGATCGCCGGCCTGGGCGCGGCGCTTGAAACCCCCCTCTATCTGGTCATCCTGGCGGAAGCGGCACCACCGCCCGGGCCCGAGCCCGAACCGGAGACGCAGGCCGTCGGCTCGCTCGGCCCCGATCCGCGCGTCGCAGCTCTCCGGCAGGAGTTGCGGATCAAGGAAGAATACCTCCAGAGCGTCAAGGAGGAGCTGGAGACCTCGAACGAGGAGCTCAAAGCCTCCAACGAAGAAATGCAGTCGGTCAACGAGGAGCTGCAATCGACCAACGAAGAGCTGGAGACCTCGAAAGAGGAGCTCCAGTCGGTCAATGAGGAGCTGGCCACGGGCCGGCACCGGCATCGGCACGGTCTTCGTCGACTTCGAGCTCCGCATCCTGCGCTTCACACCCGCCGCCTCGCAGATCATCCATCTGATCGCGAGCGACGTGGGGCGACCCGTGGCCCACATCGCGTCGAATCTCAGCGGCTACACCAGCCTGGTGGCCGACGTGCAGTCCGTGCTGGATACGCTGGTGCCCAAGGAGGCGGACGTGCAGACCACGGCAGGCCTCTGGTTTCGCATGCGCATCCTTCCCTATCGCACGCTGGACAATGTGATCGAAGGCGCGGTGATCACCTTCGTCGACGTCACCGAGCGGCGCCGGGCCGAGGAGGCGCTTCGCGAGGCCCGGGAAAAGCTGGCGTGAGCGCCGACGGGAACGTGGAGCGGCTGCTGCACGATCTGCGCGTGCACCAGATCGAGCTCGAGATCGACGGCGACGCCGTTCCCCACTGGCTGCGTGGCGACCCCACGCGGTTGCGGCAGGCCTTGCTCAACTATGCCAGCAACGCGGTCAAGTTCACCGACACGGGCTCCATCGTCCTGCGCGCCGAGCGGCTGGAGGACACAGAGGATGGGGTGTTGGTGCGCTTCTCGGTCGAGGATACCGGCATCGGCATTCCCCCGGAGCAGATGTCCCGGCTGTTCCGTGTCTTTGAGCAGGCCGATGCCTCGACCACACGCCGGTATGGCGGCACCGGCCTCGGCCTCGCCATCACCCGGCGGCTGGCGCAGTTGATGGGCGGCGACGTCGGTGCCGAGAGCACGCCCGGGGTGGGGAGCACCTTCTGGTTCACCGCCCGTTTGCACCCCAGCCACGGGGTCCTGCCCGGCGCACCGGCCACCGGCATCACCCATGCGGAGGATCAGCTCCGCCGCAACCATGACGGGGCGCGCATTCTGCTGGCGGAAGACAATGAGGTGAACCAGATCGTGGCGCTGGCGATGCTGCATGACGTGGGGCTGGCGGTGGACCTGGCGGTCGACGGCCGGCAGGCGGTCGACCGCGCGCGCGCCGATTCCTACGATCTGGTTCTGATGGACGTGCAGATGCCTGAGATGAGCGGCCTGGAGGCCTCCCGTTCCATCCGGGCGCTGCCCGGCTGGGAGACCAGGCCCATCCTGGCGTTGACCGCCAGCGCATTCGAAGAGGACCGCCGGGCCTGCGTGGCCGCCGGCATGAACGACTTCATCACCAAACCGATCGAGCCGGCGGCGTTTTACGCCTCTCTGCTGCAATGGCTGGCGATCGGTGCCGCCGCGCGCGGGTGAGCCCGGGGCGAAAAAGCGCCCGCCTTTGACGTCCGACACAAGGGCCGGGCGGTAGACGCCCGTGCCGGCTTCTGGTACAAGCGACCGTCACCATGTCGGAGGATCCCCCCACCCTCAAACCCCATGGGCTCACCGCCGAGGACGTTCTGGTCGGCTGTGTCGTCCCGAACGACCCGCGCGCCCTCGCTCAGGCTCTGCGGCTCGTGCAGTCTCTGCGCTGGTTCGGCGGGGCTTTCGCGGCGGCCGAGGTGCTGGTGGGTGTGGCGGGAGGGGTCGACGACGGGGCCCGGAAAGCCTTCGAGGCGCAGGGCGTCCGCCTGCAGTCCCGCCGGCCCGGTCTCGGCACGCATCTGCCGGCGCTCTTCCCGGAGCTCTGGGAGACGGGCCGGGACATGCTCCTGCTTCTCGCCAGCGATACGGTCGTCGTCCAGGACCCTCTGCCGTGGATGCGCCGGGGAGGGGTCCAGGCCCGCTCGGCGCCGCTGCCGACGGTCAACCCCGAGGTCTTCGCGCAGCTGTCTCGCCACTTCGGGCTTCCGGAGCCGCCCCAGGGCGATCTCTTTGCCGGGACGCCGACGATCCCCTTCTGCGACGCCGGCACCCTTCTTCTACCGGCCACCCTGGCACGGCGGGTCTTTCCCCTGTGGGGCGAGTACACCCATCGGCTGGCCGCGAAACCCGGCCTCCTGCATCCGTGGGAGAACCGGGTCCACCAGGCGAGCCTCCATCTCGCCCTCAGCGCCGCAGGAGCCCCGTTCGAAGAGGCCCCACCTGAGCTCCATCTCCAGGTGAGCCCTTCCCACGTCCAGCCTCCGCAGGGCTCTTTTCTGGTCGATCCCGCCATCCTGCGGGTCGGCGACCACAGCGACGCCGAAGGGTACCTCCTCCACTGCCCCTACCCGTTCCCGCAGGTGCGGATCGAAGCCTGCAACCGGCGGCTGCGCCAGGAGAGAGAAGGGCGGCTCGTCGCACCTCTGCCGATCCGCGATTCCGGCTCGCCGGCTGCTCCGGTGACCCAGGTGGCCGTCCTCGGCATGCACCGCTCCGGAACCTCGGTTCTCACTGCGCTCCTGCGGCTGTTGGGGCTCTGGACCGGCGACGAGGGGGATTTTCCCCCCGCCGACACGCACAACGAAGAGGGGTACTGGGAGCATCGAGGGGTCTGGTCGGTCGACGAGGCGATCCTGCAGACGCTCGGCGCCGGCTGGATCGAGGTGGCGGATCTCGACCTGTCCCGGCTGGACGAGGGACTGCGCAACCGCCTGGCCGGGCGCGCCCTGGAGGTCGTCCGCAGCCTCGACCGGGGGGGCTCGTGGGTGATCAAAGACCCCCGGCTGTGCCTGTTGTATCCATTCTGGCGGGAGATCTTGACGCGGCCCACCTGCATCTTCATCTACCGCGATCCTCTGCCGGTCGCCCGCTCGCTGGCGGTGCGCGACGGGTTTCCGATCCCTTTCGGGATCGCGCTCTGGGAGGCGTACACGCGGGCAGCTCTCGCCGCGACCCGAGGGGTGCCGCGGGTCCTCGTCTTCCACCGGGACCTGATGACCGATCCGGTGTCCACCCTCCACCGGCTGCGCGGCGATCTGATGCGCCTCGGCGATCCGGGGCTCGCCCATCTGCGCGTTCCTGCCGCGGAGGAGATCCAGGCTGTTTTCAAACCCTCCCTGGTGCATCACCGGGAAGAGCCCGAGAGCGAACACTCCTACTTGACCCTCTCGCAGCTCGCCCTGCGCGACGCGTTGGCGACCGGCTCCGCCTTCGACCTGGATCCGGTCCCGCCGTTGTCCGCCGGCGCGCGCGACCTGCTCGCGGCCTACCAGAGCTTGCGGCAGCGGAAGGTGGAAGCCGACCTCCACAGTGCGCTCGCCTGGCTCGATGAGCTCGATACGCAGGTCTCTACTCTCCTGGGCTCCCGGAGCTGGAAGATCGGCCGCGCCTGGACCGCCGCGACCGGGCGTTTCCTCGGCCGCCCACAGAGCGAGGATGCCGAGCGCATCGGCCGGCTCATCGACCGGGTGAGAAGCTGGCGGCGGCAGAGCCGGGGGGGGGCGTGACTCCGCACCCCGCCGCCTGGGCCGTCGCGGCGAGCCTCTGCACCCGCAACCGGTAGAGGTGGTAGTCCTCGCTCGGCTGGATCGCTCCGGCGGTGCAACCTTCGGGGTCCAGCTCGGCCCAGGAGGGCAGCTCGCGGTTGATCACCAGAACGATGTCCCGCCCTTCGCGCTGGGCCAGCCCTCGGGCGGCGCAGCGCAGCTCCGGGTCGCCCATCTCCCGCTGCTCTGGGCCCCAGTCGGGATGGGTGGTGAACACTTTCCGCGAAGGAGAGTACAGCGGCCGGCCGAGATAGAGAGCAACCGTGGCGGCCGGGGGCTCACGGTGGCCGAGCAGGGGAAACCGGTCCAAGCCGCGCGCGCGGATCAGCTCCGCGGCCGCGGCGCCGTTGGAAAAAGGATGGCGCAGGTCCATCCAGCCGGCAAAGGCACCGGCTCCGGCGTGGACGATCAGCAGCGCCAGGAGGACCCGGTCGCGCCACGACCGGCGATCCTCCCGGAAACCCGTCCCTCCGCCCAGCCAGAGGGCCGCTGCGAAAAGCAGCCACAGATGGCCCTGGTGCCGAAGGACGCCGACGTATTTGACATAGCCGAAGGCGAGAATGCCGGCCGTGCCGAGCGCGAACGCCACCAGAGCCGCCTTGCGAGGCCAGAGGAGGGCGGCGGTCAGAATCAGGATCGCCACACCCGCTCCCGCTTGCAGGAGGGAGGGTGCGGTGTCGAGCAGGTTGGTATTCCAGAAGGCCCTCTGCAGCCGCGGCACGGGCCAGAACGCATGCCAGGGCATCGCCAGGACGTTGGCGGCGTGCGCCGCATCCCAACCGAAACGCCAACCCGGGGCGAAGCTGGTCCCGGGAGCCGGGATGAGCTGCACGAGCCCGGCGGCGGCACCGGCCAGCCCCAGGGCGAGACCGGCCGCGGCCTCGCCGCGCGGCAGCGGATCGAGCTCCCGGCGGCGGAGCCGGCGATCGAGCCACCAGCCGCTCCCGAGGGCGAGGGCGAGAAGGAATCCGTACACGGTGGTCTGGCAGAGCAGCCCGAGGACCAGCCCGAGGACGGGCGCCGGCCGGCGGGAGCGGGCGGCCACGCAGGCGAGCCAGGCGAGCAGCATGCCCGCGGCATAGTGGCGGCTGATGACGGCATACTCGTAGAACGGGAAGTAACCCAGCACGAACAGCACCCGTTCGCGGCGGCCGAACGGCGCCCGGCGAGCCCAGACGAAGGCGGCGGCGGTGACCAGCAGGAGATGGACGAGCTGCATCGCCCGCGGAGAGCTGGAGATCTGTGCCGCCAGGTGGCAGAGCAAGGGAAACAGATTCCCTTGACCGCTTCTCTGGAGCGGCACGAAAAGGTCGGCGACCGACCGGCTTTCGGTGACCACCAGCCACAGCCAGGCCTCGTCGCGCCACAGCTCATGCAAGAGGAGCCGAGGAACGGTCAGCAACGCGCAGGCCACCGCCAGGAGCCCGGCGAAGGACCGGCGCGAGGCTTCGGTTTCCTGGTTCATTCCGCCCGGTTCCTGGGGTTGACCCGTCGTCGCATGGTGCGGGCTCGATTATGCTCCAGAGGATGGAGATCCTGAAACGATGGCTCGCGCGGGCCTGGCGAGGCGGCGCAGCGCCCGGAGAGGACCGCGCCGACCTGCTCGACCCCGGAGAGATCGTCTTCGTGATCTGTGTCGAGGCGAACCGCCTGGAGCCGCAGGCCCGCCTCCTATGCGAAAGCCTCCGGACCTTCGGCGGGCGCTACCGCGACGCCCCCATCCTCGCCGTTTCGCCCCGGCCCTCTCTCGCATTGGACCACTTCGCCCGAAAGCGGCTGGAAGCTCTCGGCGTCACAGTCATCGTCGAATCGCTCAACGAGACGGACAGCCCCTACGGCACCATCAACCGCATCGTCGCCGGCGCCTGGGCGGAGGCGTCGACGTCGCAGCCCTACCTGGTTCTGCTCGATACGGATACCGTGTTCGTCGGCGAGCCACGGTTCGTGCGGGCGGACGTGGGCGTGCGGCCGGTCGACGTCAAGGGCGCGGCAACCAGCGGCCCCGACGATCCCCTCGACGCCTATTGGTCCCGCCTGTGCGCTTTCGGAGGCATCGACCTGGAGCGCCTGCCCTTCCTCTCCACCACGATCGACCGGGTTCCGATCCGGGCTTCCTACAATGGTGGTTTCACCGTGGTGCGACGGGACCTGAGGATCCTCCAGGCGACGCGCCGGATCTTCTTCGCATCTCTGGCGGAAAACCTGCGTCCGCGCCCCGGGATCGAGCTCGAGGTGGTGGCCTCCACCGGAGCCGTCGGGCGGGTGGCGAGCGAGTGGTGGGGCTCCAGCCAGGCGGCGCTGAGCATTGCGATCTGGTCCCGGACCTCCGATGTCCATGTCTATGGCGAGGGGTACAACATCCCGCTCCACAGCCTTCTCGGCCCGGAACGTTCCTGGCCCTTGCGCACCCGGCCCGTCCTTCTGCATTACCACTACCTGGCCGAGGTGCCCTACCAGCAGCATTTCCGGGAGGTTCTCTCCTGGCTCGGGTGCTCCACCCGCGTGCGCCGCTGGCTCGCCGCCCGGCTTCCCACCTTTGCCATGCCGGACGGAGCGTCGTGACGCAACGCCGGCCAGCCCCCACCATTCCGCTGCGAAGCCCTCGCGAGGATGGGGGACTGCGTTAGACTCAATCGCATGTCGAGATCGCGCAACTTCCTCCCCTTGGCCGGTTTTCTGGTCTGCCTGCTCGCTTTCGCGAGCTATCCGTTCGTCTTCGCGCGGTTTCCGGTGACGCGCGACGTCCCGTGGGCGAGCTGGCTCCTCTTCGCGCTGGGCCTCGGCCTGGGCCTCGCGGGTTGCCTGCGCGCCTTCCGCCGTCCCGAGATCTTCCGGGGCCGTATCCTCGGGCCGGTCTTCGGGGCGCTCAGCCTGCTCCTGGTGGCCGGATTCCTGTTCCTCACGGTCTCCTTGACCCGGCAGATCCCGGCCGCCGCCAACGCGCCCCAGGTGGGCGCCCAGGCCCCCGACTTCACCCTGCCGGACGACCAGGGACAACCGGTGCAGCTCGCGAGCCTCCTCGGCTCTCCGCAACCGGGCGCTCCCGGCACCTGGGTGCTGCTCATCTTCTACCGCGGCTATTGGTGACCGTTCTGTAACTCCGAGTTACGGAGTTTCCAGGAACGGCTGTCCGACTTCGAATCCCGCGGCATCCGCATCGTGGCGGTGAGCGTCGATCCATCCGAGACCACGCGCGCCCACCGCGCCAAGATGGGCTGGACATACACCTTCTTGAGCGATCCCAAGGCCGAGGTGATCGGGCGCTACGACCTCCTCCACCCGGCGGGAGGTCAAAACGGCGACATCTCGCGGCCCGGGGAATTCCTCATCGATCCCTCGGGCACGGTGCGCTGGCGGGACCTGACGGAGGACTACCGCATCCGCGCCCGGCCCGAGACGGTGCTCGAAGCGTTCGACGGGCTCAACCCGGCGGTGCGGTAAAGCCGCCCTCCTCTTGCGCAGCGGGCACCACCCGGCCGGGCGGTGCCCGCTTGGCGGATGCCGGAGAAGATGCTACGCAGCGTCTTTTGTCTCCCGCCTCCGACGCAAGGAGTGATCCATGACCCACGCGACGTTGAACCTGAACGGCAAGTCCTACGAGCTGCCCGTCCTCGTCGGGACCGAAGGAGAGGTCGGCATCGACATCTCCGATCTCCGCGCGAAGACCGGCGCCATCACCCTCGACAACGGCTACGCGAACACCGGCTCCTGCACCAGCGCCATCACCTTCATCGACGGCGAACAGGGCATCCTGCGCTATCGCGGGTACCCGATCGAGGAGCTGGCCGAGAAGGCAAGCTTCGAGGAGGTCTCCTATCTGCTCATCTGGGGCCACCTGCCCAACGCGCAGGAGCTGGCCGAATTCCGCCACCGGGTGACCTACCACAGCCTCCTCCACGAGGCGATGAAGAAGCTCTTCGAGGACTTCCCGATCACCGCCCACCCCATGGCCGTGCTCTCCGCCATGGTCGCCTCGCTCTCCGCCTACTACAACCGCGAGGACGAGGAGCCCGACCTCAACATCGCGCGGCTGATCGCCAAGACGAACACCATCGCCGCCTTCTGCTACAAGAAATCGATCGGCCAGCCGTTCGTCTATCCGCGCAACGACCTCTCCTACACCCAGAACTTCCTGCACATGATGTTCGCCGTGCCGGCGGAACCCTACAAGATCTCGCCGGTGCTCGACCGGGCGCTCAACCTGCTGCTCATCCTGCACGCCGATCATGAGCAGAACTGCTCCACCTCCTCGGTGCGCATGGTGGGGAGCAGCCGCACGAACCTGTTCGCGGCGATCTCCGCCGGCGTCTGCGCGCTCTGGGGGCCGCTCCATGGCGGTGCGAACCAGGAAGTGCTCCAGATGCTCAAGGCGATCCGCGACGACGGCGGCGACTACCGCAAGTACGTCAACCTGGCGAAAGACAAGAATTCGGGCTTCCGTCTGATGGGCTTCGGCCACCGCGTGTACAAGAACTTCGACCCGCGGGCGCGCATCCTCAAGAAAGCGGCGGACGCGGTGCTCCAGGAGATGAAGGTGGCGGACCCGCTGCTCGACATCGCCAAGAACCTCGAAGAGGTGGCGCTGCACGACGAGTTCTTCATCGAGCGCAAGCTCTATCCGAACGTCGATTTCTACAGCGGCATCATCTACCGTGCGATGGGCATCCCCACCGAGATGTTCACCGTGATGTTCGCCCTCGGCCGCCTGCCGGGCTGGATCGCCCAGTGGCGCGAGATGAAGGACGACCCGAAGACCCGCATCAACCGGCCGCGCCAGATCTACACCGGCGCGACCACCCGCAGCTACCTCCCCATGGAGCAGCGCACCGCGTCCACCGAGCCCGCGATGCTGCAGGAGCGCGAGCTGGTTCTGGTGTGAAGATCTGAGTCCCCGCCGGGGCGGGCACCGAGCTTGCCCCGGCCCTCGCGGGCGCCCCCTGCCGGGGGGCCTGCGTTGAGCGCCATGATCCTACCCGCGCCGTTCCAGCGGACGCTTGAGCTATGATGAGAGGGTGATGCCTGCCAGCGGCCTCCGACCTACGCTTCTCCTTGTCTTCCTGACCGCACAGTCGACCGCGGCCATTGCCGCCGCTCAGAACAGCGCGTACCAGGTCGCCGACATCGCCCCAAACGCGCCGGCCCAGAACCACGGCGGCACGGTGTACCCGGGCTTTTTCCAGCCGGTGACCGATGGCGATGTCTTCCTCGCTCCGGCCGGCACGGGGTTTCCGAGCATCTGGCGAACCGACGGCACCCCGGAAGGGACTCGACCCGTGGTCGCGGGTGCCGCGATCGGCAACGGCGCGCTGATCGGCAGCAACGGTCAGCGCGCCTACTTCGCGGCCTCGGACTCGAGCGGCGCCACCGCGTTCTGGGCGACGGACGGGACTCCAGGCGGCACGGTGTTGCTGAAGGCCGGCCTCGACCCCGGCTCCTTCGAGCCCGAGACAGCCGTGCTGGAGGGCCGCCTCTTCTTCCAGGATTGCAACCCCCAGCCATCCACCGCGTGCGATCTCTGGACGTCCGACGGCACCGTCGAGGGAACGCGCAAGCTCGCCGAGCTTCGCCGCCGCGCGACGCGGCTGACCGGCTCTGCCGGCGTCTTCTACTTCCTCGCTCCGACCGTGGACGACTTTCGCCAGGCGCTCTGGAGGACCGACGGCACCCCGGGCGGCACGATCTCTCTGCGGACCTTCAGCAATGTCGGGCCCCCGACCGACGTCGGCTCGGTCGGCGGACGAGCCCTCGTCGCGGCCGAAGGGAAGCTATGGGTCAGCAACGGTACTGCCGTCGACCCGATTGCCACGTTGGGCAGCCAGGAGTACGTCACCTTCCTGGGCGCGGCCGTCGCAGGGGGTACGCTCTACTTCCTGGCCGGGCCGCTCAACGGCGGCACCACCCTCACCGTGTGGCGCAGCGACGGCACCCCGGCAGGCACGTCGAGGGTGCTGAGCACGCCGGTTGCCAACAGCCCGTCGACGCCGTACCCGTGGGTGCAGCAACATGGCTCGCGCGTCTACTATTTGGTGCCCGGGCCACAGGGCCGCGAGCCCTACACCCTCTGGTCGAGTGGCGCCGGCGGTCAAGGCGCGCAGCCGGTGACGTGCGGCGGCTGCGCGTCGATACCGGATCCTGGCTGGATCCTCGTTGCAGGCGGTGAGCTGCTCTTCCCGGCCGTCTCGGGCGCCGTTCACACCCTTTGGGCGGTCGACTCGGCGCACGTCCCGCGCTCCGTGGCGCCGTATTGCACGGGCTACTGCCGAACCGACGCAGCGGTTGTCGTCGACGCCAAGGCCATGTTCACGTTGGGGAGCCATGAGCTGTGGGTGACGGACGGGAGCGCAGCCGGCACCCGGTCGGTGGGCTCGTTCGAGTCCTTCTTCTATCTGTACGTTTCGACGAACCTGGACGGTGTTCTGTTCGCGGCGTCGCCTGATCTTTTCAGAGAGACCAACCTCTGGATGAGCCGAGGAACTCCCCAGAGCACCGTGCCGCTGGCGGCCGTGGAGGGTGAGGGCTCCGAGCCGCGCACACTGCGGCGAGCCGGGGATCGCGTCGCCTTCCTGGCGTGCAGGGAGCCGCAGGGGCTGTGGGGAGCGGGAGCGCACGAGGCCGAGCTCGTGAAAGAGGGCTACGTCGACTGCTCCCTCACCAGCGGCTTCCATTTTTTCGAGAGCGCGGGCGAAAGCGCGTTCTTCGAGTACGCACCGTTCGCCGGACAGTCAATCTGGGCGACCGATGGCACCGCAGCCTCCACGAGGAAGGTGTGGGACAGCGGCGCTGACGGCAGTTACGTGCACGACGTGGCCGCGTTCGGAGCCGACCTCGTCTTCTGGACCTCCCGCGGGGTCGACGACCAGCGGATGACCAGTCTCTGGCGAAGCGACGGCACGGCCGCCGGCACCACGAAAGCCCTCGATCTGCCGCCCGGCGTGGGACCGGGCGTAGGCTCCACCACAATCGGTGGGACGCTCTACTTTCGGACCCGGTCGCCGAATCCGCAGGTCTGGCGGACCGATGGCTCCGCGGGAGGAACGCGACGTCTCACCGACGAGCCGGTCGGCGAGTACTTGCAGGATCCCAAGTTCACGCGCGCCGGGAGTTTCGTCTACTTCAACAGCGGCCATGGCATCTGGCGCACGGACGGAACGGCAGCGGGCACCCTTTTGGCAATTCCCCGCCCGCAGGGCGGCGACCCGGACGGGGCTGACTACTTGAGCTGGCTGCACGAACAAGGCGGCGCGCTTCTCTTCATGCGCACGGAAAGCGGCGTGTCGACTCTCTGGCGCACGCAGGGCACTCCCGCTTCCACGCAACAGATCGCCACGCTGACGGCGATCACTTCTCCGCGGTCGGCGGCCTCCTTGGGCGGCCATCTCTACTTCGCCGCCGACGATGGCGCGCACGGCGTCGAGCTCTGGCGAACCGACGGCACCGCCGCCGGCACGGTACTGGTTCGCGACATCGGGCTGGGGCCGATCTCCGGCAACCCGCGCGAGTTGGTCGTCGCCAAGGGCAAGCTGTACTTCACCGCTGACGACACCCACACCGGCAGCGAGCTCTGGGTCTCGGATGGCAGCGCCGGCGGGACGCGCATGGTGCAGGACATCGCCCCGCATGCGGCCTCGTCCTTACCCGCCGATCTCACCCTCGTCGGCGACCTCCTCTACTTCTCGGCCGACGATGCGGTGACCGGGCGCGAGCTCTGGGCACTGCCGCTCGGCGCCCGGCCGACGGTCTGCGCACCGGGCGACGAGCGGCTCTGTCTCAGCGGTGGCAGGTTCCAGATCGAGGTCACGTGGCAGGACTTTGCGGGCACCACGGGGCGTGGGCACGCGGTGCCGCTGAGTGCCGACACCGGCTACTTCTGGTTCTTCGGCGCTGCGAACGTCGAGCTGATCGTCAAGGTGCTCGACGGCCGCGGGCTCAACGGCCACCATTGGGTCTTCTACGGAGCGCTCTCGAACGTGGAGTACGTCGTCACCGTCACCGACACGCAGACCGGAGACGTCAAGACCTACCTCAACCCGTCCGGCAGGTTCGCCTCGGTGGGCGACACCAGCGCGTTTCCGACCGGCGGCGCACCGATCGCGGATACGGCACGGACGCCGACCCACCACGGCGAGGCTTCGTCGGCCTCCGTGCCGTCCGGTTTCTGCGTGCCGAGCAGCTCGCGTCTCTGCCTGCAAGCTGGCCGCTTCGCCGTGGAGGCGGTGTGGAAAGACTTCGCGGGAAACAGCGGGTCCGGCACAGCGGTGCCGATCACATCCGACACGGGCTACTTCTGGTTCTTCGCTCCTTCCAACGTGGAGGTGGTGACGAAGGTGCTCGACGGCCGGCCGCTCAACGCGAAATTCTGGGTCTTTTATGGCGCACTGTCGAACGTCGAGTACACCCTCACGGTGACCGATACCCTGACCGGCGTACAGCGGCAGTACCACAACCCGAGCGGGCGCTTCGCATCCGTCGGCGATACCGCGGCGTTCTGACGCATCAGAGGTCAAAAACGTAGCTCGCCTCGGCCCGGTCGGTGATGCTCACGCCGCGCACTCACGTGGCACCCGGCTTGCCCCCGGCGGCACGGGCGAACCGTGCCATGATCCTCCCGTCATGAACGGGCCCTCCACCCCCGCCACCCACGATCTGGTGCTCGTCGGCGGCGGTCACACGCATGCCCTGGCGCTGCGCATGCTCGGCATGCGACCCATCCACGGGGCACGGATCACGGTGGTCAGCGACGTCTCGGCGGCTCCCTACTCGGGCATGCTGCCCGGGCACGTGGCCGGGTTCTATACCTGGGAGGAGATGCACGTCGACCTGCGCCGCCTGTGCGCCTTCGCCGGTGCGGCGTTCGTGCTCGGCCGGGTGGAGGGGCTGGACCCGGAGCGGCGTCTCGTCCACGTCGCCGGCCGGCCGCCGCTTCAGGCGGACGCGATCTCGCTGAACGTCGGCAGCACGCCGCGTCTCACCGGCGTTCCGGGAGCAGAGACCTGGGCGATTCCGGCCAAGCCGGTGCCGCAGCTTCTCGCGGGCTGGGAACGGGTGAAGGCGGAGGCCGCCGGGCGGTCTCTCCGCCTCGTCCTGGTCGGTGGCGGCGCGGGGGGCGTGGAGCTGGCGGTGACCATGCACCACGTTCTCGGCGGGCGCGCCACGCTGACCCTTCTCCACCAGGGCGCTCATCTGCTCCCCGGCCACAACGCCCGGGTGCGCCGCATCTTCACCCGCCTGCTCGCCGAACGGAGCATTGCGGTCCACACCGGCACCACGGTCGTCGAGGTCACTGCCGATGGAGTCCACACGGCCGGCGGCGCGTTCGTGCCGGCGGATTTCGTTTTCTGGGTCACCCAGGCCGCGGCGCCCTCCTGGGTGGCGGCGAGCGGGCTCGCCACGACGCCGGACGGCTTCCTCCGCGTCACCCCGACGCTGCAGGCGATCGATCACTCGTGGATCTTCGGCGCAGGCGACGTGGCCACGGTCGACGGGGCGCCGCGGCCCAAATCGGGGGTCTTCGCCGTGCGCATGGCGAAGCCGCTGGTCGCCAACCTCCGCGCCTGGGTGGAGGGCCGGCCCCTGACGCCCTACCGCCCGCAGCGGCAGTTTCTCAGCCTGATCGGCACCGGCGACGGACAGGCCGTCGCCTCGCGCCGCTGGCTGGCCGGCCGCTCCGCCGCGTTCTGGACGCTCAAGGACCGCATCGATCGCCGTTTCATGACCAAGCTCGCGGAGCTGCCGGAGATGGAGGAACCCCAGGGTGAGGCCGATCTCGCGCAGAGCGCCCGGATGCGCTGCCTGGGCTGTGCGGCGAAGGTGGGCAGCCCGTCGCTCGCCCGGGTGATGGAACGCCTGCGCGCCGAGCACGGCGCGGCCTGGCAGGAGGCCGTGCGCGCCGGCACGGTGCTGGTGGGCCTCGACGCGCCGGACGACGGCGCGGCGTTCACCCCACCTCCCGGTTTGGCGCTGGTGCAGACCGTCGACCACCTGCCGGCCCTGGTCGGCGATCTTCATCTCTTCGGGCGTATCGCGACGCTCCACGGCCTGAGCGACCTGTTCGCGATGGGCGCTACCCCACACAGCGCGCTCGCCGCGGCCCTGGTCCCGTTCGCCGCCCCCGCGGTGACCGAGGAAAGCCTCTACCAGATGCTCGGCGGCGTCCTCTGCGAGCTCGCCGCGGCCGGTGCCGTGCTGATCGGCGGGCACAGCGCGGAGGGCTCCGTGCCGGCCCTGGGATTGACCTGCAACGGCCTCATCGAGCCCGGCCGCCTGCTGCGCAAGAGCGCCCTCGGCGCCGGAGAGATCCTGGTGCTCACCAAGCCGCTGGGCGTCGGCGTCCTCTTCGCCGCCGAGATGCGCCGGCAGACCCGGGCCTCCTGGATCGACACCGCGCTCGAATCCATGCTCCTCTCCAACCAGGCCGCCGCGGCGATCCTGCGCGACCACGGGGCCCGCGCCGCCACCGACGTGACCGGCTTCGGCCTGGCCGGCCACCTCCTGGAGATGCTGCGCCCGGCCGGGCTCACCGCGGAGATCGACCTCGCCGCCCTGCCGGCCTTGCCGGGAGCGCTGGAGTGCCTCCGCCGCGGCCTCGCCAGCTCGCTCGCCCCGGCCAACCGGGAGGCCCTCGACGGCCTCCTCGCTCCCGCCGGAGCCGCAGAGCCCGGGCGGTTCGAGCTGCTCCTCGACCCCCAGACCTCCGGCGGCCTGCTGGCGGGCGTGCCCGCGGAGCGGGCGGCGGCCTGCGTGGAAGCCCTGCGGGCCGCCGGGTACCGAGAGGCCGGGACGGTCGGGCGGGTGACGGCACCGGATCGCACGTTCCCGCGATCTGGTGCTCTCCGGCTGGCAACTGATATCATCGCTCCGTGACGTCCCTCGCCGACAGTTTCTCCTGGGCCGTCCCCTCCAACATCCGGAGGCCGGGGAGCCGCCTCTTCAAGAGCGGCACCGTCCAGGTCCTCACCTGCAACGGAGAGAAGGTGGAGGCGGAGGTGGTCGATACCGAAACCCATCGGGTCGAGCTCAAGCGCGACGAGAAGCTGGTCCTCGCCGCCTGCACCTGTCCCTACCACGCCGATCGCGGAGAGGTGTGCCGTCACATCTGGGCCACCGTCCTGGCCGCCGACGAGAAGGGGGGGCTCCGCGGTCCCCGCGGCGGCTTGCCCAAGGACATCCTGGCCGACGATGAACCCTTCTGGGACGAGGAGCTCGGGGACGATCCAGGCGTCTGGGAGCCCTGGGATCCCGTACCGCCGGCTCCGGCCTGGCGCGAGCTGCTCGCTCCTCTCACCGGTCCCGACCTGGCGCCGGTCACCCTCCTGGAGGAGGAGCTCCTCTACGCCATCAACGTCCCGGCGAGCCTGCAGAGGCAAGGATTTCTGCTCGACGTCCTCGCTTTCCGGCGCAAGCAGGACGGCTCCCGGGGCTCCCTGCACCCGATCCGGATCAACCGGCTGCAGGTCGCGCAGCGGCGCGATCCTCAGGACCGCGCCATCCTCTCCCTGCTGTTGGGGGCCATGCCGAGCGATCCCTGGGCGAGCTGGTCCGGCCTTCAGGAGCTTCCGCAGCAGCCGCGGGTCCCGGACGAGGTGGTGCAGGAAGTGGCCCGGCGCCTCTGTGCGACCGGGAGATGCCATCTGCGCGATGAGCACGGCGAGATCCTCGAGCCGCCGCTCGCCTGGCACCAGGGCGCTCCCTGGGAGCTGTGGCTGACGGTGCGCGAAGGGGAAGACGGCGGCTGCGAAATGACTCCGGAGCTGCGCGGCGGCAACATCCGGATCGACGCGCGCGACCAGCCGCTCCTCGCCCAGGCCGGCCTGCTCTTCGCCCGGGATTTTCTCGTGCCGGTCGACACCGGCGGCGGTGCGGCGTGGCTCCCTCTGCTGCGCCGCGCCGGGTCCCTGCGCGTGCCGGCCGCCGAGCGCGAGGACTTCCTGGAGATGCTCCTCGCCGCGCCGGTCCTTCCCCGCCTCGACCTGCCGCCCTCGCTGCAGTTCGAGGAGGTGGCCACGGCGCCGCATCCCTGCCTCCGCCTGCTCCCTCCGAAAGGTGCCTCCGCCTTCGGCCAGGACGGGCCGACGGCGCAGCTCTCCTTCCTCTACGAGGGCGTCGAGGTACCGGCCAGGGCCGGACGGCGCGGGATCTACCGGAAGGACGAGCGCCGCTTCCTTCTCCGCGACCCCGACGCCGAGGACCGGGCGCTCACCCGGCTCGCCGCGCTGGGGTTCCGCCAGGGCCCGGCCGATCCCCACGGGGAACCGGTCTTGCGCATTGCACCGAGCCGCGTGCCTCAGGCCGTCCGCCTGCTTCTCGCCGACGGCTGGACCGTCGAAGCGCAAGGCAAGGTCTACCGCACCGCCGGCCGCTTCCAGGTCCGCGTCGCCTCCGGCATCGACTGGTTCGAGCTGCATGGCGACATCGAGTTCGGGGGTGAAACGGTCGGCCTTCCTTTGCTGCTCGCCGCCTTGCGCCGAGGGGACGGCTTCGTTCCGCTGGGGGACGGCAGCCTCGGCCTTCTCCCCGAAGAGTGGCTGAAGCGGTGGGAGCCGCTCGCCGGGCTCGGCCGGGCCGAAGGCGATCACCTGCGCTTCGAGGTGCCCCAGGCTGTGCTGCTCGACGCCTGGCTCGCCGCAGAACCCGAAGTGACCTGCGACGAGACGTTCGCCCGGGCGCGCGAGCGCCTCCGCGGCTTTTCGGGCATCGTTCCCGCCGAGGCGCCGGCCGGATTTCGCGGCAGTCTGCGGCCCTACCAGCAGCTCGGCCTCGGCTGGCTCCACTTTCTCCGCGACTTCGGCCTCGGCGGCTGCCTGGCGGACGACATGGGCCTGGGCAAAACGGTGCAGGTCCTGGCGCTTCTCGAAACCCGGCGCACCGAGCGCAGGGCCGCTGGGCTCCCTCCTTCGCTGGTGGTCGTCCCCCGCTCGCTGGTGTTCAACTGGCTTGCCGAAGCGGCGCAGTTCACCCCGGAGCTGCGCGTGCTCGACCACACCGGCGCGAGCCGGCGGCAGACCGTGGAGTCCTTCGCGGAGCATGACGTGGTGCTCGTCACCTACGGCACGCTGCGCCGCGACATCGAGGCGCTCAAGGAGACGCAGCTCGACTACGTCATCCTCGACGAGGCGCAGGCGATCAAGAACGCCGCCAGCCAGACCGCCAAGGCGGCCCGCCTGCTGCGCGGGAGCCATCGCCTGGCGCTCACCGGCACGCCGGTCGAGAACCACCTCGGCGAGCTGTGGAGCCTGCTCGAATTTCTGAATCCCGGCTTTCTCGGCGCCTCCACCTTCCGCAACCGTTCCGCCGAGCTGCGCGATCCCGGCGCCGCCGCCCGCGAAGTCCTCGGCCGCGCCCTGCGCCCGCTCATCCTGCGCCGCACCAAGGCCCAGGTGGCGCCGGAGCTTCCCGAGCGGGTCGAGCAGACCCTGATCTGCGAGCTGCCGCCCAAGCAGCGCAGGCTCTATGACGAGCTGCGGGACTACTACCGCGCCGTCCTCGACCAGCGCATCGCCGCCACCGGGCTCGGCCGCTCGAAGCTCCTGGTGCTCGAAGCGCTCCTGCGCCTGCGCCAAGCCGCCTGCCATCCCGCACTGCTCGACCGCGGACGCGAGGACGATCCGTGCGCCAAGCTCGACCTCCTCCTGCCGCAGCTCACCGAAGTCCTCGAAGAAGGCCACAAAGTGCTGGTCTTCTCGCAGTTCACCAGCTTCCTCGGCCTCCTGCGCCATCGCCTCGACGCCGCCGGGACCTCCTATCTCTACCTGGACGGCCAGACGCGCAACCGCCGGGAGCTGGTCGAAACCTTTCAATCCGGCACCGGCAGCTCGCTCTTTCTGATCAGCCTGAAAGCCGGAGGCCTCGGCCTCAACCTCACCGCGGCCGACTACGTCTACCTGCTCGATCCCTGGTGGAATCCCGCCGTCGAAGCCCAGGCCGTCGACCGCGCCCACCGCATCGGCCAGACCCGCACCGTCTTCGCCTACCGCCTGGTCGCCCGCGACACGGTGGAAGAGAAGATCCTCGAGCTGCAAGCCGGCAAGCGCGCCCTGGCCGACGCCATCGTCCAGGCCGACCAGAGCGTCATCGCCACCCTGAGCCGCGAGGACCTCGCGCTGCTGCTGTCTTGAAGGAGGCGGGGAACCCACCCCAAGACAGCCCGGCGGTTGGTACACTCCGCCCATGCCTTCTTCTCCTCCCTCCCGCGTCCGCCTCGGCATCTCCGCCTGCCTCCTCGGCCAGGAGGTCCGCTACAACGGTGGCCACAAGCGCGATCCCTTTCTCACCGACACCCTCGGGAATTGGGTCGAATGGGTCGCCGTCTGCCCGGAAGTCGAGATCGGCCTCGGAACGCCGCGGCCGTCGATGCGCCTGGTGCGGCTCGGCCGTGGCGAGGAGGCAGAGGTGCGGCTGGTCACGCCGGAGACCGGGGCCGATCACACGGCGGCGATGACCACCTGGGCCGCCCGCCGGGTGGACGAGCTGGCGGCGCTCGATCTCGACGGCTATGTGCTCAAGAAAGACTCGCCGAGCTGCGGGATGGAGCGGGTCAAGCTCTACCCGGAAGACGGCGGAGCGCCGACCAAGGACGCGCGCGGCCTGTTCGCCGCGGCGCTGCTCGCCCGCCTGCCCCATCTGCCGGTGGAGGAAGAAGGCCGGCTGAACGATCCGCCCCTGCGCGAGAACTTCATCGCCCGGGTCTACGCGCATGCCCGCTGGCGGCAGAACGAGGCGGCCGGTTGGACGCGCGCCGCGCTGATGCGGTTTCACGAGGCGCACAAGTTCCTGCTCATGGCGCGCAATCAGGCCGGCATGCGCCGCCTCGGGCGGCTGCTCGGCGCCTCCGCCAAGGGAGAGGACACGGCGGCTCTCGCCGCCGCCTACCGGTCGGGGCTGACCGAGGTGATGCGCCGGCCACCGACGCGGCGCGGCCACACCAACGTGCTCCAGCACCTCGCCGGTTTCGTCTCCGACCTCCTCGACACGGACGACCGGAAAGAGCTCACCGAAACCATCGAGCGCTACCGGCTCGGCCTCCTGCCGCTCATCGTGCCGGTGACCCTGCTGCGCCACCACGCGCGCAAGCTCGGCGTCGCCTATCTGCACGGGCAGACCTATCTGGAGCCGCATCCGCACGAGCTGATGCTGATGAACCACGTGTGACCGCGGGTAAGGCGGCCGGCCTGCAGCAGAGGCAGAGAAGAGTGCGGTTCGTCGAGACCGTATACACTTCCCGCCCATGCGCCGTTCCCCGCTCGCCTTCATCCCGTTCCTCCTCGCCTGCTTCGGCTGCACCTCGCTGCGGCCTTTCGAAGACGTCCGCCGCACGGTTCCCGCGGATCGGTTCCTGAGCATCCGCGGCCAGCTCGTGCACGTCGAGATGGCCGGGGAGGGGCCACCGCTGCTGTTGCTTCACGGTTTCGGCGGCTCCACCTACTCCTGGCGCCTGGTGATGCCCCGCCTCGCGGAATCGTTCCGGGTGGTCGCGGTGGACCTGAGCGGTTTCGGCTACACCGAACGTCCCACCGATCCGGCCCGGTATACGCGGGAGGCCCAGGGGGAGCTGATCCTCGGGGTGATGGAGGCGCTGGGATTCCCGAGTGCCCACCTGATGGGGCACTCGTACGGCGGCGGCCTCTCGCTCTGGCTCGCCTGGAAATACCCGGAGAAGGTGCGCTCGCTCGTCCTCCTGGACAGCTCCGCCCCCACCTACTCCTACGACCGCCGCAGCCGCACGGCGGCGCTGCGGCCCCTCGCCTCCCTCTACGTGCGGACCTTCGCGCTGCGCGCGGCGAACGTCCGGCGGGCACTGCGCCGCTCGTTCTACGACGACTCCCTGGCGACGCCGGAGCTGGTCGAGGCCTACCTCGACCGGCTCCGCATCGAGGGAGTCACCGACGCTTTTCACGGGCTCACCGCTCCTGTGGAGGGCCCGGTGGAGCGGGTGCTGCTGGAGGACATCCGGACACCCGCTCTCGTGCTGTGGGGCGCGGAAGACCCGCTGATCCGGGTCGAGGACGGCCGGAAGGGGGTCGCCAAAATGCAGAACGCGCAGTTCGTGGTCCTGGAGAACGTGGGCCACGTACCCATGGAGGAGGCCCCCGAGGCCGTGCTCGTCCACGCTCTTCCTTTCCTGGAGCGCCAGCCGCGGTGAGCGATCGCAGGACACCTCCCTCGCTCCCCCTCGTCGCCACCTGTGGGCTCGGGCTCGAAGAGATCCTGGAGGCGGAGCTCCTCGCTCTCGGCGCGGCCGGTACCGTGCGCGAGAAGGGCGCCGTGACCTTCACCGGCACCTGGGAGGACTGCTGGCGGGCCAACCTGCGCCTGCGCACGGCGAATCGCGTGCTCGTCGAGCTGGGCTCCTGGCCAGGCCGCGACGGCGCGGAGCTGGCGGCCGGGGCGCGCGCCCTGGTGGCGCGGCGTCCGGGCACCGGGACCCTGCTGCACCCGGATCGCAGCTTCGCCATCCAGGCCACCTGTACGGCCTCGACGATCCGCGACGCCCGCTGGGTCGCCTTGTCGGTCAAGGATGGTCTGGTGGACGGCCAGCGCGACCGCTGGGGCCGGCGGGCTTCGGTGGACCGGGAGGACCCGGAGCTGCATCTGCGCGTCCGCCTGCACCGCGACCACGCCACCCTGCTGCTCGATACGTCCGGCGAACCGCTCGACCGCCGCGGCTATCGCGCGGTGACCGCCGCCGCGCCGGTGCGGGAGCAGCTCGCCGCCGCCTGTGTGCTGGCGTCCGGATGGGACGGCCGGGGACCGGTGGTGGACCCGATGTGCGGCTCCGGCACGCTCCTCGTCGAAGCGGCCTGGCTCGCACTGGGGATCGCGCCGGGCTCTCTGCGGCGGCATTGGGCGTTCGAACGCCTGCCGGGCTTCGAGCCGCGGGGGTTTGATGCGGTGCGCCGCGAGCCGATCCCGGCACCCGGCCCGGACGTGCGTCTGGTGGGCCACGACCTCTCCGGTGACGCACTGCGGGCCGCCCGGGCCAATCTGGAGCAGGCCGGCGTTCTCGACCGCGCGACGCTCACCCGCGGCGATGCATTCGGCACGCCCGGCGTGGAGCCGCCGCCGGGGCCCGGTCTTGTCGTGGTGAATCCGCCCCATGGGGAACGGATCGAGACGGACACCGCACAGTGGCGCGCCCTGGGCGATCTCCTCAAGCAGCGATTCAAAGGTTGGAGAGCGGTCGTCCTTGCCGGAGGCCCGGATCGCGGCAAGCACATCGGGCTGCGCCCCCGCCGGCGCATCCCCGTGATGAATGGTCCGCTCGAAGGGCGGATCCTGGTCTTCGACCTGTTCTGACGGAGAGGAGAACGGTCAGAGGCTGCGCTTCTTGGCGCGGAGGCCCCGCCGGCTGCCGCCTTCCTTCGGGCGCTTGCCACCCCCGGGGCCGCCGAAGCCGCCGCCGAACCCACCGCCGAAGCCGCCCCCGAAGTCGCCACCCGGATCGTTCCAGCCGCCACCACCGCCGTAGGGGTCCGGGCCGCCGAAGCCGCCCCCTCCCCCGCCATACCCACCGCGGGAGCCTCCCCCTCCGTAACCGCCACCCCCGCCGGCATGGCCTCCGCCACCTCCGCCACCGGCATACCCACCGCCGCCCCCATAGCCGCCGCCCCGCGGCGCTCCGGAGCCGGCTCCGGCACCTCCTCCACCACCGCCCGCCGTGCGCTCGCGCGCCTCGTTGACGTTCAGGTTGCGGCCCTGGAAATCGTACCCGTTGAACTGTTCGACCGCCTTCTGGGCCTCCTCGTCCGTGCCCATTTCGACGAAGCCGAAGCCGCGGGACTTGCCGGTCAGGCGGTCGCTCATCACCGTGGCCCACTCACAGGCCCCGGCGCTGCTGAACAGCTCCTTCAGGTCCTCGCTGGTGGTTTTGAAGTTGAGGTTGCCCACGAAAAGCCTTCTACCCATCGATCCACCATCTCCTGGCAGCCCTCCTTGGGGGCCGCGGTTTCCTGAACGAAGCTCCACGCCGGATGACGAAGAGAGATCGCCCGGGTCAATGGCACAAAGATTAGCAGACCTTCAATGGGGGCGGCAATCCGCATCGAGGTTACGGGCACGTGGCGAAGGCCGACGTGTCGGTCACCAGCGGCGAGGGCCGTCCCAGCGGATTGAAGTATGCCTTCACCTGACCGGTCTGGGTGTCGACCACGGTCAGGGTGTACTGCACGTCGGTCATGGCCACGAAGAAGACCCAATGGTGCTGGTTCACCGCGCAGCCGTCCAGCGCCTTGACCATCATCTCCCAGTTGTCCGCGGCGAAGAACCAGAGCAGCCCGGAGTCGTCGGACGGCACGGCCACCCGGGTGGCCGTG
>DIHE01000096.1:0-50288 GCA_002420005.1 Holophagales bacterium UBA5704 | reverse complement strand
CGGCCACCCGGGTGGCCGTGCCGGTCTGTCCGGTGTTGATCTTCCAGTCCACGGTGACCTTGAAGCGGCCACCGTCGAGGCACAGGGTGTGCGCGTCGGCGACGCAGGGCGCCACCGGGGCGAGAGTGGCCGCGGTGGCCTCGTTCGACGGCGCCGAAGCGCCCGCCTCGGAGGTCGCCGACACGCGGAAGGAGTACCCGGTGGCCGGCGTGAGGCCCGCGAGGAGCGCCGAGGTGGCGTTCGCCGCCACCCGGGCGGCCTCGGCATAGGTGCTGCCGAGGGATTTCGCCTCGACGAGGAAGCCCGTTTCGTTGCTCGCCGCGTCCACCCAGGTCAGCTCGATCGTGGTGGTGGAGCCCGGTTTGGCGGTGAGCCCGCCAGGCGGCGCCGGGATCTGGCTGTACAGGTCCTGCACCCCGGCGCGGTCGTCCGCCGCAAGGCGCGCCCCGCGCCGGTCGTCATGGATGAAGGCGCGCATCAGCGCCTCGTCGTTCTCCGGCTTCAGGCAGCTGGGATCGGCGCCGCCGGCGTCGCCGCACGCATGGGCGAGGCCGAGGGTGTGCCCCAGCTCGTGGCCGAACAGCTCTTCGGCGGCCTTGGAACCGTCCGGGCTGGCGGTGAAGAAGCAGCCGAGGCCGCTGTTGGTCACGATGTCCGCGTTGACGATCGGATGGAACGTCCGGCCACCGAACGGCCGCGTCGCCGTCTGGTACCAGGGGCCGCCCAGCGCGAGCACACCGCCGGAGGCGCAGCTGAACGCCGGCAGGGTGTTGGTCGGATCGTTGAACACGACGGTGTTGAGCGCATCGTAGACCTGGAGGCCGTTGGTCACCTGGGTCTTGCCGTCGTAGCGGTAGTCGATCGGCGTCGCCGCCTCGGCGTTCCATGCCTGGAGCGCCGCCTGGAGCTCGCCGTAGCCACCGCCCTCGACCCCTTGCTGGCCGGTCGCGAAGGCCTTCCAGACCACGTTCCCGGCGGTGTCGAACTCGAACCAGCGCAGGTTGAGGCCGTCGGGGTCTTCGAACAGGACGTACTTGCCCAGCTCCTGGCGCAGGAGCCGGCTGTCGAGGGAGCCGAGGAAGTAATCGGGCTCCGGCCGGGCTCCGGCGGCACGCGCGGCGACCCAGCGGGCGAAAGCGTCGAAGTCGCGCAGGCGGTCCTCGCCGGGCGCGGAGACATACCCGTCGGCCGTCCTGCGCACCTCGGTCGCCTCGTGCAGGTTGCGCACCGCCACCGCCCGGCCGGCACCGCGGACCTCGCGGAAGGCGCCGAGGAGCAGATGGGCCGGGCGCAGCGCGCCGCGACCGTCCGGCTCGAGAAACAGCAGAGCGCGATCGCCCACCCGGAAGGTGGGAAGGCCGTAGATCTTGAGCTCCATGCCGTCCGGCCTCCGGCCGCCGGGCAGGCGCATCTCCAGGCGGCCGGGGAGCTCCCCTTTGAGCACGTCCTCGATGTCCAGGGTGTAGGCGGTGAACAGCGCGGTGCCGCCGTGGTCTTCCACCTCCACGGCGCGATCGACGGCGGTGACCCGCGCCACGACGGCATAGGGAGACTCCTCGACCAGAGCCTCGTCGCGGACCTGCACATAGCTGGTCGCCGCCGCGGGACCCACCGCACCGGCCAGGGCCAGCGCGAGCAACGCCCGCCGCGAAATGCTCTCGATGCTCATGCCATGTTCTCCCAAAGGGCTCACCCCGGTATCAGCCCGCAAAGTGTACACCGGGAGAGCGGGGAGCACAGTGGTACGATTCCGACGATCCATCGCCCGACGCACCGAGGAGCCTCGCATGCTGCACACTCCAGAGACCGGCCCCGTCCGCCGCCGGACCTTCCGCACCGGCCTCCCGCGCCCCGCCCTGCTCGCGGTTTTCCTCGCGGCGGCCCTGGCTCCTCGGACGCTCTCGGCCGCCGCGCCCGGCGAGCCGTGGGACGGCCCGGCCTTCGCCGCCCAACCGGCGGCCGTCGCCCGCGCCGCCGCCGCGATCCCGACCGGCGAGGAAGGGGTGACGGTGCTCCTCTCCGAGACCCGCTACACCTATGACGACGCGGGGCGCGAGATCTACACCCAGCACCTGGTCTACAAGATCGGCGACGCCTCGGCCCACGAGAGCTGGTCGACGGTGGAACAGGCGTGGTCCCCCTGGAACGAGGAGACGCCGCAGATCCGCGCCCGGGTGATCACTCCCGACGGCGCCGAGCACCTCCTCGATCCGGCCACCCTCACCGAAAACGGCGAGGCCGCCGCGTCTCCCGACATGTTCGAGGACGGGCGGGTCCTGCGCGGCCCGCTGCCGGCGATCGTCGCCGGTGCGGTGGTGGAGCAGGAGGTGGTGGTCCGCGAGACGAAGCCCTTCTACGCACCCGGGATCGCCCATTATCCGATCCTCGGCGCCGCGGTGCCGGTGCGCATCGCCCGCCTCGTGCTGGAGGTGCCGGCCGCGGCGCCGCTGCGCTGGGTGGCCCGCCGGCTGCCCGATCTGGCGACCCACGACGAGGTCTCCGGCGGGCGCCGTCGCCTCCGCTTCGAGGCGCGCGATCTGCCCCCGGTCGAGGACGGCGAGCCGGGGCTCCCTCCCGAGGCACCGCGCGTTCCGTACGTCGCCTTCTCCACCGGCGCCTCGTGGACCGAGCTGGCGAAGAGCTACTCGGAGATCGTCGACCGCACCCTCGCCGGAGCCGATCTGCAACCGTTTCTCCAGACCGTCCGCGTACCGGCCGCCTCGCAGACCGAGACGATCGCCCTGCTCCTCGCCCGGGTGCACCAGGAGATCCGCTATACCGGCCTCGAGCTGGGCGCCGGGGGGCTCATCCCGCGCACGCCCGCCGAGACCCTGCGGCGCAAGTTCGGCGACTGCAAAGACAAGGCGGTCCTGCTCACCGGCCTGCTGCGCGCCATGGACATCCCGGCGTACGTGGCCCTGCTCTATGCCACAGAAGACGACCAGGACGTCGAGGAGGCGCTCCCCGGCTTCGGCATCTTCAACCATGCGATCGTCGTGGTGCCCGGGCGGCCCGCGATCTGGATCGACGCCACCGATCCCTATGCCCGCCTCGGCAGCCTGCCGGACGGGGACCAGGGCCGGCTCGCGCTGATCGCCGCCCCGTCGACCTCCGGCCTGGTGCGCACGCCGGCCGCACAGCCCGCGGACAACCGCGAGATCGAAACGCGCGAGATCCACCTCGCCGAGCTGGGCGATGCGCGCGTGATCGAGACCACCGAGTACCTGGGCGGCGCCGAAGGGGAAATCCGCGCGTACTACGCCACCACCGGTGCCGACCAGATCCGTGAAGAGCTCGCCTCCTACATGGAGAACGAATACCTCGCCGACGAGCTCACCGGCCTGGAGTTTTCCGACCCCAAGGACCTGTCGCAGCCGTTCCGCCTGCATCTGGAGGCCTCCGGCTCGGCGCGCGGCGTCACCGACATCGGAGATGCCGCGGTGGCCTTCTCGGTCATGGACCTGATCAACCGCCTGCCCGACGAGCTCGTCCCCGATGAAGAAGACGCCGGCATGGCGCCGCGGGAGAACGACTACGTCTTCCTCCAGCCCTTCCAGGTGGAGGTGCGCTACCGCGTCGTGCCGCCGGCCGGCTTCCAGCCGCACGAGCTCCCGGAAGGGCGCGAGCGCAAGCTCGGCCCGGCCCTCCTCACCGAGACCTACGGCGCCGACGCGGCCGGCGTGGTGAGCGCCACGCTGCGCCTCGACGTCGGCCAACGGCGGATCAGCGCGCGGGATTTCGACGCCCTGCGCGCCGCAGCGGGCGAGATCGCCGACGAGGAGGCGACCCTCCTCACCTTCGAGCAGGTCGGCGAGGCGCATCTCTCCGCCGGCCGGGTGCACGAGGCGCTCACCGAGTTCGAGCGCCTCGCCGCCGCGCAGCCGAAGAGCGCCCTCCCCCGCCTGCGGGTCGCCCGGGCCCTCCTCGCCGGCGGCCTCGGCGAAGCGGCGCGCCAGGAGGCCGAGCGGGCGATCCGCCTGGAGCCGGACCAGGCCCTCCCCCATCGCACGCTCGCCTGGATCCTGCAGCACGACGTCCTCGGCCGGCGTTTCGGTCCCGGCTTCGACCGCGCCGCCTCGATCGCCGCCTACCGCAAGGCGAAGGAGCTCGATCCCACGGATTCCATCGCGCGCGCCGACCTCGCCATCCTGCTGGAGCACGACGACCGCGGCGAACGCTACGGCCCCGGCGCCGATCTGGGCGCCGCGATCGACGAATACCGCGCGCTGCGCCAGGACCTCGAAGACACCACCATGGACGACAACCTGGCCGTCGCCCTGCTGCGCACCGAACGCCTGCCGGAGCTGCGCGACCTCCTCGGAGAGCTGGAAGACACCGAGCAGCGCAAGACGCTCAAGGTGGTCGCCGCCGCCGCCCTCGACGGCCCCGACGCCGCGATCCGCCAGGCCGAACGCGGCGCCGCCAGCCCGGAGGCCCGCAGCACGATGCTGCGCAACGCCGCGCAGAACCTCCTTCTGCTGCGCCGCTATCCGGAAGCGGCGGCCCTGCTCGACCGGGCGAGCCGGCAGGCGTCCGACGCCGCGGCCCTCCTCTCCTTCGTCGACGTGTTGCGCAAAGTGAAACGCCACGAGGACATGGAGATCTCGCTGCGCGAGCCGGCCGGGCCGATCCGCCGCCTGCTCCAGCTGATGGCCTCCGGCGACAAGGAAGGCGACGCCCTCGCCTCCATCCTGTCCCGCCGCGCGCTGGCGAGCATGAATGCCGAGAACGTGACACCGGACGAGGGGCTGGGTGCGATCCTCTCCGTCCTGCGCCGCAACTTCCGTTCCGAGAACCTGCCGCTCACCACCGCCCTGGAAGTCGGCCTCGCCTCTTTCACCGATCAGATCACCGGCGACCCGGCGATCGGTTACCGCGTCAAGATGGACAACTCGACCGCAGGCGGAAGCCGGGCGATCACCAGCTTCGTCGTCCCGGACGGCGGCGAGTACCGCATCACCGTCATGCACTCCGGCTTCGAAGAGCTCGGCCTGGACGCTCTCGACAGCCTCCAGAAAGGCGACCTGCGCGCCGCCCGGCAGTGGCTCGACTGGGCGCACGAGGAGCTGGTGGACTCCCCGTCGGACGATCCGCTGCTCAATGAGCCGCTGGCCGCCCTGTGGGAACGCGGCCGGGAGGGGAACGCCGACGAGATCCGCTGCGCCGCGAGCGTGCTCGCCCTCCAGGCAGACACCGGCGACGGGCACCTTCGCGCCGTACTCGCCTGCCGCGAGGCGGCGACCGATCCGGCACACCGGCAGGCCTTCGACCAGGCCTTGTTCCAGGGGTATGTAGAGCTCCACCGTCTGGCAGACGCCGCCCAGGCCGCGGAGCGCCTGGCCGCCGCCGCCCCGGCCTCCAAGCTCGGCTTCCTGATGCACACCCGGGCGCTCCAGGACGTCCGCCGCGACGACGAGGCGCGCCGCCTCGTGGAAGAGCGGCTGCGCACCACCCCGGACGATCTCGACGCGCTCCACGTCCTCGTCCGGCTGGAGGAACGGGCCGGCCACCTCGACCGGCGCTTGGAGATCCTGAACCGCTTGGTGGAGAGCGGCAAAGCCGAGGCGGCGGACTACAACAACCTCGCCTGGTCGGCCCTTCTGCGCGGCCAGGTCGACGACCAGGCCATCGCCCACGCCCAGCGCTCGGCCAACCTGCGCGGCTATTCCACCCATCCTCCGCTGCACACGCTGGCCTCCCTCTATGCCGAGGTCGGCAAGACCGCCGAGGCCTACCAGATCATCCTCCAGGCCCTGGGGACCAAACCGGACGAGACCCCGGACCCCGCCGACTGGTACGTCTTCGGCCGCCTCGCCGAGCACTACGGCCGTCTCGACATCGCCCGGGTCTACTACGAGCGGGTGCAGAAAGACCCGGACGAGACCGAAGCCCTCTCGACCTACGCCCTGGCCAGGAAGCGCCTCGCCGCCCTGCCCAAGGCGCCGAAAGCCGGGCGCGCCGGGTAGGAACGGGGCGGAGGCTCTCCCTGATGCCCCACACCGACCGCCTGCACCACGTCCTTCAGCTTCTCTCTGAGGAGGTACGGGAACGGATCGACCGCCATCCGCTGGGCCATCTGATGGCCGGCCGTGGCGAGCCCCTGGAGCTTCAGCTCTCGGTGCCGACGTCGCTGCGCGACGGCAAGCTGGAGCCCGCGGCGCGCGCGGCGGCGGAGGCGGTGGAAAGCGCGGTGCAGGCGTTTCTGGAGCACGGTGCGGTCTTCCAGCCGGGCCGGGTCTACTGCCTGCGCTGCCGCGGCTCGCGCTGCGACCATGCGGCGCCCACCGATCCGCGCCAGGTCTTCATCGGCTATTCCGGGGCCGGCGTCCCCCGCTTCCGCGATTTCGGCCAGTGGCTGCTCGAACGGCGCGATCCACGGGTCGATCTGCTCTACCGCGAGCCGCCGCAGCTCGTCGCCGCAGTGAGCCGGGAGCCCGAGCTGGCGGACGGCCTGCTGCCGGCGGATCGCGACGGCGGCTATCGCATCCATGGCCAGGTCGCGGTCGGCTGGTACCGCGCGCCGGACCCGCAGGCCCCCGCGGGGCACCTGCGGCCGCTCGCCGTCTCCTTCCAGCTCATCTCCTCCCGGCCCAACGGCCAGCGCCGCCGCTTCGGCCTGAACGTGATCGGCGCCGGCCCCGGCGGCCTCCCCCTGGAGCACCTCTGGGACCGCCTCGGCGGGATCCCCTGGAGCGATCCGGTGCGCTGGACGCAAACGGTCCTGGCCGGCCTCGAGCACCAGCTCGCCAAGGCGCCGCGCACCCCGGGCCGAGTGATCGACCACCGGCTCGACGGCCTGGCCGACGCGCTCGCCCGCCGGCTGGAAAAAGGAGCGCGCGGCAAGGAGCGGCGCACCGGCCACGCCGAGCACCGCCACCAGGAAGGAGACCGGCCGACCCGCATGGCGCTCGCCGACCTCGCCCGCGCCAGACCGGAAAACCTGCGCTTCGACACCCGGCGCGAAACCTGGATCGTCCTCGGCGAGCGCGGACGCACCCACGTCTTCAACCGCGACGGCAAGCTGGTCACCTCGGTGCGCTACGACCCGCCCGAGATCGAAAAGAAACACAACCTCGGCATCTGGCGCCCGGTGGACGGCGCGGAGGCGGCGGCGCTCAGGGAGAAGGCGATGGGGCTTGTCGAGCCCTCACCCCCGGCCCCTCTCCCGCGAGGGGGCGAGGGGTGAAGGCCAGCCGCGGATACGGATTCACCGCCCCGGTGATCTCGTAGATCCCGTAGTGCAGATGGGTGGGCGTCCCCTGGGCATTGCCCGAATCGCCGACGTAACCGAGGACCGTGCCCGCCTCCACCCAGTTCCCCGGCTTGGGATCGCCGTACTCTTCGAGGTGCGCGTAGTAGTGGTACTGCCCGCCCGGCCCGAGGACCGCCACCCGCCGGCCGCCCAGCTCATTCCAGCCCCGGCGCACCACCAGCCCGCCGGTCGCCGCGAGCACCTGCGTCTCGCGCGGCGCGAAGATGTCGATCCCCTCGTGGCGCCGCCCGTCCCCGCGCGCGGCACCCCAGGTGTCCACCAGCTCCTCCGGCCGCACCCCTTCGACCGGCAGCACGAGATCCTGCGGCACCGGCGCGCGCACCAGGCGCACCACCCGCGGGATCTCGCGGAGCACCGGCCGGAGCCACCATCCCGCCGGCGCGAGCGCGAGCCCGCAGGCCAGGAGGGCCAGCCGGCCCCGGCGTGAACCCGGATAGAATCGTCCCATGCGCGTCGCCGTCCTCCTGCTCGCCGCGATTCTCTGCCCAGGGAGCGCCGCGGCGGACGCTCCGGAACGGATCGTCTCCACCCCCACGGGCGACGTCAAGGTGTCTCTCGCTCCGGCCGGTGCGGACGGACCGCAGGAAGGGATCGGGCACGGTCTCATCGCCGCTCCCCCGGGCCGCGTCTACCGCGCCCTGCAGGACGTCGAGCACTGGCACGAGTTCATGCCGTTCCTGGAGCAATCGACCGCACGCCCGCAGAAGGACGGCTCGGTGGAGAGCTTCCAGCGCCTGGAGCTCCCCTTCCCCCTCGGCCGGCGCTCCTACCGCATCCGCCTGCGCAGCCGCATCGATCCGGCCCCCGGTGGAACCGTCTGGCACCTCGACTGGACCTACGTCCCGGGCTCCGGCACCGTCGAAGACCACCACGGCTCCTGGACCCTCACCGCCGCCCCCGACGGCACCACCCGGGCCACCCTGCACCTCTACACCGACCCCGGCGGCTTCCTCCCGGCGGCCGCCGTGGACCGCGGCACCTTCGAGACCCTGCCCTGGATCTTCCACGGCCTGCGCCAGCACGTCCGGCGGTCGCGGTACGACGACGCAAAGTGAGGCGGGCCGCCGCTACCAGGGCGGATGCGAGCCCGTCTGCGCTCCGGTCTTTCGGGTAGACTTTCACCATCATGCCCAAGGCACTCGCCCTCCTTCTGCTACACCTCTCGCTCCTGTCCAGCTTCAGCTCCGCACCTCTTGCAGCTGCCTCCACCCCCCAGCCGGCCTGGGAGCAGAAGCTCCAGGAGGGAATTGAGCAGCTCGAGAAAGGGCAGAACCAACAAGCGGTGAAGACCCTGCGGGCGGCCGACAAGCAGGCCCAGGGGAGCTGCCTGGAGTGCCAGTTGCTGCTGGCCAAAGCCCAGAACAGGCTCGGTGCCTGGAAAGATGTCGTGAAGCTGACCGAGGCGGCCCTCGCAAAGACGAACGATCCCGAGCTCCGCGCCGGGCTGTACAACGAGCAGGGCCTGGCCCTCTTCGCCAAGTCGGGCGATTCCGCGAAGGATCTCACACGAGCCGAAGACGCCTTCCGCCAGGTCCTCGCGCTCACGGGCGGGAGCTCCAATGCCGCCCGCTTCAACCTCGGGTATCTCCTGCTGAAGACATCCCGCGACGCCGAAGGTGTCGCCCTCCTCAAGGAATATCTGGAAAACGAGCCGAAGGGGACCCGCTCGGACGAGGCCCGCGACCTCGTTGCGAACCCACTGCGCGCGCGCACACCGATGCTGCCCGGTTTCGCGCTGACGACGTTGGCGGGGACCGTCCTCAAGGAAGAGGATTTGCGCGGCAAGGTCGTGCTTCTCGACTTCTGGGGCACCTGGTGCCCTCCCTGCGTCGAAGCGGTGCCGGCTCTGCGCGACCTGAGCCGGCGCCTGGAGTCGAAGCCCTTCGTCCTGGTGAGCATCGCCGCCAATGAAACCGACGAAGCTGCGCTGCGCCAATTCATCCAGAGAAACGAGATGCTCTGGCCCCAGGTCTGGGACAAGGACGGGGTGTTCACCCAAAAGCTCAAGGTCCCCGGGTACCCCACCTACATCCTGGCGGACCCCAAGGGAGAGATCGTCTTCTCCGACACCGGCTGGGGTCCCGGCAGCGAGCAGAGGCTCCTGGCGAAGATCAAGACGACCCTCCAGAAGGCCGAAAAAGGCGCGGCGACGCCCTGAAGGACGACAGGCCGGCTCGGCGAAAGTTGCCATCATCCCCGGCATCATGGACGGTCGATTCGACCGCCGGCCGCCGAACCCGCGATCCGGCCTGTGCCCCACCCTTCCCGAAGACTGAGGCGCCGGCACGCGCCCGGAGCCCATGGGTTGGCTTTTTGGGCTTCGGATTTTAGAATTTGTCGTTGTGACCCGCCCGGCATCCCGTTCCCTGATCTCGGATCTCGCCTTCACCGTCTCCGAACGTCTCACCGCGGGCTGGTGCCCGGAAACCGGCGCTGCGGCAGAGGCGCAGGCCGCGGAGCTTCTTTCCATCTGGTCCCAGCGGTCGGCCCGGTCGCAGCCCGCGGTGTTCTCCCGGCGTCTCGCGTGGGAGGGGCTCGACGAGGCGGCCTTCCTGCAGGCTCTCACCCCCGGCCGGATGGCGGTCGAGCTTTCCCCACCCTGGGCGGCCACTCTGGAAGCGGCGGCCCGGTTCGCGGCCGACGGCGCAAAGCCTCCCGCGGAGGAGGATTGGCGCGATCCGGCGGCCCCCATCCCGTTCGAGGCGCTGCTGGTGCCCTGGGTCGAGGTGGCCCGCCGGCGGCGGTCCTCCGTGAGCGCCTTCGCCCCGGAGGCCTGGCGCGATCTCGAACGCTGGCTCGCCGAACGCCTGTCGGGGTTCGCCGCCGAGACGTTCGGCGTCCTTCTCGACCGATTCCGCGGCGGCCGGCCCGACGGCTTCGCGGTGCGCCTCGCCGAAGCCGGTGTCGGCCGCCCCACCGGCCTGTACGACCGCTTCGTGGCCGAGGTGCTCGCCGACGGCCTGTCGGCCTGGGCGCACGAGTTTCCGGTTCTCGCCCGGCTGCTCGCCACCGTGGTCGACCTGTGGAGCGCGCACACGCGGGAGCTGGAGGACCATTGCCTCGCGGAGGGTGGCGCCATCCGCCGGGAGATCTTTGGGGAGAGCGGCCCGGCGGGCTCCGAGCCCCTCCTGGTCCGGCGCATCAGGGCCGGCCTTTCCGATCCCCATAACGGCGGCCGAACGACCCACGTCTTCACCTTCGACAACGGCCGCCGGGTCGTCTACAAAGCGCGCAGTCTCGCCATGGACGTGGCCTTCGGCCGCTGGCTCGCCTGGTGCAACGAGCGGGGCGGCCCGCAGGGCCTCCTGGATCTCGCTCTGCACCGGCTGCTCGACCGGGGCGACCATGGATGGGCCGAGTACGTGGACACCGCGCCGTGCCCTGATACCGGCGCGGTGCGGCGGTTCCATCTCCGCAGCGGCCAGCTCCTCGCCTTGCTCCATGCCGCGGGAGCCCGCGACGCTCATTGCGAGAATCTCGTGGCGGACGGCGAGCATCCGGTGCTGATCGATCTGGAGGCCTGGCTCCCGCCCCGGCTGTCCCGCTGGCTCCCCGCCCCGGGAGGTGAGGAGTGGACCGGCGCGGTGGAGCGGCGGGAGCACAGCGTCCTCGCCACCGGTCTCCTGCCGAGCTGGCAGCCGGACGGCCCGCGCGACGACGTGGTCGACGTCAGCGGGCTCGGGGGAGGCCGCGCCGGAGTCCGGCCGCAACCGGTGTGGCGGGCGGTCCACAGCGATGCGATGACCCGCGCCTGGCGGCCGGTGGCGACGCCGCAGGGGCACAACGTTCCGGTGCTCGCCGGGAACGCGGTGGCCCCGGCCGACGGCGCAGAGCCCATCCGAGAAGGCTTTGCCGCCATGTACCGCTTCCTGGTGGAGCACCGCGAAGAGCTCTGTGCTCCGGAAGGCCCGCTCGCCGATCTGTCCGGCTGCCACGGGCGCCTGATCTTCCGCCCCACCCGGGCCTATGTCCGTCTGCGGGAGCGCAGCCTGCGGCCGGACGCCTGCCGCGACGCCGCCGCCCGTGGTGGGGAGCTCGAAGCACTCGCCCGGGTCTATCTGGACGCCTCCCCCTTGGCCTTGGGTGGTGGCGCCCCTCTCCCGCGCGGGGGGAGTGCGTGTGGGAGAGGGGACGGGGGTGAGGGTCTTTGGGCGGGGCGACCCGCGACCTGGCCGCTGCTGATGGCGGAGCGCCGGGCTTTGGAGCAGGGGGACGTGCCCATCTTCCACGGCCGGCTGACCGGCACCTGTCTGGAAGGACCGCAGGGCGAGAGCATCCCGGACGTCATCGCCCGCCCCGCCACGGAGGCGCTGCGCGACCGCCTGCGCCGGCTCGGCCCCGAGGACCTGGAGGAGCAGCTCGGCTACATCACCGCGGCCTTGACCTCCCCCTTCCCCCCCGCGTCTCTGAGCTGCGAGGAGGAAAAGCCCCGCACTCCTTACCTGCGGGCGGCGGTCTCCCTCGCCACGGCACTGCGCCGCCAGGCGATGTCCGCCCCGGGTGGTCCTCCGTCCTGGGTCGGGCCGCGCTTCCGGCCGGGAAGCGACACCTTCGAGCTGGCCCCGCTGGGAGACGACCTGTATGCAGGCACCGGAGGGATCGCCCTCTTCTTCGCGGCGCTCTCCACCTTCACCGGCGGCGAGGGGCGCGAGCTGGCCCTCGCCGAGGCCCGGCGGATCGCCGCCCGCCCGCGGAGCGATCGAGAAGGCATCGGCGGCCTCGTGGGTCTCGGAGCGCGGATCTATACGCTGACCGCTCTCGGCGCCCTCCTGGACGACGAGGAGCCGGCGCGGGAAGCGCACCGGCTGGCCGCCGGGCTCACCGCGGAGCGGATCGCGGCCGACTCCTGGCTCGACGTCACCCTGGGCACGGCCGGAGCCCTGCTCGCCCTGCTCGCGCTGGAGTCGTCCCGGATCGGCCACTGCACCGGATCGTCCCCCATGGACCGCGCCGCAGCCTGTGCCCGCCATCTGATCGCGCACGGCAATCCCGCGAACGGCCGCTGGGCCGGGCACCGTCCGCCGGAGACCGGCTTCGCCCATGGCCTGGCCGGGATCGCCTATGCCCTGCAGGTCTACGCCGCCCGCAGCGGTGACCGGCCCGCTCGCGCGGCGGCCCGGCAGGCCATCGCGTTCGAGCGGAGGCTGCTCTGCGCGCAGAGCGGCCCCGCGCAGACCACCTGGTGCCGCGGCTTGCCGGGCCTCGCCCTCGCCCGGCTGGGACCCGGCCGGCCTCCCGAGGATCCAGAGAGCCGCGGTGAAATCGACGAGGCCCTCGCCTCCACCCGGGCTGCGGCGCTCACCCCCATGGACCACCTGTGCTGCGGCAACCTGGGGCGCGCCGAGGTCCTGCTCGAAGCCGGGCTGCGCCGGAGCGACGCCGCGCTCCAGGAGGCGGCAGGCGAGGTCGCCCTCCAGACCCTGCAACGGGCCGGCGCCCGCGGCGGATTCTCCTGGCTGCCGAGCGGGGAAATTTCCTGCTTCGATCCGTCCTTCTGGAAAGGAGCGGCGGGTGCCGGGTACACCCTGTTGCGCCTCGCGGCGCCGGAGCGCCTTCCCTGCGTGCTCCGGCTCGAAGCGCCGCGAGGGCCGGGCAAGTCATTTGCAAAAGTTCCCATTGACCCGGCGCGCAGCGCCTACTAGAATTTTAGCGGTACTCCCATACGAATGAGATTTCCGGGCGAAGCTCGCCACGGATGAAAAGGAGGAGTTGGATATGAGCAGGAGCGAAGTCGACCGTTTCCTGAGCGATCTGCAGGAGAAACCCGGCATGCGCCAGGACCTGGAGCGTCTCGGCCTGGACACCGAGGCCTGTCTCCGCTGGGCCAACGCCAAAGGCTATGCGTTCACCCGGGAGGAGGCCCTCGAGCTGGATGCATTCGAGCATGACCTGTTCGAGGAAGAGCTCGAGCGGGTGGCCGGAGGCTGGTGCGGCAACGAATCGACCATCGGCTAGGGTCGCCGCACGAGCGGACCCCGCGGCCGGCGTGCAGCGACTGGCTGACTTTCGTCCGGCCCTGGCTCGCCGCGACGCTGGTCGACCGGCAGGCCTTCGAACGCCTCCGGGACGTGGCGTCGCGCCTTCCCGGAGACGTTCTGGCGGCCCTCGAAATCCGCTTGGCGTCTGACGCGGGAGCGGTGGATCTTTCCGTGAAGCTCCCGCCCTTCGGCCGGCTGGCCGAGGCGTCTTTCTCCCCCCCCATCCGGCAGACCCTCCGCCGCTGGGCGACCGAGGGTCTGCCGTCCACTTCCTCCCTCTGGCTGGAGCTCGACCTGCACCGCGCCCCGGAAGGTCTTCCCGAGCCGGTCCTCTGCGCCGAGGTGGAGCGCGGCTGCGATGGCGTGGCGGTCCTCGACGCCCTGGTTCCCGGTCTCGACGGCGGCCACCGCGGCCGGATCGTCCAGATCCTGCAGCACCTCGCGCCGCCCGCCCGGGCGCTCTATCTGTTCGATCTGCGCGCCCGCGGCAGCCGGGCCATCCGGCTGGAGATCGTCGGCCTTCCGCAGGAAGAGAGGCATGCCTTCCTGGCACGGTTCGCGCCACATCTGGCAGATCCGGTGGCCGCTGTGGCACCCCTTCTCGCCGGGACCGAGCGGCCCCACCTCTCGTTCGACGTCGGTCCCGACCGGATCGAGCCGCGCGCCGGCCTCGAAGGCTCCTTCGTGAAATGGCCGCACACGGAGCCGCGCTGGCGCGAGCTCTTCGACCGCCTGGTGGAGCGCGGCCTCTGCACGCCCGACCGGCGCGAGGCGGTCTTCGCGTGGCCGGGCCGGGAGACCTTCTGGGCCGCTCCCGGACGCTGGCCGGTCGCATCCGCCGGCACCCGGGGCGTCTGCGTGCGGGCGCTCAGTCACGTCAAGATCGTGACCTGGGTGGACCGGCCACCGGAAGCCAAGGTCTACCTTCTGTTCGGCTGGATCGTTCCGCAGCGGCCAGTCTGATAAAATCCCTGCATGCCGCGCCTCTCCAAACGGACGTTCTCCTACGACGAAGCCATCTCCCTCTTCCCTCACGTGCGGGACCTGACCCGGGCGGCGGTGCAGCAGATCGAGACGCTGGTCCACACCCTGGAGAGCCGCGGTGAGCTCGAAACCCGCCGCCAGGAGCTCGAAGAGGCGCAGGAACGGATCTTCCGCGCCTGGGCGCAGAGGGTCCAGGCGCTCGGCGCCGAGGTCAAAGGTCCCTGGCTGGTCGATTGGGACAGCGGCGACGGTTACTACTGCTGGCGCTTTCCGGAAGAGGCTCTCGCCTTCTTCCATTCCTATGAAGACGGCTTCGCCGGCCGCCTGCCGATCAACTGAGACTCACCTCGGCGTAGATCCGGTCGAGCCGGCCAAGCGTCATTTCCGCCAGGCACGGCACCACGGCATGGGCCGCCCGCAGCCGCTCCGGCCCCTCGCCATGGGCCACGGCGAGGGTGACCAACCCGATCTCCGCCGCCGCGGCGAGGCCGGCCGGGTTGTCCTCAATGGCCAACACCTCGTGCGGATGCACCAGACGCTCCGGCAAGGGCGGAAAGGAATTGAGCGCCTCCAGGGCGCGCAGAAAACCCTCGGGGTCGGGCTTTCCCTCGCGCACGTCCTCGGCGGTGACCAGCACCTTGAACCGGTCCCGGATCCCTCCTTGCCGGAGAGCTTCCTCCACCTCGTCGCGCAGCGAGCCCGTGACCACTCCCAGCATCCGGCCTGCCGCCGCCAGCTCCTCGACCAGCTCGACGGCTCCCGGGAAGAACGGGTAGCCCCGCTCCCGGATGCGCTCCTGGTAATAGGACGACTTGCGGGCGCCGAGCCGCACCAGCCGCGGTACCGTGGCCGCCTCCCCGGAGGCCGCGAGCACCGCCGCAAAACGGCTGCGGTCGTCGCGGCCGGTCAGCACATCGGCGGCCTCTCCGGCAGGCCAGGAAAGACCTTCGTCCGCGAGAACACGTTGAAACGCCTCCCGCTGGATCGGTTCGTCGTCGACCAGGACGCCGTTGAGCTCGAAGAGCACCGCCCGCAGCATGGGGGGATTGTATCGAACCCGCAGCCCGAAGAACGCGGGAGGGCGGCCCTCCCCCTCTCCCGGGCGGTGGGGGGCGATGGGAGAGGGGGATCGAGGGGGTGAGGTTTCAGAAGTCGAGGTACCCGTCGCGCGTCCGTGCACGGACTCCGCCGCGCCGGACGTCGACCTTGACCTCGTGCCAGCGGCCGTCCTTCTTGAGGTCGCTGGGGTAATACCCGAGCACATACTGCTCGCGCAGCTCCTGGAGGATCGCCTGAAAGGCGCTTTCGAGCTCGGTGATCGCCGAGATCTTCTCGATCCGGCCGCCGCTCTCTTCCACCGCCTTGACGAGCGTCTTGTATTCGACGTCGTTCTCCTCGACGCTGCGCCACGAGGAGACGTACGATTTGTGCTTGTTCTCGTCGAGCTGGATCCAGTAGATCATCGCCTGCCCGGTGCGCGCCTTCCAGAGCACCTCGGACATCGGCACCACGCTGTGCACGTCGGAGCCGTCCGACAGCAGGATCACCACCCGCCGCCCGACGCGCGGCTCCAGCAGCTTCAAGGACATGTAGAGAAAGTCGTTGACCGCCGTGCCGCCGGACGCCTCGGTTTCGCCCAGCGCACGCTCCAGGACCGTCTTGTCGAAGACGAACGGCGTGGCGCGCAGGAGGCGATCGGAAAACATGACGACCGACGCCTCGTCGACGTCCTTCAGACCCTTCAAGAACGTCGTGGCTCCGCGGCGGGCGGCGGCGAGGCGCTCGCCCTGCATGCTTTCGCTGGTGTCGAGGAGAAGGACGGCGGTGAGCGGAAGCTCTCCGCGGCCGAAGGTGATGAGTTGCTGCGGCTTGCCGTTGTCGAACACCCGGAAGTCGCCCTCGTCGAGGTCGAGGGTCCGCGCTGCGCCGCGGGTGACGGTGACGAAGAGCTGTTGCAGGTGCAAGTCGAGCTGCTCGTCGACCTGCACCGGCCTGGTCACCACCGTGTGGGTCGCCGTGGCTCCCGACGCGGCATGGGCGACCGCCTTGATCTCGCGCTGGATGTTCTGCTCTCCGGCTTCGAAGCTGAGGACCCAGGGGGCGCGGGTCATCGTGCCCACGAGCTTGCCGTTGACGAAGATTTCGACGCGGGTCACCGCCTCGGTCGAGGAGATCGCCACCTTCACCTCGGTCTTGCCGAAGATGGGCTGGTCCACCGTCGGGCTGACGATCTGGGCGGACACCGCGGCCCGGGACGGGACGGCGGCCGCCAGGAGGACGGCGAGCACCCACAGAGAGACCTGAAGGCGCCTCATCCCGCCACCCCCGTCATCGACGCCTTGTTCGGCGTGTCGAGCGCCTGGGCCAGGACGGCCAGCCGCGACCGGGCGTTCTCGTCCAGGAAGCGGCGGGCCGCCACGAACGTCTCGTCGCGCACAGTGTTGTAGAGAAACCGTGCGGCGGTTTCCGGCGCCGCCTTCAAGGCGACGACCTTGTCCATCAGGTCCTGCGCACTGCGCGACTGGCCTGCGCGATCGAGCACGGAGGCGAGCTGGACGTAGAAACGCGGGTCGTTCGGAAAGCGCTCCACCGCCGCTTCGAGCACCTGGCGCGCGGCGTCCAGGTTCCCTTTCTCCCGGTGGATCCCGGCAAGCTCCTGCGCGGCGAGCGCGACGATCCAGTCGTCGGCCGAAGAGCCGGCGAGGCCCTGGAGCAAGGTCGACGCCTCCGGCGTCTGGCCGAGCCGGTGCAGGTTGACCGCGAGGCGCAGCTTCCCTTCCGCATGGTCCGGATCGGCCGCCATGAGGAGGCGCAGCGTCTCGACCGAGGCCTCGTAGCGGGCGTTCTTTTCGAACACCGTGGCGAGACCGAGCATCGCGGCGGTGTTGCGCGGGTCCATCCCGGCGGCGAGCTGGAACATCTCCGCGGCGGGCACCTGCTGAGCCGCTTGTTGCAGCAGACCGCCGAGGCTGGTGAGGATGCGGCTGGAGACCAGCGCCGCCCCTTCGCTACCGGACTGCTCGTGGTAGAGGATCGCCAGATCGCGCGTCATCGCCCGGGCATGCCCGAGGACCACGGCGTGGCCGCGCGCTCCCGCGAGGAGATAGCGGCGATAGGACTCGTGGTGGAGCATGGCGATCGGCACCAGCGTCTCGAGATTGGCGGCGCCGACCTCGTGGATCACGGCCTGCTCGGCCTTGAGCAGACGCTTGCGGGTGGTGGGATCCTCATCGAAGACGACCGAGGTTTCCAAAGCCATCAGATCGACGGCGGCGACCGCCGTCTGCCCCTCGGCCCACGCAGCGAGAATCTTGCGGTACCGGGATTGGATCTCGTCCAGGTCGGCCTGACGTCCCGTCGGCCGTTTGACTTGACCCGAGACGTCCGTCGCGGTGACGGCGCCGCCGAACGGGTCGTCCGGGGGAGCCTGCGCCGCCGCTCCCGGTGCGGCGCAGACGAGGGCAACGGCGACCGCCACCCTCGCGGGGGTCTTCCAGCACAGCATCGACATCATCGTTCCTCCAGTGGTGAGCCCTCCGCAGGCTCAAGAACAACAAAGATCAGTGCCCCAAGAGTACAGGACCCGGGCGATCCCTGACAATCTTTCGGTGTGTGACGGAATCTTCCCGCATCCGTTCGTTTCAGGAAACGTGAACGGGCGCGATAAACATCCCGGGCCGGTAGGCGGTGATCTTGCCGGTGAAGGCGGAGGCGGCCACGGTGAGCGGCGAAGCGAGCCAGAGCTTGCCGGGGCCGGAACGGCCTTTGTAGTTGCGGTTGATCGCGCTGACGGTGACCTCGCCGGCTTCCTCGGAAACGCCGGGTCCGCAACCGATGCAGGCGCCGCAGCCGGGGTGGATGAGGGTGACCCCCGCCTGCCGGAAGGTCGCCTCGAGACCGTTGTCGCGCACGAAGTCGGCCACCGCCCTGGAGCCGCATTGAATGAGGAAGCGCACTCCGGGTGCCACCTTGAGCCCGGCATCGACCGCCTCCTTGACCACCTGGTGATAGAAGACGAGGTCGTCGATCTTCCCCGCGGTGCAGCTCCCGCCATAGGCGATGTCGATGGGTACGTCGCCGATCTCGTCGATCCAGGCGCCGTTCGTCGGGTCGGACGGAATGCCGTGATCCGGATCGCCCGGGTGGGCCACCATCGGCCGCAGGGTGGAGAGGTCGATCGTGTGCACCCCGCCGTGGTAGACCGCATCCGCGTCCGGGGCCACCGCGCGGGCGCGCAGGGCGTCGAGGTCCGCGGTGGTGAGGTGGGGGCGCCACTCGGCGAGCCAGCGGAAGGTCTCCTCGTCGGCGATGACGATGGCGGTGCGCGCCGCGCACTCGGTCGCCATGTTGGTCAGGGTGGCCCGCTCATCCATCGAGAGAGTCGAAACGCCGGGGCCGGTGAACTCCATCACCCGGTTGAGCGTGTGCTCCGGCCGGGCGTGCTCCAGCAGGATGTAGAGCATCAGGTCCTTGGCGGTGACCCCTTCCTGCAGCCTGCCGGTCAGCTCGAAGCGGATCGACTCCGGCACCTCCACCTGGGTGAACCCCTGGTGGACCAGATCGGCGTATTCGGTGGCGCCGACGCCCCAGGTGAGCGCATTGTTGACTCCGCCCATGCAGGTGTGGCTGTCGGTCGACTGGATGAAATCACCCGGGTCGATCAGCTCCTCGCGCGCGACCTCATGGCAGATGCCGGGCGAGATGCCGTTCTCGGCCGAGAAGTCGCGCACCCCGGTGTGCGCCTGGAACGCGCGCTGGAGCTGGCGCAGGGTCTCGATCTTGGGGAGAAACGCCCGCATCTTCGGCACTTCGTCGGCGTAGATGAGGTGGTCCTCGAAGACCGCGAACTTGCCCGGATTCTTCACCTGGTAGTCCGCGCCGTACTCCTGCTCCAGGAAGTAATGGACCTGGGCGGTGGTGAACTCGTGCGTATAGCCGCCGTCCACCTCGACCACCACCGCATCGCCCGGCTTGACGAAGCGGGGACCCTCCGCGCCGACGAGATGCCGCGCCAGGATCTTCTCCGCCATGGTCATCGGCCGCGGCCCGGTCTCCGGCTGCGGCAAGGTCAGCTCCCCGGCGGCGAGCGCCTTGGAGAAGGGGAAGAGACCGCCCTGGTGGATGACCAGCCGGGTGATCGGATCGTACCCGCGGCAGAATTCCTCCAGGGGAATGCCCGCACCCGCCTGCAGCCGCCGGAGCTGGTCGTGATCCCCCATGAGGACGCCTTGGCTGATGTTGTTGCGCGCATGGATGGGGGCGAACGAGGCGGCGATGGCGAGGCGGATGCCTGACCACTTCTCCGCCTGCACCGCGGTCTCGCGCGAGCTGCCGACGCCCTTGCGGAAGCCGGAGACGATGACCTCGAAGCCGCCCTGGATCAGGGCGTCGCGCTCAAACAGCCGCTTGCCGTCGACGATCAGGCCGGCGTAGGCGTCGCGCGCAATGTCCTCCGGCCGGTGGCTGAAGCACACCCAGGCCGGGGTCATGGCATCCGTGTTGATGTCGTCGAGGAGATCCTCCACCGTGAGGTCGGCCATCTTGAGGTCCAGCTCGCCCCGCAGCTGACGGCGGATCAGCTCGGGATCTTTGGTCAGGAAGAGGACCCGCTTGCCGGGGGTCAGGTGGATGATCTCGGGAGGCTTCATCCTGGCACGCTCCTGTCTCGACGTTGTTGGGGACCGGCCCGCGCGGCGGGCGGGTGACGTGCCCTTGACATTACTACCAACCCGGCCCTCCCCTCCAGCCCCCCGCCCCGACTTGGCGCACGCGGGCGGTGCTGATATAAGCGGTCCCCGTGAGCACCTTGAGCCCTTCCAGCCTGTACGAGATGGTCCTCGGCAACCTGTCGGGAGGCCGGCCGGGTGGCCTGCCGCCCGTGCGCCCCTCCGCGTCGGTGATCCCCTGGCGGCAGGGCGCCGCGGGGATCGAGGTCTATTGGATCCGCCGCGCCGACGCGCAGCCGTTCATGGGCGGCTGGCACGCCTTCCCCGGCGGCGGCCTCGCGCGTGCCGACGCCACCCTCCCCGTCTGTGGAACACCGTCCGGGGCCGGCGAGGGTCCGCCCGCCGCCGGCTTCCCGGCTGCGCTGCGCGAGCCGGACGTGGACCCGGGACCCGATCTCGTCCCCGGCCTGGTGGCCGCGGCGCTACGCGAGCTGTTCGAGGAAGCCGGCCTTCTCCTGGCGACCCCGGCCCCCGATCCCTCCCGGCTGGCCGAGGCGCGCCGCGCCCTGCTCGCCCAGGAGGCCGGCTTCGCCGAGATCCTCACCGGGCTCGGAGCGACCCTGGACGCCTCGCGCCTGGTCTGGGCCGGCCGCTGGGTCACGCCGCCCTTCGCACCGCTGCGCTTCGACAACCGCTTCTTCCTCTTGGAATGGCCGGCCACCGAAGACCTCCAGCCGGCCTTCCACCCCGGGGAGTGCGCCGAGGGAGAATGGATCCCGCCGGCGCAGGCCCTGGAGAGGGTCTGGCGCGGCGACGGGCTGACCGCTCCGCCCATCCTCCACATCCTGGAGGTGCTCCGGCAACAAGGCCCCACCGCCGGCCTCGGCCGCCTGCGTGATCCCTCCGAGACCAACCTCGGCCCGCTGCGGAAGATCGAGCTGCGCCCCGGCGTGCTGCTCTTCCCGCTGCTCACCCATACCCTGCCGCCGGCCCTCACCACCAACACCATCCTGCTCGGCACCGGCGAGGCCGTGCTGATCGATCCCGGCTCGCCGCTCGACGCGGAGAACGAGCGGTTGGAGTGCGCCCTGGCGGTGGCCCGGGAGCGCCTCGGCCGCCGGGTGACGGCGATCTGGCTCACCCACCATCACCCGGATCACGTGGGCGGCGTGACCCGCCTGCGCGCCTCCCTCGGCGTGCCGGTGCTCGCCCATCCCGAGACCGCCGGGCGCCTCGCCGCCCGCGGCCTGACGATCGACGGCACGCTCACCGACGGGCAGAAGATCATCCTCGCCGGGGAACCGCCTCTCGAAGTGACCGTGGTCCACACGCCCGGCCATGCCCGGGGGCACCTCTGCTTTCTGGAAGAGGCGGGACGTTCGGTCGTCGCCGGGGACCTGATCGCCGGCCTCGGCACCATCGTCATCGATCCCCCCGAAGGAGACATGGACGACTACCTGGGCTCCCTCGCCAAGCTCGCCGCCCTGCGGCCGGGCACCCTCTTCCCGGCCCACGGCCCGGCGGTCAAGGATGCCCTGGGCAAGCTGCGCGAGTACATCGACCACCGCCTCTGGCGGGAAGAGAAAGTCCTCGCCGCCTGGAGCCGGGGGCTGCGCACGCCGGAGGAGATGCTCCCCACGGTCTACGAGGACGTCCCCAAGGAAGCCCACCCGCTCGCCGCGCGGCAGATCCTCGCCCACCTGGAGCGGCTGCGGCGGTCGGGACGGCTCGAATGATCCGCTCCGCCCGCCCGGATGATGCACCGGTCATCGCCCGCCTGCAGATTCTCATGGCCCGGGAAACGGAGGGGCTGGAGCTCGATCCGGACACGGTCGGGCGGGGAGTCGCCGCGGTCTTCGCCGACCCGGGCCGCGGCGGGTACGTGGTGGCGGAAAGCGATGGGCGGATCGCCGGCTGCCTGCTGGTCACACCCGAGTGGAGCGACTGGCGCAATGGGACCGTCCTCTGGATTCAATCGGTGTACGTCCTCCCGGAGCAGCGCGGGCGCGGCGTTTACCGGGCGCTCTGGGAGCACCTGCGGGAGCGGGTCGAGGCGTCACCGGACCTGCACGGTCTTCGCCTCTACGTGGACAAGCGCAACACGGCCGCCCAGCGCGTCTACACGCGGCTGGGCATGACCCGGGAGCACTACGACCTGTTCGAGTGGTTGAAGGAGTAGCGGTCGGCCTCCACCACGAGAAGACCGCGGCGGATCGCTTCGGGAAAGAGATCGCCCAGCCGCTCCACCATGGCGGCGGTGAGCTGGTCATAGCCGAGCCAGGACACCATGGCCCGGCTGAGCTGCTTGCGGTTGTAGCTCACTCCTTCGCGCATCACCCGGCCGAGCACGCCCAGGAGAAACTCGTCGTCATAGCGCCCGATCTTGGGGGTCGCCCCCACCAGACGCGAACCCCGGCGCGCCAGGATCCGCCGCTCGACGGCGGTCTCCATCAGCGCGTGCAGCGTCGAGCGCAGCCCCGGATCGGGCTCCGGGATCTTCAGGCGGTCGATCACCGCGTCGATGAGCTCGTCCGCCGACCGCTCGAGACTTCCCCAGGAGGCCCGCCGAATGGCCGCCAGCAGAGCTTCCGGAGAGAGCCCCGCCAGCTGCTTGCGCGCCTTCCGCGGCGGCTTCACCTCCTTCTCGACAGGCCGGCCGGTTCGGAGGCGGTCCAGGAGGAACACCGCCGGCTCGTACTCCCTGCCGTCGAGCCGGGCGAGATCCGCTTCGAGCGGCACCAGATCTCCCTGCATCGCCTGCTCCAGGATGGCGCGCGGCAGCCGTTCGGCATAGGCCAACGCCGCCTCGGCCCTCTCCTGGATCTGATCGGTGGCCTCCGCGGTCTCCCGCATCCGGCGGACGCTCGCGCGCTGCTCGTCGAGAGGCGGCAGCGGGACGGGCATCGATCGCAGCTTTGCAATGCTGATGTTGGACTGGCTGACACAGTCCGAACGAACCGCGCGCGCCCAGCTCCGGCCCCACGGCGAGTTGATCCAGCTGCAGAGAAACTCCGGGAGGACCAGACGCTCATCGCAGGTGATCCGCACCAGATAGGAGGCGAAGATCATCGGCGCGTCGGCATCGAAGACGGCGGCCTTGCCGACCAGCTCCGGGCTGTTCGTCCGGTTGAACAGGATGTCTCCCGGCCGCAGCAGATACCGCCCGACGTCCTCGGTACCCGGAGCGGTCCATTTCAGCTTCGCCCGGCGGACGTCGAGCCGGCCGTCGCGGATGTTTCCCATGCGCAGGACGGCCACACCGTTCCTCACGTCCCTTTCGGCACGCTTCGAGGTCCCGTACTGGAGGACGGTCACCAGGTCCTGGAGCGCGACGACACTCCAGCCGGCCGGAAACTCGGGCAACTCGAGTGCGTCCGGCACTTCCCAGAGACCCGGTTCGAGGTTGAGCGGCGTCCGCGGCTTCTTCTTTGCTCCTGCCAGGACGGCTTGGCGCAGCGACCGCGTGAACGCCTCCCGCCGTTCCTCGAAAATCGGCCCCAGGAGCGCGGCGGGCGGTGGCTCGGCGGGCCGGTCGCGGCGCCAACCCGCGGTCAACCGCCCTTCTGTCCCCGCCGCGAGCATCCTCTGATGCAGCTTGCGCAGGACGTCAACCACCATCAGCAGACTGTCGTTCGCCGCCGCCACGGAACGCAGGAGCTTCTGCGCCGCCATCACGAGGCGCCGCTGCTCGGCGAGCGGCGGCAGACGCACGACCAGACCTTCCAGGAAATTGTCCAGCTTCAGATTGTGCAGATTGGTCGTATTCTGGTTCTGGAACTCCCACACCGCTCCCCCCAGGTACTTCTCCCGGAGCGCCAGATGGACGAACCCTGGGTCGACCTCGGGATGGAGCCGCAGGAGGCGGCAGAAGTTCGAACAGATCAGCGGCAGCGGCGGCAACGATCCTTGGAGAAAGGCCTCCACATCGATCAGGAGGGTTCGGCCGACCGCCTGCGACGGGCCGCCCCCCGAGATCTCGATCACGACGTCACCCGGCCGCAGCTCGCGCGATGCGAGCTGGGAGGGCGAAACCCAGCGCCGCGCGGCGTTCTTGCCCTTGTCGCGTTCCCAATCCCGGAACTCCGTGCCGCGCACGACCCGCACCGGCACGAGCCCTTCGGCCCAGGCCTCCTCGCCCCACTCTCCGCCGATCCGATGAACGACCAGCTCGGCCAAGGCGACCTCGGCCCAACCTTCGGGCAAGAAACCACCATCGCGGGCCAGATTCGGCCGCCGCCGCTCGTCGAAGACGGTCAAACCGGGCCTCCCCTCACGGCCTGCAGCCGTTTGGGGGACACCTCACCCGCCAGAGCCAGGGAGTCGCGGATCCCTTCCAGATGACTGAGAGCCGCCTGAAGCAGCGTGACGGCTTCGTCGATCAGATCGTCGGGCTCGGAGAGCTCCTCGTCCTCCGGGGACTCGTCGCGCAGCCATTTGAGGCTGTCGATCTTGAAATCGCGCTCGCGGATCTCGCCGAGAGGAAACGACCGCCAGCGGTCTTCGAGCGAATCGCCGGCCGCACGGCGCGCCCGGCCATCCGGATCGGTGCCATAGCAGGCCTTGAACGCCGCGAAATGCGCCGCCGTCAGCGGCCGGTCTTTCTTGGTGATCCGGGGCACGCTGGTGCGGGCGTCGAACACCCAGACGTCCTCGGTGGGCCGGCCCTTGGTGAAGAAGACCACGTTCGTCTTGGTGCCGGCGCTGTAGGGGGCAAACGTGCCGTTGGGCAGACGCAGAACGGTGTGCAGATCGCAATCCTGGGTGAGCGTCTTGAACACCTCTCCGGCCTGGTCCGCGAACAGGCAATTGTCCGGCACCACGACCGCCGCCCGGCCACCCGGCTTCAGCAGGGTGATCACATGCTGGAGGAAGTTGAGCTGCTTGTTCGACGTGGCCACCGGCAGGTCCGGCCTTCCCGGCACCTGCTTCGCCCCCTTGCTGCCGAAGGGCGGATTGGTCAGCACCAGATCGAACCTCCGGCCGTCGAGCGGCTCATAAATGGAGTCACCGAGCTTGATCTCCGGCTCCAGCCCGTGCAGGTAGAGGTTCATCAGGGCCAGACGGCGCGGCCGGCGCACCAGCTCCTGTCCAAAATAGGTGCCGCGCCGCACCTGCTGCGCCAGCGCGGGAGGAAGCTCGCCACCGCACTGCGCAAGCAGCCATTCATAGGCCCCGACGAGGAAGCCGCCGGTGCCGCAGGCCGGATCGCACACCGCCAGGTCCGGCTGCTGCCGGGGATCCGGCCGCACACACTGGACGATCGTCTGGATCAGCAGACGGGGCGTGAAGTACTGGCCGGCACCTTTCTTGCCCTCGTCGGCGGCCTTTTCCAGCAGCCCCTCGAACACCGCCGCCTTGACGTCCACGTCCAACGCGGTCCACTCGGTCTCGTCGATCAGGCCGATCAGGCGCTTCAAATTGTCGGCGCTGTTGAACCGGGAGACCGCTTCCGCAAAGATGTCGCCCAGGAGGCCCTCCTGCTGGCCCAGCGCACCGAGCACCGCCACGTAATGGTGGATGAGCTCAGGCCCCGCCCGCCGCGAGAGCTCCGGCCAGGAACCGTCGACCGCCCGCTCGCTCCCATCCGGCGCATCGGCGCGCACACGGCTCAAGTCGATCCGCCGCTCATCCGCCATCTTGAGGAAGAGCAGGTAGGTGATCTGCTCGATGTAGTCGCCGTAGTCGATCCCGTCGTGGCGCAGGGTGTGGCAAAATCCCCAGACTTTCTGGACTACATCGCTCATGATGGCTGGACACCTCGCACCCCGCACACAGCCGGGGCAGGCAGTGATTCGACCTGCGGCGTATCGTAGCGGAAATCCTCGCCAGATTGCAGGGGCTTACGCCCTTTTGTGGGCTCTCCGCGAAAAGTCTCCAACTCCCCGCGCGGCGAGGGCATCGGAAGCCGTGACTTTTCTCGATCACCTGGCGAGCCGGGAGCACCCGCCTCGGCGCGAATCGAGGTGCCTCGCGCACACGGCGGGCGCCGCCGGTGCGATCAAACCAGAAGAAACCTTGCGATGAAAGAACCGGCTTCCAGGGGGCTCGCGCGGCCCGCCCCTACCCTTCGGGATCCAGGAAGCGGGCCACTTCCCCGTCCGGCTTCACCGTAGCGCGGTACGCCCCGCCGGGCTCGAAGCGCCGCCATTCCGCCTCGCGGGGGGTTCGATGGACACAGGCTTTGCCTTTGTCGTCCAGGAAGCGGATCTCGTAACTCTCCTTGCGCGCCCCCGCCCGCTCGTTCGCGGCCTGCTGCACCTCCGGCCACCGAGGCGACCGGTCCTGCCCGGCAGCCTTCTCCTCGCGTGCCGGGAGCCATTTGTCGATCTCGTAGCGTACCTTGACGGCAAAGACCGGGTCTTCCCGGTAGACCGGCTCGTCGTAGCTCTCCTCGTGGCTCCGGTCCTCATAGACCGGGCGATCCTCATAGATGTCTTCGAAATAGCCATTCCCCAGGTCGCGCGTCCCCACCTTGACCCGCTCGGTGCCGACCTGCACCTGCTCGGTGACGGTGCTGCTCTTCCGCACCGTGCCCGTCTGCACCCGGTTCGTGTGGTGGACCTCACGGCGGCGAGAGAGCACCCGGGCACCGGCCGGAACGGCATCCTCCCAGGCCTCCTCGGTCACCGCCTGCAGCGCTTCGATCTGAATCGACCGCTCCCAGGAGAACCCCTGGGCGGTCAGCGTGGCTTCGCGCGGGCGCCCCAGGAACCAGATCAGCCCGAAGAGGACCAGCAATCCCAGGCAACCGATGCCGCAGCCTTTTTTGAGAAGGCCGCCCGCTCTCCCCTTGGAGACCACCGGCTGCGGCGCCGGAACCACAGGCGGCGCCAAACGGGTCTCGACGAGCGGACGCACCGCGGCCCCGTCGCGCGGAGCCCCGCAGCCCGAGCAGAAGGAGCTCTCGGCGCCGTTGTCCCCCTGGCAGTAGGGGCAGATCCAGTCCGGGCCGGCCATCGCCTTCCGCAGCTCGGCGGCATCCGAGACCTCCCGGGCATCGTCCGGCAGGTAAAAACGCACGTCCTCTCCACGCGGAGCTCCACAGCCACCGCAGAACTTCGCCGAGCCCCGATTCCCGGTGCGCCCGCAGTGCGGACAGTCCCACGCCCCTTCACGAATCGCCATGGAACTCCACCTCCTCAAAAGCGTCTCGTCCCATCGTACCGCGAAACCGCCCGCCGGAAGGTACCGCCCGAGCCCGAGCTCCGACTCATGCGCAATCGTAGATATTCAGCCTTGATCATTTGTTTTCTGTTACTTACAGACCTGCCTCCCGGCGCCGCCCCCGGTATCCTCCCCCCTGGCGGCCCGATCGTCAAACCCGTCCCCGACTCGGTGTCCCGGTTTGGTGCGGCAGGCGCACCTCTCTACTGACGACCGAAGAAAAGCGAGTACCGGGTTTGATCTGAGGTTGTTTTTTATCTTTTGCTTTGTGTTAATCCGCGGGCGGCACGGCAAGCCGGGCAGTCCGTATCTGATGATGGAGGGTAAACTGATGTTCCGTACCATGTTTCGCGTTGCGGCTGTTGCAGTTGTCCTGGTATCTTTGACCATCGCGTCCGTCCCCGCCTACGCAGCCCCCGAGGGCGGCGGCAAGGCGGCGGCCAAAGCAGAAACCGGTCTGCTCGAGACCGTGATCACCTGGGTGAGCCAGGCCCTCTTCGGAGACCAATCCCCTGCAGCATTCATGAGCTCGTCGGCGGCAACCCCCTCTTCGCCCTTGACCGGCTCGTGCATCGATCCTCTCGGTGGCTGCGGCGGCGGCGGCGGCGGCGGGGGAATCTGAGTCAAAGCTGGAGCGGGGCGGCGCTCTACCGGCCGCCCCTTCTGACTTGCGAACGATTTGGGAGGTGTTTCAATGTACAAAGATCATCCGCCACTCGAGGAACTGGATCTGTTCTTCCGAAGCACCTCTCCGGCGAATATGGCTCCGGCGCCTCTCGCCGTGGTTCGCCATCTTCTCGCCGGATGCTCGGTCTGCTGCAAGGAGCTGGAGAACGCCGGTTGGAGCGGCCCCCGGCTTGACCGCTTTCTTCGGCTGGCGGCGACCAAAAATCCCGTTCAAAACACGGACTACGGCTTGTCTTTTGCTGCGGCAGAACGAAAGCTGGAAGCCTACTTCGCGACGGAATCTCCTCTCTCTGAACCTCCTGCAAAGATGCTTTCCAAGGTCTATGACCTCTCAATCGAAGCGCAGATACGGCGAATCTCAACCGATCCTCAGTTCTGGCATCCAGGCATCGTCAAAGCTTTGATTGAACGTAGTCATACCCTGCGCTACGAGGATCCTGCCGCCATGCTCCACTTGGCGCTCTTGGCTCGCCTGGCTGCAGAGAATTGTTCCACCCAGGCCGCCGGAAGTGCCGAGAGGCTAGCAGACAGCCGAACGCAGGCTTGGGGCCATCTGGGAAACTCCCTCCGGGTCAACGGGCGAATGCTCGAAGCGGAAGAGGCGCTCGATAAGGCGCAAGCTTATCGAAGGCAAGGCACTGGAGATCCGCCGCTTCACGCCAGGTTGCTCGAACAGTGGGCTTCACTCCGCTATTTCCAGAGGCGTTTCGCCGAATCCATTGCCATGGCGGATGACGCGAGCAGGATCTACCGGGAGCTCGGCGACAAACGTGCGCTGGCGGCGTCTCTTCTCCACAAGGCGATCGCCTCGATCTACGCTGGCGAGATCGAGCCGGCGATTCGGATCCTCAACCAGGCGATCGCGTTGGTTGATCCGCAGGAGACCCCTCAAGTACTCCTCGCTGCGTGCCACAACCTGATACGCTGCTATATTGACGCGGATAAACCCGAGCAGGCTCTGTCGCTCTACTTCGAAACTCGCGAGCTCTACCAAGAGTTCGACGGCGCTTCGACGATCTTGCTCAAGACCGCATGGCAGGAGGGTCAGATACTTCGTGACCTTGGCCATCTGCGAGCTGCTGAGATCGCTCTTCAGCGCGCCCGACAGGGTTTTCTGGAGCGGGGTCTCCTTTTTGAAGTGGCAGTTGTCTCTCTCGATCTGGCAGCCGTCTTCGTACGTCTCGGGAAAGTCGAGGAAGTGAAGCAGATTGCCACAGAGGCGATTCCGATCTTCCGCTCCCTGCGCGTCGAGCGGGAGACTCTGGGCTCTCTGCTGCAGCTCCAACAGGCTGCCGGCCAGGAGAAAAAGGCTCTCGAGCTGATCCGCCTCTTGAGCTCGCAGATCGAGCCGCTGGCCAAGAGCGGCAATACACGCTGAGCCCCTTCCTCGCAAAAGCTTGTCCCAAAGGCCGCAGCGCTCGCGCGCTGCGGCCTTTTTCTTTTCCTCTCTGCCCCTCAGATCGACAACAAAAAATGACCATCTCTTTCATTCTTTCTGTCTCGTTCTTGGCGATCCGAAGCACTTATAGGACAACATCGGTTGCTTTGATTTTTCTTGCAGTCCATCCGCGGCCCGCCAAGAAGGCGGATACCGCTTCTCAGTGGAGGGATATCTCATGTTTCGTTCCATGTTCCGGTTTACCGCAGCATCTGTCCTCGCCTCATCGCTTCTCCTCGCCACGGTCCCCGCCCAGGCACAACCCCGTGACCCAGACTCACGCCTCATCACCGCAGACGCATCATGGCTCGCGGCAGCCCTGGGCTGGGTCGAGGGTCTGCTGGGGGGTTCCAGGGAGGGAGAGGGGCATGCCGTGCCGATGACCAGCTCCTGTATCGACCCGCAGGGCAGCCCTGTAGCTCCCTGCATCGACAACCGCTGATAAGCCCCTAGACGAAAGACTGCGCCGTGGCAAGCGCCTAGCGCCGCCCCCTTCTAATCCAACCGGCAACCAGCCATTCCAGGGAATGGCTGGTTGAGTGTCCCGTTTACCACGGGGAACGGCACCTACTGTAAGAGACAGGGCAAGTTGGCGTCGGCCAGAATAGGGCTAGCAGGTCGCGGCCATTGCAAATGGGGGATCACAATGCTCGTCGAGCACCCAGCAGCTGAAGCCTTTACTCGTTTCTTGGAGCATAGCTCTCGAGGCAAGGGCGCCCCATTGGAAGCCCGGCTCCTTCGGCACCTCCTCGCGGGGTGCCCCTCATGCAGGCAACAGTTGTACAACCTTGGCTGGGATAGAGCCCGCCTGACGCGACTCTTCGACCTCCCCCGCGAGGGCGACCGGAATTCGAGCCGTCGGCCTGGCGGCCACGACTACAGCGCGGCGTTCGCGAACGCGACCAGGAAATTCAATGAATACTTTGAGCATGAGCACTCGGTTCGCGACAACAGTGGCCTCTTGCTCGAACTCGCCCAACTGGACAGGGACGATCAGATCCAACGGGTCTCCTCGTGCGCTCGGTTCGCAAGCCCTCAGCTTGTCAGGGAGTTTATCGAGCTGAGCCACGCAGCTCGTTATGAGGATCCGGCTTGCCTCTTCCATTTCGCCAACCTGGCGCGGTTGGCAGCTGAGTGCTGCACGGCCGAAGCTGCCGGAAGTCAGGCCAAGCTCTCCGACCTCCGGGCGCAAGGGTGGCGCCAGTACGGCAATGCTCTCCGCGTCGCAGGAAGGATGACTGAAGCTGAGTGCGCCTTCAACAGAGCACAGGCCTACTGCGATGAAGGTACCGGCGACCCTCCTCTCCGCGCATGGCTCTTCGAGCAGCTTGCATCGCTTCGTATCTTCCAGCGGCGCTTCGATGAGGCCGTCGCTCTGGCAGATGAAGCCAGTCAAATCTACCGAGAGCTCAGCGAAAGCGGCTCAGTAGCAAGCCCAATGATTCAGAAGTCCATCGCACAGCTACTGTCGGGCGCATCGGAGGCCGCAGTACACACGCTCAACCGTGCGATTCCCGTGATCGACCAAGAGGGTGATCCGCACCTTCTCTTGGCAGCCTGCCACAATATGGTCCGTGCCTATATGGAGGGCGGCGAGCCCGGGAAGGCCTTCTCTATCTTCTGTGAGGCTCGCAGCCTGTACCGCGACTTCCAGGACCCTCTCATCGCTCTCCGCGCCTCGTGGCAAGAAGGCCAGCTCCTGCGTGATCTGGGCCACCTGCGGGCCGCGGAGTCGTCTCTGCTTCAGGCCCGCCAGGGTTTCTCGGAACGAGGGCTGCTCTATGAGGTGGCGGTCGTTTCGCTCGACCTCGCCTCCGTCTACCTCCGGCTTGGCGAGACCGAGAAGCTTCGCGAGACGGTCGCCGACATGGTGCCGATCTTTACCTCCCTAGGGGTCGATCGCGACGCCCTGGCCGCCCTGCTTCAGCTCCAGCAAGCGGATCAACAGGACAAAGCAGCGCTTGAGTTGATCCGCTTCTTGGGCGCCCGCCTGGAGCAGCTCCCCAAACGGGAGTGAAGACCGCCCATCTTCATTTTCGAAGGAAAAGCCGCGACGGAAACGCCGCGGCTTTTTGATTTTCGAGCGACCTCACCACGAGATCAAGATCAGAACTAATAGAGGTTCCCCTGTCCCGCTTCTGCTCAAGCGGCGCACTCTAAAGATACAGTTGGATGTCTTTCAAAGGGTTGGTTCGCGGGGCTGCCAGATCAGGCTGCACCGCTTCTGATGGAGGGATTTCCCATGCGTTACTCCCGTATCCGTGTGTCCATCGCCATCGCCATCGCCATCGCCCTCACGCTCTCCACTCTGCCGGCTCAGGCCACTCCTCTGGCGGAATCAGGCATCCAGGCGGAAACGCCCTGGATCCAGGCGGCCTTCGGCTGGCTGCAAGGTCTCTGGGACGACGGCGAGCAGGAGACCGGCGAGCCCCAAGCCCTTTCGACAACGGGTTCCTGCATCGATCCGATGGGTTCTCCGGGACCCTGCGACCGCTGATCCCTCAGCGCCCAATGCGCGCCGGCAGAAGGCCGGCGCGCAATCCCGCCCCAGCATCGGCACAGTTGGTTGTCATCGGACCCCTTCAAATCGAAAAGCGTCTATTTTTCTTTCCGCCCGCGAGCCCCTATACTCGCGGCCGGCGGCTTTCACCGCCGGCAGACGCACAGGGCTGTCCCGCTTTCGCTCGGTGGGCGCACTCTTCAGACAGCCAGGTTGACTGCTTTTATTTGTTGGTTGATTCGCGGTTGTTCCCCTCGGGGTGACGCCGCATTTTGTTGGAGGGATATCTCATGTGCCGTACTCTGTTCCGCTGTGCCGTAGCCGCTGCTTTCGTCCTCGCTCTCATTCTCACCACGGTTCCCGCCCATGCGCGTCCCCTCGACGCGGGCTCCCCGGCTCTCTTCGCCGATGTCTCGTGGCTCGATGCAGCCCTGAATTGGTTGCAGAGTCTTCTCGGTGACAAGGGGGTGGAGCCGGTCCAGCGCATGACCGCCGGCTCGCTTGAGATCCCACCGCCGGCCGGGATGGACACCGGATCCTGCATCGACCCCATGGGAGGAGGATGCAACCCGGGAGGTGCCGGCGGCTGGATGTAGCCGCCCGTCGGCGAGGGGCGGCCCCGGCCGCCCCTGGCTCCCCCCTTCCCCTCCTTCCAGGCTCCTGCTCCCCAAGTTCGCAGCCTCATCTCGTGAGCCTTTGTCCCGTTTCCACCCGGCGGACGCACCTTTCTCTCAGACAGAAGTGAGGCTGTTCCTGCGTCGACCCCGGTTGGGGGTCTCGGGTAGGCCTTCGGAGGTGTGTCATGTTGAGGAATCATCCAACCGTTGAGGAGCTTGAAAGCTTCCTGCGAGGTGCTTCAGGGGCGGGGGCGACGGCGCGGAATGCGCGCGTCCTGCGCCATCTTCTCGCGGATTGCTCCTCCTGCCGTAGCCACTTGCAGGCGATGGGCTGGAGCGGCCGGCGGCTCGAGAACCTGTTTCGCTTTCCTGTCGATCGCCAGGAAGACCGGGTGCGGGAAGCGACGGCGTCGCCTTACGACCGGACGTTTGCGGCGGTCGAGCAGGCACTCGACGCCTTCTTTGCCAAGGGCAGAGCGCCGGAAGCCACGGCCGAGGAACTGCTCGCGGAGCTGGCACCGCTGCCCGTCGAAGAGCAGGAGCAGCGGGTTCGCTCCGCCAGCCGGTTCGCACATCCGGACCTGGTGAACAAGCTGAGCGAGATGAGCCATGCGGTTCGCTACGAGAACGCGACGCGCATGCTCCATCTCAGCCATCTGGCCGTTCTCTCGGCGGAGGCCTGCACGGTCGCCCAGGCCGGCAGCGCGGCGCGGCTCTGCGACCTGCGGGCGTTGGGCTGGCGGCAGTATGCCAACGCCTTGCGGGTCTCCGGCCGCCTCCCGGAGGCGGAGGAGGCTTTCGAGAAGGCGCAGGGGTTCTGCTCGGCAGGGACCGGCGATCCGCTTCTGCGCGCCGCGATCCTCGAGCGGCTGGTCTCCTTGCGGTACTTCCAGCGGCGTTTTCAGGAGGCGATCTCTCTGGCGGACGAAGCGGGGCGCCTCTACGACGAGCTGGGGGAGAGTGGCTCGGTCGCGAGCACCCGGGTTCAGAAGGCCATCGCGCAGATCTACGCCGGCGAGATCGAGGCGGCGGTGCCGACGCTCAACCGGGCCATCCCTCTGATCGACCACGAGGGGGATCCGCACCTGTTGCTCTCGGCCTGCCACAACCTGATGCGCTGTTACGTGGATCTCGGGCGGCCGGAGCAGGCTCTGTCTCTCTACTTCGAGCTGCGGGGACTGTACCGGGACTTCCAGGACCCCCTCATCTCGCTGCGGGCCGGTTGGCAGGAGGGGCAGATGCTGCGCGACCTCGGTCATCTGCGGGCCGCGGAAGCGGCTCTCTCGGGGGCTCGCCAGGGGTTCCAGGAGCGGGGATTGCTGTACGAAGTCGCCATGGTCTCTCTGGACCTTTCCGAGGTGTTCCTGCGCCTCGGTGAAACTGCCAGACTCCAGGACGCGGCGGGCGAGATGGTGCCGATCTTCAAGGCGCTCGGCGTGGACAGGGAGGCCTTGGCTGCACTGCTCCAGCTCCAGCAGGCGCACCAGCAGAGCCAGCAGGGTCTCGAGCTGATCCGCTTCCTGAGCGCTCGGCTCGAGCAGCTGCCCCTCCGGCACATGCCCTGACGACCTCGGCCGGCCGAGGAGCATCCAACCCCAAAGGCGGCCTGCGGGCCGCCTTTCTTATTTCGCGGCAGCCTGTTCCTGCTTCCACGCGAGGCGCCGGGCGATCGCGGCCTTGACGACGCGACGGCTTTCCTCGAACCGGTGATCGGAGCGCGAAAGGCGGTCCTCGGAGCCTCCCCGGGATTCAGGATGGAAGCCGCAGAGCCGGGCGAAGAAGTCGCCGGGCGTCTCATCCAAGGTCGGAAGGACCTCGAGAAGGACCTCGAAGCTCACTCCCTGGGGGCCGTCAAGGAGCGCACCCAGACGCCCCGGCTCCCAGCCGAGGCGCTCGTCGATGGAGACCATCGCGGTTCCACTCCGCTCGATCAGCTCGCGCAACAGGGCGGACATCCGCCGCTCATCAGAAGAAAGCACCATGGGCGGGATGATACCACCAGCGTACGAGACGCAAACGGCGCGGCGGGGAGAGCGGGACCCCCACGATCGGGGCGAGAGGAGATACTCTTCCTCGTCATGCGCATCTTTCTCGACGCCTTTCATGGACTGGATCGGTGCCTCGACCGCGGCTGGCGTGCCCTGGTGCTCGCCTTGCTCGGGCTGGCGGCCGGATGGTGGGTGTACGTTCCGCTCCACGAGCTGCTGCACGCGGCGGCCTGTGTGGCGGCCGGGGGCGAGGTGTCTCGGCTCGAGATCGCACCGGAGTACGGCGGCGCGCTCCTCGCCCGCCTCTTCCCCTTCATCACTTCGGGGAGCGACTACGCCGGGCGCCTCTCCGGGTTCGATACACACGGCAGCGATCTCGTGTATCTCGCCACCGACCTGGGTCCGTTTCTGCTGACCCTGTACCCGGGAGTCTGGGCTTTGCGCCGGGCCGGCGCCCGTGGATGGCCATTCCAGCTCGGGTTCTCCCTTCCCTTCGCCCTCGCCCCCTTCCTCTCCTTGACCGGTGATGCCTACGAGATCGGATCGATCCTGGTGACGCAAGGTCCTCTCTGGGGAGAGGCGCTGCGCGGTGACGACCTGATCAAGAAGGCGCAAGAGCTGGCGGCGCTCTCCGCTGGAGCACCGTGGGGAGGGTTCGCCCTGGCGGCCCTGGTGGGGCTCGCCTGGGCCACGCTTTGGTGCGAGCTGGGGGGCCAGGTGGCCCGCGCCCTGGGGCGCGGGCCGACCCCGCCGCGGATCGCCGTCAGGAGCTGAGGCGCTCCCAATCGTCTTCGGGGGCGTCGAGGGCGATGGCGAGGCCACCGTCGGAGCCGACGAAAACGGGGTCCTTGACCACCCGGACCTTGCCGCCGCCCACGGCCTGGAGCTCCTGCTCCAGGCGGGGTCCGAGGCCACGGATGAGGCCGGTGCCCCCTGAAACGACGACGTTGTTGCGCACCCGCTCCTGGTAATCGGGTTGCACCTTGGACAGCAGGTCGAGCATCGACTCGACGATCGGCGGCAGGATGCCTTCACAGGCCTGACGCATCTCGTTGGTGATGTCCAGCTCGGTCGGCTTGCCGTTGACCGGGGCGGTGACCAGGACCGGCGTCTTCGTCTGGCCGACGAAGCTCCCTTCCTCCTTCCAGGCGCGGACCATGTGAATCGACACGCTCGCCTGGGGATGCCGGGTGTTGACATGGCGCAGGAGCTGGTCGTCGATCCAGTCGCCGGCCTGCGGCAGGGTGCGCTGGTCTTCCTCGGTGGGCAGGCGGCCGTTCATGACGCAAAAGTCGGTGGTGCCCGCACCGAGGTCGATGATCATCGAATGGACCAGCGCCTCCATGCCATAGGCGACGGCGAACGGCTCGGAGACGATCATCAGGCTCTCGACCGCGCCGCTCAGCGCCTTGCGAACATGCTGCTTGTTCACCCGCAGAGCCTCGGCGGGGACGCCGACGACGGCATGGACCCGGGTTCCGCCGCGCTCCTCGCGTTTGACGCCGACCAGGGAGAGCAGGTGCCAGAGCAGCTCGCGGACGGCGGCCTCGTCCTTCTCCGAGCCCTCTTTGATCAGCCCTTGCTCGAGCGGCCGGTGCAGGTCGAGCATGGTGCGGTTCTCCAAGGCGTCGCGCCCGATCAGAACCGGCTTTTTGAGGACTTTGCGGGCCACCATGTCGAGCGGCCAGCCGACGTAGCTCTCGATGACGTGGCGTTGGCCGTTGGAGGCGGAGATCGAGCTGCGGGACGTCCCCAGGTCGATGCCCACGTGCAGGACTTCTCTCTTGTCGCTCATGTCCGGTCAGCTTCCTTTCTCAGCCGGCGATGTTCCCGCGACGGCATCCGCGTAGGAGCGGACTCCCGCCGCCAGCGCTTCGGCGATGAATTGCCGGTACAGCGGCTTGGCGAGCATCTCGGCCTCCTGGTCGTTCGACAGACAGGAGACCTCGGCGAGAATCGCCGGCATCTCCGTGGTCAACAGCACGATGAACGGTGCCGCCTTGACGCCGCGGTCTTCCAGGACGGGGTTGACCTCGCGCAGGGAATGATACAGCGACGACTGGACCGTCGAGGCCAGCTTGCGCGAGCTTTCCTGGCGCACATCGGCATAGATGCGGTCGAGGAGCCGGCGCATCTCGGCCATCGAGTAGCCGGAGCCCCGGTTTTCCTCGGCCGCCAGGCGGTTCAAAAACGGGTCCAGGGTGGACCCCAGGTAGTAGGTTTCGACGCCCCGTGAGCCGCGGTCTTCGATCCAGTTGACATGGATCGAGACGAAGACGTCGGCCCTTTCCTGACTGGCGCGGGCACCGCGTTCGGCGAGGCTCAGGTGCTGGTCTCCCTTGCGGGTCAGCACGGTCTCGAAGCCATCCGCCGCCAGCAGCCGCGCCAGACGGTTCGAGATGTCGAGCGTGAGGTCTTTCTCTCTGAGACCTTGGGGAATGTGGGCTCCGAAGTCGGTCCCGCCATGGCCCGGATCGATCGCCACCCGGTGCACTGCAAGAGGAAGGACGTCGGCATGAATCGGCTCCGGTGCGCCGAAACGGCGATCGGGCGGCGCGGGGCGGGCAGGCACCGCCACCCCGGCAGGGGGTGCGGGGGGAGGTGGCGTCTGGAGCGAGGTGATCAGTTGGGTCGAGCCGAGCAGAACGGCAGGAAAGAGCACCAGGGCCAGCACCCGCAGGGTGGTGCGCAGCCGGTGGGCTCCCGGCCGCAGAGACCGCGGGAGGCGGTTGTCCTTCAAGTCCACGTTCTCGCGCACCAGCTCGCGGAGGAGCCGGCGCTTGAGGGGGCTCACGTCTTTTCGTTTCGGCACGGGCGGATGCTCCAGAGCCTGGCATTCTACTCCTGCCGCGAGCCGGTGGAGCCTGCGAGGCTTTATTGCGCCTGCAGGGTGATGCGCAGGCGTTGGCCGTCCGGCTCGACCCGGCCGATGCGAACCCGCGATCCGGCCAGATCGAGGACGACGTGCAGCGAGCCGCCGGACTCTTCGTGATAGCCGACACGGATCCTCCGGACCTCGGAGGTCCCCACGGCGATTTCCTTCAGCGGGAAGGGCTTCCGGATCCCCAGGACCTTGACGAGGGCGCGCGGTGGCCCGCTCAGGCTCTCGGTCTTGTAGCTCTCGGCGCGCAGGGCGCCGTTCCCCCAGAGAATCACCGTCGTGCCCCCCGGAGCCGGCTCGAACGTGATCCGCTCGATGGCGGTCACCGCGGGGCCCGCCGCCGGAGCCGGCTTACGCTGCACAACCTCCGGCAGAGGACGGGGGGCCGGCTGAGCCGGCGGGGGCTCCTGGGACACCGGGGCGGCGGCGGCCACGGGGGGGGCGGCCACCGGCTCCGCGGGAGCGGAAACCGGTGCGGCCACCGGCTCCACCTCGGTGGTCAGAGCATCCGAAGTGAGCCCCATGTCCTCCCGGAGCGTGGTGTCGGGAGCCGGCGCCGCGGGGCGCCGCAGCGGAAGGCCGGGGCCGGCGTCGGCGATCTCCTCCTCGCCACCGCCCAGGCCGATCCAGCCGGCAACGCGGTCCTTCACAAGAAACACGGCCACCGCGACGGCCAGCAGGGCTCCGAGCAGGATCCACGGGAAGACGCGGCGCGGCTGCTGGACGGAGGCGCCACCGGCGAGAGTCGACAGCGGGCGCACGTGCGGCGCCTCGGGGAGCGGTGCGGGCTGCGGGAGATAGGACGCGAAAACGTCGTCCACCGCGGGCGCCGGGACGGACGCCGCAGGAGCGGTCCAGGAGGTATAGGACGGCGGATCAGGGATCGGCTCGTCGAAGCCGACGACCGTCGGGCCGGCCTGGGTGAGGTCGAGGCCCGCGTCGAGCGGCGGAAAAGGATCGAGCCGCGCGGCGGCCGGAGGCGGCGACGCCGGGAAGGCCGCGGCGGAGCCGGGAAACGGCAGCACGGCCTGAGCCGCCGGCGCCGGCGCGGCGGCAGGAGCCGGCGGCGCGACCAACGGCTCCAGCGAGGGCAAGGCGCTCGCCGCGAAGGGAGAGGAGGTCAGCGGGCCTTGAGCCGGGGCGGCGGGCACCTCATCCAGGCGAAAGATCTCATCCAGCGGCTCCAGGGGGGGGAGCACGTCACCACCGGACATCGGGGTCTCCTTCTGATCGGGCGTCCAGGGTAGCACGGTTCCAGGCGCTTCGCGCCCCGCCTCCGCCTCCAGGTCCGGAAAGGGGTCCGGCTCCAGCGAAAGCGGCGGCAACGCCGGTTCGGAAGCCGTCGGCGCCGGCGCGACACCGGCCAGATCGAAGGGGGTGCCTCCCTGGGCGACGTAGCGGTCGACGATGCGGTAGATCAGCTCCTTGCTGCCGGCGCTCAGCTCGAGAAACCGGATTCCCATGCCCGGAGGGCGGGTCGGCCCATCGGCCACCGTGCGCGTCCAGACCACCTCGCCCTGCCCCTTGATGATCTCGAATCCGTCGCCCAGCCGGAACTCCAGGTCGAGGATGCGGCCGGCGGGCTCGGGGGTCTCGGTGACGATGAACAGGCCGGTCGGTGAGATGTTCGACGAGTATTCGCTGATGAAACCGCTGAAGCGGTCGAATTTGAACTGAACCTTCGTCGCGAGGGGGACGCGGCGGGAGTCGCGGGGGATGTTGGAAAGGTCGACCATCGGGTGTCCTCAGATGATAGCAGGAGGGAGCCCTATGTCAGAATGCAAGGATCGGAGGGACCCTGCATGAGCACCACCACATTGTCCGACACCCCGCTGAAGACCGAGGACTACATCGCTCTGGAGGAGCGCTGGGGCGCGCACAACTACCACCCGCTCGACGTCGTCGTGCAACGGGCCGAGGGGGTCTGGGTCTGGGACGTGGAGGGGAACAAGTACCTGGACTTCCTCGCCGCCTACTCCGCGGTGAACCAGGGGCACTGCCATCCGCGCATCCTCGCCGCCCTTCTCGAGCAGGCCCGCTCGGTCACCCTGACCTCCCGGGCGTTTCGCAACGACCAGCTCGGCCTCTTCTACAAGGAGCTCTGCGAGCTCGCCGGCTTCCAGAAGTTCCTCCCCATGAACACCGGCGCCGAAGCCGTGGAGACGGCGCTCAAGGCCGCCCGCAAGTGGGCCTGGCAGGTCAAGGGCATCCCGGACGGGCAATCCGAGATCATCACCTTTGCCAACAACTTCCACGGCCGCACCATCACCATCGTGAGCTTCTCGACCGAAGAGGCCTACCGCGCCGGCTTCGGCCCGTTCACCCCCGGCTTCCGCGTCCTCCCGTACGGCGACGCCGAGGCGGTGGCCGCGGCGATGCATCCCAACGTGGCCGCGGTCCTGGTCGAGCCGATCCAGGGCGAAGCCGGCATCGTGGTCCCGCCCGCGGGGTACTTGCGCCGCCTGCGCGAAATCACCCGGGAGCACAACGCCCTGCTGATCTGCGACGAGATCCAGTCCGGCCTCGGCCGCACCGGCAAGCTGTTCGCCTACGAGCACGAAGCGATCCGCCCCGACGTGGTCATCGTCGGCAAGGCGCTCTCCGGCGGCTTCTACCCGGTCTCCGGCATCCTGGCCGACGACGAGGTGATGGGCGTCTTCCATCCCGGAGAGCACGGCTCCACCTATGGCGGCAACCCGATGGCCGCGGCGGTGGCACGGGCGGCGCTCGCCGTGCTCGTCGAGGAAGGAATGGTCGGGCGGTCGGCGGAGCTCGGTCCCTACTTCATGGACCGGCTGCGGGCCATCTCCTCGCCGCACGTCAAGGAGGTGCGCGGCAAAGGGCTGTGGATCGGCATCGAGCTGCACCGTGAAGCCGGCGGCGCGCGCCGTTTCTGCGAGGCGCTCCAGAAACTGGGGCTCCTCTGCAAGGAGACGCACGATCACGTGATCCGGATCGCACCACCGCTGACGATCACGAAAGGCGAGATCGACTGGGCGGTGGAGCGGCTGGAGCAGGTGCTGACGGGACCCTAGGAGGCCGGGCGGGCCGGCCACCAGGATTCGTCACCCGGGTTGTGCTGCGCCCAGTAGGGGATGCGCTCGCACTTCGCCATGCGGTAGACGGTGCCGTCGCTCCGTTCGAAGCGGAGAAGGCGGTGCGGAGATTCGACGGCGAAGGTGTAGGCGAGAACGCCCGCCGCACCGGTCAACCGGATCTCGACACCGGGAAGCGGGCCGGCCGCGGTCTCGACCGCCGGCAGGCTCCGCTTCTCCACCCGCCAGGGCGCCGGTTCGAGCTTCGGGAAGGCGCCGTGCATGAGGGACGGGAAGAGGGAGAGGGTCTCCGGCGCCGCGCCGGTGACATAGCCGCGCAGGAAAAGCGGCAGGCCGTCCTCCGGCAGGGCTCCTGCCGGATAGTCCGTCGCACGGTCTCCCTGACCGTCGAAGTAGGAGTGCGTCTCCAGCCGGCCGCGGGTCATGAGCGCGGTGGAGACACCGCACGCCTCGGTGCTCGCGGCGTTGATCTTGCGCAGCGTGCCGTCGTCACGGCGGGCGAAAACGCTCGCCATCTGGTGGTAGGTGTAGATCCCGGTCCGGACGTCGCGGATGTGGTTGAGCTTGAGCACCTCGAAACCGTCCGGGCGCGGCGTGTCCGCCTTCACGTCGAGATCCGGCGCCCAGGGCTCCTTGACGACGACGAGCAGCGCGCTCCCCGCAAAGAGATGGCCATAGCGGGCCCAGGTGACGTCGTAGGCGCAGTACTCGGCCCGGCCGTCATCCCACACCGGCGCTGTGCGCCACGCCGCATCGCCCGTGGAGCGGCCCGGGAGAGACGCGGCACCGGCGCCGCCGGCACCCGCCCGATCCGGCAGGGTGTCGGAGCGGATCGCCCACACCGCCAGGGCGAGGAACAGCAGGGCCGCCAGAGACTTCAGGAAGATCTTCATCGACATCCCACTGTATACGAATCGAGGGCGCGAAGCGCCGCGCCGCGCATCGCCGCCGTGTCGTCGAGGATGACGCGCACCGGAATCCGCTCCAGGAAGGGCACGAAGCGGCCCTTGGCGATGAAGGTCTGCACGAAGAGGCCGTCCTGGAGGCGCGGCAGGATCTTCGGTGCGATACCGCCGCCGAGCCAGACGCCGCCCGTGGCGGTCCCGGTCAGGGCGAGGTTGCCCGCCGTGGCGCCATAGACCTGGATGAAGATCTCCAGGGCACGCGCGGCGATTTCGCACCTCTGCAGAGAGCCGGGTGCCGCCAGGCCGCTCTCCCCGATCACCTGCGCCGGATCGTCTCCGCGGGCCAGTGCCTCGCGCACCCACGGCGTCTCGGCAACACCCTGGAGGTCCCGCAGGTAGCCATAGATCCCTGCGAGACCCGGACCCGAGAGCACCCGCTCGATGCTCACCCGGCCGAAGCGCTCGCGCAGATGGCGCAGCAGGCCGATCTCCTCCTCGTTGCGCGGCGCGAAATCGGCGTGCCCGCCTTCGGACGGCACGGGAACCCAGCGGTCGCCGACGCGCGGCAGGAGCGCCATGCCGAGGCCGGTGCCGGCGGCGAGCAGGGCACGGTTGCCGGCGGCACCGGAAGCCTCCGGAGCCCCTGCATGCAAGAGGGCGGTCTCCTCGTCCCCCAGCAGGGGAATCCCTTCGGCGGTGGCCACCAGGTCATTGATCAGCAGAAGCCCGGAGATGCCCAGCTCCCGGGCGGCCCGGTCGCCGTCGATCTCCCAGGCGAGGTTCGGCGTGACCGCCCGGTTCTCCTGCACCGGGCCGGGCACTCCGAAGCAGGCGGCCTCGACCGCCACCGGCGGTCCCTGGGCCAGGAAGTCGGCCAACAGGGCGGCCAGGCTCGGGTACCCGGGGCTGCGCAGGCGGGCGGAACGGACGAGGCGGGGGATTCTGCCGTCAGCCTCGAACAGGCCGACGTTCGTCTTGGTGCCGCCGACGTCCCCGGCCAGGATCACCGCGCCGGCTCCAACCCCAGCGCCTGGCGCAGATGGCGGAGCCCGGCGGCCCGATCGGCGCCGAGCTGCAGGCGCAGCACCGGCCGGCCGCGCTGGAGCAGCGCCTGACCGTCGCCGGCCGCCTGGGCGGCGAGCAGCGCGGCGAACGTCGTCTCCGTCTCCGGAATCGGCAGGTCCGCCCCGGAGCGGTCGACCAGCTGCAGGAACCGGCAGCTCCCCGGTCCCCCTTTGTGGAGCTGGCCGGTCGAATGGAGGAATCGCGGGCCGAAGCCGGCGGTCACCGCACAGTGCGTGCGGTCGCGCAGCGCCGCCTGGACGAGCGACAGATCCACCTCTCCCATGGGGAGATACGCCTGGAGCCCCAGGTAGTCGCCCGGCCGGGCGGCGGCGAGCCAGGCGTCGAGCGCCCGCGCGATCTCGGCGGCCCCGGACGCCTCCACCACCGTCATCCCGTCCGGTGCCTCGCCGCGTACCCCTTCCTTCATCACGCGGGCGGCCAGCTCCTTGGCGAGCTGCACGTCCGGCTGGTCGAACGGATTGATCCCCAGCACGGCACCGGCGGCGGCGGTGGCGAGCTCCCAGCGGAAGATCTCGCCGCCGAGGTCCAGGCGATCGCCGAGCCGGAAACGAAGCACCGGATGGCCCGCCGCCTCCAAGGCGGCGAGCGGCGCCGCCAGATCCACCCCCTCGCCGTCCAGCAGCAGGGCCGCAAAGACGCGGTCGGCGCCGTAGACATCCGGCCCGCCGAGGCGCTCCCCCACCACCGGGACGATCCCCCGGCCGTGCTTGCCGGTGCTCTCGGCCACGAGCTGCTCGATCCAGTCGGGAAACGAGGCGAGCGACGGGCTGGTGACGAACGTCACCTTGTCGCGCCCGGCGAGGGCGAGCTCCCCCAGAGCGGCGCCGAGGACGAGCCCGGGGCTCTCGGCCGCCGGCACCGCGGGACCGCACGCCGCAGCCATCGCCCGCCCGCGCTCCAGCAGCGCGGCGAGGTCGGCGCCGAGCAGGGCCGCCGGCACGAGGCCGAAGTGGGTGAGTGCGCTGTAGCGCCCTCCGACCTCCACCGGGCCGGGGAAGAGGGCGCGAAACCCGCGCTCCCGGGCGAGCTTCTCCAGCGACGAGCCGGGATCGGTGATCGCCACGAAGCGGCGGCCCACGCGATCGGCCGGCAGGTGCTCCCCCGCCAGCTTCCAGAAATACCGGAAGAACGACATCGTCTCGATCGTGCCGCCCGACTTGCTGGAGACCAGGAACAGCGACCGGGCGGGATCGATGCCGCGGGCGGCGTGCGCCACGGCTTCCGGATGCGTCGAGTCGAGCACGCGCAGCTCCGGAAACCCCGGCCGGCCGCCGAAGGTGTGGGCGTACACCTCGGGGGCGAGGCTGGAGCCGCCCATGCCGAGGACGAAGACGGTGTCGAGGCCTTCCTGCCGCGCCTCGTCTGCGAAGCGCTCCAGGGCTCCGATCTCCCCCGGCATCGTCGCGGGGAGCTCCAGCCATCCCATGCGGTCGATCAGCTCGGGCACCGGCTCGGCGGTCCAGAGCGTGGGATCCTTCGCCCAGAGCCGGCGGCCGAAGCCGGCGGCCTCCCAGCCTCCGAGCCGCGCCACGACCGCTTCATCGCTCCCTCCGAGGCTCCACGGCAGCCCGTTGTCCACTCGCTGTGTCATCTCGTCCCTCCGGCGGGAACTCTATCAGCCCATGCTACGATCCGGGCTGTCATGAAGACGAGCGCTGTCTCCACCGGTCACGTTCTCAGCCTCCTTCTGCTCTGCACCCTGCTCCCCGGGATCACCGGCTGCTCCGGCGGCGGCCACGAGCCTGCCAAAGGGCACGACTACACCGTGCGCGCCCGCGTCGAGGAGGTGCCGAATCGCAGCAGCGGCCTCTACGTCACCCATGAAGCCATCGACGACTGGGTGAGCCGGAGCGGCAAGGTCGAGGGGATGAGCTCGATGTCCATGCCGTTCCCGATCGCCCCGGAGGTCTCCGTGGAAGGATTGCAGCCCGGCGACGTCGTCGAGATGAAGCTTCACGTCGACTGGGAGGCGGACCTGGCGGTCCAGATCACCGGTTTGCGCAAGCTGCCGGCGGACACACGGCTCGAATTCCGCGACGCCAAACCACAACCGTAAGAGGAGGGAAACCCCCATGCCCGTTCGCAAAGCCAACGCCGTCTGGGAAGGAAGTCTCAAGGAAGGCCACGGAACCGTCGCTCTTGGAAGCGGTGCCTACGAGGGACGTTACTCGTTCGGCTCCCGCTTCGAGGAAGCCGGGGGCACCAATCCGGAAGAGCTGATCGGGGCGGCCCACGCCGGCTGTTTCTCGATGGCCCTCTCCGCCGGTCTCGGCCGTTCCGGCTTCGCGCCGAAGCGGGTCGCCACCGCGGCCAAGGTCCACCTCGAAAAGGTGGGAGACGCCTTCAAGATCACCCGCATCGAGCTGGACAACGAGTCCGAGATCCCGGGGATCGACGAGGCCACCTTCCAGGAGCACGCCGCGAAGGCGAAGGCCGGCTGCCCGGTCTCCCAGGCCCTGGCCGGCGTCGAGATCTCGCTCACCGCACGCCTCGCCTGACGCGCGGCGCGACCGGGCGCAACGGACGTGAACGGGCGGGCCGCACGCGGCTTCACGCTGGTCGAGACGCTCGTCGCGCTCGCCCTTCTCGCCCTGGCCCTGTTGCTCGGGCTGGGGCTCGTCCTGCAGCACCCGCGGATCGTCCGCCGGCTGGACGCCCAGCGCGCAGCGCTCCACACGCTCGAAGCGACCCTGGAGGCGGTGCGCACCGGCGCCCTCCCTCTCGCCTCGCAAGAGCTGCCTCCCGTCGGGTCGCACCGGATCGCCGTCTCCCTCCGCGTCAGCCCCGAAGGGTTTCCCGAAGGTCTCTACCGCGTGTCCGCGCGAGCCGTCTACTCGAGCGAGGGGCGGCCCCGGGAGCGGTCGGTCGAGACGCTGATCTGGAGACCGCCGGGATGAGGGACCTCACCCCCCGGCCCCCGGGAGAGGGGGAAACGCCGCAGAGCGGATTCTCCCTCGTCGAGGTGCTGGTCGCCCTGGCGGTCTTCCTGGTGGCTGCGGCGTTCACCGCGCAGCTCCTGGCCGAGGCCGCCCAGCAGCTCGCCGACGCGGCGGCGGAGCAGATCGAAGCCCCCCTCCCCCTGGTGCGGGCGCGGCTGCGCTCCGACATCCAGGCGTCCCAGGACGCCGCCTGCGTCCGCCGGCTGGATGGGACGTTGCGCGAGGTCCGCCTCCTCCGGCATCCGGAAGGGACCGTGACCTACCGGGTCGAGAGCGAGGAGCTGCGCCGCGCGGTGGAGGGCGGCGCTCCCGAGGCCCCGGTCCTGCGCGGTGTCGAGCAATGGGCTTGCGGCACCGGCGGCGGCCTCATCCGGCTCGATCTCACCGTCCGGCGCCGGGCGGTGCGCCGGACCCCGCTGGCCGTCGCACCGGAGGCCCGGGGTCCGCTCACCGAGACCCGCACCGAAACGCTGCTCATCGCGCCGCGCGGCGCCGGGCTGGGAGAGGGCTGGTGAGCGCCCGCCGCGGGGAGCGGGGCGCCGCGCTCCTCACCGCGCTCCTGGTGCTCTTCCTCGTCTCGATCGCCCTCGCCCTGCTCGCGACGGCGCTGCAGATCCGGCTGCGCCTCGTCCTCCAGGAGGCCGAAGCCCTGCAGCTCGGCGCCCTCTCCGACGCCGCGCTCGCCGAAGCCCTCCACGGCCTCACCTACGATGCGGCGTTCTCGGGCCAACCGGAGCATCCGTTCGGAGCCGGTGCCCTGGCGAGCGAGGTCGAGAGTCTCGGAAGCAACCGCTACCGGATCCGCGCCACCGGGATCTATCGCGACCAACGCAGAACCGTCGAGGCCCGAGCCTTGCGGGCTCCGGGGGGTGCGCGGGTGACGGAGTGGCGGAGGCTCCGGGAGTCGCTCCCGCCGACAAAAAAATAGACTCCCGCCGAGGGAGTCTTTCATGGAGGGTGTCAACCTGTTCTCGCTCGGGGACCGGGCTACGCCCGCCTCGATCCCCACCGCGGTTGCCACTTGAGACGTATCTTAGGCGGGGATCATTACGGTCCACATTACGGAGCGGAAGTGGTCGCGTGGCCCCGACCGCCCAACACCTCCGCCAGCCGCTGCGCCCCCACTCCCCGGATCACCCCCGCATGGTCGCCCGGCAGCTCGCGGATCTCCAGGCCTCCTCCCGCCAGGGCCGTCCACCCGAGGTCGGGTGGTGCCGCGACCGTCCGGGTGGAGGCGCGGAAGAGCTCGATCCGGCCTTCATACGGCTCCGGGCGGTGGCTCCGCAGCATCCCGAGGAGGGAGCAGAACGCTGCGAAGAGCGGCCGGAGGGTCTCAATGTCGCGAGCGTCCACGTCCGGCGGGAGACCCTGGTCGGCGGCGAACGTGGCGAGGAGGGTGGGGAGGTCGGTGGGGACCTCGATCATTCCGGGGGCACGGGTGTCGATCAGGACGACCGGAGCGACCGCGGCGCCGGCTCGGTGGAGCTGGCGTGCCATCTCGACGGCGACGACGCCGCCGAAGGACCAGCCGGCCAGGTGATACGGACCCTCGGGCTGTGCGGCGCGCAGGGCGGCGACGTGGCCCGCGGCCAGCTCTTCCAGGGTCGCGGGGAGGTCCGGCGGCGCCGGGAGCGCCCAGACGGGACGGTCGGGGGCGGCCTCGTGGAGCCGGCGCGCCAGCTCCAGGTAGGCGGTGACGGTGCCGGCCGCGGCGTGCAGCCAGACGAGCGGCGGACGATCACCTCCCGCGGCGAGGACCACCAGCGGGCCGGACGGGACGCTCTCCCCTCCGCGCAGGACCGCGGCGAGCGCTTCCACCGTGGGCGCCGTGAAGAGCGTGGCGGGAGCGAGCCTGGCCCCGAAGCGGCGCTCGATGCGGGCGAGCAGGCGCAGAACCAGCAGCGAGTGCCCCCCCAGGGTGAAGAAGTCGTCCCGGATGCCCACCGGCCGCACGTCCAGCAGCTCCTCCCAGAGCGCGGCCAGGTCGCGTTCCAGGTCGTCGCGCGGCGGCACCCGCTCTCCGGAAGCCGGCAGGTGCTCCGGCGCGGGGAGGGCTGCCAGATCCACCTTGCCGTTCGGCGTGCGCGGCAGCGCGTCGAGGAGGACCCAGCCGGACGGGAGCAGCGGCTCGGGCACACGCTCGGCGAGCCAGGCGCGCAGGGCGTCGACCGCGACCGGCGTGCGCGGCACGACCCAGGCGATCAGCCGCGCCTCGCCGCCGCGGGAGCGGCGGGCGTCCACCACCGCGCTCTGCACGTCCGGATGGCCGGCGAGGACCGCTTCGACCTCGCCGGGCTCGATGCGGAAGCCGCGGACCTTGACCTGGCGATCGACGCGGCCGAGGAACTCCAGAGCCCCGTCTGGACGCCGCCGCGCCCGGTCACCGGTGCGGTAGAGGCGGGCACCCGGCTCGCCGAAGGGATCGGGGCGGAAACGATCCGCGGTCAGCTCGGGCCGCCCGGCATAGCCCTGCGCGACGCCGGCACCCGCGATGCACAGCTCGCCCGCCACACCGAGCGGCAGCGGCTCGGCGGCGGCGCCGAGAAGATGGATGCGCACGTTGTGAATCGGCCGGCCGAGGGGGGCGGCCCGCAGGTCTCCGTCGAGCCCGGCGGCGGCTTCCCAGGCGGTGGCGGTGACCGCGGCCTCGGTGGGGCCGTAGAAGCTCGCCACCGTGAAGCCGCGGGCGGTCAGGCGACGCGCCAGGGGGAGGGGAAGCTCCTGGCCGCCGAGGAAGATCTGGCGCAGAGCCGTCGCCCCGGCGAGCTCCGGCCGCTCGGCCAGCTCGGCGATCCAAGGGGGAACGCCGCACACCCGGGTGACGCCGCACCGGGCGGTCTCGGCGACGGTGCGCGCGGCGTCACCCGTGGTCTCCGCCACCGGCAGGACGAGCCGCGCGCCGGCCAGCAGAGGCGCCCAGAGGTCGAAGAAGGAGGCGTCGAAGCTCGCCGAGAAGGCCTGGAGCATCACATCACCCGGATCGAGCGGCCACTCCTCCTGCAGCCAGCGCATGTGCTGGACAATCGCTCGGTGCGGCACCAGGACCGCCTTGGGCGTTCCGGTGGAGCCCGAGGTGTAGAGGCGGTAGGCGAGGTGGTCGGGGGTGACGCCGGTGGTGAGCCGTGCCGGAGCCTCCGGTGGCTCCGCCGGCCAGCTCGCACGGTCGAGCACAAAGGCGCAGGCCGCATCCTGCTGCAAGAACGCCAGGCGCTCCGGCGGATAGGAGGGATCGATGGGCACCCAGGCGGCGCCGGACTTGGCGACGGCGAGCAGGGCGACGATCAGCTCCGGCGAGCGCTCCAGGGAGACGCCCACCGCAGCTTCCGGCCCGGCGCCCCGGGACCGCAGCCAGGCGGCCAGCCGGCCGGCGCGGGCGTCGAGATCGCGGCAGGTGATCTCCTCGCCGGTCTCCCCCACGACCAGCGCCACCGCCTCCGGCGTCCGGTCCACCTGGCGCTCGAACAGCTCATGGAGGCAGAGGTCCTCCGGCCGGTGGACCGCGGTGTCGTTGTGCTCGACGACGAGCTGGTGACGCTCGGCGGCGGCGAGGAGAGGCAGGTCGTCGAGCCGCCGGTCGGGGTGCGCGGACGCGGCGGCGAGCAGGGTCCGGAAGTGGCCGAGCCAACGGTCGATCGTCGGGGCGTCGAACAGATCGGTCTTGTATTGCAGGAGGCCGCCGATTCCCTGCGGCCCCCCGGCGCAGGCGAGGGTGAGATCGAAGGTCGCCGCACCGGCCTCCGCCTCGATCGGCCGGAAGGTGAGGCCGCCGACCTCCAGCGCCGTGGCCGGAGCGTTCTGGAGCACGAGCATCACCTGGAACAGCGGGGGATGCGCGAGATCGCGCTCCGGCTGCAGCTCCTCGACGAGCTTCTCGAACGGCACGTCCTGGTGCACGAAGGCGCCGAGCGCGGTCGCGCGCACGCGGCCGAGCAGCTCTGCAAAGGTGGGGTCACCCGTGCGGTCCACACGCAGCACCAGGGTGTTGACGAAGAAGCCGATCAGCCCCTCGATCTCCGTGCGGCTCCGGCCGGCGACCGGCGAGCCCACGGTGAGGTCGTCCTGGCCGGTCAGCCGGGACAGGAGGGTCGCGAAGCCGGCGAGGAGGGTCATGAACAGCGTCGCGCCCTGCCGCCGGCCGAGCGCCTCGACGGCCGCCGCCAGGTCAGGCTCCCAGAACAAGCTCCGCGAGGAGCCCGCGGACACCGCCACCGGCGGGCGCGGCCGGTCGGTGGGCAGGTCGAGAGGCGGCGGCGCCTCGGTCAGATGTGCGCGCCACCAGGCCCACTGCGCAGCGAGGGCGCCGGAGGCGAAGGCCTCGCGCTGCCAGGCGGCGAAGTCGGCGTATTGCACCGGCAGCTCCGGCAGAGCCGCGGCGCGGCCTTCCACGGCAGCCTGGTACACCTCGGCCACCTCGCGCACCAGGATGCCGTTCGACCAGCCGTCCGAGGCGATGTGGTGCAGAGTGAGGGAGAGCGCGTGGTCCTCGCGTCCGAGGCGCAGCAGCCGCGCCCGCAGGGGCTGCTCCACCGCCAGGTCGAACGGTGCCCGCGCACCCTGGACCACCCAGGCGGCGGCCTCCTCCTCCCTCGCTTCTTCCGGAAGCGCCGAGAGATCCACCAGGGGCAGCCGGAACGTGCCCGGCGGATCGATCTCCTGCACAGGCGCACCGTCCACCGCGGCGTAGCGGGTGCGCAGGATCTCGTGGCGCCGCACCACCGCGGCGAACGCGGCGGCGAGCGCCGCGGCGTCGAGCGGCCCGGCGAGGCGCAGGTTGTGCGGCAGGTGGTACGCCGGGCTGCCCGGGTCGAGCCGGAGGAGGAACCACAGGCGCTCCTGCCCGAAGGAGAGGGGGAGATCCGACGGATCCGTCCGATCCGACCGATCCGTCCGATCTTCCTGCTTCCGCCGCTCCCGGGGGGTCACCGGCGGCAAGGCCGGTGCCGCCTCGGCCACGGCGGCGGCGAGACCGGCGAGGGTGGGCCGCTCGAAGACGGCGCGCAGCGGCAGCTCGGCGCCCAGGAGGTGGCGGACCCGCGAGAGGAGCCGGGTGGCGAGGAGCGAATGGCCGCCGAGGTCGAAGAAGTCGTCCTCGAGGCCCGGCGCCTCGACGCCGAGCAGCTCGCTCC
>DIHE01000194.1:103126-110456 GCA_002420005.1 Holophagales bacterium UBA5704 | reverse complement strand
CCGCCCAGGGCCAGAAGGCCGATCATCGCGAGGCAAAAGACGAGTTTTTTCATACGAGTCAATCTCCTGAAACTCCATGTGGGTTCTTACTAAGGACGATCTTGAACACCAAGCTTCTGTCTTCTGTTGCCAAAATAAGAGCACCACCTCCCGTTGAAAGGGTCGTAACCAAAGTCATGCGTTCAAAGTCTCACCGCCCAACCCCGAAGCCCTCACGACAGACCAGGCTCAAGGCCACGGATGAATTATGCTTCCGTACTATAGAGGCCGCCCGCCGGGTTGTCAACTGCTGTTTCGAACCGCCTTCCAGGCGCGGATCGAGCCTTCCGACGGGCAGGCCTTCTTGACCGCGTCCGGCCCCAAGGCACGGATCATGTCCATCGAGCCCGGCTCGCCCGCGAAGTTGACGACGATCTCGTCGCGGCCATCCTTGTCGAAGTCCACCAGATGGGCGTCATAGCCCCGGCAGCCCTGCTCCAGGGCGACCCCCGCCGGCAGGGCGAGGCGGGCAAATGCGCCTTTGCCATTTCCCAGGAAGACGTGGACCTGTCCGTCGCCGGCCACGACCACCAGGTCGATGGCCTTGTCGCCGTCGACATCTCCGGCTGCCAGCGCATAGAAGCCGTTGCGGCCGTCGATCGCGATCAGGCCCTGGCGCTCCCAGGTGAGCCCGCCCTTTTCCGCCGGCCGGGTCAGGAAGACGTCCACGCCGCTGCGCAGGACGCCGAGCTCGGAGTTCGAGTACGCCACCGCCGCGTCCGACGTCCCGTCGCCGTCGAAGTCTCCGGCCGCGACCGCCGTCACGAAGCCTCTCGGGCGCAGGTTCAGCCGCGCCGTCTCCCAGGTCTCTCCACGGCCGAGATGGATGAGGTCGTCCCGGTTCACGAAGCTCGCCGAGGTCACGAAGTCGGTGCGCCCGTCGCCGTCGAAATCACCCAGGCCCAGCGTGTCGCCGAACAACTGGCTGGTGTCGGTGCCCTTGTCCTTGCGCTCCCAGGTCCCTTTGCCGCCATTCAGATAGACCGCCGCGCCGAACGAGGAGCCGGGCGCGACGTCGACCTTCTGGTCGCCGCGGTTGACGTTCAGGTACATCCCCTCCCCCAGCGCCAGCACGTCCGGCTGCTTGTCGCCATTCCAATCGACGATGCGGATGGCGCGCGACGAGAAGCCCGGCGGCGCATCCCCCTCCTGGGGGACCCGGTAGTCGAGGCCCTCGCTCCACAGCGTGGAGAAGCCCCCTTTGCCGTCGCCCAGGAACGCCCGTAACCCCAGCACGTGCATCGCCACCACCAGATCCATCTTGCCGTCCCCGTTCAGATCGGCCGCCGCCACGTCGCCATAGTCGTAGCGCACCGTGTCGGGGAACCGGACCTCGGTCCACAGCCGCCAGGTTCCCTTGCCGTCCCCCAGGAAGATCGCCGGCCGCGAGGTCCCTTTGCGCGACGGGCCATGGACGATGTCCAGCAGGCCGTCGCCGTTCATGTCCGCCACGTCGAAACCGTTGCGCCACTGCCCGGTGCGCGGCAAGCCCGCATCGAACGGAGCGAGGCTCACCCGGTCCACCACCGGCAGCTCGAACCTGTAGCTCGCCGCAGCCTTCTCCAGATCGGCAGGGCCGGGCTTCTTGTCCCGCACCGGGGAGCCCTCGCCGGGCGCCACACGGAAGATCTTGGCGTAGAAGGTCTTGTCGTCGTACCGGGCAAGCTTCAAAGGCATTCCGCCGCGCAGCCGCACGGTGTGCTCGTCTTCCCAGATGTACTGCCCTTCGAGCCGCGGCACTTCCCAGATGAAGTACTGATTGCCCTCTTCATCGGTCAGCCACTTGCCGTCCGGCGGCGACAGCACCGCCTCGCCCGTGGGCACCGCCTCCCCTGACGCGCCCACCCCTTCCACCACCCGCGGAGCGGCCGGTGCCGGTGCCGGCGTCGGATTGGCCGGTGCCGCCACCGGCTCCGCCGGATTGGCCGGAGCGGCCGCAGGGGCCGCCTGGGTCGCGGCCGGCCCGCCGGTTCGCGCCGGAGCCGAGGTACACCCGGCACCGGCCAGCAGCATCAAGACGCAGCTGATCCACACTTGGTTTGAACGAAGCTTCAAGAGGGGGCTCCTTTGTGCGAGATCAAATCTCGTCGACAAATGTCGGCTTGAGGCTCCGGAAGAGCCACAACCCGAGGGACAGTATCACGGCCACGACGATCCCCAGAGGCCACAGGCTCGGCCCTCCGGCATCGCCGCCCAGAAACGCGCGGCGGTACAGCTCCACCAACGGGGTCAACGGGTTCCAACCCAGCCACGGGCGGAAACGCTCCGGCACCAACGCCAGCGGATAGACGATCGGCGTGAGATAGAACCAGACCTGGAAGAGCATCGACAGCACCTGCGCCGTGTCGCGGAAAAACACGTGCACCGCCGCGACCAGCAACCCCAGCCCCAGGGTCAGCCCCACCTGCAGCGGCACCGCCACCAGCAGCCACGGCAACCCTTGGACCGACAGCTCCCCCACCACCAGCAGCACCCCGACGAACACCACCGCCGCAATCGCCTGATGCAACAGCGCTGCCAGAACCACCGCCAGCACCAGGATCTCGGACGGAAACCGCAGCTTCTTCACCAGGCTCGCGTTGTCCGTGATCGCCGTCGACGACCGCAACACCCCCTCGTGCAGCGCCGTCCACGGCAACAGCCCGCCGAACAGGAACACCGCGAAGTGCTCCGTCCGCGTCCCCATCGGGCTGACCTTCATGACGGTCGAGAAGACGAAGGTGAAGAGCCCGATCAGCCACAGCGGTTGCACCAGCGACCACACGAAGCCCAGCAACGACCCTGCATACCGGCCCTGGAAGTCCCGCTTGACCAGCTCGCGCAGCAAGAAGAGATGTCCCCGCACAAGACCCTTTCCGGCCGACCCACCCCGGGGGGGAGCCGGCGCCCCTGCATTCCTTATGGATGTACGCGGCTCTCGAGCCCGCCCCGGATGACCCGGTGAACGGTCCAGGGGCTCCGGCGGGCCAAGCTCCGAGTATAGGAGAGCCTCCCGAACCCCGTCAAAGAAGATCGGCCCCCCCTTCCTTATATAGAAGGGCGGCCCCACCCCACCCCAAGACCCTTCCCGCAGTTGACAGCCTGCCCATGCCGCCGTACCATGGTCGCTACGGTCGAATGCCAATCTGACATAGACACGCCAACGCGAAAGACCAAGACCCCATGTCGAGCCCGCAGAAGGTCCGCCAGATCCAGCTTGTAGGGCGGAAGATCCGGCAGCTCCGCAAGGAGCACAAGCTGACCCAGGTCGAGCTGTCGCAACGCCTGGGCATCCAGCAGTCGGATCTCTCCCGCATGGAACAGGGAGAGTACCGGGTCAGCCTGGACACCCTCTTCCGCATCCTCGCCGAGTTCCAGCTGAGCATCGGAGAGTTCTTCGACGAGCTCGCTCAGGAAACCATCACCCCCCGCGACCAGCGCCTCGTCGAGCAGTTCAAGGCGCTCCCCACGGATGCCCAGCGGGAGGTGGAGGACTTCATCGCGTTCAAGCAAGCCCAAGACCGCCGCCGCGACGAGAACCTCGGCGAGATGGAAGGAGATGAGGCGTGAACAACGGGCAACACATTCTCCATGAAGACGAGAGCGCTGCTGAGGCCTATGAGGCACTCGGCGCTGGGCGGTTTGCTGAAGCTGACTTGATTCTTGAGCAGGCACTGCAGCAAGCCCGCCTTACTGGTCAGGCCCACGAAATCGACCGCGCGCTCTGCCGCCGCGCCGCGGCTGCAATAGAGGTCGGAAAGGGCGACCACTTCATCAAGGATCTCCGGGAGATTCTGCTGCGAAGCTCCAGTCACGAGAGCTGCTATCTCGCGGCTTCGGTCCTCGCTCGCTCCTATGACATCAAGAGCGCATACAAGAAGGCCCTCTTCTATGCTCGACTCGCCAGTGGACGAGCCCAACTTGCCGGGCGCAACGACTGGTTGGCAACCTCGCACAACCTGATCGGTAACCAGCTACTCGCAGAGAGCTTCTTCGAGGAAGCTTGCCGTGAATATGAGCTTGCGCTGCGCCTCGCTCCCTCCGAGGCCGGAACACGGCGCGCGATCATCAAAGACAATCTTGGCTATTGTTACGTCGTGCAAGGGCGGCATACCGAGGGTTTCCGCCTCTTGGTCGAAAGCTACAGAACTTTTCGCAAAGCCGGCGCAACACGCTACTCCGTGGGTCCAAGCCTCTCTCTCGCCTATGCCTATCTTGAGATGGCTTGTCCTGAGAAGGCTCTGCGCCGTGGCCGCAGCACTCTCGCGTTGGCCGAGTGCGTCGGCGACACCCACGCTGTCAAGAACTCGCTCTATATTCTCGGCGAAGCAGCCAACCTGCTGGGCGATACACGGCTTGCGCGGAGTTACTTCAGCCGCCTGCAGCAAGATTACTATCCTGGCGCAGGCTATCTCCCTGACTTTCTGCTTGCCATCGACGTTCGCAAGCTCGTCAACCTAAAGGCTTGAGCCATGTTGAAAAAAGTCGCAATCGCCGCAATTACGCTAGGCGCACTCTTCGCTGGGGCCAGTCAGGCGTTCGACCGCCCTGCTGCGCTGGGCCCTGGCGGCGAAATCTACTTTCTGCGAGCCGGCACTTACGGAGTGCTCTTTCCAAAAGGGCGGGCCTATCCTGCTGCGAACGTCGTTCTTGCCTTGGAAGTGGGAACATCCGGTTCTTCAGCCACTCGCCTCTTGGTCCCAGGTACCGAAGGGCCAGATGTCGAGTCTTCCCCCTTCCTTCTGTTCGAAGAAAATTCCGATACGCTCCACCTCCTCTGGCAGACCAAAGTCTACTCGGTCAGCCGTATCTCCCTGAACAGCTTCAAAGAAGGCACCTTCGGCTCGCCGATCGAGGTCGGCTCCGGCACCTTCAATATGGTGATGAGTGCGCCGCAGGCAGCGATCACCCGCGACGAGTTTTTCGTGCCCACGGCGTCCGGAGGGACAGCGACGGTTCACCGGACCATGGTGCATCTCGTCTGGTGGGAGGAAGCAGGGAGCGGCAACGAAGTGCGCTATGCCCCGATCACCTTGCTTGAGGGCACCTACACGGGCTGGCATCCGGTCCTCTCGCTGAATGACCTCGACAAGACGCCGGATGATTTGGCCACCGCAGCCGAGGTTCTCCCCCAGCTCTATAGGGCACCGAGGATTCAGACTGGCCGCAACGACCACACCGTTGTCGTTGCATTCGCGAACGAGCGTAATGGCCGGCTGACCTCTTTTGAGCTGGCTGTGCTACCTGGCGAAATCAGCTATCTCGCTGACAAGATCCGCTCCCACTTCATCGAGCTCGGGCGGCTGAGGCCCCCGGTCCAAACGATTGCGGACAAGATCCGTTCTCACTTTATCGAGCTAGGGCGCCTCAACCCGCGGGTAGTCCGCATACTCGGTGACGATATCTACGCCCAGACTCTCGCTGTTGGCCCAGCCTACGTCGAGCGAGGCGACTATCAGGGCTTGGCTGATGCGGTCAGCAATTTTGCGGCCCAATCAGCCACGACCTTGCTCGAGAACGGCCGATTGGGCGAAGCGCAGACCGAAGTTCTCCGTCTGGGGCGGCGCGCTGACGTGGACTTCGGGGCTCCTCGCCTCCAGGTACGAAAGGCCCTTGCTCAAGCTGCACCGCGCACCGCAGCAGCACCGACGACTATCTATACCTCGGCAGACGGCAAGGCCGCCTTGGTTGCCTGGGATACGGTCAACCAGATACTTTACAGAGAAACCACGGCAGAGGGTTGGAGTGAGGTTTTCTCGGTCACGCTCAGCAGCGACCTTACCCGCGAGGCGGCCGCTGAGTATCTTGCCCAGCGTTTGCGCCGCTGAAAGGGTGCCGCGGGAGTGCTCCTTGTTGGAGGCGCTCCCGCCCGCTCTTCCCCTGGCGCTAGCCTAGTTCGACGAAATGCGAGCCGGCGCCGGCCTTGACCATCGTTTGAACTTTCATCACCATTCTCCTTTGAAGTGTTCTGGGATCGAATCCAGGGCGCCTTGATTTCCCCTTCCCTGACACTTCTACGAAGCTGGTGGGCAAGCCGTTGGGGCTCGCTGACGACCGGGGCACTGCGGTGGGCGGACACTAGATCGGCGAGAAGCATCCGAGCGGGCCATCGCTCAAGCTAATCACCTTCCCCCACGGCCGAGCGCCGCGCGGAGCCAGAGGGCTGCGGCCACGCCCCAAATCGCGTTGAAAACAAAGACCTGCACCACCGTCGTCACGCTCGTCGGGGCGCCGGCCGGAGCGAAGACGGTCAGGCGCGCCACCGCCGGAGCCAACCCGATCACCAGACCCTGAAGCACCGGCCGGCCGCGGAGGATCGGGAGCAGCAGGAGGAATCCCCAGATCCCGCCCCACACCAGCCGCTGGTAGATCCACCCTGGAGTGAACGCCGGAACCCCCGCGGACGGCTTGAGCATCCCGCCGAGCTGCACCGCGAGGCTGTTGGCGATGGCCCCCACCACGCCGGCGGCGAAGGCGACGGAGAGGCGTTTGATCAGGTTGCCCATGCGCTGCGCTCCTTACCGCGGGATCAATCCACCCGCAACACCGCCAGGAACGCCTCCTGGGGGATGTCCACCCGGCCGACGCGCTTCATCCGCTTCTTGCCTTCCTTCTGCTTCTCGATCAGCTTGCGCTTGCGGGAGATGTCGCCGCCGTAGCACTTGGCGATGACGTTCTTGCTGATTGCGCGGATCGTCTCGCGCGCGATGATGCGCGAGCCGATGGCCGCCTGGAGGACGACCTCGAAGAGCTGGCGCGGGATCAGCTCCTTCATCTTCTCCACCAGGTTCTTCCCCCGCTGGTACGCCTTGTCGCGGTGGACGATCAGCGACAAGGCGTCGACCGGATCGCCGTTGACCAGGACGTCCAGCTTCACCAGCTCGCTGCGCCGGTAGTCGCCGAGCTGGTAGTCGAACGAGGCATAGCCGCGGGAGATCGACTTCAGGCGGTCGTAGAAATCGCTGACCACTTCGGCGAGCGGGAAGTCGTACTCGATGAGCACCCGATCCGTGGTGAGGAACTGCAGGCCCTTCTGCGTCCCTCGCCGCTCCTCGGCGAGCGCCAGGATGCCCCCGACGTACTCGGCGCGGGTGATGATGGTCGAGGTGATGTACGGCTCTTCCAGATGATCGAGCCGGCCGGGGTCGGGGAGCTTCGAGGGGCTCTCGATCTCGGTGACCTTGCCGTCCGTCGTGTGGGCGAGATAGCGCACGCCCGGGGCGGTGGTGATCAGGTCGAGGTTGAACTCGCGCTCCAGGCGCGCCTGGATGATCTCCATGTGGAGGAGCCCGAGGAAGCCGCAGCGGAAGCC
>DIHE01000194.1:89539-102896 GCA_002420005.1 Holophagales bacterium UBA5704 | reverse complement strand
CCGCAGCGGAAGCCGAAGCCCAGGGCGCCGGAGCTCTCCGGCTCGAAGGTGAAGGAGGCGTCGTTCAGGCGCAGCTTGTCCACCGCGTCCCGCAGGCCCTCGTAGTCGTCGGCGCTCACCGGGTAAAGACCGGCGAAGACCATCGGCTTGATCTCCTGGAAGCCGGGGTAGGGCGTCGCCGTCGGCCGGTCGGCGAGGGTCACCGTGTCGCCGATCTGCGCCAGGATCAGGTCCTTGATGCCGGCATAGAAGAAGCCCGCCTCGCCCACGGAGAGCTGCTCGACCGGCCCCGGCTTGGGGGTGAAGATGCCGAGCTCGTCCACCGGGTAGGCCCGCTTGGAGGACATGAACAGGACCTTGTCGCCGGCCCGCAGCGTGCCTTCGACGACGCGGATCATGCAGACGACGCCGCGGTAGGGGTCGTACCAGGAGTCGAAGAGCAGCGCCTTGAGCGGAGCGTCCGGGTCTCCCTGGGGCGGCGGGATGTCGCGCACCACCCGTTCGAGCACATCCTCGATGCCGATGCCGGCCTTGGCCGAGGTGAGCACCGCGTCGTGGGCGTCGATGCCGACCACGGCCTCGATCTGCTCGCGGACGCGCTCGGGATCGGCCGCCGGCAGGTCGATCTTGTTGAGCACCGGGACGATCGTGAGGTCGTTGTGGATCGCCAGGTAGGCGTTCGCCAGGGTCTGCGCCTCGACACCCTGGGAGGCGTCGACGACGAGCAGCGCGCCTTCGCAGGCGGCGAGGCTGCGCGAGACCTCATAGGAGAAATCGACGTGCCCCGGGGTGTCGATCAGGTTGAGCTGGTAGGTGACGCCGTCCTTGGCCTTGTAGAACAGGCGCACGGCGCGCGCCTTGATGGTGATGCCCCGCTCGCGCTCCAGGTCCATGTCGTCGAGCACCTGGTCGACCATCTCGCGGTCGGAAACGGCGTGGGTGAGCTGGAGGATGCGATCTGCCAGCGTCGACTTGCCGTGGTCGATGTGGGCGATGATCGAGAAGTTGCGGATGCGCTCGTGAGGTCTCATGCGGGGGGTACTCTACCAAGGAGCCCGGGGCTCCGTGGTAACCTCCCTTCCCGGCTCACCAATTCGCCTCAAAGAGAGATCCCATGCGACGAATGAATCCGGTCCTCCTGTTCTCCTGCCTCGCCCTGTTCCTCTTGACGTCCACCGCCCCCGCGGCTCCGCACCGCGAGACCTGCCCCGGCCATGGCCACGCCTTCGAGGCCCTCCCCGGAGACCCCGGGCTCGACCAGGAGCCGCCGGCCCCCGCCGCCGCGGCGGGAGAGGCGCAGGAGGAGAAGAAGGAGGACAAGTGGGACGTCAACAATCCTCCCGGCCCGCGCACCGACGTCCCGCTCGACGTGGACGAGGGGACCTGGATGGCGGTCGACGTCAGCCCGGACGGTCAGGAGATCGTCTTCGACCTGCTCGGCGACCTCTACCTCCTCCCGGTGGCCGGCGGTGAGGCGCGGGCGCTCACCCATTCGATCGCGTTCGAGATGCAGCCGCGCTTCAGCCCGGACGGCAAGCGGATCGCCTTCACCAGCGACCAGGGCGGTGGCGAGAACATCTGGGTGATGGACCGCGACGGCAAGAACGTCACCCAGGTGACCAAGGAGAGCTTCCGTCTCCTCAACAGCCCCACCTGGGCGCCGGACGGCCAGTACATCGCCGCGCGCAAGCACTTCACCGGCACGCGCTCGCTGGGCGCCGGTGAGATCTGGCTCTACCACCGCACCGGCGGCGACGGCCTGCAGATGGTCAAGCGGCCGAACGACCAGAAGGACATCGGCGAGCCGGCGTTCTCCCCGGACGGCCGCTACCTCTATTACAGCCAGGACGTGACGCCGGGCGCGCTCTTCCAGTACGACAAGGACCCCAACACCCAGATCTATGCGATCCAGCGGCTCGACCGGCAGACCGGCGAGACCGAGAGCTTCGTCACCGGCCCCGGCGGCTCGATCCGGGCCACGCCGTCGCCAGACGGCAAGCGCCTCGCCTTCGTCCGCCGGGTGCGCGGCAAGAGCGTCCTGCATCTCCTGGATGTCCGCTCCGGCGAGCAGTGGCCGGTCTATGACGCGCTCGACCGCGACATGCAGGAAGGCTGGGCGGTGCAGGGCGTCTACCCGGCCATGGCCTGGACGCCGGACTCGCGCGCCGTGGTCTTCTGGGCCGGCGGCAAGATCCGCCGGCTCGACGTGGCCACCCGCCAGGCCGCGGTCATTCCGTTTCACGTGAAAGACACCCGCGCGGTGGTGGCGGCGTTGCGCTTCCCGGTGACGGTGGCTCCGGAGACGTTCGACACCCGCATGCTGCGCTGGGTCCAGACCTCGCCGCAGGGGGACCGCGTGGTCTATCAGACGCTCGGGTACCTGTGGATCAAGGACCTGCCGAACGGCACGCCGCGCCGGCTCACCCGGCAGAGCGATCATTCCGAGCTGTATCCGTCCTTTTCCCGCGACGGACGTTTCGTGGTCTACACCACCTGGAACGACCGCACGCTCGCCACGGTGCGCGTGGTCCCGGCGACCGGCGGCGAAGGACGGGTGGTGGTGGACCGCCCCGGCCACTACGTGGAACCGGTGTTCACCCCGGACGGCCGGCAGATCGTCTACCGGCGGATCGAAGGTGGGGGCCTGACGACGCCGGCCTGGTCCGGGGACCTCGGGATCTATCGCGTGCCGGCGGCGGGCGGCGAGCCGGTTCTGGTGACCCGCGACGGCGAGGCCCCGCACTTCGGCGCCGCCGGCGACCGCGTGTATCTGCTGCGCAGCGCCGACTCCAAGAGGCAGCTCGCCTCGATCGAGCTGGACGGTGGTGACGAGCGGGTCCACCTGCAGAGCGACTGGGCGACGGAATTCCAGGTCTCGCCGGACGGCCGCTGGGTGGCTTTTGTCGAGCGGTTCCAGGCCTATGTGACGCCGTTCATCCCGACCGGGAAGCCGGTCGACGTCGGCCCCAAGGGCTCCGCGGTGCCGTTGCGCAAGGTCACCCAGGACGCCGGCACCTGGCTCCACTGGTCGGGCGATGCGAAGACGCTCCACTGGTCGCTCGGTCCCGAGCTGTTCAGTCTCGACCTCAAGAACGCCTTCGCCTTTCTGGACGGCGCACCGGAGAAGCTCCCCGATCCGCCGGCCCACGGGCTGCCCATCGGCTTCCCGGCGAAGGCGGACGTCCCCACGGGCACGGTGGCCGTGGTCGGGGCGCGGATCGTCTCGATGAAGGGGGACGAGGTGATCGAGGACGGCACGGTGGTGGTCGAGGGAAACCGCATCACGGCGGTGGGACCGCGCGCCTCGACCGCGGTGCCGGCCGGTGCGTTCGTCGTGGACGGAAGCGGCAAGACGGTCCTCCCCGGCTTCATCGACGCCCACTGGCACGGCGACTTCGGCAGCGACGAGGTCATTCCGCAGCAGAACTGGAACCTCGACGCCACCCTGGCCTTCGGCGTGACCACGATCCACGATCCCTCCAGCCAGACCTCGACCACCTTCGCCGCGTCCGAGCTGGGCCGCGCCGGGTTGCTGCGGGCGCCGCGGATCTTCTCGACCGGCACGATCCTCTACGGTGCGACCACCTCCTACACCGCGCCGATCGACAGCCTGGACGATGCGCGCACCCACCTGCGCCGCATGCAGGCGGTCGGCGCCTTCAGCGTGAAGAGCTACAACCAGCCGCGGCGCGAGCAGCGCCAGCAGATCCTCGCCGCGGCGCGCGAGCTCGGCATGATGGTGGTTCCGGAAGGCGGATCGCTGTTCAACTACAACATGACCATGATCGTGGACGGCCACACCGGTATCGAGCACTCTCTGCCGGTCGGCCGCATCTACAACGATGTGCGCCAGCTCTGGAAGGGCACCGAGGTGGGCTACACGCCGACCCTCATCGTCGCCTTCGGCACCCTCATGGGGGAGAGCTACTGGTACGCCGACACACCGGTTTGGAAGAACGAGCGGCTGCTCCGCTTCGTGCCGCGCGACCAGGTCGATCCGCAGGCACGGCGGAGGGTCCACGTGCCGGACGAAGAGTGGGGCTACCAGGACAACGCGCGGATCGTCGCCGATCTCCAGGACCTGGGCGTCGGCGTGCAGGTCGGCGCCCACGGCCAGCGCGAGGGGCTCGGCGCGCACTGGGAGATGTGGATGTTCGTCCAAGGGGGGATGACCCCGTTCGAAGCGCTGCGCGCCGCCACGATCGACGGCGCCCGCCACCTCGGCCTCGACAAGGACCTCGGCTCCCTGGAGCCCGGCAAGCTGGCCGACCTCATCGTGCTCGACGCGAATCCGTTGGAGAACATCCGCCACACCGAGGCGATCCGCTGGGTGATCGCCAACGGCCGGGTCTACGACGCCCATACGATGGACGAGACCGGCAACCATCCGCACCAGCACGAGCCGTTCTACTGGCAACGGGAGCCCGCCGGGGTACAATGACGGCAACCAAGGAGCCGACATGGCGATCAAGAAGGATGTCGAGGAGCAGGGCAGCTACGTCTTCAAGGTCCGCGAAGACACCCGGCGCTACGTCCAGAACCTGCTGAGCGAGAACGAGAAGCTCCGCCGGCTGGTGGCGTCTCTCGAAAGCGAGAAGGGCCGCCTGCTCAGCGAGAAGCTCACCCTCCAGGAGAAGATGCTGACCCTGCGCGAGGAGCTGGACCGCATCTACCACGAGCAGAGCGACCTGCGCCGCCAGCTCGCCGAGGTGGAGGCCGCCAACCAGCAATACTCCCACCAGTACTTCTCGGTCGAGCAGCAGAACAACAACCTGGCCAACCTGTACGTGGCCAGCTACCACCTCCACAGCACGCTCGACCGCCGCGAGGTCCTGTCGGCGATCCAGGAGATCGTGATCAACCTCATCGGCTCGGAGGAGCTGGCGATCTACGAGATGGACGACGACGGCGCGACCTTGCGCCTGGTCGGCTCGTTCGGGATCGATCCGGTGACCTATGCCACGGTGCCGCCCGGCTCCGGGATCATCGGCAAGACCGCGCTGTCCGGCGAGATCTATCTACCCGGCAAGGGGATGGATCTGGCGCGGGCGCCGCGCGAGGCGAATCTCACCGTGTGCGTCCCCCTGAAGCTGGGCGAGCAGGTCTTCGGCGCGCTCGCCCTCTTCCGGCTTCTCCCGCAGAAGAACGGGCTGGAAGCCATCGACTACGAGCTGTTCAACCTTCTCGCCGCGCACGCCGCGACCTCGCTGTACCTGTCGAAGCTGCACGGCGAGAAGATCGGAGCCCTGCCGAAGGTCTGAGGCCTCGTCCCCCGCGAAGGCGCCCCCGGCGCGGCGCGCTCCGGGGTCCTCTTTTTCCTTGGGAAGAGGCCGGCAAAGCAGGTAAGCTTTCCTCCGAGATGCCTCCGGCCGCCTCCCCCCTGACCGCCGTCGTCGCCGAGAAGCCGTCCGTCGCCCGCGACATCGCCAGGGTGCTCGGGGCCAACGAGCGCGGGGAAGGGTTTTTGCGCGGCAACGGCTACCTGGTCACCTGGGCGATCGGCCACCTGGTGACGCTCGCGCAGCCGCACGAGATCCGGCCGGAATGGAAACGGTGGAGCCGCGACCACCTCCCGATGCTGCCGGCGGACTGGCCGCTCGTCGTCCCCGAGGACACCCGGGCGCAGTTCGAGATCGTCAAACGCGCCTTGAACGACCCGCAGGTCGAGAAGGTGGTGTGCGCGACGGACGCCGGGCGCGAGGGCGAGCTGATCTTTCGCTACATCTATGAAGCCGCGGGCTGCCGCAAGCCGGTCTCCCGGCTGTGGATCTCCTCGCTCACCGCCGAGGCCATCCGCAAGGGGTTCGCCGGGCTGCGGCCGGGCCGCGAATTCGATCCGCTCGCCGACGCCGCACGCGGGCGCAGCCGGGCCGACTGGCTGGTGGGGATGAACCTCTCCCGCCTCTACACCCTCGACTTCCGCGAGAACGACGAGCTGTGGTCCGTCGGCCGGGTGCAGACGCCGACCCTCGCCATCCTGGTGGAGCGCGAGCTCGCCATCCGCTCGTTCGTCCCCGAGGACTACCTGGAGGTGTACGCCGCCTTCACACCGCCGGAGGCCGACGCCCCCGCCTACCGCGGGGTCTGGTTCCGCGGCGACACGCCGACGATCGAGGCGCGGCGGCTCAGGCCGACGCCGGATCGTCCGGGTGCGGATCTGGAGGAGGCGATGGCGATCGTCGGCCGCGCGCGCACCGGCCGGGCCGAGGTCGAGTCCGTCCGTGAGGAGACGAAGCGGATGCCGCCGCCTCTCCTCTACGACCTGACCGAGCTGCAGCGCCACGCCAACCGCCTCTGGGGGTTCAGCGCCCAGCGGACGCTGGGCATCGCGCAGATGCTCTACGAGACGCGCAAGCTGATCAGCTATCCGCGCACCGACAGCCGCCACCTCTCCACCGACGTCGCCGCCACCCTGGGCGAGGTGGTGCGCGCGATCCGCAGCGCCTACACCGCGGAGCAGATCGCCCCCGGCACCGGCGACCGGCCGCTCGGCAAGCGCTTCGTGGACGACACCAAGGTCTCCGACCACCACGCCATCCTGCCCACCGCGACGGTGGCCGAGCGCGCCGGGCTCTCGCCGGACGAGCAGAAGCTCTACGACCTGATCTGCCGCCGTCTCCTGATGGCCTGGCACGACGACCACGTCTGGTCGGTGACCACGGTGATCACCCGCGTCACCTCGCCGATGGGCTCGACCGTCGACCGCTTCCACAGCGCAGGCACCGCGGTGCAGCAGGCGGGCTGGAAGGTGCTCGACCTGCAGAAGGAGAAGAAGGACGACAAGAAGGAGCGCAAGGAGGACGACGCGGACGCGGGCGCGGACGGCGACGAGACGCAGGACCTGCCGCCCGGGCTCGCCCGCGGCCTGGCGCGCCGGGTGGCGGACGCCAAGGCCGTGGCCAAGAAGACCCGGCCGCCGAAGCGCCACACCGAGGCGACGCTGCTCACCGCCATGGAGACCGCCGGCCGCACGCTGGACGACAAGGAGCTCTCCGACGCCATGAAGGAGAGCGGCCTGGGCACCCCGGCCACCCGGGCGGAAATCATCGAGACCCTGCTGCGCCGCACCTACGTCGAGCGGCAAGGCAAGATCCTCCATGCCACGGAGCGCGGCATCCGGCTCATCGAGATCGTCCACCCGCACGTGAAGAGCCCGGCGATGACCGGCGAATGGGAAGCGCACCTGCGCCGCGTGCAGAAAGGCGAGGCGGCGCTCGCGGAGTTCCTGCGCGGGATCGAGGGGTATGTGAAGGAGGTGATCGGCACGGCGGCACCTGCGGCGGCCGCCCCGGCGCCGCGGCCGGAACAGGCGCGCCTCCCCACCGCGCCTCCGGTGAGCCACGCGGGAGAGGGTGCCCCCTCTCCCGGGGGAGGGGAACGCGATGGGAGAGGGGGGCAGGGGTTCAGGTCCCCCACGCCCCCCGAGCGCCTCGCCGACCTCCTGCGCTCCGCCTTCCGCCTGGAGTCTTTCCGGCCCTATCAAGAGGACGTCTGCCGGGCGGTCACCGCGGGCAGGGACGTCCTGCTGGTGATGCCCACCGGCGCCGGCAAGTCGCTGTGCTACCAGCTCCCGGGCCTGGCGCGCGCCGGCACGACGCTGGTGGTGTCACCGCTCATCGCCCTGATGGAGGACCAGGTCGGCAAGCTCAAGGAGCTCGGGCTGCGCGCCGAGCGCATCCACTCGGGGCGCGACCGCGCCAGGTCCCGCGAGGCCTGCGTCGACTACCTCGCCGGGCGCCTCGACTTCCTGTTCATCGCCCCGGAGCGGCTGAGCGTCCCCGGCTTTCCGGAGATGCTCGCCAAGCGCAAGCCGGTCCTCATCGCGGTCGACGAAGCGCACTGCATCTCGCAGTGGGGGCACGACTTCCGGCCCGACTACCGGATGCTCGGCCAGCGCCTGCCGCTGCTGCGCCCGGCGCCGGTGATCGCGTTGACGGCGACCGCCACGCCGCTCGTCCAGGAGGACATCTCCAGCCAGCTCGGGCTCGCCGCACCCGGCCGGTTCATCCATGGCTTCCGGCGCACCAACATCGCGGTGGAGGTCGCCGAGCTGCGCCCGTCGGAGCGCCGCGAGGCGGTCCACCGCCTCCTCTCCCGGCCGGAGAACCGGCCGGCGATCGTCTATGCGCCGAGCCGCAAGGAGGCCGAGGCCCTCGGCGAGGAGCTGCGCAGCTCCTTCCCCGCCGCCGCCTACCACGCCGGCATGCCCACCGCCGCCCGCGACAAGGTGCAGACCGCGTTCCTCTCCGGCAGCCTGCAGGTGATCGTCGCCACCATCGCCTTCGGCATGGGCGTCGACAAGCCGGATGTGCGCACGGTGATCCACACCGGGCTGCCGGGCACCGTCGAGGGGTACTACCAGGAGATCGGCCGCGCCGGCCGCGACGGCAAGCCGTCGCGCGCCATCCTCCTCTACTCCTGGACGGATCGGCGCAGCCACGAGTTTTTCCATGCCCGCGACTATCCGGACCCGGACGTGCTCGACAAGATCTACCGCGCCCTGACCCCCGAGGCCCGCTCTCCGGAGGTGCTGCGCGACAAGCTGCGGCTCGACGAGGAGCTGTTCGAGAAGGCGCTCGAAAAGCTGTGGATCCACCACGGCGCCTTGGTGGACGCCGAAGGCCTCGCGGCGCGCGGCGAGGCGGGCTGGCTGAAGCCCTACCTCGCGCAGCGCGACCACAAGCTCGCGCAGCTCGACCTCATCGTCCGCTTCGCCGAATCGCACGGCTGCCGCATGCTCCACCTGGTGCGCCACTTCGGCGACCAGGAAGACTCGGGCAAGCCCTGCGGGATGTGCGACCTCTGCGCGCCGGCCGCCTGCGAGCTGCGCCGTTTCCGCCATCCGACCGGGGGAGAGGCGGAAGTGCTGGGCAGGATCCTCGAAGCGCTGCGCCGGCGGGACAACCAGAGCACCGGGCAGATCTGGCGCGAGCTGGAGGCGGCCGCGGGCGGGCCGCCGGGACAACCGCCGGGCGGGCCGCAGCAAGACCTCGACCGCAAAGGCTACGAACGTCTCCTCGGGGGCCTCTCCCGCGCCGGCCTCGTCGCCCTCCGCGACGACTCGTTCGAGAAGGACGGCCGGTCGATCCGCTTCCAGCGGGTCAGCCTGACCCCGGACGGCCTCTGCGCCGGCCCGGAGGCGGCGCGACGCATCGAGCTGCCCGACGAGGGGACGCCGGGAGAGAAACGCAAGCGGAGGAAGACGAAGGAGGAGCGCCGCGAGCAGCGGGCGCAGCGGGAACGCCGGCCGCGCAAAGACCGGGCCGGCGCGATCGAGGCTCCCGGCAGCGGAGGGGACGACCTTCTCCCCGGCCTGGTCGAGACGCTGCGCGCCTGGCGCAAGGGGGAGGCACAGCGGCGGCGGGTGCCGGCCTTCCGCATCCTCACCGACCGCGCCCTGACCGCCCTCGCCGCCCGCCGGCCACGCTCCGAGGTCGAGCTCTACGAGGTGACCGGCATCGGGCCCACGATCGTCGAGAAGTACGGCCAGGACCTCCTCGCGATCGTGCGCGGCGCCGGCCGCTGAAAGAACCAGCGTTGCGATTGGACGAACCTTCGCCCCTCGTGGTAGGGTATCGGCACTTAAGGGTTGACTCCAGATTCATTGCGGCGGGTGATCTCTCGCCAAGCGGAGCCGTGGAGAATGCGAACCCGCCGGGAAAGGATTCTTGAAACCATGAGCGACATCATGATCGTCGGAGGCGGACTGGTCGGTTCCCTGCTCTCCATCTTCCTGGCCCGCCGCGGCTGCACGGTGCGCATCTACGACCGGAAGCCGGACCCGCGGACCTTCGCGCAGAGCTCCGGCCGCTCGATCAATCTCACCCTCTGCGAGCGCGGCTTCGCCGCCTTGGAGCGGGTGGGTGCCCACGATGCCGTGCGGGCGGTCACCATCCCGGCCTACGGCCGCCAGATCCACGCCGAGGACGGCCAGGTGGCCTTCCAGCCGTACGGCAACGAAGGCGAAGCCTTGTACTCCATCACCCGCAACGAGCTGAACCGCGCGCTGCTCGACATCGCGGAGAAGGAGCACGGGGTCCGGATCCACTTCGGCGTCAAGTGCGTGGGCCTCGACCCACAGGCCCCGTCGGTGGTCCTGGAGGATCAGGAGACGGGCGCCCGGCGGACGGAGGGCGCCGCATGGGTCTTCGGCTCCGACGGCGCGTTTTCCGCGGTGCGCCTGCAGCTCCAGAGAACCGACCGGTTCGACTTTTCCCAGTCCTATCTCGACCAGGGGTACAAGGAGCTGACGGTGCCGCCGGCGGAATCCGCGGCCTGGAGGCTCGACCTCAACGCCCTGCACATCTGGCCGCGCGGCCGCTACATGCTCATCGGCTTTCCCAACTTCGACGGCAGCACCACCCTGGCACTCCATCTGCCCTTCGAGGGAGAGGTCTCGTTCGCCGCGGTGCGCGACGAGAAAGACCTCTTCGCCTTCTTCAACCGCTCGTTCCCCGATACGGTCGGATACATCCCCAACCTGGCCGGCGACTTCTTCGGCCGGCCGGTGAGCTCCATGGTGACCGTCCGCTGCAACCCCTGGGTGCGCGGGCGCGTCGCCCTGATCGGCGATGCCGCCCATGCCGTGGTTCCTTCGTTCGGCCAGGGGGCGAACTGCGGGTTCGAGGATTGCGCCGTGCTCGACGCCTGCCTCGACCGCCACGGCGGCGACTGGGAGGTCGCCCTCGCCGCTTACGAGCGCGAGCGCAAGCCGAACGCGGATGCCATCGCAGACCTGTCGCTGCTGCATTTCGGAGAGATCCGCGACCGCGTCGGAGACCCGCGATTCCTGCTGAGCAAGGCGGTCGAGCGCCGGCTGGAGCACCTCCATCCGGATCGCTACCGGTCGCTCTACTCCCTGGTCTCGTTCACCACCATCACCTATGTCGAGGCCCTGCGCCGGGCGCGCACCCAGGAGGCCCTGGTCGAGCGCATCCTCGAAGACGGCGGCGCAGCTCTCGAGCACCTCGACGACGGAGGAGCCGATGCCCTCCTCCAGGAGCACGTCCGGCGGGCCTCTCTGCCGCCGCTGGCCCGGACGGGCCCGGGCACCTGAACGGCGAGAGGTGGCGGGCATCGCTCCCACGCTTCGCCTATGCTAGACGCCATGAAACGCACGGTTCTCGCCACCCTTCTCCTCCTCTCCTTCAGCGGCCCGAAGGACGCCGCCCGCGCCCAGTCCCGCACCGCCGACCTCGCCGCCCGCCGCACCCCGGTCGTCGCCGTCGTCGACAAGGTCTCGCCGGCCGTGGTCAACATCTCGGCGGAAGCGACCGTCCGCGAGGTGGACCCGTTCTTCGGCATGTTCTTCGGCCCCACCACCCGGAGCTCGCAGTCGCTCGGCTCCGGCCTGATCGTCGACGCCAAGGGCATCGTGGTCACCAATGCCCACGTCATCGAAGGAGCGTCGCGCATCGTGGTGACCACCCTCGACGGGCGGGAGCTGGAAGCCGACGTGCTCGGCTCCGACCGCGACTCCGATCTCGCCGTCCTCAAGGTGAAAGGCGGCAACCTGCCCGCGGTGCCGCTCGGCCACAGCGGCGACCTGATGATCGGCGAAACCGTGCTCGCCATCGGCAATCCGTTCGGCCTGTCGCACACGGTGACCACCGGCGTGCTCTCGGCGCGCGGCCGCACCGTCCCCTCCGAGCGCGGCGAACGCCTGTTCACCGACTTCCTGCAGATCGACGCCTCGATCAATCCCGGCAACTCGGGCGGGCCGCTGGTCAACATCCTCGGCGAAGTGATCGGGGTGAACACCGCGATCATCTCCGGTGCGAACGGTATCGGCTTCGCCATCCCGGCCGACCGCGCCCGCCGGGTGGTCGACGACCTGCTGCGCTTCGGCGAGCTGCGCCCGCTGTGGACCGGCGCCCGCCTGCTCACCGTGGACGCCGAGCTGGCTCAACGCTATGGCCTCGACGAGCGCCGCGGCGCCCTGGTCTTCAAGCTCTACCCCGATTCCCCCGCGGTCGAGGCCGGTCTCGCCGAGCAGGACGTGATCGTCGCCGTCGACGGCAAGCCGGTCGCCACCCGGGAGGACGTGGCCACAGCCCTCTACACCGCCGCCCTCGGCGCTCCACTGCGCCTCGACGTCCGGCGCGGCGACCGCACCGTGCAGCTCACCCTGCGCGCCGTGCGTCCGCCGGAAGGCCTCGGCCTGCGGATCCTGGAGCGCACTCTCGGCCTCGCGGTGGAGGAACGGCAGGGGCGCCTGGCGGTCCAAAGCGTCACCGCCGGATCGGAGACCGACCGGCGCGGCCTGCGCCGCGGCGACCTGCTCCTGGGCGCCAACGGCCAGGAGGTGACGAGCCTCGAAGCCCTCGGCCGCGAGGTCATCCGCGGCGTCGAACGCGGCAGCCTGCTCCTCGCCGTCGGCCGCGGGCGGGCGGTCTACAACCTGGACTTTCCGCTGTAGGGCGCCGGCCCCCCAGACCGGATAAGATAGCCACACTGCCATGACCGAGCCGAACAAGAAGATCCGCAAGGTCCTCATCGCCAACCGGGGCGAGATCGCGGTGCGGGTGATCCGCGGGTGCCGCGAGCGGGGGATCCGCACCGTGGCGATCTATTCCGAGCCCGACCGCTTGGGGTTGCCGGTGCTGCTCGCCGATGAGGCGTACTGCATCGGGCCGGCGCCCTCGCGGGAGAGCTATCTGCGAGGGGACGCCATCGTCGATCTCGCGGTGCGCTGCGGGGCCGACGCCATCCATCCCGGATATGGGTTCCTCTCCGAACGCGCCGGCTTCGCCCGCCAGTGCCGCGATGCCGGCATCACCTTCATCGGACCCTCGCCCGAGGCGATCGACGCCATGGGCTCCAAGGTCGAGTGCCGCCGCCTGATGATCGCCGCCGGGGTGCCGGTCGTCCCCGGCGGCCAGGACCCTCTCCCCGACCTCGAAAGCGCCGCGGCGTTCGCCGAGACGATCGGCTATCCGGTCATGCTCAAGGCCTCGGCCGGCGGCGGCGGCAAGGGCATGCGCCGGGTCGACGCCGCCGAAGGGCTGGCCTCCGCCTACCGCGCCGCCCGCTCCGAGGCCGGGGCGAGCTTCGGCGACGACTCGGTCTACCTGGAGAAGTTCATCGTCGATCCGCGCCACGTCGAGATCCAGGTGATGGGCGATCTCTACGGCAAGGTGGTCTCGCTGAACGAGCGCGAGTGCTCGCTCCAGCGCCGCCACCAGAAGGTCGTCGAGGAGGCGCCGTCGCCGGTGGTCGATCCGGATCTGCGCCGCCGCATGGGGGAGGCCGCGGTCAAGGCCGCCTCCGCGGTGGGTTACAGCAACGCCGGGACGTGCGAGTTCCTGCTCGCCCAGGACGGCAGCTTCTACTTCCTGGAGATGAACACCCGCCTGCA